>CAZDGC010000108.1:22418-24760 GCA_964504885.1 uncultured Opitutus sp.
CTTCGCGGGAGCTTTGCCTGGAGCTCACTTTCCCGGGGTGCGGTAGACGGGTTTGTAGGTGCCCAGGGGGAGCACGTCGGCGCGTTGCGCCCAGGTGTCCCAGGCGGCGGACAACTCGCGCACCCGCTCCGGATGTCGCGCCGCCAGGTTGCACGACTCGGTGCGGTCGACGTTCATGTCGTACAGCTCCCAGGGCTGATCCTCCATCGCGACGAGTTTCCACTGGCCGGCGCGCACGGCGCGGTTGCTCTCGTGCTCCCAGAAGAGAAGACGGGGAGACTGAGAGACAGAGAGTGGGGGGGAGAGCAGCCAGGGGCGGAGGCTGCGACCCTCCAGGGGTTTGATTTTCCGGCCGTTGTATTCGGTCGGATACGTGGCGCCGGCGAGATCCACGCAGGTCGCCATGAGATCGATGATGTGGGAAGGCTCGTGGACGAGTCTGCCCGGTTCCCCCTCTCTCCCTCTCTCCGTCTTGATTCCTGCCGGCCAGTGGGCGATGAACGGCGTGGCGATGCCGCCCTCGTGGGTCCAGTGTTTGTATTCACGGAACGGAGTGTTGGCGACGTTGGCCCAGGCTTCGCCGTAGCCGACATAGGTGTCGGCGGGGCCGGGCATCACGCCGGGGCCGGTGCGTACGGGGCGGCCGTCGCGCGTCTGCATCGGCGGGGTGGCGCGGGTCTGGAGTTCGTCGCGGCCCATCGGTTTGAGCGCCGGCGCCGCTTTCGCCTTCTTGCCCTTGGCCGCAGCGGCCGGCGGATTGCGACCCTGGCGCTCGGCGCAGGCGCCGTTGTCGTGCAGGTAAATGATCAGGGTGTTCTCGTAGCGGCCGTCGCTTTTCAAGGCGTCGACGAGGCGACCGACGCCCTGATCCATGCGGTCGATCATCGCGGCGTAGACCTCCATGCAGCGCGCCTCCCAGGCCTTGTCCTTGACCTCGTCCCAACGGCCGATGGTGGGCGCGGGTGCCCAACTGGCGGGCAGGAGGCCGAGTTGTCGCATCCGTTCCACGCGGGCGCGGCGGATGGCGTCGTAACCGGCGTCGTATTTTCCGCGGTACTTGGCGATTTCGGCCTCTGGGGCGTGGAGCGGCCAGTGGGCGGCGGTGTGGGCGACGTAGAGGAAGAACGGCTGCTCGCGCGGGACCTCGCGGATGAACCGGATGGCGTTGTCGGTGATGGCGTCGGTGTAGTAGTAGTCCTTTGGCTGATACTCGGGATCGTTTTCCGGGGTGATGAAGGTGTTTTGCCGGCAGAGGGTGTCGGGGTCGTAGAAGCTGCCGAAGCCGCGCAGCGTGCCGTAGAAGCGGTCGAAGCCGCGCTGCACGGGCCAGTTGTCGATGCCGTCCTTGGGGCTGTGCGAGAGGGCGACGTGCCACTTGCCGGCCAGGGCGGTGCGGTAGCCGGCGGCGCGGAGCACCTCGGCGATCGTGACAGCGTTGCGGCTCAGGTCGCCGGCGTAGCCGGGATGGTCCACCTTGCGCACCATGAAGCCCATGCCGGCCTGGTGCGGGTAGAGGCCGGTGAGCA
This sequence comes from uncultured Opitutus sp., assembly GCA_964504885.1. Classification (GTDB taxonomy): domain Bacteria; phylum Verrucomicrobiota; class Verrucomicrobiia; order Opitutales; family Opitutaceae; genus ER46. The sequence goes on from CAZDGC010000108.1 coordinate 23,945, forward strand.
GCGAGGCGCGGGTGGGGCAGCAGCGCGTGGCGTTGTAGAACTGGGTGAAACGCAGGCCGCCGGCGGCGAGCCGGTCGAGATTCGGCGTGGCGATCTCGCCGCCGTAGCAGCCGAGGTCGGAATAGCCCATGTCATCGGTGAGGATGACGACGATGTTCGGGCGCGGCGCGGCGGCGGAAGCGGCGAAGGTGGACGCCACCGCGGCGAGTCCGGCGGAGAGCAAGGCGAGAGCGGGGCGGAGTCGCATGATCGCTGGAAGTGTAGGTGAAACCAAATTACGTCGTTCACTTGCCGGTTTTTTTCTTCTTCTTGCCGGTGGGGCTGGCGCCGGAGCCTTCGGCGATTTCGAAGGTCCAGGCTTCGACACCGACGCGATCCGCCCAGGCCTGCCATTGGGCGGCCATGGCGCGCACGCGCTCCGGTTGGGCGGCGGCGAGGTTCTTCAGCTCGGTGCGGTCGGTATCGATATGGTAGAGCTCCCAGGCGCCCTTGTGCTTGGCGACGAGCTTCCAGGGGCCGAGGCGCATCGCCTTGTTGCCCTCGTGTTCCCAGAACAGAGGACGGGGGGACTGAGAGACGGGGAGAGGGGAAGAGACCAGCCAGGGGCGGAGACTGCGGCCTTCGAGCGGGGTGATGGCTTCGCCGTTGAAGCGGGTGGGGTAAGTGGCGCCGGCGAGATCCACGCAGGTCGCCATCACATCGATCAGGTGCGACGGCTCGTGGACCACTCTCCCGCTCTCCCCCGCTCTTCGCCCCTCCGTCTTCATCCCCGCCGGCCAGTGGGCGATGAGCGGCGAGGAGATGCCGCCCTCGTGC
>CAZDGC010000109.1:0-23183 GCA_964504885.1 uncultured Opitutus sp.
AGTGACCGTCAACGGCCGCGCGCGCCCCGGCGCACCCGGAGGCGTCCTGGCAGCAATTTCATGCCGCTCAGGCGGTGGCGAGCGGTTCCAACTGCTCGTTGCCCACCGACCGGGCGGCGTAGAGCAGGCAGGCTCGGATGTCATCGGACTCGAGCCAGGGATGGGCGGCAAGGATCTCCGCTTCCGCATCGCCCACTGCGAGCATCTCGAGCACGTGTTCGACCGCGAGCCGGTGGCCGCGAATAATCGGCTTCCCGCCAAAAATGGTGGGATCGACCGTGATGCGGGCCAGCAGCTTCGGCTCGTCGGGGCCTGTCATGTCCGAAGTGAAGCGCGCCCCGCGCCCTTGGCAAACCTGAACGCCTTCGGACGGAACGGACAGGGTCAGTCTGTTGCTGGTTTCGCGGATCGAGCCGCAACCGACGCTGCGGCGCCGGGGACGGGTCAGCCTGTTGCGCAGCGCCAGCGGTTCAGCCCGGCGGGGCAACCACAGACTCACGTCAGGCCTGACCTGCCAGAATGCACCACCGAGACACCGGGCGGCGCTGCCACCACCGAAACGCAACGGACCGCAACTGCACGAATCCCGGAGTCGTGAAGACAAAGCCCCCCATGGAGCTTGGAGATCCCATCGATTCGGAGCGCCCAGGGATTGAAACCGGGTGAATCCATGTACCGCTTCGAATCCCCCTGCTGCAGCGCCCAAACCGGCGGCCGAAAAATGACGAAAGAGGCCGAAAAGAGAACCCTGCCTCGGAAAGACCCGGCGACGACGGCTGCCTCCTTTCGTCATTTTTCGCTTCTTTTCGGCCACCACCCAAAGCAGGCGTCACCTCACCCCCAAACCTCCCCGCAAAAACATCATGAACGCCACACCCGTACCCACCGCGGTACCCTCACCTTCAGTCTCTCCGCAGGAAGCGACCGGGATTGTCGCTGCCGTGACGGCCGGCATGAAGAGCTATGCGGCGGCGCTCGGTACCCTCCCGCTTCTGCCGAAGCGTGTCTCGGTCGACGGCGACCGATCGGCGGCGTTCGGCTCTTTCTCGCCGGACGGAAAGTGGTTCGTTTACGCACGGCCGGACCCGCCTTCGATGAAGTACATCGTGCGGCTGGTGTCGGCGGCGAATCCGTCCGAGTCCCGCACGGTTGCGCCAGGCTTTTCGCCGACTTGGTCGGCGGACGGACAGGAAATCCTGTTTGCGCAGGGCCCGGGCATCTGGGCGGTGCGCCGCACCGGTGAGGAGTTCAGCAAGCCGCGTCCCGTCTACGAGGGGCAATTCCTGGTGGCCGGGCAGATCATCAATGTCCATCCCGACGGCCGTCTGCTCCTGGCCGTGCCCAAGCGACAACAACCGGTGCGCGAAATCCGCGTGATACCCCACTGGCTCGCGAAGGTGACGGCCGGCTGGAAATAGCGGAAACGCATGCCGATGGTCCTCCCTCTTGTGTCACACGGGCGGAAACGCCCAGGTGGTTTCGCCACAGCCGCGTGCTGACGTTGGCGAGCGCCACCGAGGAGACCCGCGCGCGACGACTGAAGATCATCACAAACTTTCCGGAGCTCGTGCGGCAGAGGGAGCGGCGCGGACTGCGCCCGCGCGTTCAGGGCCGCGGCGCCACCTTCAAGCCGAGCTGCCGGACGACGCTGTCCCTGAGTTCCTGCGCGGTCAGCGAGTTTCGGAACGTGGGGCGATCCAGCGGCACGCGCCACGTCTCAATCCTCCCGGCCAGGGCTGGAAACCGATTCGCCGCGTCCTCGCGCCACCTGGCGGCATAAACCGCGTCCTCCCATGAACGGCGCGAATACACGATGAAGCGGGTGCGTTCATTCTGCGTGGCAATGTAGCCGAGAAACGCGACCAGCTTGTCCTGCATGAGATCGTAGAACTCATCAAACCGGCTCTGAGGATACGTGAAGAACGCAGACCGGTGAACGATGATCAGCGCCGGATTCTCCTTCAACACCTCGGCCTCGCGGTTCCAGCGCGCGTTGGTTCCCTCCTTGATGGTCGTAAGCGGGAGGCCGCGCAGCACATTGGTGATGTCGTCGGCGTTCGATCCGCCATTGGCCTTGGTCGTCTCGTCGTACACCCGATCCTCAAAGGTCGAGTCCATCAACACGACCACCGGCGGGCCGGACTTTGCGTGCTGCGGCGCAAGCATCCACCAGGCCCCGCCCGCGGCCAGCGCGAGGACCCCGGCGATCGCCGCCCGGCGCAACCAGGGGTTTGCGGCGGGCACACGGGAATGCGGCGCGTTGGCGGGGGCCGCGGCCGCGGCAGGAAGTCTTTGCGGGTGGTCGAGCAGCCGTTGCAGGTGCTCGACGAACTGCGGCGTGGGCACACCTCCTGGCAACCGCTCCCATTGCACCCGCAGGAAAGCCTCGGGTACTTCCGCGCCGCTCTCGGGTGTATCATCGATGACCACCGGCACGAGGAACGGCACCCCACGGGCGAAATGCTGGGCGCGCTCCTCCGCCAGCGTCCATTCGAGTCGAAAATACCCTTCGCCGCGGGTTTGGGTCCGCGCCGAAATGAGGGGCACAAACAGCGCGCACTCCTTGATCTGCCGGCGGATTTGATGATCCCAGGCGTCGCCCCCGCGCAGTTCGCTCTGATCGATCCAGGTCTCCACCCCGAACGCCCGCAGCGCCTCCGCGATGCGCTGCGCCGCCGGTCGGTCTTCGCGCGCGTAGCTCAGGAAGAGGGCGCCGCGGGAAACTTGAGTTTGATCGGACACGGGCTCGTAACGATCAGGTGTCAGGGTGAGGGAGTGCCGAGGGTGAGACGAGGAGAAAGGGGGCTTTGCCGGCTTGTCACGCCGTTCGCAGGCGGGCTGCGCCGAAACGGCGGAAAGACCCCTGCGCCGATCGGACGGCAGCAAACCGCCGCTGCCTGAGGCACCGTGTCAGAAATCCATCAGCATCTCCATCCAGACTACGAAAATCACGGCCACCAGGAAGATCAGGCCGAAGCCCGCCAGCGGGGTGCAGCCGCGGGTAATGTACGGCGTTTGCCTACTCTTCGTTCTGGTACTCCGGGTCGATGATACCGATGGCGCCGGAGTTCGCGTCCTGCACCAGGATCATGTAGTCGAAGCTCTCGCTCTCATCGTAGTTCCGGTTGTTGGTCACGGTCATGACACGCAGCTTCCCATCGAGATCGGGGTACGCGGGTTCCAACCCACGCGCCGGTTCCAACGCAATCTCGACTTTGACGAACCGGTGCTCCCCGACCCTCCCGGCCTTGGTGTCCGGGCTAATCGGCGAGATCGGAGCGCTGTTCTGGTCGCGGTTGATGAACGCAATGCCGAGCACCACGAAATTGTGGTACCTGGCCGCGTCGGTGTCCGGTAACGAGTCGTCAAGGAGCCAGAATTTCAGATCCAGCGGGTTTCCGCCCTTCTTTGATCGGATGAAGTAGCTGCCGATCTTCTTCACTTCGCCGTCGGTCACCTCGGCAGCTCTCGCTCCGGCTACTGGCACCGGATTGGGATCAAGCAGCTCCATTTCGACCGTGGTGGTGGTCAGAGCGCCGATGGGGCGGAACTTCTTCACTTTGATACGGATTTTGGATGTTGGCATGGACGTAGTGGCTATGGGTTTTGGGTGGTTCCGACAGAAAGACGCGGGGCCACGGCGGCGGGCCACGGTTGCAGAGGACGGTAGCCCAGGGCGTGCAGGCGCTCCGTGAGCGCGCGGCCTTCCTCCGCCCGGCCCAGGAGCGCGAGCGCGCGGGCGGACGGATCCAGCACGCGCCAGTCGTTCGAGGTCGCGTGGCGCCCGCCAAGCAAGTCCAGTGCCCGCTGGCCTTGGGCCACGGCGGCCTCGGGTTGGGCAAGCGACTCCGCCACGCGTCCCGCCACCACATGCGCCAGGGCACACTCGCTCAGGTTTTTGTCCGACGCGCCCGAGAGCCCGACGATCCGGGCCGCGTAATCCATGGCCCGGCCGGCCGCGGCGCCGGCCTCGGCGCTCCCGGCCGCGAGGCGCTGTTCCGCTTCGAGCCGCCAGACGGTCACCGCCGTCGTGAGCGCGTTGCGATCGGAGAGTTCGGCGCCCACCAGCGCTTCAATCTTCGGCCGCGTGTGGGTGAGGCGTTCGTCTGCCAGCGCCAGCCGACCCTCGGCGCGGTCCCGTTGCACCTGCTGGATCTGGGCGACGAGCGCATTCAACTGCCAGCGGCGATTGACCGGGTCGTGCGCGATCAGACACTCAAACTCAGGGAGTGTCTGCTCCAGGAGGGCGCCCGCTTCCGCCAGGCGACCGGTGATGAACAGGACCTCCACCTGCAGCCCGCGGCACACCGCCACCTTGAAACTGCGCTCCCGGTCGTCGGGAATTTCCTTCCGGCTGGCCTCGAGCAGCGCCGCTTGCGCCCGATAGCGTGCGAGCGCCTCGGCGTAGTTTCCCCGCCGCTCCGCGATTGTGCCGAGAAACGAATGCGTGGTGGCGAGGCTCGCCTGCAGCGCCGCATCCTGCGGGTTGCCGGCGAGCAGTTGCTCCACCATCGCGAGCTTGGCCATGAGGCCGTCGTGGGCGGCGTCGAGCTGGCCGCGGTCGAGATTGAACACCGCGAGGTTGTGGTGGGCGAAGACGACCTCCTGCCGGGAGCGCAAGTTCGCCGGGTCCAACCGCAACAGCGCGAGGGCCGAGTCCCGATAGCGGGTCATCCAGGTCCTCTCGTCTTCGGCGTCGCCCCGGCGGCGGAAAACCAGGGCGATGTAGTACTCGATCTGCCCCCGTTCGAAGAGCGCCTCGCGGTTCTGCGGTTCCCGGCGGCACAGCGATCCCGCCCGGGCGTAAGCCAGCGTCAGCGACTGCAGCGCGGAATCGAGGCGGGCTTGCTCAATCTGCACCTCCCCGATCTGCCGCAGGGTTCTCGCCTGCTGCAGCAAGGCGGTGGGAGTGATCTCGTCGGGGTCGAGCGTCGCGAAATAGGCGGTCGCCTTTTCCCCGACCATCGCGAGCAAATCGAGTTTGCCCACTTTCTTCACCTCGGTGCGCAGATCACCGAGCATGAAGTCGAGCAGCACCTCCGCCCGGCTGCGCGCCTGCACAGCCCTGCTTCTTTCGGCTTCCGCCCGGCGCTCGGCCTGCGTCGCCCGCACCGCCTGCCAGGTGCTGGCGATGATGCCGCCCACGAGGACCGCCGTCACCGCGGCCGCCGCGGCCACCCCGAAGCGGTGCCGGCGCGTAAACTTGAGGACGCGGTACGCCGTGCTCGGCGGCCGGGCGATCACGGGTTCGTGATGCAGGTGGCGCGTGATGTCCGCCGCAAGGGCGAGGGCGGTCTCGTACCGGCGGGTGCGGTTCTTCTCCATCGCCTTCATCACGATCCAGTCGAGGTCGCCGCGAAGCAGCATCGAGAGCCGCTGCGGCACGGTACCGCGAAGCCGGGCGACGCTGGTGCGTTCCTCGGCGCCGAGCGTGCGGAGGCGCGCGGAGGGGCGCGGCGGTTCGACCTCGCAGATCACGCGGCGCATCTGCTCCACCGCCACGTTGGTCAGGGTCTTTGGGTCGAAGGGGGGACGGCCGGTCAGGAGTTCGTAGAGCAGGACCCCGAGTGAGTAGATGTCGCTGCGGGTATCGACATCGAGGGCGTTGTAGTCGGCCTGCTCGGGGCTCATGTAGACCGGCGTGCCGATGAACTGGTCAAACGCGGTGAACAGCGTCTGGTCGGTGAGGTGGCCGCTCGTCGCCTTCGCAATGCCAAAGTCGATCACCACGGGCACGGCCCGGTCGTCGTGCAGGGTCACGAGCACGTTCGACGGCTTGATGTCCCGATGGATGATCCCCTTCTGGTGCGCATGCTGAATCGCGTGGCAGACCTGGATGAACAGCTCGAGCCGCTCGGTCGCGCTGAGGCTCTTCTCGTCGCAGAACCGGGTGATCGGAATGCCGCGGACCAGTTCCATGACGAAGAAGGGCCGGCCGGTGTCCGTGGCCCCCGCGTCGTACACCTTGGCGATGTTGGGATGATCCATCATCGCGAGCGCCTGCCGCTCGGCGTCGAACCGCGCCACGACCGCCTTGGTGTCCATCCCCAGCTTGATCACCTTGAGCGCCACACGCCGACGCACCGGTGCCTGCTGTTCGGCCATCCAGACCACGCCACAGCCCCCCTCGCCGATTTGCTGCAGGAGTTTGTAGCGGCCCGCCTTCGCCGGGCCTTCGGTGGGCACGCCGATGGTGTCACCGGGCTTTTCCTCCCCGGCGGCATAGGTCCGCGTGGCGGCGGGTTGATCGAGGTACGGCGCCTCCTCGGCCGAGGCGGCCAGCAGGGCTTCGACGCGGGCGCGGAGGGCGGCGTCGCCGGCACAGGCGCCGGCGAGGAAGTCGGGGCGTTGGGCGGCCGGCAGGGCGAGGGCCGCAGCAAAAACGGTCTCTTCGCGCGGGTGCGGAGTCATGGGGCGGGCAGGAAGCGGTGGAAAAGCGGGCCCGGCAGCGGGCCCCGTCCTTCAGTGCGCAAAATTCCGCCAAAACCCATCACGGGGAGCGCATTTTTCGGAAAAAATCGGGGCTCGCTACCGGGGCCGGCTGCAGGCGGTCGGCCGGCGCCTGTTGCAGGAGTGAAGACTGCACCGCCGGTGCCGCGCACAACCGCCTGAGCGGTGCCCGGTCCCGCCGCACACGCCGTCGAGGAACGCGCGGCGCTCCGCGGCGGGGCGCGTGGCCCCCCCTCGGCAAAAGCGGGAAACTCGGGTCAGCGCCGCCGGGCGGCAGAGGCGCGTCATTGCCCTCAGCGCCGGCGGGCTTGCGCGCCGCCCTTCCGCGCGGCACAACGTCCGTGTGCGCCGCCCGCCTTGCCCCGCTCGGATCACCGCCACGCCTGCGCCGTGGCCGGTCCGCCGATGAACTCCCCGCCCCACGTCTTCATCAGCTACAGCCGGGAGGACCGCGAGTTGATGCAACGCGTGCGCGAACTGCTGAGCGCGGCCGGCCTGCCGGTGTGGACGGATGAGGGCATCGAGGTCGGCACGCCCAACTGGCAGTTGTCGATCGAGGCGGCGATCGAAGGCGCCGAATGCCTCGTGTGCATCCTGACTCCCGCGGCGAAGCGCTCGGTGTGGGTGCGCGAGGAACTGGCTTACGCCACCTTTCAGGGCCAACCGATCTACATGCTGCATGCGGCGGGGGACTACCGGCAGGTGGCGATCCTCGGCTTCACCGTGGCGCAAGTGATCGACGTGCGGGAGGAGGCGCAATTCGCCGCCCGCATCGACCAGCTCGGCGGACGCATCCGCGGGGCGCGGCGGGTGCGGGACGGCGGCCCCACGACTATGTGCAGCGCACCAGCGCCGGCGCCGGCCGCGGCGGAAGACCGGCACCGGCCGCGTTCACAGGCCGAGGAGATCGTGCGGCACTTCCTGCCCGCCGCCGTCCCGGCCAACGAACGGCACATGCTGGTGGCCGCCGCGGACGCGGACAGGCCGGGCCGGGTCGCCGCCCGCCTCGAACAGCTCGTGGTCAAGGTGGGGCGGGACTTTGGCTGCGGGGTCCGGCTCGAGGACGACTCGGTGAGCCGCGAGCACTGCCAGCTCGTTTACACCAACGAAGGCTACGTGCTTCGCGATCTCGGTTCGCGCAACGGCACCTACGTGAACCAGGAGCCGGTCACCGTGCGAACCCTCAAGTCGGGCGACACCATTCGCGTCGGGCTGCGGTGCGAGCTGCGCTACCTCGTCGCGCGGGTCGAGGAAGAGCGCTGAAGACCGAGGCAGCGCCGAACTGGCGTACGTCCTTCCGACTCGAATCCTGGATGTGCCCCGACAGCACACGGCTGGCCACGCTGCCGCCGGGTAGTTTCAGCTTCAGGCCGAGGGAGAATCCCGGAGTCCCGAAAACTCACCTGCAAAGCAAATGGTACTTTGCCTGAGAATCCGTGTTTAACGGTGTCCATCCCTGGTTAATCAACCGCCCTCCTTCCTACTGGGGAATCGAGTTTCAAAGGGTGAACGCGTTCTTCCGGATGAAGCTGCGGAGCTCGAGGGCGGCACGGACGATCGCGGAGCCGGACGTGTGGTTGGCGCGTTGCGCGATGGGGTCACGGTCGTCGAGCAGGTTGCGCCCGTTGAGCCGCCGGCGCCCGTTCAGCATGCGGCCGAGGCGGGCGGTTGAACGCCGGGTGTTGCCGGATGACCTGCAGCGCGTCCTCGAAGACAAACGCCTGGGGATCGCCGGGGTACGGCTTGGGTCGCGAGCGGATGTACGACCAGAAGAGGTAGTTGAGGTGCAGGCGGTCGCGGCCGAACTCGAAGATCTGCTGCGGGGTCACGTAGCCCTCGGGCGGGATGGGCTTCAAGCCCTGGTGGTACGGCCCCTTGGTCGAGTTGTCGGTATCGTACTTGTGGTGACGATAGGAATCCGCCTGCGCGGAGCTGGAGAGCTTCAGCTTTCCCCGGAACTCCGCGTAGAGATCGTAGGAGGTCTTCAGCCCGGTGCGGTACGGAAGGATGTCGGGGCCGCCGAGCACGACCCGGTACGGCAGCACGGCCGCCGTGATCTCGCGCAGGTACTCCATCTTCAGCGGGATGAAGTTCTGGTACCAGAACACCTGTGAGCGCGGCAGCGCGGCGCTCGAGCCCGTCAGCAGGCGGATGAGACCGTCGCGGAACCGCTCCGGCGTGTAGCCGGCCGGCCCCAACTGGGCGCGCGGGAGGGAGGGCGCCGATTCCTGCCAGGCGATGCCTTCGAAGTGAGGGTGCGCATCGAACTCCCGCCCCAGGGCGGCAGCCAACGCGACGTTCCGCTCGATCACGTGCTGCTCCCATTTCTTCGGCGTGATGCCTCCGGTGGAATTCGTCAGGGCGTACTCCAGCAGGTAGACGGGCAGCGGATGCGGCGAGCGGGGCGAGAAGGTCTTGTCGGTCAGAAACGCGACCAGTTGCTTGCCGTGGGTGGCCGCGATCTGCAGGTCGCGGCGAATCGCCGAGAAGTCGTACCGGTCTTGCTCCGGCTCCAGCTCGGCCCAGGGATAGCGGATGTTGAAGCCGCGGATCGCCGGTTCCTGCAGATAAGGGAACGCCGCCAGGTTCGCGCCGGCTTCGAGCGCCACGTAGTGGCCGGGGTTATACTTGACGTCGCCGCCGTGGGCGCCGGAGAGCGCGCCCAGAAGCGAGAAGAGCAGGGCCTTTTTCATGGTGGCACAGAAACGGGATTCCGGCGTCGGGAGGTCGCAGGCGGAGCAGACGCCCGCGCACCGGTCGGGACATTGCCGCGCCCGACACCTCGGCGCGAGATCCATGTGAGAGCTCCGCCCTTCGCCTGGTCACCCCAGGCAAGCGTCGGGGCCTGATGGCCAGGCGACCGCTGCGCGGATCGGCCTCCACTGAATCGCCGGAAGAGAAGTGGCAAGCCACGGGGAATGGACCCGCCGGCGATTCAAGAGGAGGAACCGCGAGAAAGTGTTTACACATGGCTTCGATTTCCCGCGACCTGGCATGAGTCGGGCCGCCACCAACCGATCCCCGGCCCGCAGTTCCTATCGTTTTGAACTGCCAAACTGATGACGCCACTACTCTCGACTCTTGCTGGGACAGCCCCCTCCGGGCCGCCCGAATCCACCGACTTGTCGAAAGCCCCGACGGCCCCCGTCGCACCGCGGCAACCGCGTGGCTCCCTTGGCCAACCCGGCGCTCACGGTTCGAAGGCGCCGCAACTGGGCGGGCTGGGGCGCTTTTTGCCGTGGAAGTCGCGGTCCACCGCCAGGCGCTGCGGGCCGGCGGTGAGGGTTGCGGCGGTCCCACGGCCGGCGGCGTCCGCCTGCGGAACCAGGCGGAAATCGCAACCGGCGGCATCGACGAAGCCTGGCGAGCCCGTCGCGCTCCATGCGCCGTGGCGATCGCGCCCGGCCGCCTGCCACTCCGCCCAGGTTGCGATCGCCGGCAGCTTCGTGCCCCGCGGATCCACCCAGCGCCCCGGCGCCGGCAGATAGTAGCGGTTGTAGTCAAAGGTGAGCTGCGGCAGGCCCTCCGGCACCGACTGGCTCTGCATCGAGAACATGACCCGCAACGGCACCGTGGCCGCGATCAGATTGTTGCGGAAATGCGAACGCGTCGTCTCCCGCTGCCGCAGCTCGGCAAAATACCGGGGCAACTGGCTGTTGCCCTCGACCCGGTCGATGTACCACGTGTTGTGAATCAGCCACTGCGGGAAATCCTGATGGTATTCCTTCCAGCCGGTGTTGATGAAGACGTTGTTCGCCCACAGCGTCTGGTGCTCCCCGCCCGGCCCGAAGCCGGGATTCTTGGCCAGCTTGCAGTCCTGGAACACGCAACGTTCCACCCGCAGCGCCTTCCCCCGGCCGTAGGCGGCATCGGCGCGCCGATGCGAGATGTCCACCGCGCTGTCGGCCTGCCAGTTCTCGAAGTGACAGTTGAAAATCAGGCCATCGCCGCCGGACTGAATGTTGATGCCGTCGTGATTGGCGCCCGCCGGCACCCGCGCCTCCGCGTAGTCGTGCACATAGACGTTCTGGATCACGGTCCACCGGTGGGTCCGGTAGTTGGGCGCCGCATACAGATCCCGCGGGCGCTGGCGCCGCTCATCCCAGCCGGCCCCGCCGTTCACCAGAATCCCGTGCCCGGCGCGAAAGCCCTGTCCGTAATCGAGGCCGGCCAGTTCGATGCGATCGAGAAACGCGGTCTCGACACCTTCCAACCGCAGGAACCCGCGGCCGCTGGCACCGGCCACCCGCACGTTGCGGATCGTGACCTCCGAGCTCGACTCGATGAAGAACGCGTAACTGGCCCGCCCGTCGCCGTCGGCAAAGTGGATGACGCAGTCCTCGATGAGCACGCGGCCGCAATCGCGGATCAGAAAGAGCGTGTGTTTGTACTTGTCAGTTTGCGGACTCTGCCACGACACCCGGAGCCGCAAACCCTTGAGGTGGACCTCGGGCTCTCCGGCAATCACCCGGCGGGCCGTCTCGCCGGAGACGTCCTGGAGCGCGAGCGTCGCGGGGTCCCACGCCGCGAGCGCCTTGCCGGTCGGAAGCGTGCGCCAGTCCGACTGGTAGGCTTGGGAGTACTGCCCGTGGGCGGGGAACAGGCGATCGGCCGGCGCTGAGGCGCCGGCCGGGACCAGGCCGAGCAGGACCAGGCTGAAACAGTGAAACCGTGAGCTCCAGCCGCGAACTGCCAGTGAACCGCGGTGGTTCTCGCGGAAGGGTAGGTGCTTCGTCATTCGAGTCATGGGGAAGGACGCCGCAGACCGGCAGAGGCGCCCAAGCAGTCAGAGCGATGCCCTTCCCGGACTGCCGCCGGGGTGCCCCGGTTCCCCGCGCACGAGGGGCAGGAGCTGGCTCAGATCGAGCGAACCGGCCTTCTCGCGAATCGTGCCCGCGTAGCTCCCGTGCAGGCCGCGCGCCTGCTCGGTGAGCGAACCGAAGAGCTGGCGCAGCTCCACCGCGGAGAGCGTGCGCCCGCCGCCATAATACTGCTGCGCCAGGCGGCCCAGCGCCCAGGTCGTGGCGAAGGACATCGCCGAGCTCGCCACCTGCCGGCCGAGGCCGCGCAGCATTCCCCCGCCTGCCATGCCCAACAACCCGCCCAGCAGCTTGCGCGCATAACCTTCCACCACCTGCGAGGTCAGCCCCACGCCGACCACACCGAGCAGCTCCTTGATGTGTCCGCGGTCGAGCTCGTACCCGTGGTACTTGCCGACTCGATACACCATTTTCATCTGCAGCGGGATGATCGCCAGCGTCGCGACCGAATCGGGCAGCAGCTCCAGCGCGCCGTTCAGGATCGAGTAGTTCAGGATCATCCGGTCCACCTCCGGCGCAGTGGCGCCCGCCGCCGCCTTCGCCGCCACCGCTCCGCCCGCCAGCACCGGCGGCTGCGCGGGGCCCGGACCCGCGACCGGTTCCACCGCCAGCCGATCCGCCTGTTCCTCGATGCCGGCCGCCGCGGCCTCCCCGAGCCGCAGATCCTGCCGCAGCGCGGCGAGAAACCGCTGCTCCGAATCATTCAGCACGTCGTCCGACTCGCACACGCACACCGCCATCTCGTAGGCGAGCTGGCGCACCTCGGAGCGATGCAGGGATTGGGCGATCTGCGTCGACGAAACCTGCCGGAGCAGCACCCGCTGGTAGAGGGCGGCGAGGTTCACGTCGGCCCCGGAGAGGGTCTGGGCCATGCGTTTCAACTCCGCCCGCTCGACGTCGTTTTTGCCGCCATCCGCGAAGGCGGCCAGCAGGCACAGGGTGAGCAGGGATTCGGTTTCGGTCGGGCTCAAGGAGGCACTCATGCGGGGGTGGATTCGGGAGAGGTTATTCCGCCGCACCGTGCACGGTTTCACGCGCCAGGCAACCGTCACGCGCCGTGCAGCCGTCGCCCCCGGCTGACATCGTTCCTCGTTCTCGTAATCGTTCCTCGTTCTCGACCCGAGCACGAGAAAGAGAACGAGGAACGAGAACGATGAAACCGTCGCGGATCGGCGCGAAGTGGATCGATCGTTCACACCCGATCGCAGGCCGGTTGGTGCAGTCGCTCCCGGAGCTTGCGCCCCCGGGCGCGCGACTCCGCCGCCAGGCGCCGGCGCTGCGCGAGGAGTTTTGCCGTAAGCCCCGGATCGCCCGCCGCGAGAATCTGCGCCGCCAGCAGGCCCGCGTTGCGCCCGCCGCCGATGGCGACCGTCGCCACCGGGATGCCGCCCGGCATCTGCACGATCGACAGTAGCGAGTCCAGTCCCTTGAGGCTGCGGCTCTCCACCGGCACCCCCACCACCGGCAGCGGCGTGTGGCTCGCCACCATGCCGGGCAGATGCGCGGCCCCGCCCGCGCCGGCGATGATGACGCGCAGTCCCCGCCGGTGCGCGGTCTTCGCATAACGCGCCATGTCCTCCGGCGTGCGGTGCGCCGAGACGACCTCGACCTCGCAGGGAATGCCCAGGTTGCGACAGACCGTGTAGGCCGCCTCCATCGTCGGCCAGTCCGAGTCGCTGCCCATGATGATGCCGACCAGCGGCGCGGGGGTGGATTTCATTGCTTGCCTCCAAAACGAAGGGCGGCGGCGGCACGGGCCGCGATCGCCCGGGCTTCGGCCACGGAATCGCCGAGCGCGGTCACATGCCCGAGTTTGCGCCCGGGGCCGCTCGCGGCCTTGCCGTAGAGATGCACGTGCGCCCCCGGGACCGACAGCGCCTCCGGGAGTCCATCCACCCGGCCGCTGCCCTCGCCCACGCCAAGCAGGTTGAGCATCACCGCGGCCGGCCGCACCAGCCGGGTGCTGCCCAACGGCCAGCCGAACACCGCCCGGACGTGGTTCTCGAACTGCGAGCAGAGGCAAGCCTCGATGGTGTAGTGTCCGGAGTTGTGCACGCGGGGCGCGAGTTCGTTGATCGCAAGTTGACCGGCCGCCCCGAGAAAGAGCTCCACGCCAAAACTGCCCACCGCCCCCACGGCCGCCACCGCCCGCAGGGCGAGGTCAACCGCCTGCGCGGCCGTCCCGGGCGCCACTTCCGCCGGTGCGCGCACCTCGTGGCACACATGGTTGCGCTGGATGGTTTCCACCACCGGATAGGCCGCCGTTTCGCCCTGGCGGCCGCGGGTGATGATCACCGCCAGTTCCCTGGTGAAGGGCCAGAACTCCTCCACGTAAAGTTCCCGGGCCGGTCCACCCAGGCGAACCCAAGCCGCCGCGGCTTCGGACTCCGACCGCACGGTGACGTTGCCCTTGCCGTCGTAGCCGTTGCGCCGCGCCTTCAACACGAGCGGCCAGCCCCACTCGCGCCCCACCGCTGGCAGTTCCGCGACGGAATCCACGGCACGAAACCGCGGGACGGGCACTCCCGCCGTCGCCAGCGTCTGCTTCTGCACCAGTTTGTCCTGGGTCAGGGCGAGCGTGGCCGCGGTCGGAAACACCCGATGGCGCCGCTCCTCGAGGTGGCGCAGCATCCCGGCCGGCACAAATTCGTTTTCCAGGGTGACGACGTCGACGCGCTCCGCCAGTTCCACCACCACCTCCGGATCCTCCCAGTCGCCCACCATCGACAGCGGAGCGAGCCGGGCGCCGGGACTGAGGGGATTTTTTTCCAGCACCACCACTTCGCAGCCGAGCGGCAGGGCCGCCAGGGCGGTCATGCGCGCCAGTTGCCCGCCGCCGATGATGCCAAGGCGGGGGCCGCTGAACCGTCCGCCCTGCAATCGTGCCATTTCGGCCTCGTAAGTGTCGTGCATGGTTCAAAACTTGTCGCGGCGGAGCACCCGGATGTCGGCCTCGTAAGCGACCATGGCGTAGCGCGGAAAAAACTCCGCCTCGAGCCGGGCCAGCAGCGTGGCCGCCACCGCCGGCGGTACGATCACCTCAATCTGCAGGTTGGCGAATTCGGGGATGTCCCCGGCTCGCCGACCCTGACGGCCGTCGCCCTCCACGGTGAACAGCGTGTAGCCCTGCGCGCCCGACTCGTGCAGCAGCCGCCGCAGCGGCTCGCGCGCGAGCGCCTCGCCGATAATCGTCACCAGTTTCATCGGATGCGTGGTCATGTCAGCCGTGGAGCGCCTGCGCCGCGCCGTGGAACAACGGGATCCCCAGCGTGAGGTTGAAGGGGAAGGTCACGGCCAGGGAGGAGGTCAGGTAGAGCGCCGGATTGGCTTCGGGCAGGGAAAGCCGGACCGCCGCCGGCGCTGCGATGTACGAGGCGCTCGCGGCGAGCACCCCGAGCAGGGTGGTGCCGCCCACGCTCAGCCCGGTCGCCCGACCCAGCCAGACTCCCAGGAGCCCGTGCACCAGCGGAAGGAAGACGCCGCAGGCCGCCATGAAAAGTTCCACCCGGCGCAGATCGCCGAGCCGCTGCCCCGCCACGAGCCCCATCTCGAGGAGGAAAAGCGCGAGCACGCCCTGGAACGGAGTCACAAAAAACGGCTCCACCTGCCGCATCCCGGCCGGACCGCAGGCGGCGCCCACCACCAGCGCTCCCACCAGCAGCACCACACTCCGGCCGAGCACGGCCTCATGGAGAATGGGACCGAGGGCGAAGGCGGCGCGGCCCCGGGAGGGATCGAGCGAAAGTTTCCCGAGCACCACGCCGACCACGATGGCCGGCGACTCCATCACCGCCAGAAATGCCGTCGCATAGTTCTCATAGGGCACCTGCAGGCCGGTGAGGTAGTTCGTAGCCGCGATGAAGGTCACCGCACTGACGGAACCGTAATGCGCCGCCACTGCCGCCGCGTCCACCGGCCGGAGCCGCCCCAGATAGCGGAGGAGGGCGTAGGTCCAGAACGGGATCGCCGCGCCCAGCGCCATCGCCGCCAGCGCGGGCCACAGCACCGTCCCCACCCCAGCCTCGTGGATCGCCACCCCGCCTTTGAATCCGATCGCCGTCAGCAGATAGATCGTGAGCGTGACATAAAGCGGCTCGGGGAACTTCAGGTCGCTGCGGAGCAGCGCCGCCGCCACCCCGAGCGCAAAAAACAGGATCGCCGGCGACAGGAGATTCGCCGCCAGCGCCTGCGGCAGGCCGGCCGTCACGGCGCCGACGACGGGAGGATCGTCACCCGGCCGCTCGCGAGGTCGTACATGCCGCCGACCACGGCCACCTTGCCCTTGGCGATCAAGTCCCGCAGTACGGCGCTGCGCTCGCCAATCGCCCGTCGCACCTGCTGCACGTTGAGTTCCGCCAGGGTGTCGACAAAGGCCGCCTTGCTGGCATCGGCGCCGGGATGACGTTCGCGGGCCGCCGGCACCGCGGGCCGGATCTTCGCCAGCAAGCCCGTGAGATGGGCGAGTTCCGCGCCCGCAGCAGCTCCCTTGACGGCGCCACAGGCGGTGTGACCGAGGACCACGATCAGCCGCGCGCCGGCCAACTGGCAGGCAAACTCCATGCTGCCGAGGATGTCGTCGTTGATCACATTGCCGGCGACCCGCGCGACAAAGAGGTCGCCCAGACCCTGGTCGAAGACCACCTCGGGAGGCACCCGCGAATCAAGGCAGCTCAAGACCACCGCAAACGGATACTGCCCGTCCGTCGTCAGCCGGCGCTGCCCCGCCCAGTCGCGCGCATGCGTCTGGCCGGCCACAAAGCGGGCGTTTCCGGCTTGCAGCCGCTGCAACGCCTGCTCCGGGGTCATTTCCGACTGCACCGCCCGCGTCGAAGGGGGCGGCGCGGCCGGCGGGACCACGGCGCGGACGGCGGGAACGAGGGCCGCGAGCGCCAGCGCGGTGGCAAGGGAGCGGCCGGGCCGCAGGGCGGCCGGCCTGGCACGAAGGCAGGAGGAGAGACGGGAAGCGGGAGTCATCGCCCCAGTCTACCCGGCCGGCCCAATTCTGAAAAACGCATTGTTCCCACACTATCGTTCGGTATTTCCGAACTGATGACCAACGCGCCGCCGGCCTCCGAATGGTTGAATTACCACCATCTGCGCCACTTCTGGATGATCGCGCGGCATCAGAGCATCACCCGCGCCGCCGCCGCCCTGCACATCTCGCCCTCGACCCTGAGCCAGCAGCTTCGTGAGTTGGAGGACTGGCTCCAGGTTCCCCTCTTCGAACGCCGCGGGCGCCAGTTGGTGCTCACCGGGGCCGGGCGCACCGCGCTCGAGCAGTGCGAAACCATCTTCGAGGCGGGTCGCGAACTGCTCGTCCATTTCCGCCAACAGGGCCCGCGCGCGCGGCGCGTGCTCCGCCTGGGCGCCGTGGGGCCGCTGTCAAAGAACCTGCAGTTCGACTTCATTCAACCCCTGCTCGCCGACGCCCGCACCCAACTCGTGATCGTGGCCGGGCCGCTCGACGAGCTGGTGCGTCAACTCCGGGAGCACCGGCTCGATCTTGTGCTCTCCCACGTCCCGCTGCGCTCCGATCAGGAGCGGAACGTCTTCAATCACCCGTTGGGCGAGGTGCCGGTCTACCTCGTCGGCTGCTGCCCAACCCCCCTGCCCTCGCGACGCTTTCCCGGGATGCTTCGCGGGCAGCCGCTTTTTCTTCCCAGCCACCAGAGCCACGTGCGCGTCGACTTCGACCTGCTGATGTCGCAGTCCAGCGTCGAACCCGACCTGCGCGCCGAGGTCGACGACATGGCGCTGCTCCGGCTGCTCGCGTTGTCCGGCCAGGGGCTGGCCCTGGTGTCGAAAATCGTCGTCGAGCGCGACCTCGAGCGCCGCGAACTGCGGCAGGTGGTGCGTGTGCCCGGTCTGGTCGAACGGTATTACGCCCTCACGGTGCGGAAGCGCTTCGGCCACGACTGGATCGCGGAAATCGTGGCGGCCTTCCGCTCCCGCCTCAAGGAACTCGCCGCCTGACCGGCGGGGCGCGACCGTCGCCGGAGGGCGGACGCCCACCCACCCAACGACCCTTCGCTTCCCGCCATGAACCGCCCATCGGTGCCCCAGCGCACCACTCTCGCCGCCCAGACCGTCGCGCTCCTCGAGCGAGGCCTGCAGGAAGGCCGCTGGGCCGGGCGCCTGCCTGGCCAGCACGAACTCTGCGACCAACTGGTCATCAGCCGCACCACCTTGCGCGCGGCGCTCCGGGAGGTCGCCCGGCGGGGCTTGGTTGAGCTTCATCAGGGCCGGCCGACACGAATCCGGCGGGCGGCGGGCAAGCCGGGAACCGCCCCGCGCCCCACCCAGGTCGTCCTCCTCCTGCCCGCCCCGCTCTGGAGCCTGCGTCCCTCGGTGGCACGGTGGGTCGGCGAACTCCGCCCCCAGTTGCTGCGCTCCGGCCTCGAGTTGAGCTTGAGCGAAGGCGGCGGTCCCTACCGGTCGCGACCCGCCCGGCACCTCGCCGCGCTGGCGGCGACCCATCCCCGTTCCGCTTGGGTGTTGTTCGCCAGCACCTCCGCCATGCAGGTGTGGTTCGCCACCCGCGGCCTGCCCGTTGTCCTGGTGGGACCGGCGTTTCCGGGGATCAACCTGCCTTCGATCGAATACGACCACGCCGCCATCGCCGAACACGCCGCCCGCCAGCTTGCCACCGCCGGCCACCGCCGCACCGCCATCCTGCTGCAGCGCACCGGCTCCGCAGCCGATGCCACGACCTGCGACGCCTTCGCCGCCGCCCAGCCCCGCGGCGTCCCCGCTCCCCTGGTGTTGGAACACGACGGCAGCCTCGCGGCGATCGAGGCCCGGCTCCGCCGGTTCGCGGCGCTGCGCGACCGCCCGACCGCCCTCTTCGTCACCAAGACCCTCGCCCTGCCGACAACTTACACCTTCCTGCCTCGCCTCGGGATCGAAATCCCCCGCGATCTCTCGGTCATCTGTCGCGAAGACGATCCGTTTCTCGAATACCTGGTGCCCGCTGTCGCCCGCTACAGCTCCGATGCCTCCGCCATCGCCCGACGGCTGGCGTTCGCCCTCACCCGCCTGGCCGGCGGTCAGCCGCTCCGGGTCACGCACGATCGGCTCATGCCGCGCTTCGTGCCCGGACAGTCGGTGGCGCCGCCGCGGAAGCCGGCGTAAGCGCACGCCCGGTGCGCCCCGTGGCCCGGTGCGCCCACCTTCCTCCTGCCGGCGGCGGTGCTCCGCCCCGCCGTTTCCACCGCGGCGGGACCGCGGCGCCGTCCAGGCCGGGCCTTCCGTCGTGGGGCCGCCTTGGGAATCGTTGCCGCCCCCGCGTCCGCCGGAGGACGGAATCCCGACGGCCCGCCCCACTTGTCCCTTCCCGATACAAGTGCTTTCGCCGTGAGCGCCCCCCCGGAACGGCGCAAAGGTTTCGCTGATCGGTCCCGGGCCCTCTCCGCGAGACCGGCCCTCCAACCCCCGGACCCCATCACGATGCAATCACCTCGTTCCTGTCCCCTCCTCACCCTCGTCTGCCTTGCTTTCGCGCTGAGCGGCGCGCTCCGCTGCCCGGCCGCCGCAGCCGCCGGCGAAGGCACCGTCACCGGCCTGGTCATCAACGAAGCCACCGGCAACACCCTCAGCAACGCCGTGGTCACCGTCGACGCGACCGCCATTTCCACGGTGACGGACCGCGACGGACGCTTCGTGCTCCTGCGCGTGCCCGCGGGCCCCCGCACCCTCCGCGTCACCTACCCCGGCCTCAACCCCGGCACAGTCACCGTGACGGTCTCCTCCGGCGTCACCAGCGCACCGCCCATCGCCCTGACCTCGGAAGTGTACAAGTTGGACGCCCTGGTGGTCGCGGGGGTACGCGAGGGCAACTCGCTCGCCCTCGCCGCCCAGCGCCACGCCGCCAACCTCAAGACCATTGTCGCCACCGACGCCTACGGCAACCTCGCCGACGGCAACCTCGGCGAGTTCCTCAAGCGGGTCCCCGGCATCGGCGTCGGCGACGCGGTCGACGAGGTGACCGAAGTGCGTGTGCGCGGCGCCGCGGCCGAGCACACGGCGGTGACGATGGACGGCACGCGGCTGCCCAGCCCGCAGGCCAAGGGCGACGGGCGCGAGTTCGCCATCGACCAACTCCCGGCGGATTTCATCGAGCGCATCGAAGTAATCAAGGCGCCCACGCCCGATATGGACGGCGACGCCATCGGCGGCACCGTCAACCTGATCACCAAGTCGGCCTTCGACACCCAGCGCCGCTACCTGCAGTACGCCGCGGGCGCCAACCACCGCACGCTCGGCCAGATGACCTCGTATTTCGGCAGCATGCAGTACTCCGATGTGTACGGAAAGGAGCGCAACCTCGGGATGTTCCTGACCGCCAGCTACAGCGAGACCGATCGCCCGCAGGATTACCTCCAACTCGAGTACGACCAGCCCGCCGGCGTGCCCAACCTGCGTTCGTTCCGCCTGCAGCCCGACTACAAGGGCCGGAAGCGCACCGGCGCCGGCCTCCGATTCGACTACCGGCTGAGCCCGAACTCCTCCCTCTCCGCCGGCCTCATGTACAACTATTACGAGGCCATCGACCGGCGACGCCGCTGGACCGCCAGCATCAACAACAACAATGCCGGCCGCCTCCCGGGCGCGACGTCGACCGACATCACGTTCACCTCGGGCATGGAGCAGATGCAGTCCCAGGAAATCCTGACGGACCAGCAGGTCTTCTCCCTGCAGGTCAGCGGCAAACACCGCCTGCAGTCCGGCAGCCTGCGCCTCGATTATGGCGCCGCTTACGCGCCCGCCAAGAGCTGGGAGGACCAGTCGCTCTTCCAGGTGCGGGGACAGCAAAACCAGCGTCGCACTCTGAGCCGCGAACCCGGCGGCTTCTTCATCAACACCCAGCTCATCTCTGGAACCGACATCCTCAACTACAACAACGCCCGCCAGGTCGACTTCACCTACCAGCCCGGCCGCAGCTCCGAAGCCATCTGGGGCGCCCATCTCAACGCCCAGAAGAATCTGGCGACCACCCTCCCCGCCTTCCTCAAGGCCGGGTTCCGCTTCCGCGGTCAGAGCCGCGACCGCAGCACCGACCGCTGGGAAGCCATCTACCGCTCCGGCGCCAACGGCCCCTTTGACGCCAACCAGTTCAAGCTGTCAGCCGCCGACCGATCCAGCGCGCGCCTCTTTGGCGGCCGCTACCAGACGCTCGTGACCTTCGGTGACGCCCAGGCCGCCGTCCGCCACTTCTTCCAGAACCCGGCTGAATGGAACTTCCTCGCCGTGGACGCCGTGACCCGCTCCATGCGGGAGAACGGGGAGGTCAGCGAACTGGTTTCCGCAGGCTACCTCATGGGTGAGCTGAAGGCCGGTCGACTGGGCCTGCTCGCAGGCGTCCGCATGGAGCAGACCAACATTTCCGCCGAGAGCCCGAAGTACATCCCCATCCGGCCCCGACTGCCCAACAACGCCCCGATCGACCAGCAGGTCGCGCGGGTGCGGCAGGAGTGGGCGCACACGGCAAAAGTAAAGTCCGACTATCAAAACTGGTTCCCGGGTCTGCACGCACGTTACAGCCTTACTCCGGGCCTCCTGGCCCGAGCCAGCTACTCCGCGAGCATCGGCCGGCCCTCTTTCGGCAACCTGAAGCCCCTCACCAGCATCAACGTCGACGGCCTGAGCATCACCCAAAACAACACCGCCCTGAAGCCTCAGGAGTCGAAAAACTACGACCTCAGCCTCGAGTACTACTTCGAGCCGGTCGGCGTGCTCTCCGCCACGATCTTCAGGAAGGAAATCAAGAACTTCATCTCCAACATCAACACCCCGCTAACGGCCGAATTGGCGGCCCAATACGACGTCGAAAGCGACTACCTCGGCTGGGATTTTCGCACGCAGGCCAACACCGGCGACGGCGAGATCAATGGATTCGAAGTCGCCTACAACCAGAACCTCGGCGGTCTGGCCCGCTGGCTGCGCCCCATCAGCGTCATGGCCAACTACACCAAGTCCAGGGGCAAGGGGCGCCTCGAGGGCGTTATTCCCGCCATCTGGAACCTGGGCATCGTCTATGAGCAGCGCCCGTGGACTTTCCGGATCCAGATGAACCACCAGGACACCTACCTCCAGGAAACCAACGTCGATCCGTTCCTTCGCCGGTTTAAGATGGAACAGGACAACCTCGACCTCAGCCTGCAGTACCGCTTCCGCCCGTGGCTGAACCCGTTTGTCGATTTCCAGAATGCGCTCGGTGAAAAGATCCAACAGACCCAGGT
This sequence comes from uncultured Opitutus sp., assembly GCA_964504885.1. GTDB lineage: Bacteria > Verrucomicrobiota > Verrucomicrobiia > Opitutales > Opitutaceae > ER46. The sequence goes on from CAZDGC010000109.1 coordinate 21,509, forward strand.
GGACGGGCTCTACCTGCCGCGCACCCTCACCGTCATCGGCAAGCGCATCAACTTCGGCGTCAAGGGCCGCTTCTAGGCCGTGCCGCCTTCCACCTCCGTCCGCCGGCTGGTTTCCACCGTCGTGGCGTGGCTCGTCGCCAGCCTCGCGCTGGCAAGCCTCTCCGCGCAGCCTCTCGCCTTCCCCGGCGCGGAGGGCTTCGGGCGTTTCGCCACCGGCGGTCGCGGGGGTGACGTCTTTGCCGTCACCACACTCGCGGACAGCGGCCCCGGTTCCCTGCGCGAGGCAGTGAGCGCCGGCCACCGCACGGTGGTGTTCCTTGTCTCGGGCACGATCGATTTGCAGTCGGATCTCCTCATCACGCAGTCGCGACTCACCCTCGCCGGCCAGACAGCCCCCGGCGACGGCATCTGCCTGAAGCGGCATCCGCTCCGCTTGAACGGCGCCAGCGACGTGATCATCCGCCACCTGCGCGTGCGCCCCGGCGCCGAGTCCGGCAGACCCGTCGATGGCATCGAGGTGCGCAACGGACAAAACATCATCCTCGACCACTGCTCGGTGAGTTGGTCGATCGACGAGGCCGTGAACACCTGGCACGGCGCGAAGAACCTCACGGTGCAGTGGTGTCTGATCGCCGAGCCGCTCCACCGCAGCATTCACCGCGGACCGCACGGTTACGGCGCCTCTTGGGGCGGAGAGAACGCGTCCTACCACCACAACCTCTTCGCCCACTGCACCGCCCGCGCCCCGAGCGTGGCCGGCCAGGCAAAGGAGCGCACCGTCCTGATGGACCACCGCAATTCCGTGATCTTCAACTGGCAGCACCGCTCCTGCGACGGAAAGCCCGTCAGCATCAACGTCGTCAACAACTACTACAAGCCGGGGCCGGCCACGCTCCCCGGCGTGCGACGGCGCATCGCACGCATCGACGACACCCGTGCCGCCTACGGCTACGATTCGCGCTGGCATATCGCGGGCAACGTCGTCGAAGGCTTCCCCGCGATCTCGGCCGACAACTGGGCCGGTGGCGTCGACTTTGAGGGCGGCACGTCCGCGCGGACGAACCGCCGCCCTGACCCCTTTCCCGTCGCGCCCGTCACCACGCAGCCCGCCGACGAGGCTTACGCGCTCGTGCTGGCCGGCGTCGGCGCCACCCGGCCGCGTCGCGACCCCGTCGACGCCCGCATTGTCGATGAGGTGCGGCGCGGCTTCGCCACCTTCGGCAACGGCATCATCGACACCCCCGCCCAAGTCGGCGGCTGGCCCGAGCTGCACTCGGCTCCCGCCCCCACCGACACCGACCGCGACGGCATGCCGGACGCGTGGGAACTGGCGCACGGCCTCAACCCGCGCGACGCCACCGACCGGAACGGCCACCGTCTCTCGCCGGCCCACACCAACCTCGAAATGTACCTCGATCACCTCGTCCGCCAGGGCTGATGCTCTGTCTGCGCCCCGCGCGTGACACCCGCCTCACCCGCCCCCTTGATTGCGCCATGGTCTCCCCCTTCTCGTCTCCCTCTCCGCTCGGCCTGATCGGCATCGGCCTGCTCGGCAGCGTGCTCGCCGAGCGTCTGCTCGCCGGCGGCTTCGCCGTCCTCGGCTACGACGTCGCGCCGGCGCGGCGTGACGAATTCGCCCGGCGCGGCGGGGAGCCGGCCGCCGCGGCGGCCGAGG
>CAZDGC010000110.1:0-3809 GCA_964504885.1 uncultured Opitutus sp.
GCGAGGCTGGGGCGACCGAAACCGCCACCCGGCTCGATCTGTACGTTGAAGATCCCGCCGGGCCGTGGATTCGCCGGCATGGCGTGCTGATTGCGGCGCAAGGCCGTTGACGGCGCGCAACGCTGTTGAATGAAAGTCGCGAACCATACCGAGCTCCTGTCCGGAGCCGACGCCGCGAGGCTCTTACGCAAGTCGCCAAGCGCCGTCTGCCGGGCCGCAAAGGCCGGCCGTCTGCCGGTGGCCGCATACACTCGAAGCCGTCACCCACTTTTTCGCGAATGCGATCTGCGAACCGTCACGCTAACCGCCGCGCCCTCCGATCCTGGTTGGCCGCTCTCGGCGAAAATTCCGGAGGCGAAACCATGAAGGTTCTCAAAACCACCGAAGGCGGGAGCGTTCCGCCGGGCTACGTCTGCGAGCACCTCGAAAACGGGAGCCTGCGCTACGTTCCCGCTTCCCGCGCAGAAAGCGCCAAGGCCACGCTCGGCAAAGGCAAACCCGCGCCGGAGTCGAAACTCACAACCGTGCCCGAATTGCTGCCTGAGCTTCCTCCGGCGAAAACGGTTCGCGAGGCCGAGGCGCGCGCCGAGGCTGGCCGGGAATATTTCCGCCTAGCGCAAGCGGCCGACGATCCCTTCGAGCGGGAGTTGCTGCTTGATCGTGGCCACGAGTTGCTCGGCTCGAAGTCGGCGCTCCGCGGCATGGCTCCGGCGGATCGCGCCAAATACATTTCCGCGCGCGCCGCGAAGCCGCTCGAACTGAAGGCATGGCATTGGGAACGAGTCCTGACTCCGGCCGAGCGCCGAGCGCTCAAACGGGAATCGCCGACTGCACCGGCGAAAACGCCACCGGCCGCCGAGGCGTCGAGCGACTCGTGGCGTTCTAAGCCAAGTGCGTTTGCCGTGGATACGGCGAAGCTCAGGGCCGAGGGTTTCACGGAAATCTCAACGGGCGTGTGGCGTCAGTTCCCGCCTCCTCCGCCGCCGGAGCCGCGCCGCGCGTGTGAGCCAGATCCGGAAATGCGGATTTTGAAAACCTTCAAACGTTCCCGATAATGCACACCGTCGTTCAATCGCAGTTTTTCACCTCACTCGAACCGCTGCAACGCGGCCTCGCGTCGAGCTCCGACAAGAAAGCATGGGCCAAAGCGTGCGCGGATTTTCACGCCACAATGAGAGCCCAGGAGCTCTTTGCGTATCCCCGCCGCCATGACGAGGCCATGAAGATCCTTGCCGATATCGGCCGGCCGATCGACGCCGCAACGAAAGATCTCGTCGTTTTTCAGCAACTCGAAGCGCCGCGCCGCTTGCTCCGCGAGCAATTGATCATGGAAGCTCGGCAAAAATTCGACGAGGCCGTCTTGCCACGAATTCGTGCGCTCTGGCCGCGCGTGCTCGAACGGCTCGAAGCGGAGATCGCAAAACTCGAAGCCTCCGAGCGTGCCACGGCGCAGCGTTGGCAAATCCCGTATGAGGCGAGCACCACTTTGAACTCGCTCAGGGCAACGCTCCACCACCACCAGCAAAACCCACCTGTGCAGGCCTACTGCGGCGACGACGTCGAAGCCGGCTTCCGGGCATGGTTCGCCTCGGGGGAGTCTTTTCCGTGATCGGGGAGTAGCCAATTCGAGGGGGGGCCGGCGCGGTTTGAGTGTTGTCCGACATGGTTTGCGCCGGTTCCCCCTCCTGTGCTCTCGCGGCAGAGTCGGTACGCGACGCGGAGCAGAGGAACAGCCGGCCGGCACGTCGGCCGTGAGTTGCTCGCCACAGCGAACCGCGCCGGATCGCGACTCCGCCTCTGCGGCTTACGGCTTTGTAACGCCGCGCAAATCGCGCCAAGCGCAACGCACTCGCTCCGGCCGCAACTGCCGCTCCGTTGCCGCGCCGCGCTCTTGTATCGGCCGACGCATGACAAACTCTAAAACCGCAACTGTAACGTTTCGTAAGGGACTGCCAGACAATGCGTAAGGAATCTTTTCAGCCGCAAATAGTTAGGCAGGTTTGGCGGCCCGCCCGAAGCGCGAATTTGAGCCTTTTCCAAGTGCTTACATGACAGAGTCCGAACTTGCCCGCCGCCTCGGCTTTTCTCGCGCAGCGCTGCGAGACTGGCGCGAGCGCTACCTCGACGCGCCAGGATTGGACTCCGAGCCGCAGGCGTGGCGCGAGTTCATTCACCGCAACGGCCTCGGCGTTGCTCCGAACCGCGAGGCACCGCCGGACAACCGACGGGAGATCCTCGACGGTTTGCTCTCGCTCGAAACCGGACTCCGCGCCGTCCGGTTGAAAATCGCCGCCGCGCTACCGGCCGAGGACGAGCCGATGCGGGCCGTCCAAGAAACCGTGGCGGAAGCGCTCAAGCCGGCTTACGAAATCGCCGGCCGCCTCTAAGCTTATGCCAACCCTAAAAACCAAACCCGCCCTCGACGGTTGGAGACGCGGCTGGGCGCTCTCCTCTGAAAGCGTCGAGGCCGCCGCCGAGGCCAACGTTCGCCGTGCTGTAAGGCACCTTGCCGACGCGCTCGTCCTGTACGCCGAAACAGTCGCGCTCAACATGAGCGGGAAGGCCGTTTCCTTGGCCTCTGGCGCGAAATCTCGAACCGGGAAGCCCAGGACTCGCGGGCCGCATTAAACCCGCGGAAACGCGGCATTTAGCGCCTCGAACTCCGGCCGAAACGCCGGGGTTTTTTCGTGCCTGTCCCCTGCGGGAGAGTGTCCCCTTTCTGTCCCCTCCGTCTTTCCCGCTTTGCTGTCCGTCTTGTAACGTGCTATCTATAAGGGGTTAAAACTGGCGGAGAGAGAGGGATTCGAACCCTCGGTAGGGATTTAAACCCCTACAACGGTTTAGCAAACCGCCCCTTTCGGCCACTCAGGCATCTCTCCGATTCAGGGGAGGAAGCGAAGCCGCGACCGTGCAAAGTGCAAGGCGGATTTCGGCAAGTCGCAGCGAATTTGACTACTCGTCGTCTTCTTCGATCAGCCGTTCCAGTTCATCGCGACAGGCGGCAATCGCACGGAGAAATATCTCCCGCAGATCAAAGATCCGGGGCACCGCGGAGTCGCGCCACGTCCTGCCGGTTAGGGTTCTGCTCAGCGCGGATTCCTGCAGAACGGACAACACCTCATTGAGCGTGCGGAGCGCGCGTTTGAACAGCGTGACCGCCATGGCGTAATCCCCAAAATCCAGTGCGTGGATGGCTTCCACCGCCTGGGTTTCGCCACGATGCAGCGCCGAGAGCAGGCGCACCGCCAGCGGCTGGGGCACGGTCGCGGGATCAGCCCCCAGCCGTTCCCAGGGTCTCCTCAGGCTGAGATAAATCGCCCGGGTCGAGATGTAGATGGGATTCTTGTGGAGCGTGTAAACCTCATCGTCAGGAACTTCGTCTGCCGCGGCTGATTCTTCGGAGTCGTCCTCTATCTCCCATTCCATCTGTTCGGCGACGTGGTCGATTCGATCCTGACGGCGCTGAGCCAACTCGTAGAGTCGCAGGTAGCGCCCGATCGATTCCTCCTGCTCCCGGAGGTACCGCTCCCAATCAAACTCGTTCCACGCCAGATCGCCGCGATCGTCCCACGGGTCCTCCGGGCCGGATTCCGAGTCGAAATTACTCATCGATGGCGCGCAAACTGAGGAGGGGCTCGGGGCGAACGCAACGCAATTCACCGGCTCGGGGGCACGGGCGGGCGTCTCCCTTGGTGACACGTGGCGAGCCGGTCGTGGACTGGATTTTGCGCCCGACCCTGACCCAGTCTCGCAACGGGCGGAGCGGTCGCTTCGCCGCCGGCAGACCTGATTCGGCGCTCGCAACGCCC
>CAZDGC010000110.1:3909-22496 GCA_964504885.1 uncultured Opitutus sp.
CCCCCGGCGAGCCCCAAATACGGCAGCCCGGAGCGCAGCCGCAGCCTGAGCCGTGTCTGCGGCGAGTGGATGACCGTCTCCGGGCCAGTGAAGAGTACTGATCGGACGAGCAGACGCAGGGGAGCGCTTTCAGCTTGCGCCGGCGGGGCGGAATCCGGAGCCTGCCCGTTCGCGGCGGTCAGTCGGTTGGGTTGGCGTAATGCCGCGAGCTCCCGCCGACCCCCCACGTCAGGATAACCATCAACCCTCTCGATCGCGCCTTCCGGCGTGGTCGACCCACCGGATGGGCGTCCCTGGAGCAGGCGCACGGCCGGTGTCTTCCGCACATGAGTTCCGTAATGCAAGAATTGCTCGCGCAGTCCTCCTTCGACAAGCTGAAGGAAGGCGCCATCGTCCCGGGCACCATCACCGAAATCCGCCAGAACGAGGTCGTCGTCGACATTGGCGGCAAGTCCGAAGGCGTCATCCCGGCCAACGAGTTCATCGACATCGGCGAGCTCCAGATTGGCTCCACCATCGAAGTGATGGTCGAGAAGCTTGAAGACAAGAGTGGCGCGCCCGTGCTGTCCTTCGACAAGGCCGAGCAAAAGAAAAACTGGGACAACATCCTCACCCGCTTTCCCGAGGGCTCCGTGGCCGCGGGTCGCGTGAAGGCCAAGGTCAAGGGCGGCCTGATCATCTCAATTGGCGTCGATGCCTTCATGCCGGCGTCGCACATCGACATCCAGCCCCCCAAGAACCTCGACCAGTACGTCGGCCAGACCTACGATTTCAAGGTCCTCAAGATCAATCTCGAGCGGAAGAACATCGTTCTTTCCCGCCGCGAGCTCATCGAACAGCAGCGCACCGAAAAGCGCCGCGCCCTGCTCGACAGCATCCAGCCCGGCCAGATTCGCAAGGGCGTGGTCAAGAACATCACCGACTTCGGCGCGTTCATCGACCTCGATGGCATGGACGGCCTGCTCCACATCACCGACATGTCGTGGGGCCGCATTTCCCACCCGAGCGAGATGCTCAAGCAGGGCGAGGAGGTTCAGGTCATGATCATCGAGGTTAACCGCGAAAAGGAGCGCGTCTCCCTTGGCCTCAAGCAAACCACCAAGAACCCGTGGGACGAGATCGACCGCAAGTATCCGGTCGGCGCCAAGGTCCACGGCAAGGTGGTCAACCTCGTCCCGTACGGCGCGTTCGTGGAAATCGAACCCGGCGTCGAGGGTCTCGTCCACATCACCGAGATGTCCTGGACGAAGCGCATCACCAAGCCCTCCGAGCTGCTCAAGGTCGGCCAGGAACTCGATGCGGTGGTTCTCGGCATCCAGAAGGAAGAGCAGAAGATCTCGCTCGGCCTGCGCCAGTTGGAGCCGAACCCGTGGGACATGGTCCGCCACAACTACCCAATCGGCGCCCGCGTCCGCGGCAAGGTGCGCAACATGACGACCTACGGCGCCTTCATCGAACTCGAGGAAGGCATCGACGGCATGGTGCATGTCTCCGACATGAGCTGGACCCGCAAGGTCAACCACCCGTCGGAGGTCTTGAAGAAGGGCGACGAGGTCGACGCCATCGTGCTCGATGTCGATGCCCAGCAGCAGCGCATCAGCCTCGGCATGAAGCAGCTCTCGACCGACCCGTGGAGCGACATCGATTCATTCTTCAAGATTGGCGATGTCGTGAAGGGCAACGTCACCAAGATCACCTCGTTCGGCGCCTTCGTGGAGCTGAAGGACGGCATCGACGGCCTGGTGCACATCTCGCAGATTAGCGAGGAGCGCATCGACAAGGTGAAGGATGTGTTGAAGCCCGGTCAGGAGGTCACCGCCCGCGTGGTCAAGATTGACCGCGAGGAGCGCCGGCTCGGCCTGTCGATCAAGGCGGCCAATTACTCGGACGCGGAGCTCGCGGCGGAGACCTCGGCGTACGAGGCCCTCAACCGCAGCGCTTCGAACGACATGATGAACCTCGGCGACATCCTCGACGAGGCCGCGAAGAAGGAGTGATTTGCCGGGCGCTCATTTGAGCGCGCGATTTGCCGCCGCCCGTGGATTTCCACGGGCGGCTTTTTTTGGCCGCTACGGTTCGCGAATGAAAGTTCCAGCCTGGCGACGGCGCACTGCCCTGGTGGACGCCTGCCGCCTGGAGGCCACAGGGCTTTCGTAGCGGGCGTCGGTTTATCGCTGCTGTTCGTTGCCGGGCCGGCGGCCGATCGAGCGTTCGCCTCCGGGTTCGCCGCGGACCGCAGGCGGCGTCGGAGGACTGGCAGTCGTGGTTGGCGGTGTCGGCGGTGGGGTACTCGGACGGTATCGTGGCGCGGCAGTTGGGAGGTTCGCCGGTCCGGTCTGCCCAGTCTGAGACGACGGAGGTGGATGATAACGCGCTCCGCTTCCGGCGGTAGTGTCCGTGGGCGGGGTGGGGCGCGGGTAAGAGCGGGACGAAGGCAGGATCTGGCGCGAAGACGGTGGCGGGGCGGGGCGGGTTTGGGCAGGCGAAGGGTTTGGGGAAGAGGCAACAATTCCCGAAGTGAGCGGCGCCGCCGGAGGCGCGGTCGAGGCGCGGGAGGAGGGCGCCTTGGCCGGGGCATACGCCGGGTGGCGGGGATTTTCCGGGGGGGCGCGGCGTGGCGCGGTGACGGGTGCAGGGCTTTCGATCGCCGGGCGGACGGGGCCAGATTTGACGGAGTTGAAGGTTTGGGCGGCGTTTCGAGAGGCCGCGGGCGGCTCGGATTGAGGGGGGCGCGACAAAGGCGGGCGTCGTTCCAGACCGGGTGGGCTGGGTGGGCGTCTGGAAGGAGGGACGGACGGTGACGTGCGCACAATCGGCGCGTGGATCGGGCCGGGGCGGAGGATCTCGGTGGAGGGCCGATAGGGCAAAGTGCGAGGCGGTCGGGCCGGTGGGGAAGTCGGTCGCCAGGGTTTGACGTGCGGGTGTCGGGCGTAGCCTGGCCCAAAGGTGGGAATAGGCACCACCGGCCGGCGCCAGTCGTGACCGGTCCAGCGCCGGTGGCGGTCACCCACCCAGATCGTGTGGCGCCGCCAGTCGCAGTCGAACGCGAGCCAGGAACCCACGGCCAGACCGAAACTGAAGGAAACGGGCGGGCGTCCGTACCAGACCGGCTCGGGCAGGAAAACGAGGCTCGGATCGTAGTGGGGCACGTAGATGATCTCCGGTTGCGCCGGCACGATCCGGATGACTTCCGCCTCGGTGAGCACCTGATGCTGTGGGGTGTCGACCAGGGCGCCAGCGGCGCGTGCCCGGGCGCGAAGGCGTTGGATGGCTTGCATCACTTCAACCGGCTGGGTCGCAAACGCCTCTCCCACCTGTTTGGTCCACTCCAAGTTGTCGTCCAGCCACTGGAGCACTTCCGGATAGTGGGTCAGTGACTTCACACTCTCGTCCCAGGCGCGGTGTTCGATCTGTGAACGGTCGCCGGCAGTTTCGCGCACCTGGCGGGCCGCGAGCACCAAATCCGCGGGCGCGGTCGAAGCCGGAAGTATCAGCGCGATCAAGGCGTCGGGGTAGAGTGCCAGGGGGGCGAGTAACTGCTCCAGTTGCTCCGCGGTGAGCGGGTGGGCCGTGGCGGGGCTGAGGGCGATGGTATCGAGCGGGGGCGTCGTGGGCGCCCCGGCCGGAGTCTGGGCTGACCCCGGAAGGCTGGCGGCGAGCAGCCAGAAGGTGAAGGAGCGAAGGGAGTTCATGGGAAACCCGGCCTTCCGGTCAGACGAGCCTGCGACGAAGCGTATTCAGGATTCGCCGGAATGCACGCCCGGAACGGCGCCGCGACGTGCGGCCGCACGTCGGTTTCAGTCTCCCGGACGACGAGCATCCAGCCTCGTGATCAACGGGGCAAGATGCCTCGTCCACCCTGGCCAGCAGCGCCTCAGGGTCGCCAGAATGACACCGTCGCGACGCGCGGCCCGCCGGAGCTCCCGGGAATGAGGGGCTCCCGGCGCGGTTTCGGGTCGGACCGCCAGGCGGATCCGTCCAGGCCAGTCGGTATTAAATCTGCGAATACGCCGTTGGCACGAGGAATCGTGCGGTGTTCTTGGAGGTGTTGTTGGCCCACTTCGGGTCGCCTGCCATCTTCTTCCAGCGCGGGTCGGGACCGAACTTCTTCCAGTTGGCGAGGTGCGCTTCGAGGCTGGGGCCGGCGGTGAAGTAGCGCAGGTGCGGCAGGTTGGGGCCGGCAATTCCCTGGCCGAAGAACGTCGGTGCCATGCCGAGGTCGCGCATGAGCTGGGTTTCGCCCTCGTCGAACATCGCCATCTTGTTCAGCGCCTTCAACTCGCTGTGGCTCTCGTAGTCGCGCATCTCGAAGACGCGGGTGGGCACCTTCGATCGGGAGAACGCCGCCACCTCCATCTTCGGCATGCTCTTGAATGCAAGGTAGAGCCAGGAATCAATCCGCTCGAAGGCCGGACTGGCCTTTTCCACCTGCAGGTAAGGGCCTCCGGCGGCCTGCACAGCCGGGTCGGCGTTGAGCTCGGCATTCACGGAGACGAACGCGTTCAGGTTGGCGTAGGGAATCAGCACCCACACCGGGGAGTCGGGCATCGGCTCCGAAGTGCCCTTCGGCTTGTCGACCTTGATCTCGGTGAAAACGCCTACGTTTTTCACCCCGCGCCTCCCGAGCGCCGGCAGGAGACCCTTTTCGAGGTAGCCATCGAGCGGCGCGCGGGCTGCATTGGCCTTCAGTCGGAGGTCGGCCTTGAGGCGGTAGCAGCGCAGTTCATAATATTCCCGTCCGGCGAAGGCGGACGCGGCGGTGGCGCGGGAGCCGGTGGCGAGCGTCGCGGTGACCGCGGCGCTGGTGGCGAGGAAGGAACGACGGCTGGTTTTCATGGGGGCAGGGTGCTGTGTTTAACGACGAAAAGTCTTTGCGTGGGGGTCGACTTGGCGGCCCGCCGGCGTGCGCGCCCGGCCAACGAGCCCGTGGCACGATGCGCAGTGGCCTTCAAAAATCGCCCCCCCGTCGGCCGCGCCGAGCACAGGGGCGACGACCGCCGCTGCTCCAAAGAGGTTGACGCGCAGTCCATGCATGGCTCCACGACGCACCAGACCTGAGCGCTTGGCAACTCCGGACCCGCTTCGCCTGACGGAGAATTGCATCGCGCGGCGCGGCGCAGGCGCTTTGCATCCGGCTCAACTCACCTCACTCGCATGGCAGAAACCCTCACGATCGCATTCATCGGCACCGGCGTCATGGGTCGCAGCATGGCCGGTCACCTCCAGAACGCCGGCCACCGGCTCCACGTCCATAACCGCACCCGGGAGAAGGCTGCCGCCCTGCTCGAAGCCGGCGCCACGTGGCACGGCTCGGCCGGCGAGGCGGCGGCCACCGCCGACGTCGTCATCACGATGCTCGGCTTTCCTTCCGATGTGGAAGCGAGCTACCTGGGAGCCGGCGGTATCGTGGAGTGCGCGCGTCCCGGCGCGCTGTTGATCGACATGACGACGTCCAGCCCGGTGCTTGCGCGGCGCATCGCCGGGGCGGCGGCGGCCCGGGGACTGGCCGCGTTGGATGCGCCGGTGTCGGGCGGGGATCTGGGCGCGCGCGAGGCGCGGCTGGTGATCATGGTCGGCGGGGAGGCCGTGGCGTTCGATCGGGCGAGGCCGCTCTTTGAAATCATGGGAAAGAATATTGCGCGGCACGGCGGACCCGGGGCCGGGCAGTACTGCAAGATGGCCAACCAAATCGCAGTCGCGGTCGGCATGGTGGCTTGGGTGGAGGCGCTGGCGTACGCGAAGCGGGCCGGACTCGATCCCGCCGCGGTGCACGGATCGATCAGCGGAGGCGCCGCCGGCAGTTGGGCGCTCACCAACCTCGCGCCCCGCGCCCTCGGTGGCAATTACGCCCCCGGTTTCTACGTGAAGCACATTCTCAAGGACATTCGCATAGCCCTCGACAGCGCCGCCGAGCTCGGGCTCGCCCTGCCGGGCCTGGCCGAGGCGAACCGCCTTTACGAGCAAGTGGCCGCGCACGGTTGGGCGGAGTGCGGCACCCAGGCCCTCTACCGCCTTTACACCGAGCTCTGAGTCCCGATGAAACTCTCCCCTGACTTCCGCCGCCGGGTGCTCGCGCGCGAATGGCTCGCCGGCACGTTCCTCAATCTTGGCAGTCCGATGACCGTCGAGATGGCTGGCTTGGCCGGCTTTGACTGGCTGCTGATCGACCACGAGCACGGCCCTGGCGGGCAGGATCTCCTGCTGCACCAGTTGCATGCCGCCTCCGCCACCCCGGCCTTTCCCGTCGTGCGCATCGCCCAGAACGAGGCGTCGCGCTTCAAGCGGGTCCTCGACATGGGGGCGGCGGGCGTGATGGTGCCGTACGTCAACACCGCCGACGAGGCCCGCGCGGCGGTCGCCGCCATGCGTTACCCGCCGCACGGGATCCGCGGGGTGGCCAAGTTCAACCGGGGAGCCGGATTCGGCGGCGACTTCGAGGAGTACTACGCGCACAGTCACGAACGCCTGCTTGCCGTGATCCAGATCGAGACCCCCGAGGCCGTCGCCAACATTGAGGCCATCGCCGCAGTCGAGGGCGCGGACGTGTTGTTCGTCGGCCCGACGGATCTGTCCTACAACATGGGGATCCGCGACCAGCTCGAGAGCCCGCGCTTCACGGAGACGCTGCGCCGGGTGAGCGACGCTGCGCAGCGTCAGGGCAAGGCGGCCGGCATCCTGGTGCACAACGCCGCCCTCGTGCCGGGGATGCGCGAGCTCGGCTACACCTTCACCGCCCTCGGCAGCGACGGCGGCGCCGCCCGCGCGGGCCTGCTGGGCTTCCTCGGCGCCCTGCGAGGCAAGTAGGAGCCTTTTCCCACCGTCCCATGCGCATCACTGAAATGCACGTCACGCCGATCGCGCTCGGCGACCCCCCGTTGCTCAACGCCGCCGGCCTGCACGCGCCCTGGTGCCTTCGCACCATTGTCGAACTGCGCACCGACGACGGCCTGTCAGGCCTCGCCGAGGTGCCTGGCAGCGTGGCGGTCGACGATGCGCTGGCGGCGGTCCGCGACACCGTGATTGGCTGCGATCCGTTCAACTGGGCCGCCCTGCGGGCGAAGCTGGCGGAGCGGTGCGCCCCTGAGACCTCGGTCGCGCGCGGGGACAAGCCCTGGGACGGTCGCACCCGGGTCCAGGTTTACAGCGCGCTCGACGTCGCGTGCCTCGATCTGCAGGGCCGCGCCGCCGGCGTGCCGGTGGCGGCGCTGCTCGGCGGCGTCGTGCGCGAACGCGTGCCGTACTCGGCGTATCTTTTTTACAAGTACGAGGGCGCCGGCGGTGATTTCGGTTTCGACACCGACCCGGCGGCGACCGGGTGGGCGGCCGCCCGGCAGCGGCCGGCGCTGGATCCGGAGGGCATCGTGGCCCAGGCGGAGGCGATGGTGGCGGAGTTCGGTTTCGAGTCGATCAAGCTGAAGGGCGGCTGCTTCGATCCGGCGCAGGAGGTGGCGGCCATCCGGGCGCTGCGCCGTCGCTTCGGCCCGGGAGTTCCGTTGCGACTGGATCCCAATGCGCTCTGGACCGTGGAGACCTCGATTCGCTGGGGCCGGGAGCTTGAGGGTGTGCTCGAGTATCTTGAAGACCCGTGCCGGACGCAGGAGGGGATGGCCCGGGTGCGGCAGGCGCTGAAGCTCCCGCTGGCGACCAACATGTGCACGACCTCGTTCGACGATCTGCCCGGCAGCGTGCGGCTCGGTTCCGAGGACATCATTCTCACGGATCACCATTTCTGGGGCGGGCTGCGCGCGTCGATGGAACTGGCGGCGTTCTGCCGGATTTTTGGCCGCGGAGTGTCGATGCATTCGAACAATCACGCCGGCATCTCACTGGCGGCGATGACGCACCTGGGCGCGGCGATGCCCAACCTCAGTTATGCGCTCGACACGCACTATCCCTGGCAGTGGGAGGACGTCATCGTGGGCGGCCGCCTGAAGATCGAGGGCGGGTGCGTCGCCCTGCCGCCGGGGCCGGGGTTGGGCGTCGAACTCGACCGGGCGGCGCTCGCGCGCGCCCACGCAGCCTACCGACGCGCGGGCCTGAAGGAACGCAACGACGAGATCGAAATGCAAAAGAAGGTGCCGGGCTGGAGGTTTGCCGCGACGCGATGGTGAGACCGGCGTTTCTCCCGGCTGCCGCCAGCGATTGCGGCCGGGTTAGAAGCCGAAGCCGATCCGGGCCACTTTCGCCGCGGCACGCTGGTTGCACTCCTCAAGATCCGTGATCGTGAGATCGGAGCGCAGCAGCGATTTCTCGTTCTGGGCGCCATAGTGCCAGTCGGTGGCGGCGACGGCGCGCTGGAGCAGTCTCGCCAGTTCGCGCGCCTCCGGGTCATCGCCAATCGATGGCGCCACCTGCCAGGCGACCGCACGGCAGACTCCCGGATCAAAACCCCATTGTGCGAGAGCCTGGGAGCCGGCCTCGGCAAAATCGAGGCCGAGACGCAGTTGTTCGAGTTCGGCCTGAAGGATCAGCTCGCGGGCCACAATGGGCATGTTCTGTCCGCCCGGAAAGACCGTGCAGAGCGCCCAGACTCCAACCAGGTGCATGATGCCCGTGGTGAACGCGAGGCGGGAGCCCGCATCGAGTTCTTCGCAGAGGTACGCGGTGTGGAGGGAGCGTTCCCAGAAATAACCGGCCGTGTAATGATAGAGATGGGTCGGGTACTTCCGCAGGTCCGTCATCGTCACGACATGCACCAGGTGGGAAATCTCGCGCAGGCCGAGCCGGAGCACCGCGTCGCGAATGTCCGTCGTCCGCTGTTCTCCCCCGTAATAGGGGCTGTTGCAGGCGGCGATGACGCGGGCGGTCAGGGCGGGATCGGCGCGGAAGAGTTCGGCGACCTCGGCGAGGTGGACCTGGGGCTGGTTGACCAAGGAAACCAGGCGCGAGAGCACGCGGGGCCCGCTGGGCAGCTTGGCGAGATCGATGGCGGCGGAGGGAGGTTTCGCAGGCACGGGAGGAGTAGGCAGTTATCGACACAACCCCGGCGATTCCTGAGCGAAATCCACCCGGTCCCCGCCCTCGGCATCAGGGAATCGCGGAACGTTCCCGGCGGACGGTGCTCCAGACCCGCCAGCCAACCCAGGCGAGGGGAAGCAGCGACACCAGCACGAGGACTGCGATCAGCGCGGGCAGATTCCCCTGGAACGCCGGCCTGCTCCCCGCGGCGTGGCCGGCTAGCAAAAGGGCGCTGCTCCACAGGAAACCGCCCGCGATGCTGGCGAGGAAGAAGCGTCCGAGTCCCATGCGGGTGACACCCGCGGCAAAGGGCACGAAGGTGCGCGCCAGCGGCACAAAGCGGGCCCACACGAGGGTGCGGCTGCCGCGGGACGCGAAATAGGCCTGCATTCGTTCGAGGTGGCGCCGACGCACGATGACCGAATCGTCTCGCCGGAGAACGGCGCGACCGAGTCGCGCGCCCAGCCAGTAGTTGGCTGCATTGCCAAGGACTGCGGCGGCCCAGACCACGCCGGCGAGCAGGGGGAGAGCCAAACCGGACCCGGGTTGCGCGCAAAGGGCGCCAGCCGCGAACAGGAGGGTATTCCCGGGCAGCAGCGGCGTCACCACCACACCGGTGACGGCGAAAACGATTACGAAAATCGCTCCGTAGCCCCAGCGGCCGTAACTGGCCAGGAAGACCGCCAGGTGCTGGTCAATGCGCAGAACGAAGTCCGCAATCTCCGTGACGAGGTCGAGCATGGAACGTCACCGGGGACCTTAGCGTCAGGACACAAAAAAGGCAGGCAGCAAATCTGCCTGCCAGAAGAGCGGTGGGAGGAGGCGCTCAGACGTCAGGTTTGGTCTTGCGCAGGCCTTGGACACGGTCGCCCGCCTTCCACTGGCCGCGTTTCTTGAGCAGGTCGACCCGCTCGAAGCGCTTGAGGACGTTGCGTTTGACGACGAGCCCGGAGGCTCCCTGAAGGCTGCGATGTTGTGACATGGCGTTGAAATTTGGTTGGTTGCGACTTGCTAAAGGGGCGAAGGGCTAGTGGTCGACCTGGCCCATGACAAGTATTTTTCTGATACGGAGTCCGCCGCCACCACGATCCATTCGGGAGTCTCGTAGGGATGTTGGGAGTGCATCAGTTGCTCCAGGGCGGGGAGCAGTTCCGGCAGGCATTTAAAGGTGAGACGGTATTCCTGGGCGCGTTCGATTGCCTCCCGCCACCGGTACACCGACTGGATAGGCCCGTCGATCTGCGCACAGGCCGCCAGCCGGGCTTCGACGGCCAAGCTCGCGAGCCGCTCCGCATCCGTCTTCTTCTCCACTGTCGTCCAGGCGATCTTCATGCGGTGGTTCTTGCGGTCGGGCGCACGTCGGCAATGGCAAAACGTGCGCTTGCCCGACCCTGGCTGGTAATCCACTGGATTCCGGGCGGCGGTGGTGCCAGCGTCGCTTGAACGTTCATGTCGATCACAGCCAGAACTCTTCCGCCTGGCGCGGCTGCTCCGCGACGATTGGTGATCCCGGGGGCGGGGGCATGAAGCGCACTGGTCGGGTCATTGCCGTCGGCGACGTGCACGGTTGCGCGGCCGAGTTTGAGAGCCTGCTGGAGAAGCTGGCGCTTACTCCACACGACCGCCTCATCCTGCTGGGCGATCTGGTCAACCGCGGTCCGGACAGCGCGGCGGTGATTGCGCTCGCCCGCCGTCATGCGCACCGGGCGCTGCTCGGCAACCACGAGCTTCGGCTGATCAACTATCGGCGCACGGGCGACCCGACCCATCTGAAGCGTTCGGATTACGAGACGCTCGGGCAGCTTGATGACAAGGCGTGGGCCTATCTCGAGGCCATGCCGCTCACCCACCACTTGCCGGAGTACGACACGGTCTTCGTCCATGCGGGCTTCCTGCCGGACCGACCGTGGCGTTTCCAGCCGGCGCGGGTCGTTACGCGCATCCAGGTCATCGGACCGGACGGAGAACCCCGCAAACGCGCGGAGTTTCCGGGTCTGCCGCACTGGTCGGAACGGTGGCGCGGGCCGCCGTTCGTGATCTACGGCCATACCCCGCGGCGCGACCCGGCCCGCACCAAGTGGTCGCTCGGAATCGACACCGGTTGCGTCCTCGGAGGGGCGCTGACCGCCTGCATCCTGCCGGGGCGCGAATTGGTGCAGGTGGCCGCCCGCCGAAGGTACTTCGAGGGCTGATCCCGGGGAAGGGGCTTGCCAGCCCGCACTGGCCGATCGCGTAATCGGCAGCATGGGCTGCCCTGTCGTGATGGCCGCGGATGCGGCCGCTCCGGTGCGCCTGCTCCAGCGATGAACGAGGGGCGGCGGAACTTTCTGCGCCGGACCGGCGCCGCCGGCCTGGCCCTGTTGCCCGCGGCCCGCGGGCCGGCGGCGTCGCCGCCCCGGAGCCCGATCGCGCAGCACCAGTCCCCGGTGGAGGTCGGCGGCCTGCCGGCGGGGTGGAGGGCGATGCGAAAATTCGACGCCCACCACCATGTGTTCACCCCGGTGCACCGGCCCGGCGCGGACTGGAGCGAAGTGGACCACCTGATCGCGGCCGCGGACACGCTGGGCATCGAGCGGTTGTATTGCTCCCGTCCGCTGACCGGCGGCGTGCGGGCGCCGATCGAGGCGGTCCGGGAGGCCAACGACTCGGTGTTGGCGGCGATGCGACGCCATCCGGGACGAATCGGCGGTTATTGCTTTGTCCAGCCAGGCAACGGCCCCGCCGCTCTCGACGAAATCGAGCGCTGCCTCGACGCCGGCATGATCGGTGTGAAGCTGTACAATCAGTTCAAATACTCCGATCCGGTGGTGTTTCCGATCGCGGAGCAATGCGTGGCGCGGCGCATTCCGTTTCTGGGCCACTCGGCCTTCCTCACCGATCCACGGGCCCGGGCGGCGCAGCCCCAGGCGTCCCATGCGCTTGACTTCTGCGCCCTCGCGCAGCGCTACCCGGAATTGATCCTCATCCTGGGGCACATCAATGGCGGGGGCGATTGGGAATGGGCGCTCAAGGCGCTCTGCGGCTGCCCGCAGGTCTATCTCGACACCAGCGGCAGTGGGTTGGAGGACGACACGGTCGGACTTTGCGTGCGTGAACTCGGCGTGCAGCGGGTGCTGTTTGCCACCGACGGGGTGATGGAAGGCGGGGTCGGCAAGGTGCTGTCCGCCGATCTCACGGCGGAGGAGCGCGAGGCGGTGTTTTGGCGGAATTTCCAGGGTCTCCTGGAGCGGAGGCGGACATGATTATCGATCTCAACGCCAGCGTGGGGCACTACCCGTTTCGCGGCCTGCGGCACCGCACGGCGGACGAGATTGTCGCCCTGTTGGACCGCCAGGGCATCGACCGGGCGGTGGTGACGTCGCTGCACGCGGTCTTCTACCGCGACGCGCACCGCGGCAACGAGGAGTTGTGGGCGGACGCGGGGCGGCACCGCGGCCGGCTGGTGCCGGTGGCGGCGGTGAATCCGCGTTATGTCGGCTGGGAGCGGGATCTGGCGGAGGCGGTGGAGCGCGGGCGCACGACGGCCGTGGCCCTCTGGCCGGAGCACCATGGCTACAAACTTGAGGAAGAGCCGGGCCGGGCGGTGCTGGCGGCCCTGGCGGACCGGGGGTTGCCCGTCCTGCTGACGCAGCGCCTCGAGGATCGCCGGCAGCGGCACCCTTGGGATCGGGCGGAGGATCTCACGCTGGCCTCGGTTCTCGCAGCCGCCCGCGCCCATCCCTCCCTGCGATTTCTGCTCGTCAACTGGGCCGGGCTCGATGGCGCCCGGCTCGCGGCGGCGGGACTGAAGGGCCGCTGCCTGATCGATTTCGCGCGCTTGCAGGTCGTGTTTCGCCGCGAGGTGCCTAAGTTGATCGAGGCGCTGGGCGTCGAAGCTCTCGCGTTTGGCTCGCACCTTCCCTTTGATTATCTGGGCCCCTCGTTGGTGAAACTCGCCAACCTCGAGCGCCTGCCGCGCGCCGCTTACGAGCGGATCGCGTGGCGCAACGCCGCGCAGTTTCTCCAGCTCTCCGACTCCCCGCCATGAAATCCTTCCAGGTCTCCCGTCGTTCCTTCCTCCAGCGCTGCGCCACCGCCGCCGCCCTGTCGGGACTGCCCCGGTGGTACGTGGAACAGCAGGCCGCAGCCGCGGCGGAGTCGGCTGGGCGGCGACCGACCCCGAACGACCGGCCGGGGGTGGCGCTGGTGGGCGCCGGCGGGCAGGGCACGCGGGATGCGCAGAATGCCGCCCACTGGGGCGAGGTGCTCGCCGTTTGTGACGTGGATCGGCAGCGGGGCGCCGCCGCCGCGAAGAAACTCGGTGAGACCGGAGGCCGCGTTCCGGAGGTCGGCACCGATTTCCGCCGCCTCCTCGAGCGCGACGACATCCACGTGATCGTGAACGGCACGCCGGACCACTGGCACACGCTGATCAACCTCGGGGCGGCGCGGTCGAAGAAGGACGTCTACGCCGAGAAGCCGCTGACGCTGACCATCGACGAGGGCACGCGGTTGGTGCGGGCGGTGCGGGCCGGCGGTATCGTGCTGCAGACGGGCACGCAGCAGCGAAGTTCGCAGCGTTTTCGCCTGGCCTGCGAACTGGTGCGCAACGAGCGCATCGGAAGGCTGCGCGAGGCCCGGGTCTGGCTGCCGGCGGGCCTGCGCGAGGGCCCCTTTTCCCCGTCGGCGGTGCCGGAACACCTCGACTGGGAGACCTGGCTGGGACCCGCCCCCAAGGTGGATTACGTGAAGGAGCGGTGTCACCGCACCTTCCGCTTCTGGTACGACTACTCGGGCGGTACGATGACCGACTGGGGCGCGCACCACAACGACATCGCCTACTGGGCCATTGGCCTGCTCGCGCCACGCACCGTCGAGTCCCGCGTCCTCGTGCCGCCGATTCCCGGAGGCTACGACACCTTCAGCGAGTACGAGGTCGACTACACGTACGAAAACGGCGTCCGCCTGCTCATCCGCACCACGAAGGACGACTCGATCTTCGGCGGGAAGTTGAAGCCCGACGGCCAGCGCAACGGCATCCGATTTGTGGGTACGAACGGCTGGATCTGGGTCAACCGGGATCAACTGCAGGCCAGCGATCCGGATCTGCTGCGCACGCCGCTGCCGGCGGACGCGGTGCGGCTTCCTGAGAGCAAGGATCACATGGGGAATTTCTTCGACTGCGTGCGCTCGCGGCGCGCGCCGATTTGTGATGTCGAGACCGGGCACCGTTCGGCGACCATGTGTCACCTGGGTGCCATCTCGATGCGCACCGGCCGGAGGCTGACCTGGGACGCGCAGCTCGAACGTTTCGTCGGCGAGTCCGCCGCCGAAGGCAACCGCCACGTGGCGCGCGAGCCGCGCGCGCCGTTCGACGAGCGCTACGTGGGATAGCAGTCCGGCGGACGTGGGAGACCACGGGTGAAGTGATCCGTGAGGGTTGCCCCGCGGGCGGTGTCCGGCCTACCGCTTCGGCGGCAGGGTGAATCGGACGACCGCCTCGCCGTCCTCGGATTTCGCCGCGGCCGGGGAGGTGGCGGCTGGAGCGGGAGGGGGCGCGACTCTGGGTTGGGCGGCGGAGGGCGAGGTCAGGGGCGTGGTGGCGGTGCGGGGGGCCGGCTGAACCGGGGAGTGGGCTGCCGGGGTCGGAGCAGCGGGCAACCCGGGGGGAAGGGCACGAAAGCCGCGCTCGAGCAGTTCAGCGATCTTGATGTCGCGGGTCTTGCTGTCGGGCGAACCCATGGTGACGACCACCAGGCGGCGGCCCTGGCGCAGCGCCGTGGCGGAAAGGCAGAAGCCGGCGCCGCGGGTGAACCCGGTCTTCAGCCCGTCGACTCCCGCGACCTTGCCGAGGAGATTGTTGTGATTGTCCATGTCGATGCGCTTGGGACCGGGGCGGAAGGTGCGGCGCTTGACGGAGGTGTACTTGAGGATGTCGGTCGTCCGCAGCAGATGCAGGCTCAGGAGGGCGAGATCGCGGGGCGTGGTCAGATCGCTTTCGGCGAGCTTGCGGCTGGCGGGCGGCAGACCGTGCGGGGAGCGAAAGGTGGTGTTCTTCAACCCGAGGGCGCGGGCGCGTTCGTTCATCAGTTCGACGAAAGCGGCGCGCGAACCGGCGACGTGAACGGCCAGGGCGGTGGCGGCGTCGTTGGCCGATGCCACCATCAGTGCGTAGAGCAGTTCCTCGATTGGAAAGGTCTCCTTTTCGGCGAGGTACACCTGGGAGCCGCCGGTTCGGGCGGCCTCAGCGGTGACGCTCACGGGCGTCTGCAGCGTCAGGTCGCCGCGGGCGAGGCGTTCGTGGACGAGCAGAAACGTCATCAATTTGGTGACGCTGGCGGGCGGTCCGGAATAGTCGGCGCGATCTTCGAACAGCACGGTGCCGGTGGCGGCGTCGAGGACAATGGCGCCTTTGTAGGCGGTGGCGTCCTGGGTGATTTCGGCCGGGCGGGTGGGGGCGGCGCGCCGGCCTTCGGCGGCGGGCAGTGTCGCCGGGAGGAGGGCGGCAAGGCAGGCGACTAGCGGGAGGCAACGCGGGAAATTCATGCGCGCGAACAAGGGGAAATTGCCGGGCGCGGCGAGGAGAATTCCGCGTGAGCATGGGCAGCGACGAGCGAGAGCGAGACGGGGCCACCACTCGCTCCCGCTCGTGGCTGCGAGAATCAGGGGATCGGTAGGGCTTCACGCGCTCCCGCTCGGGCTACGGGCGGTCTACTTTTCCGCACCGCCGGCGGCGGCGCTGCGAGGGCGGGTCGATGCCGATCCGCGGGTCGCGGCGGCGCGCCAGGGCGACGAGGCGCTCCGCGGTGCGCTCGAAGGAATCGGCGGTCTCCGGGAGGTAGAGCCATTTCGGCAGCACGGGGTGGGGGGCGAGATCGGGGAATTCGCGGCACAGCGAGTCGTGGTGAGCGCGTTCGGTGCAGACCAGCACGCCTCGCCAGGGCTCGGCCTTGGCGGCGAAGAAGAGCAGCAGACGGCCGCCGAGGTAGGCGGACTTCCCACCGAACATCGGGCGCAACACAAACGTCGGCTCGTCCAGGAGCGGTTCCAAAATCCATTGATGCGGGTGAACGGCGGCCGGCTGGCCGAGGTTGGGACGGGAGCGGGGCGGCATGGCGGGGTTGCGAAGTGGAACCGCAATGGCGGGCGTTTTCAACCGTGCCCGGGCTTGCGCGCGCCGGGGCGCGTGGTTGTCTCCCGCCATGATCCCACTCTCCACTCGGTTTGGCTTCGCGTTGGTGCTGGGCGGCCTGCTCGCGGTCGGCAGCGGCTTGCAGGCGGAAGATTACGCGATCGTCACGTTTGCCGGCACGGGCAGCGTCTCGGGCGCGGCAGACGGCACCCCGGGCACGTTCAACAATCCCTATGGCATCGCGATCGACGCCGACAAGAACCTCTACGTCTCCGATACGCTGAACAACACCATCCGGAAAATCACGCCGGCCCGCGTCGTGTCGACACTGGCGGGAACGGCCGGACAGGCCGGGGCCGCGGATGGAGCGGGCAGCGCGGCGCGATTCAGCTTTCCGGTCGGGCTCGCGGTCGACGCCGCCGGCAATGTGTACGTGGCCGACAACAAGAACTTCACCATCCGCCGCATCACCGCGGCCGGGGTCGTCTCGACCTACGCCGGCGCGGCGTTCCAAGCCGGGGCGGCCGACGGACCGGCAGCGAGTGCCCGTTTCCTCCTGCCGTTTGGAGTCGCGGTTGACGCCACGGGCAACCTGTTCGTGACCGATGGCGGCAACCACACCCTCCGCCGCATCAGCGCCGCGGGCGTGGTCTCGACGGTGGCAGGGACCGCGGGCCAGTCGGGGTTTGCCGACGGTTCGGGTGGCGCCGCGCGGTTCAACTTTCCCTGGGGCGTCACGGTGGATCGCAACGGCAACCTCTATGTTTCCGACAGCGAGAATCACGTCATCCGCCGCATCACGGCGGCCGGCGCCGTGACCACGCTGGCCGGTTCGCCGGGCAACAGCGGTTCGTCGGACGGCACCGGCGCGGCGGCGCGTTTCAACCAGCCGCGGGGGCTCTCGGTCGACGCAGCCGGCAACCTCTATGTGGCCGACCACGGCAACAGCACGGTGCGGCACATCACGCCAGCGGGGCTCGTCACGACGCTGGCCGGTTCACCGGGCATCACCGCCGATGTCGACAGCGTGGGTTCGGCGGCACGCTTCTATTACACGACCGACGTGGTGACGGACGGGACGACGATTTACGTCGTGGACTCCTCGAACAACACCCTCCGTCGCGGGGTGCCGGCGAGCCAGGCGCCGCTGCCGTTGATCTCCATCCACCCGCAGGAACAGAATGTGGCGGTCGGCCAATCGGTCACCTTTCGCGTCGTGGCGAGTGGCGGGCCGCTCACCTACACCTGGCTGAAGAACAATGTGCCGGTTGCCGGGGCGACGGCGGCGACCTACACCATCGCCTCGCCGCAGGCTGCCGACGAAGGCGTCTACGCGGTGCGGGTCGCGGGACCGGGCGGTTCGGTCGACAGCCAGCGCGGCAGCCTCACGGTCTGGCCGGTGACCGGCGGTGCCATTGCCATCACCGCGCGTCCGCTCAGTCAGTCCGTCAACCCGGGGCAGAGCGTGACTTTCAGTGTCAGCGCGAGTGCGCCCGGCCTGACCTACCAGTGGCAGAAGAACGGCGTCGATCTGCCGGGGGCGACGGGGGCGAGTTACACGCTGCCGTCGGCGCAGGTGGCGGATGCCGGCACCTACTCGGTGCGTCTGCGCTCGGGCAGCGCGGAGGAGAACCCCTTTGCGAAACTGGTCGTCGGCGGCAGCGCCGGGGATCCGGTGACGATCACCGCGCAGCCGCGCAGCCAGACTGTCGACGCCGGGCAGGGGGTGACCTTTTCCGTCACGGCGACGGGCACCGGAGCCCTGGCGTATCAGTGGCTGAAGAACGATTCGCCGATCGCGGGCGCGACGGCGGCGACCTACGCGATCACCGCGGCGCAGGCGGCGGATGCCGGCAACTACGCCGTGCGCGTGAGCGGCGGCGGGGCCAATGTATTGAGCACGACAGCGGTGCTGACGGTCGTGGTGCGCAACCCGGCGCCGGCGGCGCGGCTCTCCAATCTCTCGGTGCGCACCAACGC
Source organism: uncultured Opitutus sp. (assembly GCA_964504885.1). Taxonomy (GTDB): domain Bacteria; phylum Verrucomicrobiota; class Verrucomicrobiia; order Opitutales; family Opitutaceae; genus ER46. The sequence continues at coordinate 21,959 of CAZDGC010000110.1, forward strand.
TGGCACGGGCGACAATACCCTGATTGTGGGCTTCGCGCTCGGCGGGGCGGGCACCTCCGGCAACGGCGCGGTGCTGCTGCGCGGAGTGGGGCCGACGCTCGGCGCCTTTGGCGTGGGCGGCGTGCTGGCGGACCCGGTGATGGCGGTGTTTCAGGGCGCGACCCAGGTGGCGCAGAACGACGACTGGGCGGGCGGCTTCGAATTCTCGTCGGTGGGGGCGTTCAACTTCGCCGGCACTCCGCCCCGCGACGCCGCCATCTACAATCCCGCCCTGCCGGCCAACAGCTATTCGATCCAGATCCTGGGCAAGAACGAAGCCACCGGAATCGCCCTCGCCGAAATCTACAGCGCCACCCCCGATGCCAGCTTCACCGGCACGACGCCGCGGCTGGTGAACGTGTCCGCGCGCACCCAGGTCGGTACGGGCGACGAGATCTTGATCACCGGCTTTGTGATCGCGGGGACGGCGCCGCTGCGCGTGCTGGTGCGGGCCGTGGGGCCGACGTTGGGCGCCTTTGGCGTGGGTGGAACGCTCGCC
>CAZDGC010000111.1:0-22446 GCA_964504885.1 uncultured Opitutus sp.
GCCGTTGGGGCCGATCACACCAACGATGCCGCCGGGCGGGAGAGAAAAGGTGACGTGTTCGAAGAGCAGGTTGTCGCCGTAGCCCTTGGCGAGATCCTGCGCCTCGACCACCAGCGTGCCGAGCCGCGGGCCGGGGGGGATGAGGATCTCGAACTCGCGCTCCTTCTCCGCGACGTTTTCCTTCAGCATCGCCTCGTAGGCGTTGATGCGGGCCTGCGACTTGGCCTGGCGGGCCTTGGCGGACTGGCGGATCCACTCCAGCTCGCGCGCCATCGCCTTCTGACGGCGATCCTCGGTGCGCTGCTCGACCGCGAGGCGGCGCTGCTTCTGCTCCAGCCACGACGAGTAGTTGCCCTTCCACGGGATGCCGTGGCCGCGGTCGAGCTCGAGGATCCACTGGGCGACGTTGTCGAGGAAGTAGCGGTCGTGCGTCACGGCAATCACCGTGCCCTCGTAGCGGGCGAGGTGCTGCTCGAGCCACTGCACGCTTTCGGCGTCGAGGTGGTTGGTGGGTTCGTCGAGGAGCAGAATGGACGGCTTCTGCAACAGCAGGCGCGCAAGGGCGACGCGGCGGCGCTCGCCACCGGAGAGCTTGTCCACCAACTGGTCGCCGGGCGGGCAGCGGAGGGCGTCCATCGCCATCTCGACCTGCGGGGCGACGTCCCAGGCGTTGAGGGCGTCGATCTTTTCCTGGAGTTCGCCCTGCTTCGTGAGGATCGCGTCCTTGGCGGCGTCGTCGACGGCGTCGTTGAGTTCGTCCCAGGTGGCGTCGTAGGCGGCGACGAGGTTCGTGAGGTGCTGGACGCCTTCTTCGACGCTGGCACGCACCGTGGTGCCGGGGGTGAGGTGCGGTTCCTGCTCGAGCAGGCCGACGGAATAGCCGGGTTCGAAGTGCACGCGGCCGTCGATTTCGGTGTCGCGGCCGGCGAGGATGCGGAGGAGGGACGATTTGCCGGAGCCGTTGAGGCCGAGCACGCCGATCTTGGCGCCGTAGAAGAACGAGAGGGAGATGTCGCGGAGGATTTCCTTGCGCTCGATTTTCTTCGAGACGCCGAGCATCGAGAAGATGATGGTGGGGGCTTCGTCGGGCCTGGGCATGAGGGGGCTGACTGAAGCGCGCGCCTCCGCGGCGGCAAGCGCGGAGGGGCAGGGCGCGGGTGGCGTCCAAGCCTCTACTGGGCCGGCGGGACGATTTGGCGGTAGCGGCGGATGACGGCGGGGCGGCCGGTGAGTTCGGCCGGCGGGCCGAGGAGGGCGGCCTGCAGATCCTGGAAGTCGAGCCGCCAGATGAGAATGGAATGTCCGACCTGGTGGTGCGGCGGCCCCTGTTTTCGCAGCCACGCGCAGAGGCGGGAGAAACGGAGGTTGTCGAAGAGATCGATGTCGTTGGCGAGGGCGCAGTACTCGGGCCGCAGCAGCAGCCTCGCGCGGCGCGCCGGGTCGGGGAATTTCTGTTCGAAGGCGACGACCTTGCGCAGCAGCCGCTGGTAGAGCTGCTCGTAGTCCTTGCTCCAGGGGCCGAAGGCGCTCGTGTAGACCCCCTGGTAGAGCGAGGCGCTGATGGCATAATAACCGGGGGCGAGCGGATACTGCTCAAAGGTCCGGCGTTCGAAGAACCCGGGCAGCCGCCGCGCGGGGATGCCATGGTGGCGGGGACTGTCGGCGCCGAAATACGCGAGGTACATCGGCAGGTCGCCGCGGGGATTGTGGCGATCGATCCAACGCTTGAGGGCCGGCAGGCCCGTGCCCCAGTCGAGCGAGCTGTCGACGAGACGCAGGTAGCCGTTCGCCGGCCCGCCGGCCTGCGGGCCGAAGTAGGCCAGGTGATCGGGGTGCAGGACGACGGCGTCGACGCCAAGCCAGGCCACCAGGACGGCGAGGGCGCGCCGCGGCCAGAGGAACGTCCGCCCGCGGAGCAGGACCGCGGCGCCGGCCAGCACGTAAAGCACCGGGTAGATCGGCAGGACGTGCCGGTGCCCGAGGTTGATGTCCTCGGTCATGGCCACCGCGAGGTAGCAGCCGATGAGGGCGAGCCAGGGCGTCGCCTCGTAGAGCGCAAGCCCGGGCGCCCGCCCACCCGCCCGCCGGCGATGCCAGACCCAGGCTCCGAGGCCGCCCGCCAGCAGCAGGATCACCGCGGGATGGGTCTTCACCCAGATGGCGTAGGGGAAAAACCAGGACCACCCGTCCAGCCGCCACTGCCCGCGCGCGAACGAGCCGAGCTGGTCGTCGCACGCCAGCAGGCTCTCGATGCCGCGCAGGAATCCCTCCGGCAGCACGCGACGCTCCTTCAGCCAGCCAAGAGTGGCGACGAACGGGGCGGGAATCTCGTCGCGCGTCTGGGGCCGGAAGAACGCGATTCGCGGATCGGCGGGGTCCGGGCTCGCCTCGTAACGGAAACCGTAGTGCGCCCACAAGGCGACCCAGCCAGCCAGCACGTGCAGGCACACGAGACCGGCGATGGCGGCCGCCAGGCCCCGCCGGCCGGTGAGTTCGCGAATCCTCTTCCCCCAGCGCAACCGCAGCGGCCCGCCGCGCCGGAGCCGCACGGTGATCATCACGGCGGAAATCGGGAAAATCACCAGCGCCGTCGGCTTGGCCAGCACGAGGAGTCCGGCCGCCGCGAGGCTCGCGAGCAGCCGCCACACCGTGACCTCATGCAGCAACCGCCAGCAGAGCCAGGTGGTGGCGAAGAGCGTTGCGGTGATCGCGAGATCCGTCGAGACGAGGCTGCCAAACGCGAGCAGGTGCGGCGAGAGGGAGAAGACCGCCAGGGACAGCAGCCCGCCGGCGGTGCCGAAATGCCGGCGCGACACCAGGAAAACGAGCAGCCCGAGCGCGACGCCGAGGGCCGTGACCATCGCGCGCGAGGCCCGCAGCAACTGCTCCGGCGAATTTCCGAGCTCGAAGAGGAAGCGCCGGCCGAGTTCGTAGGCGTCGCCCTTCAGCCAGAGCGGATCGTCGCGCCCGACGAACTTCGGCTGGAGCAACAGGAACGGCAGCGTGGCCCAGCGTTTGATGAGATCGCCGTTGGCTCCCTCGATGCGAAAATCCCCGTGCATCCAGAGATTGTATCCGACCGCCAGTTGCAGACCCTCGTCGAAGGACAGCCCCTGCCGCCGGGCCGTCAGCGTAGCCAGCAACGCGTAAACGGTCAGCAGGCCGGCCACGGCCAGGGCGGTCAGGAGCGTCCGCCGTGGGAGTCGGGCGGAGCGCGGGGCAGCGGAGGCGGCGGGGGCGGGGGACAAGGGGCGGGTGGCGGGCGGCGCAGACAAAGCTCCGCCCGCGTGAGCGGAGCTCAGGCTGGAGTCGCCGGACGGCGCGCGCCGCGCAGGAAGCGGAGAAGCCGCGGTGGCCTCGCCGGCGGGGGAGCAAGTAGTAGGAATTTGGATTCACGGCTCCGGGCCCGCGGCGACAAGGGGATTAGGCTGACATTTCGTTCAGCGACCCGCCCTTCCCGGGGCGACCTGCCCCGTGATCAATCGTGGGAACCACCGGCGAGACCTTTTCGAGAGCGGCGGCGCCGGGGATTGAACGGGTGCCCGGCGAGGCGGCCCGGACAATTGCCGAAGCGCTGCGAACGGGAGCGGACGTTGCGGGTCGAGTGGCGGCGTGCCGGCAGGTAAACGCGGACGGTCCGCGGCGCCTCAAGTGGCGACGGTGGGCGCACCGGCGGTCGTTGCCACGCAAGAGGCGGGATCCGTCGAATCACTCCTCCGAACGTTGGAGCCCTTGTCCGCGCCCCCCTGCCCCTCCCTCAATCAATCCGCCGCCCTTCTGCGCCAAATAGCGAAGCCCAATCCCGCCAAACCCGCGAGCATCGCGTAGGTTGACGGCTCGGGAATGGCGGTTGAGGTAATGCTGAAGGATTGCCACGTCACCTGCGTCGGGTCAGTGGCCCCATAATTGTTGTTCAAGGCCAGATACACCGAAGTCAATGAGTCGGCCGTGTAGGAGCCCGACCAGAACTGGTTGTTGTTCCAGGATGCGGTGTAGGTCACGCCGGTTCGGGCGAGGGTGAGCGTCATCGGCGTGGAAACGCCGGAAGCGGCGTCCGCGCCGGAAAGGGTCGTGAATCCAAGCACGGCACCGTCAAAGACATTAACCGAGTTGCCGCCGGCGTCACCGACTGACGACTGATTGCTGCGGGAGACCAGCACGCCGGCCGAGGGGGAATTCACCTCCAGTTGGATCTGGTGCACACCGCCATTCAGGCCGCCGCCGGTGAAGGTCGCCGATACGCTGAAGTCGCCGCTGATCGTCGGGAACTCGGCTAGGTTCAGACTGAGCTTGCCCGTCTGGAAACTCCCTGTGCCACCGGCAACCGTGACACCGCTCCCCGACGAGGTGAACGTAAATGTTCCCGAGGTATTGACCGTCGACCAATACGTGCCGTCGATTCCACTGGTGGTGAAGTCGTAGATCCACGTTTGCGCGCAAAGCGGTGCTGCCACCGCCGAGAAGAACATCAGACATTTCGCGAATGCGTTCATTGAGATCGATTGGAGCGACAGTTTCTCAATCGTTTGGTCTGCTGGGTCAGCCCATAGCAGACCCGCACCGCCCTTCGAGCACAAAACGTCCGATCGCGGGCCGCCGCGGGTCGCCGCCCTGCTCACCCTGATACCGTGCCCCGGGCGGGCTCAGGCACCCGCCGCCCCCCGGTCCCGCCGGCATCCGCCGCGGATGAGACCGCCGACACCGTCCGCCTCACCACCGCGCCATCGCTGCAGCCCCGCGCCTGGTGGCAGGTCAAGGTGGTGAAACCAGTGGCCACGCTTTCGCTCCGCTCCGGCGCGGCTCCCGCGCCGCACACGGCCGCCGCACCCTCAGCGGGCGCGGACGCGCACGACGGTCAACTGCCGGCCGGGGATTTCCAGCGGCACCTCGGAGCGCGGACCGGTCACGCGGAAGCTGCGCCGCACGGGGGCCGCGGCCACCGCGGCGTCGGCAGGCGTGATGGTCAGCTCGTAGTCGCCCGGCCGCAGGAGGAGGAACTCCGCCGCAAACCGGCGCGGGGTGGTGCCGAAGTGAAACAGCTCGGCTCCGAAGGCCGTGGCGCCGGCGTCGGTCACCAGCGCGGCGATTTCGCGCGGCGGCGTGCGCCAGCGCACGGCGTTGAGCGGAAAGACCAGCGGCGTGCCGGGATCGCCGGTCGCCGTCGAGTAGAGGATCTGCGGTTGGGGCACAGGCGGGGCCGGCTCCGGGAGATGGCGCAGGTAGTTGGTGGTGAAGCTCACCACCCGATCCGTCCACCGCATCTCGCTGGTGTAGCCCTCCCAGTTGGAGCGGAAGGCTTCGGCATTCTGTTCCAGGCTGCGGAGGAGCGCGCGGGTGTCTCCACCGAGTCGATACTGCACGTAACCGGGCGCGTTACGGGCGAGCAGCGCATCGTAGCGGGTGTCGCCGGAGAGCAGCCGGTACTTGGCGAGGGTGTCGGGGAGAAAGCTGTCGAGCTGGCGCGCGGCCCAGGCCTCGGAGCCGGCGGCGGCGGGGCCGGGGGCGCCGCGGTGCCGGAGCGCCAGCTCCGCCATCGATCGAAGCGGGGCGAGATACCGTTCGTCGCGGGTCATGTGCCAGGCGAGCAGGAGCGTCGACGTCATCAGGCGCGTGGCGCCGGGCCAGTTGTAGAGGGCGTCGTTGTGGTTGAGGGGAAAGGGCTCCCACCAGGGGGCGCCCGGGGCGCCGACGGTGCCGGCGGGCCAGGCGAGGGCGCTCGGCAGCACGCCGGCGGGTTTGCCGTGCTCGGCGCGGGCGGTGGCGTCGATCCAGACCTGGAGCCACTCGCCAAAAAGCCGCGTGAGCGCGGGGTCGGCCGTGCGCTGCCAGTAGAGCAGCGTCGGCTGCACGATCGAGGGATGGTAGACGGTGTCGAAGGCGCGGCGCGGGGTCGTATCAACTTTGTCGATGCTGAAATAGATCGACTGGAACTGCAGGAAGCCGCGGGCGTTGCGCCCGGTCCAGCGGTCGCGCATCAGCTCGGCGAGGCGCAGCGCGCGCTGCTGCCAGATCGGCTCGTCCGGCCGCAGATGCATCATCGGCAGGATGGTGTCGGTGGTGTCCTCGTTGGAGTGTTCGACGTCGGTGAGGCGCGAGGTGAATCCGCCGCGCAGGTGCGGCCGCCGGAAGATGCCCTCGGACGTGCGCTCCTGCGCGGCGACGATCACGGGATCCTCGAACGCGATCAGCACCGGCACCCACCAGCGCCACATCTCGACGTCGTCGCCCCAGCCGCCGCCGAACTGGCCGTCCGGGAGTTGCCGCTCGGCGATCCACCAGTGCACGATGTCGGCGAGTTTCTCCAGGCCCTCGCGCTGGAGGTTGGCCCAGGTCGGCGCCTGGGGGTCGGGCGCGTGGCGGGCCGGCCACGGAATCGGCTGCCCGAGGTACATGCGGAGGACGCGGTTCTCCGGGAAGGCCGCCGCGGCCTCCTGCAGCAGGCGGCGGGCCTCGCCGTAATAGGTGTCGCGCGTCTCCTTCACCCGCAGCAGCGGCCCGCTCTGGATGACCCGCCAGATCAGCAGGCGGGCCCGGTAATACGCCCAGAGTGGACGCAGCGGCGAGCCGGCGACGGGCTCGACCGGATACACCGGTGCCGTGCCGCCGGAGGGCTGGGCGCGGCCGGTAATGAAGCGGCAAAGGTAACCGTTTTCCGCGGCGCGCGAGTCGTCGACGGTGGCGCGGGACTTGCCGTTGGCCCAGTCGTCGACCAATGGCAGGAGTTTCTCCAGGTCGGCGCGCAGGGTGGCGTCGAGGCCGGGGCGGTCGGCGAGGGCGCGCAGCAGGCGGAAACGCGAGACCTCGTCGGTGGCATTGCCGGCGGCGCGGATGACGTCGGCCGGCGCGGGCAGTTCGGCGGCGGGCAGGGGCAGGAACGCCAGCGCGAGGATCAGGAGCAGCGGGGTGCGGTGCGGCATGACGCCAGCACTGACAGAGGGCGCAACAAAGGCAACGTGCCCGCGGGGGGGACGGGTGATTACTCGATCTGCCCGGCAGCGGGCGCGAGGCTTGCTGCTCGTTCTCGCTCCCCGCTCCCCGGTTTCCTGCTCGTTCTCAGGGCGAGAACGAGGAACGATTACGAGAACGAAGAACGAATCGGGTCGCCCCTGGTCCGGACTGCGACCTCCGGCCCGGAGAGCCTACGCCACCGCCGCGGCCGCGCCGCCGCGCAGGTAGCGGACAACGTCTTCCGCACGGTAGGTTGGCGCACCGGCCGGCAGCAGGTCGGGCAGTTCGCAGATCGCGTTGCCGGCGGTGACCAGCGGGGGCTCCGGAATGCCGGCCCGGACCTGGGGCAGACCCACGGAGGCGGCGAGGCCGTTGCAGAGGCACTTGCGGCCGGCGGCGGAGGCGGCGGTGCCGCCCTTGCGCACGAAGTCCTCGACGGGTTCGGCGGCACAGCGGTAGCCCACGGTACCATCGTCGCGGCGATACGGCTGGCGGAGATGTCCGAGATCGCAGACGCGTTCGCGGGAGGCATAGCAGTCGGTCTCGGAGATCGTGCCGGGGAGCTGAAGCACCTTGAACGGGAACCCGGTGGGGGAGGCCACGGGGTCGGTGAACACGCGGGCTTCGCCGGCGCGCGCGGCGGCGAGGGCCCGCTGGCGGAGCGGGTCGGTGAGACCGGACTCCTCGCAGAAGGCGAAGGCGGTGCCGACCTGGATGCCGGCGGCGCCCAGCGCGCGGGCCGCGGCGAGCTTCTCCGGCCGGGCGTAGGCGCCGGCCAGCCAGAAGGGGAGGCCGAGCTCGCGAAACTTGGCGAGGTCGGGCGCATCGCGGTCGCCGTAGATGGGTTCGCCCGCGGCGCTGAGTTGGAGGGGGCCGCGGGGCGGAGCGTTGTGGCCGCCGGCGAGGTCGCCTTCGATCACGAACCCGTCCACCCGGCCGTTGGATTTGCGGGCCAGCGTGAGCGCGAGAGTGGCGGAGGAGACTACGGCGAGAAAATGCGGCCGCCGCAACCGGGGCGGCGGTCCGCCGAACGCTGCGGCCGGATCGAAGCGGGTGAAAAAGGATTCGCCAGGCAGCGCGGCTTCGACGTCGACCTTCAGCTCCGCCGCCTCCCCCGCGGCCAGTCGATCGAGCGCCCCCGGAATGGACCGCGGGATGCCCGCGCCCATCAGCACGTAGTCGACCCCGGCGAGCATCGCACCGTAGAGCGAAGGCAGAGTGACGAGTTGGATCTTCTCGAGCAAATTGACGCCCACGCGGCCGGCATGGCCTTCCTTGGCCAGGAAGACCTCCACGAAATTGGCCGCCACGGTCAGTTCCTCCAGCCTGGGGTTGGGCTCCAGGGTCGGCATCGCGATGGGGCGGAAAGGCGCGGCCGGATCCTTGCCACCGGGGAGGAAGTGGTGATCCAGAATGCGGGCGGCGACCCCCGGAATCGGGAAGTGTTCGAGGGCCCGACGCATGTCGCCGCCCGGGTCGCCTTCCTGCAGCCGCCGCGCCAGGATGAGGGCGAGGAGGGTGCCGGAGATCACGCCGAGTTCGCCCAGTTGCGAGACCCGGCGCGCCAGGCGCCAGTTGGAAACGGCGACTCCCATGCCGCCTTGAATAATGGCTGGATGTTGCATCTCGATGAGGCGCGTCGCTGCCGATTCAAACCCGAACGCGGACCCAGGGATGGGCAGGCGGAACGCGCAGACTCGAGCTTACCAACGCGGGCAGGGAGCATGGAGGTGAGCGCGGCGGACGGAAGTCGCATGCGCGTTGTTGGCCCGGGTAGTAGGACACGCGCTGGCGGCGCGTGCCGCGTGCCGCGCTAATGGCACCACAAGATCCGCGTATGACCGTGGCGAGCCCCGAGGTGACGATCGTTCCCTGGGCTGGGGTGCTGGCCCACGGCCAAAGCTAACGGGGGGTAGAGCCGGGCGCGGTGGGCGCGACGGGCCGGTTTGCCCTGGGCGTGCGCGACGACTGTCCGGCGGTGGCGCGGTTGGAGCTCTACGAGCTGCCGGGGGGCGCGGCTCCCGAGGGGAATCGCGTCGCGACCAGAGGGCGGCGGCGACGGAGCGCCGCCCTCCGGGAAACGAAAGCTCGTGCGGTCGGAGGGCGCCGCTCCGTCGTCGCCGCGAAATCGGCGTTGCGTTTGGCGAAGGGAGGGAAACGCTGGGGTCCGCCGCCGGGAATTGAGCCGCGAACCCGCGACTCGGCGGGGGCTCGCCACCTCCGGAGCCACCCCGCCCTCGCCCTGCCCCACCCGCCTGTTTCCGCCGTGTTGTCGCCCCATCGATTCCTGGTTCCGTTGACGCCGCCCGCCGTGGCGCCGGAGTCCTGGTGGCGAGCGCTGTTTCTCTGCCTGGCGGCGACCGCCTTCCTGATAGTGCGAGCGTGCGCCTACGAATTCGACACGGTGGCGGCCTATGCGGCGTATGTGGGTCTGTTTCTCGGGTTGCCGGGCCTGGTCGTGGTGCGATGGGTCAACCGCAGGCCGGTCCGGCCGATGGTGGCGATGGCGCTGGCGGTGCCGACCGGCTTCGCCCTCGAGACCCTGGTGTTCCTTGGCCTGTCGGCGATCGACGCCAGACCGCTGTACGGATGGACGCCGCTCGGCTGGCTCGCGCTGGCGGCACTGCCGGCGGGGCGTCGGACGGGCGGAGGCGGCCTGATCACGTGGCGCCTCTCGGGCCACCACGCGGGTGTGGCGGCGGGCCTGGGGCTGGCATTCCTGCTGACGGCACTGATGGCGGCCGGCCAGATGTTCGCGGAGGCGCCGCTGGCGGACGGACAGCCGACGCGCGCGATTTTTCACGACTGGGTGTACCTGATCAGCCGGGCCGGGGTGATCAAGAACAACTGGCCGCTGGAGGATCCGAGCCTGGCCGGAACGCCGCTGCAGTATCACTACTTCATGATGGTGCACGCGGCGGCGGTGTCGTGGACCACCGACATCGAGCTCGGAGCGGTGCTGTTGCGGCTGGTGTATCTGCCGCTGGGCGCGGTGATGGTGGCGCAGGCGTTCGCTCTGGGCCGTGCGGTGGCGCGCTCGCCCTGGGGCGGGGTGCTGGCGGCGCTGATGCTGGTGGCGTTGAGCGAGGTGTCGTTTGCGCCGTCGTACGGGGAGCCGCTGTTTCTTGGGCTGTTCGTACGCTGGCTCTTCGTGAGCCCGACCTTCTTTTTCGGCATGATGTACTGCGGGGCGCTGCTGCTGGTGGTGCATCGCGGGCTGCGACTAACGCGGGTCGGCCGCCGCTACTACGCGTGGCTGATCCTGCTCGGGCTGGCCGCCAGCGGGGCCAAGGGCACGCTCGTGCCCGTCGTCGTGGTGGCGCTGGGTCTGTGGGCGGGCTGGCGGTGGGTACGCGAACGGCGGCTGCCGCGACGAGAGCTGGTGTTTGCCGCCGGCCTGGCGGCGGCCTTCGGCGCGATCTACCTGCTGACGATGGCGTCGTGGCGGACCGGCGGGGCGCGGCTGAATCCGTTTCACGTCTTCGAGCTGACCGGGTTTTGGAAACAACACGCGGCGGCGTGGACGGCCGCGCTGGCGCAGGTGCTGCCGCCGGCCCTGGCAACGCTGCTGGCGCAGCTCGCGTGCGGGGCGGTGGTGTTTGCCGGCACGTGCGGGGTGCGGCTGCTGGCGCTGCCCTATCTGGTCTGGGGCGATCTGGAGCGGCGCGATCGGCAGCTTGTCGGCTGGCTGGGGGCGTTTTTCACCGCCGCCGTGGCCATGGGGCTGCTGCTGGAGCTCAACAGCTACGGCGAGCTCTACGTGATTCTGATGATGCGGCTGCCGATGGCGGCGCTGGCGGCGGGCTTTCTGGTGGCGGCGGCGCGGCGGTTTCAGATCTGGCGCCATGGGCCGGCGGAGTGGCGCGAATCGGCGTCGCCGTTTGCCCGCCCGGCCGCCGCCGGAGCCGGCGCGGGCCGGCTGGATTCGTCGCTCCGGGCGCGACTGGCGCTCGGCGCCGGCGCGGTGGTGCTGTCCGGTGCGCTGCTGACCCAGGCCGCGCTGTGGTGGACGCGCCACCGCCCGGGGCTGGTCGCCTGGCTCGATACGCCGGCGGATCTGCGGCCCGACGCGGGCATGCGCGAGTTGCAGGAGGCCCTCCGGTGGGTGCGCGATCATACGGAACCCAATGCCGTCCTCGTGGCCAATGCCTTCACGCCGGAGAACATGCGCAAGGACCACTGGGGTGCGCTCGATCGCACCTTGATGGGCGTGCACTTCTACTACTCGGCACTCTCCGAGCGGCGCCTGTGGTTTGAAGGGCCCAATTACGTGCTCAATGGCCCGCTGCTCAGCCGGCGCGCCGCGCTGGCCTCGGATTTCTTCTATCGCGATGGTCACCTGAATCCGGATACAATCGATCCGGCCCCGAGCTACGCCCTGCTGGACCGCAGCCTGGGGGATCGCGCCAGCGTGACGCTGCCGCTCGGGGCGCGTGTGTTCGCCAACTCCCGCCTGGCGGTGTACCGGCTGCGGATGCCGCCGCCGGAGCCGGCCGGGGAGGTCGCGGGGGCGAACGGCCGGGACGACGGCGGCCAGTGAGGAACGACGGAAGGACGGGTCAGCCGTGCGCCGGCGCGTAGATGGTCTGCTCGAGGCGCGCGCCAAGGAGCCGGCGGAAGGTGGCCTTGTCCTTCACCGCCCCGAGCGCGATCAACTGGCTCGCGAGGTTGCCGACGGCGGTGCCCTCGAGGGCGAAGCTGACGACGGGCAGGCCCGTTTCGTTGGCCGTGGCCTGGCAGAGCAGGCGGTTCTTTGAGCCGCCGCCGACCATCAGGACGCGCGCGAACTTCCGGCCGGTCATGCGCTCGAAGGCGCGCATGGCGTCGGCGTGGCCGCGGCCGAGCGAGTCGCAGATCAGGCGGGTGTAGGCGGCGAGGTGGGCCGGGGCGCGGAGTTTGCGCCGCTTGAGCTGGGCGTCGATGGCCGCCTTCATCGAAGGCGGGTTGGTGAATCCGGGATCGGCGACATCGAGCAGCGCCGCCGGCGCGCGGAGCTTTTCCGCGGCGGTGACGAGCGCAGCCCATTCGCGGTCGTTGGTCGGGCGCGAGGCGAAGTCCTTCAGCGTACCCTCGAGCAGCCAGAGGCCGATGACATTGGTGAGCGGGCGGTAGCGGCCGTCGCCGATGCGCTCGTTGGAGATGCGGGCGGCCAGCGCCTCGGCGCCGAGCACGGGCCGGTCGCTTTCGAAGCCGACCAGCGACCAGGTGCCGGAACTGAGGAAGAGATCGGTGCCGGCGGGCGCGGCGGGCATCGCGTCGTAGGCGCAGGCGGTGTCGTGCCCCGGGACCGCGATCACCTGGGTGCGGGCGAGCGCGGGCGCGGCGGCGGCGACCGCCGGCAGCAGGCGGCCGAGCTTCGCGCCGGAGAGCAGCGGCGGCGTGAACCACTGCGCCGGGAGGCGAAAGTAATCGAGGGCGGCGCGGGACCAGCCGAGTGAGTGCACGTCGAGGAGCTGCGAGGTGCTCGCGATGGTGAACTCGTTTTCCATCCGGCCCGAGAGGAGAAAATTGAAGTAGTCGGGAAGGAAGAGACAGCGCGTGGCGAGATCGCTGAGGGCCGGGCAGGCGGCAACGGCCTCGGCGAGCTGGAGCGAGGAATTGTAGAAGACGTTCGGGATGCCGGTCGCCGCATAGATCCGATCGAGGGCGGCGCGGGTGTTCGCGAGACGCTGCAGTCCGGCCTGGGTGCGGGCATCACGGTAGGCGTGGACGGGAAACACGAGGCGCCCGGCATCGTTGACCAGCGCGTAATCGACGCCCCAGCAGTCGACCCCGACGGAGGCGAGCGTGGATCCGCGGGGCAGTGCGGCGGCCGCCTTGCGCAGGCCCGTCTGCGCTTCGTGCCAGAGTGTGCCGATGTCCCAGTAGTCGTGCCCGCCGAGCGAGCGGAAGGCATTGGGGAAGCGGTGGACCTCCCGGAGGTCGAGGCGCTGGCCGGACCAGCGGCCGAGGATCACGCGACCGCTGGTCGCGCCAAAATCGAGGGCGGCGGAATAGAGGGAGCGCGGCATGGCTGATCCCGAGCGAAAGCGAGGCCGGACGCAGCGTCACGGCAAAACCACCCCGGGCGCAACGGCAGCGAGATTCAGCGCCGGAGGCGCAGCAACCGTTCGCCGGCGGCGTGCAGGGTGGCGGGGCGCTTGGCGAAATTGAGGCGGATGTAGCGATTCTCCGGGTACGGGAAGAAGCTCGAACCCGGCACGGGGGCGACGCCAATCTCGCGCGTCATCCAGTGGGCAAACTCCACGTCGCTCGCGTAACCGAACGGCGAGATGTCCACCATGACAAAGTACGCGCCCTCCGGCCGGGTGCAGGCCAGCCCGATGCGATCGAGGTAGCCAAGGAGGACGTCGCGGGCGGCGGCGTACCCCGCGACGAGTTCACCGTAGTAGGCGGCGGGAAAGTTCAGCGCCGCCACCACCGCGTGCTGCAGCGGCGCCGCCGCTCCGACGGTGAGGAAGTCGTGCACCTTGCGGGCCTGGGCGATCACCGCCGGAGCCGCCTGCACGTAGCCGAGGCGCCAGCCGGTGATGGCGAAGGTCTTCGAGAGCGAGGAGCACCGCAGCGTGCGCTCCGCCATCCCGGGCAGGGTTGAAAAGTAGGTGTGCCGGTGCGGCGAATACACAATGTGCTCATAGACCTCGTCGGTCAGGACCCAGACGTCATACTCCGCGGCCAGCGCGGCGATGGCGAGCAGCTCGGCGGGGGTAAAGACGCGGCCGCAGGGGTTGGAGGGGTTGCAGAGTACGAAGGCCTTCAACCCGCCCGCGAACGCACGCCGCAATTCCGCCGGATCGAAGCGGTAATCGGGCGGGTGGAGCGGAACATGCACCGGTTGCGCGCCGCACAGGATCGCGTCGGCGCCGTAGTTTTCGTAGAAAGGGGAAAACAGCCCCACCCGGTCGCCCGGGTCGCAAACCGTCATCATCGCCACCATCATCGCCTCGGTGGCGCCGCAGGTGACGACCAGTTCGCGCTCGGGATCGACCGGCGTGCCGAGGTCCCGCGCGAGCCGGGATCCGAGGGCGGCGCGCAATTCGGGGGCTCCCCACGTCACCGCATACTGGTGCCGGTGCGCGTCCATCGCGTCCTTCGCCGCCTGCACGAGTGCCGGCGGCGGGTCCCAGTCCGGGAACCCCTGGGCGAGATTGATGGCGCCGTGACGGGCCGCGACCCGCGACATCTCCCGGATCATCGATTCGGTGAAGCCGGCGGTGCGCTGCGAAGTGCGGGGCATGACGGGGTTCGCAGCGCGGGGCGGTCCTCAGGGGATGCGGAGCATCGTACCGATCCGGAGGGGGGTGCTGGCACGCGGGAGCACGGCCGGGTTGGCCGCGACGATGTCCTCCACCCTCACCTGGTAGCGGCGGGCGAGACTGTAGAGGGTGTCCTTCGGCGCGACCGTGTGGGTCCGGCCCGCGGAACGGGCGGCCGCCGGTGGTGTTCCGGCCGGGATGCCCGCGCGGGTTGATGCCGTCGCCGCCGGCCCGGCGCGTTGCAGCGGGGAGGAATCCGCGGGGGCGGCGCGGGCCGGCGCCCCGGCCACCGGCGCGATCGGTGGGGAGGGCGTGAAGGGCGCGGAACCAATCTCGGGCGGCAGCGCGATCAGCCGCGGTATCCGAGGCACGGGCACGGCGCCGCCGCCCCGCAACACGGCCACCTCGGCCCGTAGCTCGTCGTTCTCACGGCGCAGCCTCGCCACCTCCTCATCCTGGGCAAGGCGCACCGACTGGTCCTCGAGCGGCCGGCCCGGCAGGGTGCGGGCGAACTCGCGCTTGGCCTCCTCGATCTTGCCGAGCACGAGCGGAGCCTCCTTGGAGTTGGGCTGCGCCCGGTGATACCGCCGGAGGTGGTAGTAGGCGGCGGGAAAGTCCCGGGTGTGGTAGAGGCAGAGCAGACCGGCCTCAAGGTGCGATTCGGGGGACGGCGCCTCGCCCCGGCGATCGATGACCTTGAGAAAGGCGTTGAGGGCCTCCGCCTGGCGGCCCTGCTTCTGGAGCTGCTTGCCCTGGACGTAGAAAGGATCCTCGGTTTCCGGCGGCAGCGGCGAACCGTCGCGATCAACGCAACCGGAGCCCCAGCAGGCCGCGAGCAACGCGACCCAGGCGAGGAGTGGGCGGCGGACGGTCATCAAGGCGGAAAAGGATTTGAACGGGCAGGTGTGGGGCCTAAGTTCCGCACTCCGACCGACGACTCAAACCATAAATGGCGCTGCCTCCGAAATCCGCCCTCGCCCGCGCACGCTCCTGCATCCGCCTCGAACAAGCAGCGCTGGCGAGCACGGCCCGCAGCCTCGGCCGGGAGTTTGTCGCCACCGCCCGCGCCGTCGACGCGGCCCTCGCGGCGGGCCGGAAGCTCATCTTCACCGGCGTGGGCAAGAACGCCGCCATCGCCGGCAAGATCGCCGCCACCTTCAACAGCACCGGCGCATCGTCGTGCTTTCTCGACGCGACGCAGGCCCTCCACGGCGACCTCGGCCTGGTCGACGAGGGGGATCTCGCCTTCCTGCTGAGCAACTCAGGCCAGTCCGAAGAGGTGCTGCGTCTCGTCCCGCTGCTGAAGCGCTTCGGCGTCCGCCTGGTGGCGTTCACGAGCCAGCGGGATTCGGACCTCGCGCGCCACGCCGACCTGCACCTGTTCTACCGCGTGCCCCGGGAGGCCTGTCCGCTGCGACTCGCGCCCACCGCCAGCACGACCGCCGCCCTCGCACTGGGAGATGCGCTCGCCATGGTCTCGCTGAAGTCGCGCGGCCTCACGCGCGACGACTTCGCCCGCTACCACCCGGCGGGCAACCTCGGCCGCGTGCTGCTGCTGCGCGTCCGCGACATCATGCGCACCGGCGCGCGCTTCCCGACCGCCCCCGCGACCGTCACCACCCAGGACGCGATTCTTGCGATGACGCGCGCGAAAAGCGGCAGCATTGCGCTGGTGTCGGCCCGCGGCGGGCGGCTGGCCGGCATCCTCACCGACGGAGACTTCCGCCGCAGCGCCCTGAGCGGCCCCGATTTCCTGCGGCAGCCGGTGTCGCGTTTCATGACGCGACGCCCCAGGGTGATCGCCGAGGACGCGCTGGGGGTCGATGCCCTGCGGCTCTTCGAACGGCACAAGATCGACGACCTGATTGTCGTCAATCGTCGCGGGCAGCCGGTCGGGCTGGTCGACAGCCAGGATCTGCCCAAGCTGAAAATCGTGTGAGCGCCACGCTGCACATCGGCATCATCGGCATGGGCGGCTTCGCCGGTGTCCACCACCGCACCCTCGGACAGCTTGAGGAACGCAATCAGGCGCGGCTCATCTGCACCTGCGATCCCCAACACGAGACCTTTGTCGTGGAACAGCGCGACTGGCGGCTGGCGGCGCGGCAGGTGCGGGTGTTTTCCGACTACCGGGAGATGCTGGAGGCCTGCCACGATCAACTCGATCTCGTGGTCGTGCCGACGCCGATCCCGCTGCACGGCGCGATGCACGCGGCCGCGACCGAGCGGGGGCTGCCGGTGTATCTGGAGAAACCGCCCACCCTGGATTACGCCGAGCTCGAGAGCATGATTGCGGCCGATGCGCGGGCCCGCCGGGCGTCGCTGGTGGGGTTCAATTTTATCATCGAGCCGGCGCGCCTGGCACTGAAGCGGCGCCTGCTCGAGGGCGAGTTCGGGGCCATCCGGGGCGGCACGCTCTCGGCCCTCTGGCCGCGGCCCGCGAGTTATTTCTCACGCAACGCCTGGGCCGGGCGGCTGGTGGTCGATGGACACTTCGTGGTCGATTCGTGTTTTGGCAACGCCCTGGCGCACTTCGTGCACAATCTGCTCTTCTGGGCCGGCGACGCGGGAGTTTTCAGTTGGGCGCAGCTCGCGGCCGTGCGTGCGGAGCTTTACCGGGCGCACACCATCGAGGGGGCGGATACCTTCTTTGTGGAGACCGACACGACCAGGGGCGTGACGCTGCGCTTTGCGGTGTCGCATGCCTGTTGGGGACCGAGCGGCCACTGCGAACTCATCCTGTGCGAGCGGGCCTCGATTCGGTACGTCGTGGGCAGCCATGTCGAGGTGCGCTGGAACGACGGGAGCGTCGAACGCACCCCCTTGGATCCGTTCGACGCGCTGCTGGAGAATCATGTCGAGTACTTCCGCTACCTGCGCGGTGAAACGGCGCGGCCGGCGACGACGCTGGTGGATGCGCGGCCCTTCGTGCACCTGAACGACCTCGCTTATGTTTCCAGCCGCGAAATCACGCCGATCCCCGCGGCGGCCGTCAGCGTGGTTCGCGACGACAAGGAGCAGAAGGATTACCTGCAGGTGGCGGGCATGGCGAAGATCCAGGAGTCGTTCCTGCGGCATGGAACCTGGCCCGGGGTCTCGGGTTGGGATCGCGAGCCGGGCGGGGTGACAACCACCGCCGATCTCCCCCGTTTCCACGAGACCATCCGCGCGATGGTTCGCCGGTAGGCGCGGGTACCGCGCAGGGCGGAGGCCCGGGCACGGCAACGGCGCATTTTTTCGCCCGGCGCGGGCGTCGGGCCCGCGGCGAACGCGCGGCTCACTTTACATGCGGAAATTTCCCGCAAGACTGGGCTCCTTATGGCCACGCCTCCCTTCACCTACCAGGAACCGCTTCCACTTGGACCCGACGGGACCGAGTACCGCCTGCTTTCCCGCGAGGGCATCAGCACGACCACGTTCGAAGGTCGCGAAATCCTCAAGGTGGCGCCGGAGGCTCTCGCTTTTCTGACGCGGCAGGCGTTTCACGACACCTCGTTTCTCCTGCGCACCGGTCACCTGCAGCAGGTCGCGGCGATCCTCGAAGACCCGGAGGCGTCTCCGAACGATCGCTACGTCGCGCTGACCCTGCTCAAAAACGCGGAGATCTCCGCCGAGGGCATCCTGCCGATGTGCCAGGACACTGGCACGGCCGCCGTCATGGCCAAGAAAGGTGAGCAGGTCTGGACCGGCGCCAACGACGCCGCATGGATCTCGCGCGGCGTATACGAGTGCTTCACGACCGAAAACCTCCGTTACTCGCAGACCGCGGCGCTCGACATGTGGAACGAGGTCAACACCGGAACCAACCTGCCGGCGCAAATCGACCTCATGGCAACCGAAGGGGCGAAATACGAGTTCCTCTTTGTCGCCAAGGGCGGAGGTTCGGCCAACAAGATGTTCCTGTTCCAGGAAACCAAGGCCCTGCTCAATCCGAAGAGCTTTGAGAAGTTTGTGGCGGAAAAGCTGCCCCTGCTCGGGACCGCCGCGTGCCCGCCCTACCACCTGGTCTTTGTCGTCGGCGGCACCAGCGCCGAGTCGTGCATGAAGACGCTGAAACTGGCGTCCGCCAAGTACCTCGACTCTCTGCCGACCACCGGCAATGAGCACGGACGTGCGTTCCGCGATCTCGCCCTCGAGGAGAAGGTGCTGCAACTCGCGCGCGCGACCGGCATCGGCGCCCAATTCGGCGGCAAGTATTTCGCCCTCGACGTTCGCGTGGTGCGGCTGCCACGCCACGGAGCGAGCTGTCCGGTGGCGATGGGCGTCTCCTGCAGCGCCGATCGCAACATCAAGGGCAAGATCACACGGGACGGCATCTTCCTGGAGCAGATGGAGACGAACCCCAGCCGATTCATCCCACCCTCGGCACGACTCTGGAAAGACGACAACATCGTCCGAATCGACCTGAACCGACCGATGAAGGAAATCGTGGCGGAGCTCTCGAAGTATCCGGTAACCACCCGGGTGTCGCTCTCCGGCCCGCTCATCGTCGCGCGTGACATCGCCCACGCGAAGCTCAAGGAACGGGTCGACGCCGGCCAGGGTCTGCCGCAGTACCTGAAAGATCACCCGGTTTACTACGCCGGGCCGGCCAAGACGCCCACCGGGTATGCTTCGGGTTCATTCGGCCCCACGACGGCGGGCCGCATGGACAGCTACGTCGACCTCTTTCAGTCGCTCGGCGGTTCGCTCGTGATGGTGGCCAAGGGCAATCGCAGCGCGGCCGTCACCAGCGCCTGCCAGAAGCATGGCGGATTTTACCTCGGCAGCATCGGCGGGCCCGCGGCCATTCTTGCCAAGGACAACATCAAGCACGTCGAAGTGGTGGAGTATGCGGAGCTCGGCATGGAAGCCGTATGGAAGATCGAAGTTCAGGACTTTCCTGCCTTTATCCTCGTCGACGACAAAGGGAACGACTTCTTCGTGAACGGCTGCGGCGCCTGCCTGCCGGCCAGCCAGCACTGACGCAAGCCAGTTCCCGCCCGCCGCTCCTGGCCGGTGCGATTTCCGACCGCCCCGGCCTTTGCCCGCTCGTTCACTCACCCATCACCGTGACGACCACCTGACGGGTGTGCGGCGCGCGGCGGTGTTCCCATAGAAAGATGCCCTGCCAGGTTCCGAGCTGCAGATGCCCGTCGGAAAAGGGGATTGTCTCGGAACTGCGCGTCAGAGCCATCTTGATGTGACTCGGCATGTCATCCGGTCCCTCGAGCGTGTGTTCAAAATGAGGATCGCCCTCGGGCACAAGCCGATCGAGCCACGCTTCGAGATCACGGCGCGCGCTGGCGTCCGCGTTTTCCATGATGACCAGCGAACAACTCGTGTGGCGGCAAAAGACGGAGAGGATTCCCCGCCGCAGCCCGCTTGCCTGCAGTTCGCGCACGACCGCCTCCGTAATTTCGTGGGTTCCCTGGCGCCCGGGGCGGAAGGAAAGGGTGACCTGGTGAACCGGCATCGCCCTTGGTTACGCCACGCAGGAGAGGAGAGAGGGGCTTAATCGGTCGCCTGCAAGTGGGGACGGTACAAGCCGCGGCACTCAGAACTTCACGCTGACACCGGCCCCGCGGGCCCCGAAGCGCTGAATCTGTTCGTACAATCGTTCCTCGGAGAGACGGTTCGCCGCCCGCTCGGTAGTGCGCATGGCATTCTCGACCGACCCCACGGCAACCATCGCGGTGAGAATACGCGCGCCACGGCGTTCCGCCGGAGGGGTCATCTGCTGCAAGGGCTCAACCGCCGGCCGCACCGCAGGCATCCGGGCCTCGAAGCGAGCCACCGAACTAAGGAGGGAACGTGAAACCTGAATCTCGGCACCCTCCATCGTTCCGCCGGTGGCCGTCTCATAACGGGTGGACCACGCCGATGGGGTTTCAGCAGTCTCTGCTGAAGGCACCCCCAGCAACGGAATATCCCGGGGCAGGCCAATCGGACTAGCCACCAGCATCTCTACCGCGTCCGGCCGATCCACCGTCCCCCCGCCTAGACTCGGAGCAGATTCCACCATGGGATCGACCGTGGAAACACCACTGGACATCGACTCCTGACCGGTTGGCGCCACCACGGCCATCGTTCCCTCGGAGTGAATCGGAGTGATGCTCTCGACGGCATTCAACCCCGGCTCCGATCCAGAACCCGGCCGCTGTAACTGCCAGGAAAGCATCGTGACGGTAATGATTGCAGAAGCGCCCAGTGGAATCTGAAAACGCCGGACCGCCGCCCAAATTCCGGCGAACTCGATCGACGTCCACCACGGTTTGGGATTCATCAGCGCCGAGAGTTGTTTCTCCCGCAACCGGCGATCGAATTCGTTCCAAAATTCAGGCGACGGGCGTTCTGCACGCTTCAGGCGCAACAGATCCTCCACGGCAACGGTGCGACGGGATCCGGTTTTCATCGGCGCAAATAGGGTTGCAGCTCCGACTGCAGGAGTTGCTTGGCGTAATGCAGCCGCGAACGCACGGTGCCGACCGAACAGCCCATGATTTCTGCAATCTCTTGATGGCTCAGCCCCTCGATTTCAAACAAGGTAACCACGGTACGATGTTTGATAGACAGTTTCAGCATCGCGTCGTTCAATTTTTCCTGGAGCTCCCGAACAAACGCATCGCGGTCGACTCCTGTAGTATCAGTAAGGGCGGCAATGACTTCCTTTGCCACCGGCTCCTCCGAATCGAGTCGATCGAGACTGAAGAAGGAGCGCAGCCGCGACCGGCGCAGATGTGTCAAGGTCGAGTTGACCGCAATCCTGTAGAGCCAGGTGAAAAACGACGACTGCCCACCGAAACGATGGATGGACTGAAAGGCTTTGATAAAGACGTCCTGCGTGAGATCGGCGGCGTCCTCCCGATTAGAAGTGAGATTGTAAATGATCCCGTAGACGCGTTCGCGATACTTGAGGATCAATCGATCAAAGGCGGCGACCTCCCCGGCCTGAACGCGGTGCACCACCACCAAGTCGGCGTCGGCTTCCTGCTGCCGCTCCGGCGAGGCGACAAGCGTCTTGCCCAGAACTTTGGTCGCTTCCATCACTTCCCCACGGAAGCCTCGGGAATCGCGCGGCGCAAACCGAAAAGGCGGGGACTGAGTGGTTAGAGGGGACGTCGAAGTCCGGCCACCTGTCCCTGCAGCACGTCGCACAGGCCGAGCAACAGCGGGGTTGGCGCCAGGGACATCCAGGGTCGCAAGGCATCCGTCGCCGAATCCACCTCCCTCTGCACCGCGCCCGCCACCTCGGAGAAAACCTCCAGGTCGCGCATCTGCCGCAGCCTGGTCTCGAGTTGGGGAGGGCGGATTCCCCGGATCTCGGCAGCAAGACCCTCCGCCTCGGCACCGGGCAACCGGGCCAGCAGCACCAGGAGGGGCAGCGTAACTTTCCCACTTGCCAGATCCGTCCCGAGTGTCTTGCCCACGCGGCGCTCCTCGCCGAAAAAGTCGACCAGATCATCGTAGATCTGATACGCGAGGCCGAGGTGCCGGCCAAAACGGCCCACCGCCGCCACGAAACCGGCGTCATACTCCGCCAGCCGTGCGCCCAGATGGCACGAGACCCGGAAGAGCTCCGCTGTCTTAAGATCGATGATTCGCTGGTAATCCGCGCGAGAAACCTCCGTCGTGCCGCGCCGCAGCGTCTGCACGATCTCGCCGGCACAGACGCGGCGGGTCGACTCGGAGACCGCCGCACACACTTCGTTGGTCGGAAATTGCGTCGCAAGGTGCAGGGCATGGGCGAAAAGCGCGTCGCCCAACAGAACCGCTGCCGCAGGGCCGTAAGCCCGGGAGGCCGTACGCCGGTTGCGCCGGATCTCCGCCTCATCCATGACATCGTCGTGCACCAGCGTCGCAAGATGCACCATTTCGACCACCGCGGCCAAGCGCACCAACTCGGTCGCAACCGGTCTCGCGCCGCGCCAGCCGGCGAGGAACACCAAGGCGGGGCGAATTCGCTTTCCCGAGACGTCGATACAGTATTCGGCCATCGCCCGAATCTCCGGCTCAAATTCCGCGAGCTGTCCGTGCAAGAAGCGGTCAAGCTCCTCCAATTGCGGCGCAAGCAGCGCGAAGACGCCGGAAAAAGCGTGCGAGCGGCCGGAGTCCGGCGGGCGGGCGGGCGATGTTTCCGGCGACGGGGCAACGGATGTCTCGGGCTCGGATCGAACGTGGGTCATCGATGGCTGGACCGTACGATTGAAATCGGAAATGACCAATCAATACTCACCGAAACGGCTACCCCGGGGGACGCCTA
>CAZDGC010000112.1:0-22299 GCA_964504885.1 uncultured Opitutus sp.
TTACAGCAGGTCGGCGGCGAGCTCCGCGAGTTTGGAACGTTCGCCCTTGGTGAGCTTCACGTGGGCGGCGATCGCCTGGCCCTTCATCCGGTTGTGGCAATAGACGAGACCGTTGCTGCGCGAGTCGACATAGGGGTTGTCGATCTGTGCCGGGTCGCCGATCAGCACGATCTTGGAGCCCTCGCTGATGCGGGTGATCACGGTCTTCACCTCGTGGGGCGTGAGCTGTTGGGCCTCGTCGAGGATGAAGAAACGCCGCGCAATCGAGCGGCCGCGAATGAAGGCCAGGGCCTCGATTTCCACCAGGCCGCTGCGGAGCAGCCGTTCGTACGGCTTGATCGCGGCGCCGTTGCCGTTCGCACCGTGCGGTGCGGAGTGGTGCGGCACCGGCGCTCCCATCGCCGCGAGCGCGTTGCCGTCGTGCTTCTTGTGTTTCTTCT
Source organism: uncultured Opitutus sp. (assembly GCA_964504885.1). Classification (GTDB taxonomy): domain Bacteria; phylum Verrucomicrobiota; class Verrucomicrobiia; order Opitutales; family Opitutaceae; genus ER46. The sequence goes on from CAZDGC010000112.1 coordinate 441, forward strand.
TCGCAACCTTCTTCGCGGCAAACTGCGGATCCTTCGGCGGCTTGGAGGGAATCAGCACCTCGAGCGCGTCGTGGTAGGGCTGGAGCCACGGTTTCATCTTCTCCTCCAGTGAGCCGGGAAGGAAGCCGATGTCCTTGCCGAGTGCGATCACCGGCCGTGAGATGGAAACCCCGTCGTAGCGGGAATGTTCTTCGTAGGTCTGGTGCAGCGCGCAGGCCGTCGAGAGCAGGGTCTTACCGGTGCCCGCCTTCCCAAAGCAGGTGAGCAGCGCGATGCTGTCGTCGAGCAGGGCATCCATGAGGAACTGCTGCTCCAGGTTGCGGGCGCGGATGGGAATCCCGCCCGGCGCCTTCACAAAATCCGGCACCTTGAGACGCCGCACCAGCCCCCCGCCAAAATACCGCGCCGGCATCGTCTTGCCCTCCGCGGAGCGCAGCAGCACATATTCATTCAGATACAGGGGACGTGCCACCGCGGGGTCGACCTCGAAGCCGCCCTCCGAGCAGAAACGCTGCAGCTCGTAGATGGTCACTGGGATCTCACGGTAACTCGCCTCGTCGTCGACGGCCGGCACCTTGTCGTTAAGGTAATCGTCCGACTCCAGTCCCACCGCGCGCGCCTTGAGCTGCACGTTGACGTCCTTCGTCACGAGAATCGTCGGCGGCGGATACCGCTCCTGCACGAACAGCGCGGCCGCGATGATGCGGTTGTCCTTCTTCGTCAGGTCCGGCAGGATCGCCCGCAGCCGATCCATCGCGGGCGAGCGCTGGCCGGGGTTCACCAGGTAAGGATTGATGATGATGGAGAGTGTGCCGCCGTTCTCCAACTCCACGCCCTCGTGCATCGCGCGGGCGTCGGGCAGCAGTTCCTGCAGGATGCGGTGGACACGACGGGCATTGCGACCGCGCTCCGTCGACTGCTCACCCTTGATGGCATCGAGCTCCTCCAGCACCTCGACCGGAATCGCGAGGTTGTTCTCCTCAAACTTGAAGATCGACTGCGGATCGTGGAGCAGGACGTTTGTATCGAGCACGAAGGTCTTTACTCGGGCCGAGACCTTGATCCGCGAAATTGGGGCCGTGGCCCCGCGAAGGTGTTCCATCGGGTGGGTGTGAGTATCCTGTGAATAACCCTGCCCGCCTTTTCGGATTTGTCGATTCCAGACTTGCGCCGGGGGCGCACTATTCGTCCGGCTTCCATTGATACCGCGCCGGGTGAAGTGACATTCTGGTTACGCGATGGGCCGCCTCGCCCCCGGGGTGGACACGCTCCACCCCCGGGTTCGGCGACCCTCGGAGCGGCCCGCGCGCCTCGCGCGCCGGATCGAGTGGCCCGCCCGGCGAGACGCGGGATCTCCCTCCGGGGACGCCCCAATTCGGCGCGACCCGCCGTGATTCGGGCTCGCCTGCCAGGGCGCCATGCTATTCACACCGCCGTCGCACCCACGCCATGCCACTCGACCAGATCAAGGAAGCGCTCCTCGCGTCTTACCGGCGCCACGGCGGCATCAACCACGTCGATGGGGTCAATCTGCCCTCGCAGGAGTCGGTCAACCTGCTCGCCGCGGATTGCATGCATCTGCTGTTCCCCGGCTACTTCGAGGAGGGTGCACTGCCCGAAGGCGATCTGCCGGCGTTTGTCGATCGGCTGCTGCTCCGGATCGAGCGGCGCCTCACGGCCGAGATCGAAAAGTGCCTTCGTTTCGCGCAGGGGGCCGACCCGGTGGCGCGGGCACAGACGCTGGCCACCGCGTTCCTCGCCCAGCTCCCGGAGGTCCGGCGCGTCGTCAAGACCGACGTCGACGCGGCCTACGCCGGCGATCCGGCGGCCCGCAGCGTCGAGGAAATCATCCTCGCCTACCCCTGCGTCCTGGCCATCTCGATTCAACGGCTCGCGCATGTGCTCCATCACCTGCAGGTGCCGCTGCTGCCGCGCATGCTCACCGAATATGCGCACGAACGCACCGGCTGCGACATCCACCCGGGCGCGCAACTGGGGACTCATTTTTTCATCGACCACGGGACCGGGGTCGTGATCGGGGAAACCGCGACGGTCGGGAACCACGTGAAGCTCTACCAGGGCGTCACCCTCGGGGCGAAGTCCTTTGATGTCGACGCCGAGGGCAACCCGATCAAGGGGGTGAAGCGCCATCCAGACATCGGCGACCACGTGACGATCTACGCGCATGCCACCATCCTCGGCGGCGACACGCGGGTCGGCGGTCATTCGATCGTCGGTTCAAACGTCTGGCTGCTGCGCTCGATCCCGGCCGAGTCGGTGGCGTACTTCAAGGGCGAGAACCTGGTGGTGCGCTCGCGCCGGAAGGACGAGGCGCTGGTCGGCCACGTGCCGCACCCGCACGACTGGGAGATCTGACGCCGGGCGGAGGCCCGCGCCGCCAGCCCGCCGCGCCTATTTCACGAAGACGGCGAGCGTCGTCTTGTCGAGGTAGCCGCTCCACTCCTTCTCGAACGCGACGATGTCGTCGTGCAGTGGACATGGATCCCCCTTGCCACACCAGCCCGGACCGAACGGGCACATCATCTCGATGTCGTCGCGCTCGAAGTTCTCCACGATGTGGGCGAGCGAAATCCTGCCCGGCGCCTTCGCCAGCCAGTAGCCACCGCCGGGCCCGCGGGTGCCGTTGACCAGGCCGGCCAGCGACATCGTCGTCAGAAGCTTCGCCACCAGCGGCTGGGGGAGGTTGCGTTTCTCCGCGACGTCGTGGGAGCTGAGCCGCGTCTCGCCACGATCGTACCGCTCGGCGAGGTAACTCATCACCGCAATCGCATGCTGGGCTGTCTTGCCGCAACGGAGCATGGGAGAGGCAGGGAACAGGCCGCGGGCCGCGCTTCAATGCCGAAGCGCGGGATCGATGATGCGCGGGCTGCGCAGCACGGGGAGGCCAATTTTCAGCGCCACGGTGTAGATGAGCAGCCCCAGGGCCCAGATGCCGGCGCTGATCTGCCACTCGACGAGACTGGGCGCGTATTCGACAATCTCGTGCAGGGTCGACGGCACGAATCCGGGGATGATCAGGCCCATGCCCTTCTCGATCCACACCCCGACGAAAGCCAGGAGGCAGGCCACGGTGAGCTGCACCTTGTGCTCCACCACGTGCGGGCGAAGCAACAAGACCGCCGAGATCACGCCAAAGGCGACCGCCGTCCACACCCACGGCACCAGGCCGTGCGCCCCGTGCAGCCCGAAATAGAGGTAACGCGCCGAGGCCGTGTGGCTCGTGCCGCTGTAGAATTCGGTGAAGATCTCCGAGGCCACCATCAGCAGGTTGATCAGGATGGTCACGCGCATGATGTTAGTCAGGACGGCAATCGGGCGGTCGCCGATCCTCACCTCTCCGACCCGCCGCAGCACCTGCAGGGCGAGGATGATGAAGGCCGGACCGGAAACGAACGCCGAGGCGAGAAACCGCGGCGCGAGCAGCGCGGTGTTCCAGAAGGGCCGCCCGCCGAGGCCGCAGTACAGAAAGGCCGTGACGGTATGGATGGAAATCGCCCACACAATCGAGACGAGCACGAACGGCACGTACCAGCGCGGGTCCGGCAGGCGGCCGCGAAAACGCGTGTAGAGGAGATAGCCGCAGATGTGCAGGTTGAGCAGCAGATACCCGTTCAACACCAGCACATCCCAGGTGAGCATCGACACCGGCCAGTTGAACACCCCCATGCCGGGAATCAGGTGCCAGAAACGATCCGGCCGCCCGAGATCCACCACCACAAACGCGATGCACATCGAGATCGCCGCAATCGCCAGCATCTCGCCCACGATCACGACGTCGTGCATCTCCTCGTCATGATAGAGGTAGGCCGGGATCACCATCATCACGCCGCCGGCCGCCAGCCCGACCATGAAGGTGAAATTCGCGATGTAGAGCCCCCACGAGACGTGATCCGTCATCGCGGTGACAATCATGCCGTCGCGCACCTGCGTCGCCCACGCGTTGAGGCCGACCAGCGTCACTGCCGTGAGCAGTGTCATCCAGGCATAGAACCAGCCGTTGCCATCGGTGGCGTCGACAACGATGCGCCAGAGGAAGCGCGGATAACCCACGGCATGCCGGCCCGACGGGGCGGGCACACTGGAGTCGGCGGGAGCGGGGGCGGACGCGTTACTCATCGAAGAAGTAGAAGAAGCTGGGCTTGGTTCCGAGTTCCTCCTTCAGCACGAACACGCGCTTGTGGGAGAGGATCCAGCGGATCTCCGACTCGGGATCCAGGAGGTTGCCAAAGACCCGCGCGCCGGTGGGGCACGCCTCGAGGCAGGCGGGCAGGCGGCCGGCCCGCGTGCGGTGCAGGCAGTACGTGCATTTCTCCATCACCCCCTGGGGACGGATGCGATTCGAGAGGTAGGCCTGTACGGGCGTGATTTCCTCGGCCGGTACCTGCGGCTTGGTCCAGTTGAAGCGGCGCGCGTGGTACGGACAGGCCGCCTCGCAATAGCGGCAACCGATGCACCAGTTGTAATCGATCACCACGACGCCGTCCTGCTCCTTCCAGGTCGCATCGACCGGGCAGACGTTCACGCACGGCGGCCGGTCGCACTGCTGGCACTGCACCGGCAGGTAATACTTGTCCTTCTGCGGGACGGCGTGCGTGTAGTTGACGTTGCCGTGTTCGAGGTCGTTCGAACCGCTCTGCATCTCGAACACGCGAATATACGAGTTGCCGGACGGTCGGTCGTGGTTGTTCTCCCGGTGGCACGCCTGCGCGCATTTCCGGCAGCCGATGCAGATCGAGAGATTGAGCGCGTAGCCGAACTTTACGCCCGGCTGCGGCCGGGCATCGTGCATCTCCACCTTGGCGCCGTAGTCGCGCTCGGTCTCCTCCTCGAGTCGGCGCAGGACCTTGGCCATGTCGTCCTTGGAGAGTTCGCGGTAATGCCGCTGCAGGAACTCGTCGAGCGACTGCTCCGCGGTCCACTCCACGATCGGCGCGATGGCCTTGGCGAACGCGGCGGCGCCGAGCGTGGCGCCGGCCAGTTTGAAAACCGTGCGGCGGCTCATGCCACCCTCGCCGGAGGGCTCCTCGGTTGCGGGCGGGGAAGGTTGCTCGGCCATGTCAGGAATCGGTGGAGGGTTTGCCGGGACCGTGAACGTGCGCCGCCCGCTCCTGCTGTTGCCGCGCCCCCCGATCGCGCGGCGCAAAGACCGGCGTGACCCGCGGGTAGAGCGGCGCATGGGGATCGTGGCAGTCGGTGCAGGTGTTGCGCTCGCGCGGCCCGCGCGTGAGGTCCCAGTAGCCGGTCATGCCGCCATGCGAGCCGTGGAGGTAGTCGCGGTAATGCGTGCCGTGGCACTGCGCGCAGAGCTGCATCGTCTGCGGATAGGCCACCGGCGAACCATCCGCGCGCCGCAGCGTGTCGTAGTTCGCCGCATGGTGGCAGCTCAGGCAGGAGAGGTCCCCGTGGCGGTAGGTGAGTCCCTGATGAAATTCCTGCAGCGCCGCCCCGCTTCGGATTTCGAGGTTGGGTTGCCGCGTGGTGTGGCAGGTCGAACACGCCACCGCCGCCAGATTGCCCGCCGTGGTCGCGTGCCGCGCCAGCACCACCGGCGTCTCTGGCCCGGGATGAATCTCCACCCGCTGCCGCACGCGCGGCTCGGCCCGGGCCGCGGCCGCCTCCATGCCCTGCTGCCGCTTCGCCGCCTCCCACGCCACAAAGGAGCGCTGGTAAATCCACCACCCGCCGCCGGCCGCCAGAAACAGCGCCCCGCACGCGGCCACCACCACGACTGGCTTGGAGAACGTCACGCCCGCGAAATTGAAGTGTGGTTCGCGGCGATTCAAGAATAAAACGTCTTTTATTCTTGATATGGCCGGCGCCACACCCCAATTTGCTGCCATGCCTGCGGCCCATCCCGTCGTTCTCGGCCTGGTGCTCTCGCTTCCGGCCACCGGTCCGCAGCGCGCGTCCGCCCTGGCCGCCCTCGCCGCCCATCCCGATCTCCGGCCCGGCGAACCGCGCGGCCATCTCCTGCCGCTCACCGCGGAGACCGTCGATCCAATGGCCCTGCACCGCTGGCTCGAGGCGCTCCCCGGCGTGCTCGCCGTCGACGTCGCCTTCGTCGAGGTCGACCCGCCCGCCCCCCCGTCCCCTTTCTCCGAGTCCCATGCAACTTGATCGTCGCGAGTTCCTCCACGTTTCCGCCCTCGCCGCGGCCAACGCCGTCGTCACCCAGCGGCTCGCCGGCCAGGCCCCCACTTCCGCCGCCCCGGCCTCTCCGGTCCCTCCGTCCGGGGATGGCATCAAATGGGACAAGGCGCCCTGCCGCTTCTGCGGCACTGGTTGCCATGTCCGCGTCGGCGTCCGGGACGGTCGCATCGTCGCCATCCAGGGCGATCGGCTCGCCGCCGTGAACAAGGGCCTGCTCTGCGTGAAGGGTTATCACGTCGGCGGCATCCTCTACGGCAAGGACCGCCTCACTCAGCCGCTCCTGCGCCGCGGCGGCCGGATGGAGCCCATCTCCTGGGAGGAGGCCATCGACGTCATGGCCCGGCGCATCCTCGCCAAGCCGGAGGCGTTCGCCTTCTACGGCAGCGGCCAGTGGACCATCCCCGAGGGCTACGCCGCCCAGAAGTTCATGAAGGGCGGCCTCGCCAACAACCACATCGAGCCCAACGCCCGCCTCTGCATGGCCTCGGCTGTCACCGGCTACCTGTCGGTCTATGGGGTCGACGAGCCCGCCGGATGCTACGAGGATCTCGACGCCGCCGACGTTGTCATCATGTGGGGCAACAATCCCGCCGAGATGCATCCGGTGCTCTTCTCGCGCGTGATCGATCGCCGCGCCCGCGGCGAAAAGATCACTCTGATCGATCTTGGCACCCGCCGCACGCGCACGACCGAATACTGCGACGAGTATCTGGAATTCCGCCCCGGCACCGACATGGCGATCGCCAACGGCATTGCCCACCTCCTGCTCGCCAGCGACACCTGGGACAAGGACTTCGTCGCGAAGCACTGCAATTTCCGCGGCGACAAGCAGCCGCTCGACCTGATGGGGCAGCCGATCACCTTCGAGGACTACCGCCGCGCCGTCGCCACCTACACGCCGGAATACGTCGAGAAGGTGTCCGGCGTGCCCGCCGCCAAGCTGCGCCAGCTCGCCGCGCTCTTCGGCCGGCGCGACGTGCGCATCACCAGCCTGTGGTGCATGGGCATGAACCAGCACACCCGCGGCACCGCCATCAACCGCCTCGTCCATTCGATTCACCTGCTCAGCGGCCACTTCGGCCGCCCTGGCGACGCCCCCACTTCCCTCACCGGGCAACCCTCCGCCTGCGGCACGGCCCGCGAAGTCGGCACGCTCTGTCACTTCCTGCCCGGCGGTCGCCTCGTCGCCGACGCGAGTCACCGCCAGGAGACCGAGCAGATCTGGAAGGTCCCGGCCGGCCGCATCAACCCGAAGCCCGGCCACCACACGGTCCTGCTCTGGGAGAAGTTCTGCACGCCGACCGCCAAGGGTGGCGACATTTCCACCGTCTTCGTGCAGGTGACCAACCCCGGCCAGTCGCTCCCGAATCTGCACAAGCTCTTCCTCGGCAAGAAGGACCTCGCCGACAAGTTCCTCATCGTCTCCGAGGTCTATCCCACCGCCACCACGGAGATCGCCGATCTGGTCCTGCCCGCCGCCATGTGGGTCGAGAAAAACGGCATCTACGGCAATTCCGAGCGCCGCACCCAGCAGTGGTTCAAGCAGGTCGAACCGCCCGGCCAGGCCCGGCCCGACGCCTGGATGACCATCGCCGTCGCCCGCCGCCTCTTCGAACTGGGCCACCCCGGCATGAAGGATCGCGACGGCAACTTCCTCTTCCGCGTCACCGACGGCGCGGGTCGCGAGGTGCCGATCTGGGACTACGCCCACTACCAGGAAGTCAACGTCGACCGCGCCCTCTACGAGGAGTATCGGCAATTCTCCTACAAGAAACACAAGCACCTCGCGCCCTACGACGAGCTCGTGAAAGCCCGCGGCCTGCGCTGGCCGGTGGTGCAGGCCGCCGACGGCGCCTGGAAGGAGACTCCCTTCCGTTTCATGGAGTTCAGCGACTCCTTCGTGGAGAAGGGCCGTGGCCTGCAATTCTACCACTCGGTCACCAAGGACGATAAGGCGCTCATCTGGTTCTGCGCCTACGAGCCGCCGCCGGAGTCGCCCGACGGCACCTATTCCATGTGGCTCAACACCGGTCGCGTCCTGGAGCACTGGCACACCGGCACGATGACCATGCGCGTGCCGCAGCTCCGCAACGCGATGCCCAATGCCTACGTCGAGATGCATCCCGACGACGCCGCGGTGGCCGGCCTCGCCAACGGCGACATGGCCGTGGTCGAGTCGCGCCGCGGTCGGATCGAGCTGCCGGTATGGATCAACGGCCGCGCCCAGCCGCCCCGTGGCACCGTGTTCGTGCCGTTCTTCGATGAGCGTCTCATGATCAACGAGGTCACGCTCGGCGAGCCCTGCCCGATCTCGAAGGAGCCCGACTACAAGAAGTGCGCCGTGCGCGTGTACCCGAAGGGCGGCAAGCCGCTGCGCGAGCCGCACCTCGACGACCGGCCGCAGCCCAAAACATGACGACTTCCGCCGTCCGCCCACCTGCCCCGCGCCACCGCGGACGCGGGGCGTTCATCGCCGGCCTTGCCGCCCTCACGGTCGGGCTGAGCGGCTTTTTCATGGGCCTCCGCCAGACCTCCACCGAAGCCGGCTTGGCGAAGCCGACGTCTCCCCCGCCGCTGCCCGCCGTCACCACAGATGACACCGTCCCCGAAGCCATTGAGTACTCTCGCCTGCGCGAACGCACGCTGCAGCCCAATCGCGCCTGGCGGAACCGTCTTGCCGATCTCGACCGCCACCCGCCCGAAGCGGCGACCTTCGCCCGTCTGACCGCCGACGAACAGACACTGATCCGCCACCAGCGCGCCTCGCGCCGGCAATACGATGGGGCCCCACCGGTCGCCCCTCATCCGCTCAACCAAACCACCGCCGCCGCCTGCCTCGAATGCCACGGCCAGCCCGTCGCCATCGCCGGCATCGTTGTGCCGCAGATGAGCCACCCCGCCTATGAAAACTGCCTGCAGTGCCACGTCTCGGCGCTCGGCCCGACCAGCACCTGGCGCAGCCGCCCGATCTCCCTGGCCGAGGGCAACGGTTTCCGCGGCAAGGGATCGCCCGGCTACGGTGGACGCGCCTACGAAGGCGCCCCGCCCGTCATGCCCCACTCCACCTGGATGCGGCAGACCTGCCTGAGCTGCCACGGTCCGGGCGGAGCCAACTCCTTCCGCACCCCGCATCCGGAGCGCCACAACTGCCTCCAATGCCACGCCCCCAACGCGACCCTGGATCAGACACCCTCCCTCGCGCACCAGGACCGCCCGCCGCCCCTGCGGTTGCCATGAGCGCGCCCGTGCTCAATCCGTCGCGCCGCGCCTTCCTGCGCCGGCTGGTGCCGGCAACCAGCGCGCCCCCTGCGGTTCCCGCCTCTCCCGAGGCGAGTCACGAAGTCCGGCCCGCTGCTGCCGTGGCCCGCTTCGGAAGCAGCGGGACGCCCCCGACGTTGACTCCATGCGGGACCGCCCTGCCCTCTGCCCCACCCGCCGCGCCTCCCGTCGCCGTCATCGCCGGCCGCTTCTGCCTCGCCTACCGGCATTCGTTTTGCTCGGTCTGCCGCGAACGCTGCCCCGTGCCAGGCGCCGTGGTGGTCGAGCGCGGGCTGCCCCGCATCGATCCCATCCTCTGCAACGGCTGCCGGATCTGTCACGAGGTCTGCCCCGCGCCGGTCAACGCCATCCGGCTGGTGCCGCGATCGACCGGCACACCCGCCTCCCCTCCCCACGCGATCCCTGCCACGGCGTGGCCATGAACTCCGAGTCGCCACTCTCCCTCCCCGCGCTCCAGCAGGCCGAACTGGACGACGCCACCGTGGAGCAACTCTTCCGCGATCTCGCCCACTGCACGCAGGTGTTCGCAGTGCTCCCGCGATTTGCTTCCCGCACTCTCGTGCCGCCGCAGACCATGGAACTCGAGGCTGCCCACGGCGGCTTGATCGATGGCACCCTCCGCGGCGTCCAGGTGCGCTACCGCTACGACGGGCGGGAATGGACCGACACGCTTCTGCCCCTCGCCCCCGGTCGCACCCGCCTGGTCCGCATCAACGCCGAGGACATCGCCGCATCCGTCGCGGCGACGCCCGGGTAAGAAGCGGGCTCCGGCGGACATAGATCGCGTCGAAAAAGGTCTCCAGTCGGAGGGCCGCGCGCCGTCGCAGCCGTCTTCTTCAGCCGCGGCGCCGACGGAGCGGCGCCCTCCGAATCCAGCGGACGGGGAATCTTTCGACGCGCGCTTACAGCCGCGCCAGCGCCTGCTCGAGGTCGGCCTCGATGTCCGCGCAGTCCTCGATGCCGATCGAGAGCCGCACGTAGTCGGGCGCGACGCCGGTCGACTTCTGCTCCTCGGGCGTGAGCTGGCTGTGCGTCGTGCTGGCCGGATGAATGGCCAGCGACTTCGCGTCACCGATGTTGGCGAGGTGGGAGAACAATTTCAGGCCCTCGATCAGCTTGCGGCCGGCCTCGTAGCCGCCCTTGACCCCGAATCCGACCAGACCGCCGAAGCCGCCGCTGAGATACTTCTTCGCCGCCGCATGATTCGGGCTGCTCTTGAGGCCGGGATAGTTCACCCAGGCCACCTTCGGGTGCGCGGCAAGGAACTCCGCCACCTGCAGCGCATTCGCACAGGTACGCTCCATGCGCAGATGCAGCGTTTCGAGCCCCTACAGGCCGGTCCAGGCGTTGAAGGGTGAAAGACAGGCGCCGACGTCGCGCAGGAGCTGCAGGCGCATCTTCAGGATGTAGGCGAGGTTCACTCCCCCCGCCGGCGGGAACGCCTTGAACGCCTCCCAGTGCACCAGCCCATGGTAGCTGGCATCCGGCTGCGTGAACCCCGGGAACTTCCCGTTGCCCCAGTTGAAGTTGCCGCCGTCGACCACGATGCCGCCGATCGAGGTGCCGTGGCCGCCGATGTATTTGGTTGTCGAATGCACCACGATGTTGGCCCCCCACTCGATCGGGCGGTTCAGGTACGGCGTCAGGCAGGTGTTGTCGATGATCAGGGGCACGCCGGCCTCGCGGGCAATCTTCGCCACCTCCTCGAAGGGGAAGATGTTCAGGGCCGGGTTGCCCAGGCCCTCGCCGTAAAACGCTTTCGTGTTCGGCCGCAGCGCGCGCCGGAAGCTGTCCGGATCGGCAGCGTCGACGAACGACACTTCGATCCCCAGCTTGGGCAGGGTGTGGTGGAACAGGTTGTAGGTGCCGCCGTAGAGCTGCGACACCGACACGAAATGATCGCCGGCGCCGCAGATGTTCAGGATCGCGTCGGTGATCGCCGCCTGCCCCGACGCGTGCGCCAGCGCGCCCGTGCCGCCCTCGAGCGCGGCGAGGCGCTGCTCGAAGACGTCCGTCGTCGGGTTCATGATCCGGGTGTAGATGTTGCCCAGCTCCTTCAGCGCGAAAAGATTCGCGGCGTGCTCCGTGTCGCGGAACACGTAACTGGTCGTTTGATACAGCGGTACGGCCCGCGAGCCGGTGGTCGGATCCGGCGTCTGGCCGGCGTGGAGGGCTTTGGTTCCGAAGCGATGCGAGGACATGGGCGGGATTTCGGGTGGTGGGTGGAGGGAAAGCGTCGACGGAACCCACCCCCGCGCCGGCGTCAATCCCCAAGCCGGTCCCGGCGCACCTTCGCGCGACCGTGGATCGCGGACCTGTCGCCGCAGGCAATCGTCCGCCCGCTGCCGGCGAGCCGCGCCCCTCCGGCTGCGCTCCCGGGGCGATCAATCTCCTTGCCACTCCGATCCGCCCGGGATGCGTTTAGACGCAATTCCGCCGGTCCGCGCGGTTCCAGCCGCCGCCGCGGCCACGACGCGTCCCGCTTCGACTCTTCATGAAAACCTCCGAACTCACCTCCCGACTTGCCGTCTGCAGTTGGTCGCTGCGGCCCGCCAGCCCGGCCGAGCTCCTCGGCGCCTGCGAGTGCACCGGAATCTCGCGCCTGCAACTCGCGCTCGACCCGCTGCGCGAAAACCCCGCCGTCTGGGGCGATTTCGCCGCCCAGGCCCGGACGCGCGGCGTGACCGTCGCGTCGGGCATGTTCGGGACCGTCGGTGAGGATTATTCCACGCTCGAAACCATCAAGCGCACCGGCGGCGTCGTGCCGGATGCCACCTGGGAGCAGAACTGGCGCAACATCCAGACGGTCGCCGATCTCGCCGCGAGTCTCGGTCTGCGGCTGGTGACCTTTCACGCCGGCTTCCTCCCGCATGAGGAATCGGACCCCACGTTCGCGAAGCTGCTCGGCCGCATCGAGCAGATCGCGGAGCTGTTCGCCGCCCGCGGCCTCGAGCTTGGCTTCGAAACCGGCCAGGAGACCGCCGACACGCTGGCCGCCTTTCTCCGGAAGCTCGGCCGCCCGAATGTCGGCGTGAACTTCGATCCCGCCAACATGCTGCTCTACGACAAGGGCGACCCCATCTCCGCCCTGCAGACCCTCGGCCCGTGGCTCAAGCAATGCCATATCAAGGACGCCCGCCGCACCCGCGTAACCGGCACCTGGGGCGAGGAGGTCGTGGTCGGCACCGGCGAGGTCGACTGGCCCGAGTTCCTGCGCACGCTCGACGCCCTTGGCTACCGCGGCGATCTCTGCATCGAACGCGAGGCCGGCGACTCACGCGCCGCCGACATCCGCGCCGCCCGCCTCCACCTCGAGAAGCTCACTGCCTAACCCTTTCCTGCCATGGTCAACGTTGCTGTCGTCGGTCTCGGCTTCATGGGCGTCACGCACATCAAGTCGTATCTCAAGCTTCCCCACGCGCGCCTCGCCGCCATCTGTGACGCCGTCCGGCTCCCGGATAACGGGGACTTCTCCACCATCAGCGGCAACATTCCCGGCTGGGAACCGCTGAAACTCGACATGACCGGAGTCAAGGCCACCAAGGACCTGAACGAGCTCCTGGCCGATCCGGCCATCGACGTGATCGATCTCTGCGTGCCGACGCCAACGCATCCGAAGCTAGCCACGCTCGCGTTGCGCGCCGGCAAACACGTGGTCTGCGAAAAGCCGCTCGCGCGCACCTCGGCGCTCTGCCGCGAAATCGTCGCCGCGGCCGACGTCGCCCCGGGGTATTTCATCCCCGCCATGTGCATGCGCTTCTGGCCCGGCTGGGCCTGGCTCAGGGAGGCCATCGCCGACGGCCGCTACGGCGCGGTGAAAGCGGCGCGGTTCCGCCGCGTCGGCGAGGCCCCGGCCTGGGGCCGCGAGGCGTATTTCAACGGCGCCGCATCCGGCGGCGCGCTGCTCGACCTGCACATCCACGATGTCGACTTCGTGCAGTACCTCTTCGGCCGGCCCAAGGCCGTCTTCGCCCAGGGATTCACCCACTACAGCGGCGCGATCGATCACGTCGTCGCGCAATACACCGTCGAGGGCGGCGCCAGCGTGAGCGCCGAGGGCAGTTGGATGATGGGCGACGGCCACGGTTTCCACATGGGCTACACGGTCATCTTCGAGCGGGCCACCGCCGACTACGACCTCGGCCGCGGCGCCGACGCGCTGAAGCTCTTCGAGCAGGGAAAGGGCGCCCGCGTCGTGCCGCCGGAGCCGGGCGACGGCTATATCGGCGAACTCGGCTACCTGGTCGACTGCATCCGGCAAAAGCGCGCCCCGCAGCGCGTCACCGCCCGCGACGGCCTCTCCGCCGTGGAGATTTGCGAAGCCGAGGAACAGTCGATCCGCACCGGCCAGGTCGTCGCCCTCGCCTGAAGTTTGCCTTCCGCCCCTTGGTCACCTGTCCCGCGATCGCAGGCGCAGCCTCGCGGGGTGAAAATCGGTGCCGGACCCGGCGCGCTCAGCTCCCCTCCCAGGGGACTTCCCAGAGATAGATCGACACCTGGCGCTCGTCGGTGTCGATCTCGACTACCTGCTTGGGCGTCGCACCCGCCATGTCGAAGTCGTACGACACGATCCGCGTGCCCCGCGGCAGGGCCGCGAGCTTCGGCTTGAGACGCACGTTGAGCGACGGCAGCAGGTAGAGCGTCACCACCGAGGCATCGCTGAAATCCAGCGCGAAGATGTCGGCCTGCTTGATCGTGACCAGATGCTCGACCCCCGCCGCCCGCACCCTGGCGCGCGACTCCTTCACCCGCTCGGGATCGATGTCGACGCCGACGGCGCGGATGCCGAACTTCTTCGCCGCCGTGACTACAATGCGCCCGTCGCCGCAGCCGAGGTCGTAGAGCACGTCGCCCGGCTTGATCTGCGCCAGCTCAAGCATCTTGTCGACGGCCTCCTGCGGGGTCGGCACGAAGATGACATCGGGCTTTTTCGCCGGCACAAGCTCCCCGGCGGGCGGCGGCGCCTCCTTTCGCTCTTCGGCTTGCGCCCGGAGGGGCGGAAGGGGAGGGGCGGTCAGCAGGACCGCGACGGCGACGGCAAGTGGGCGGACGGGGCGGGAGCTCATGGGATGCGGACTTGGAATGGTACCAGCCCGCGCGCCGACCATGTCCGTCCCCCTTCCGGCGGCAACTGAAAGTGCCTGCCACCGTTGCTCGCGCGTTGACGTTGCCCCGCCGGCCGACTGCCCTCCCGGCATGAAGGTCACCTATTACCTCGAGGTCCTTTCGTCCTGGTGCTACTGGGCCGAGCCGGCCTGGGCGGAGCTGAAGCGCCGCTACGCCGGCCGGGTGGAGTTCCAGTGGAGAATTGCGAAACTGCGACCCGCGGACTGGCCGACTTCCCGCGAGGCCTGCGAGTGGTATTACCGGCGCAGCGGCACCATCCTGCGCTCGCCCTTCCTGCTCAACGCGGGCTGGTTCACCCCGCTGCCCCCCGGCACGTATCCGGCCGCCAGCTTCGTGGCCGAGGCGGCCAGGGACTTCGGATTCCATGGCGACGAGATCCGGCTGGCGCTCTCCCACGCGGGGGAACGCGAAGGGCGAAAGGTCGGCCTGATGGACGTCGCCGTGGAGGTCGCGGTGGCGGCCGGGGGAAAAAAACTCAACACCCGCAAGCTCCGCGCCCGCGCCGAGTCACCCGAGATCGCCGCCCGCCTCGAGGCCGGTACGCAGGAGTTCTTCGCGCACCAGATCACCCAGCGGCCGGCGTTCGTGCTGGAGAATCCGATCGGCGACAAGGCGGTGTTTTCCGGCCTCGTCCGGGTCGAACCGCTCGCCGCCACGCTGGATGCCATGCTCGCCGACACCGCGGCCTACACCTCGTTCGAGGCGCACTTCGGCCCGCCGCCGAAGCCCGGCCAGGGCGGCCACCTGGTTCAATCGCCTTCCCCAGCATGAGACACCCCGCCTGCCACCCTCCCCCGCTCGGCCGTCGCGACTGCCTCGCCGGTGGTGCCGCGCTGCTCGGTCTGCTCGCCTCCGGTCCACTGGCCCGCGCCGCCCAAGCGAAGAAGAAGGACCGCTCCGACCGGCCCGAAACTCCGCCGCCAAGCCGTCCCCCGCTGGAACCCGTCGAACTTGGCCGCCTGCCAGCCGGCTGCGACCGACTCGATCTCTTTCTGTTGCTCGGCCAGTCGAACATGAAGGGTCGCGGCCACATGCCCGTCGAGCCGCTGCGCGACCCGCGATTCGTCATGATGCACCTGCGCGACGATGCCTGGTACCTCGCGCGCCATCCGCTGCACCTCGTGGGCGATCCCCGAACCTTCGCCGGGCACGACAACGCCGGCGTCGGGCCCGGTCTTGCCTTCGCCACCGCGGTTGCCGCCCGTGAACCCCGGGCGCGCCTCGGCCTCATCCCCTGCGCCGTCGGTGGTTCCGCCATCGCCTTGTGGCAGCGCGGCGCGAGGCTCTACGACCATGCCGTCCGCCGCGCCCGCCTCGCCATCCAACAAGCCCTGCCGCTCTCGCCGCGCGTGCGCGCCGCCCTCTGGCTGCAGGGCGAGGCCGACGCCACCGACGATCGCCTCCCCGTCCATGAGGACAAACTCCTCCGCCTGGTGGATGATCTCCGCGCCGACCTCCGCGAGCCAACCCTCCCGTTTATCGCCTGCACCATCGGCGAGATGACCCCGGACGGCGCCGGCCGCCGCAAGGCCGACATGAATCGCCTTCTGCTCTCGCTCCCGCAGAAGCGTCCGCACACCGCCTGCGTCGACGCCCGCGACCTGAAGACCCACATCGGAGATCAGGTGCACTTCGACACCGCCGCCCAGGAAGAAATTGGCCGCCGTTACGCCCGACAGTACCTTGCGCTCCGGTCCGGCTGAGCCGATGAGGGCAGCCGGATGCGGGTCAAGCAGTCGCGGTCCCCTCGCCGGACCCGGGGCGCTGAACACCCCCAGCCGGCCTGCACCTGGCCCATTCCACCTGGCCGCCTCCCCTCGTCCCCCTTCGCAGACAGGATCGAGCCCGCCCAACCTGAACCAAGGTCATCAACCCGGCGCGGGCATCCGAAAAATCGTCGCGCAACGCCCCCGGCGGACCGAGCTTGGCGCGCCGACTCGCGCCGCCTTTCACGCATGATCCCTCTCGCACTCGTCTCCCTGCTCTGGGCCTTTTCCTTCGGGCTGATCAAGCGCCACCTGGCGGGCGTCGATTCGACCTTTGTCGCGACCGCGCGGCTCGGCCTCTCCCTGCTCGTGTTCCTGCCGTTCCTGCGGCTGCGTGGACTCGACGCCCGCGCCATCGCCAGCCTCGCCGGCATCGGCGCGATCCAGTTCGGCGTCATGTACCTCGCGTACATCGAGAGCTTTCGTTTCCTGCAGGCCTACGAAGCAGCGCTCTTTACCATCACCACGCCGATCCTGGTGACCCTGTTCGCCGACGCCCTCGATCGGCGCTTCCGGCCCTGGGCCCTGGCCGCCGCGCTGCTCGCCGTCGCCGGGACCGCGTTCGTGACGCTGCGTTCGACCCAACTCCAGCTTACCCTCACGGGCCTGCTGCTGGTACAGCTCTCCAACGCCGCCTTCGCCGTGGGCCAGGTCCTCTACCGGCAATGGCGCGCCGCCCAGCCCGCGGTGTCCGACGCCCGGGTGTTTGCCCTGATGTACGCCGGGGCGTTCGTGGTCGCCGGTCTGGGCCTGGCGACACGCGACGTCTCCGTAACGCTGCGCGCGCCTCAACTGCTGACCCTGGTCTACCTCGGCGTGCTGGCGTCGGGCGCGGGATTCTTCCTCTGGAATCTCGGTGCGACGCGCGTCAGCGCGGGGCTGCTCGGGGTGATGAACAACGCCAAGGTGCCGCTGGGGGTCGCGGCCTCGCTGCTGGTCTTTGGCGAGCAGGCCAACCTGCCGGCGCTGGCGGCCAGTTTCGTGGTGATGGGGGCCGCAGTGTGGCTGGCGGAGCGGACCGCTACCCCTTCGAGTAGTAGGCGTTGATCTTGTCCGCGACGTCGCGGAACCCGATGTCCTCGCTGTAGATGGCCTTGAACTCTTCGATTGCGGCCTCGCCCTTGCCCATCATTTCGAAGCAGGTGCCGAGTTCGTAGACGATGTCCTTCTTGGTGTCGTCCATCGCGGCAATTTCGTTCTTCGCCGTGGTGAGCTGGGCGACCGCGAGGTCAAAGAGCCGCTTGGCCTTGAAGCAGCGGCCCAGCCCCACGAGCGAAGCCACGCGCACCTGCGGCCCCTTCTGCGCCTGTTGAAACTGCGCAATCGCGGCGTCGGTCTGCCCGAACTCGAGCAGGAGGGTGCCCAAGTGGTGGCGCGCGGGGTAGTCGTTCGGGTAGCGTTCCACATAACGCCGCGCTTCGGTGAGGCGGAAATCCGCGAGTTCCTGTTTCGCCGCCTCCAGCCGGGTCCGGGCCGCGGCGTCGTCGGGCGCGGCGGCCAGCGCCGCCTCGGCCTCCTGGGCCTTCTTCTCGATCAACGCGGTGGCGAGCTCGGACTCCTGCTTCTCGAGCGCGGCGTCGGTCTTGCCCGCGGGCTGCTCGCGCGCCTTGCGCACCCAACTGAGGGCCTCCTCGAGGTTGCCCAGTTGCCGGTAGGCCTGGGACACGCTGCGATAGTGGTTGAGATTGCCGGGTTCTTTCGCCACGCGCGCCAGCGCCTCTTCCAGCAGGCGGCTCGTCATCACGTCGGCCGTCACGACCTTCGCCGCCTGTTCAAGCGATACGGCCTCCTTCTCATCGCGCAACTTGTCGCGATACGTCGCCTGGTCATCCCACTTGTGCTTCACGACCGTCTGGGCAACGGAGGCCTTGCGCATGAGGTTTTGCGCCTCGGCGTCGGTCGGCTTGTCCCGGAGGACTTCATCGGCGACCTGCAGCGCCTCGTTGGGTTTGCCGGCGGCCAGCCAGGCCTCGCCGAGCGCAAGAAGGTTGGCGCGATTGGTGGGCTCGATTTCGCGGACCGCGTCGAGGGCGAACGCCGCCGTTTCAGGCAGGCCCAGCCCGGTCGCCGCCTCCGCCAGCATCTTGAGCGCCGGCACGCTGGCGGGGTCCTTGGCCAGCATCCCCTCGGCGGTCTCGAGCAACTTGGACGGCTCCTTCTTGCCCCCGAACCGGAATGGCGCCGTCGACAGCCCGCTCAGCGCCCGCCCCATGAACCCGCCCGACCGGCCCCGCGCCGCCCGCAGTTGCGCCACGCGCTGCAGTTTTCTCACCGGCAGACAACCGGGCTGCATCTTCAGCACCTGCGCCGTCACTTCCAGCACGTAGTCGAGGTTGCCCCGTTCAAGCGCGACGCGCGCGTTTTCAACCAGCTTCTGATGTCGGGGATCGAGCGAGGTGACGGAAACTTCGGGCATAGGAATTAACACGAACCCCCCGCTTCGCGCCGGTCAACGTCAGACTCGGTCCGGCTGAATGGCGGAACGGTCCCGGCGCCCAGGCGGGGTGAACGTCACCTCCTGCTGGGCCAGGCGCCCCTCGCCGATCAACGTGACGCCCGCCGCATACTTGGGTGCGCCACGCCGGCTGAGACTGAACGCCCGCGCCAGGTCGCGGCACCACTCCGGCAGGCGATCGGTGAACTTCATCTCCAGCACCACCTGGTGTCCGAATGGCACCACCGGGCTGCGAAACCGCGTCGTCAGCTCCGGTCGGAGCTTCGGCTCGCACCGCACGTCGCGATCGAAGGTGATGCGAATCGAATTGCCGACCGGGCTCATCCACGCCTCGCGCAGGTAGGCCACATGCGATTTCGGCCGCGCGTCCAGCGCGCGCACCAGCCGGCAGAATTCCTCCAGAGCGACGCGCTGCTTGGACTCCGGCACCTGCAGATCCGCGTCACCCGGCAGGCGGCCGTCGAGCAGCGCATCCACCGACTCCCGACGCACCTTGGCGCGCTGTTTCGAGATCGTGTCGGTGGTCCGCCGCTTGATTTCGAAATAGACCACTTCGCTGTCGTCCTGATAGTAGCGGATGCGCAGCTTGAAGCGATTCTTGTGGTCGAAACGCACCGCCTGGTAGGTCGCCAGATCCGGCGAGTCGAGGTACAGCGAATGCACCGGGTAGGAAAAGTTCGGCAGGTTCGCCGCAAAATCGTCCGGCTTCAGGTAACTGCGCACGTAGTCCCGCACCGACTGGGCGGTGGATTCGGAGATCAGGTACTTGACCTCGAAACGCTGTGTCTGGAGCCGGTCGACAGACATGTGACGAACAGGTGACGATGACGCCGCAATCGCGCAAACCGTTTCATCCAATCGCGCCCGCCGGCCGCTCCGCCTCCGGCGCCACGAGGCCTTCAGCCGCCACCGCAACGCGGATACGCTCCAGCCCGGCCGCCACCGTCGCCTCCTCCGGCCCCTCGACCAGCAGGCGCAGCCGCGGCTCGGTGCCGGAGTAACGCACCAACACCCGCCCGCGATCCCCCAGCTCCGACTCAACCGCCGCCACGGCCGCGGTCACGCGGGCGAGCGTCGCCAGCGGAGGCTTGGCGGTTACGAGCAGCGCCGCGGTTCGCTGCGGAAACCGGCGCAGCACCCGGCGCAATTCCGACAACGGCCTCCCGGTCTCGAGCATGACGCCGAACACCCGCAGCGCCGCGATCAGGCCGTCCCCCGTGGGCGAGAGATCCGCGCACACGATATGGCCCGACGACTCGCCGCCGAGGGTCGCCCCGGTCTCGCGCAGCCGCTGGACCACATAGCGGTCGCCGATCGGCGTGCGCAGCACCCGACCGCCGGCGGCCGCGACCGCGGCGTCGACCCCAAGGTTGCTCTGCTGAGTGACGACCAGGGTGCGTTCCGCCAGCCGGCCGTGCGCGAGGGCGTGGACGGCGAGCAGGGTGAGAATTTCGTCGCCGTCGAGCATCCGACCGAGTTCGTCGCAGAGCACACAGCGGTCACCGTCACCGTCGTGCGCCACGCCGCCGCGCGCCCCCTCGCCGAGTACGCGCGCGGCGAGCAGTTCCGGGTGCTCGCTGCCGACGCCGGCGTTGATGTTGTATCCGTCGGGCGCATCGCCGAGCCCCACCACCTCCGCACCGAGACGTCGCAGCAGCACCGGCGTGGTCGCCCAGGTTGCCCCGTTGGCGGTGTCGACGACCAGCCTCCAGCCCGCCAGGGCCCGCGGCGGCAGCAGGGTCTCCGCACTGGCCAGGTAGTCTGGAATCGGGTCGGCAAAGCGTCCCACGACACCGTTGGACTCCGGCACCGCCTCCCCAAGACAGGCCTCGATCGCGAGTTCCTCGTTGTCGGTGAATTTGAGGCCACCGCGACCGAACAGTTTGATCCCGTTGTCCGAAGCGGGATTGTGCGAGGCGGTAATCACCGCGCCGAGCGTGGCCCCCGCATTCCGGACCGCGCGTGCCACCGCCGGCGTCGGCACGACCCCAAGGGAAACCGGCTCCGCACCCGCAGCCCGCAGCCCGCGCGCGAACGCCGCCTCCAGCGCAACCCCGGAGGCGCGGGTGTCGCGCCCAACCAATACGCGCCCGTCGCCACCCTTCGCCGCCGGTGGAGCCGCGCCCGCGCCGCCGGCGGCCACCTGCCGGTCCCAGACGGCCACGGCGAAGCCGAGGCGCGCCGCGAATTCCTCGTTGATCACGGGCCCGCCATAGGCGCCACGCACCCCATCAGTGCCAAAATAGCGCCGGCTCATGCGCGGAAAAATTCCCGGGTGGCGGCGATCTTCGCCTTCACCGCACCGCCCAGCAGGAGGTCGCGCGCCGGCGCCAGGCCCTCCTGCACCGTCGCCACGCGGCCCACAATCCACAGCGCCACCGCGGCGTTGAACACCACCGTATCCACGAGCCCGCGCGGTCCACGGCCGGCCAGTACCTCGTCGACGCGGGCGAGATTGGCGGCGACATCTCCGCCCGCCAGATCCGAGAACGGAGCCCGTTCCAGCCCGAAGTCGCCGGCGATCCATTCAGCCCGCAACCCCCGCCGCGCCCCGAAGCCGCACACGTGGTTCACCGTCGCCGTCGTCAGTTCGTCGATTCCCCGTCCATCCTCGATCACGCCGTGCACGGCCAGACCGGCGCGGGCTCCCAGCACCTCCAGCGCCCCGGCAAGCGTCGGAACCACGACCGGCGAAAAGGCCCCCAACAGCACATGCGCCGGCCGCCCGGGATTGATCAAGGGGCCGAGGAGGTTGAAAACCGTGCGTTGCCCGCGCGCCGCCAGCGCCTTGCGCACCGGCGCGATGTGTTTGAACGCCGGATGATACGCCGGCGCAAAAAAGAAAACGAACCCAAGCTGGGGCAGCGCCCGCCGCACCTTTTCCGGCGATGCCTCCAGGTCTACACCCAGCCCGGCCAGCAGGTCGGCACTGCCGCATTTGGAGGTGATGCCGCGATTCCCATGCTTCATCACCGGCACACCCGCGCACGCCAACACCAATACCACCAGACTCGAAATGTTGAATCCCCCCGAGTGATCCCCCCCCGTCCCGACGATGTCG
>CAZDGC010000113.1:0-19378 GCA_964504885.1 uncultured Opitutus sp.
GCGACGGCGGCGACCACGCCCAGTTCGGCTACACGCGCTATGGCGACGTCGGCCTCAAGCCGACCGGCAGGGAGGTCGGCGACATCAACGGTGGCCCCCTGCGCGTCGCGCCCGCCGGCCTGGCCGGCCAGGTGCATCGCGTGCGATTTTACGGGCGCCACCTCACCACCACCGAAATGGTCGGCAACTTCCGCGCCGGCCTTTAGACCAGCCTCCGACTCTCTCTCCCCCCATGCCTGCCTTCCTCCGACTCCTCCCCCTCCTCCTCCTCGCCGCGGCGCCACTCGCGGCCGCTCCGACGGCCGCCGAATCCGCCGTGCTCGCCGCCGAGCAGGCCCGCGTGACCGCCCTGATCCAGGACGACTTCGCCGCCCTTGAGCGCCTGCTCGCCGACGAACTCACGTACACCCACTCCAACGCCTCCGTCGACTCCAAGGCGCAGTTTCTCGCCTCCCTGCGCTCCGGGCGACTCAAGTACCAGGCCCTCGATCACTCGGACCAGCGCGTCCGCGTCTACGGCGAGGCGGCGATCCTCACCGGCCGCACCAACGTGCGCTCCCGGTTCGAGGGTCAGGAGATGCGGCTCACGCTGCGCTTCACGATCGTCTACATCCAGCGCGCCGGCCGCTGGCAGATGGCCGCCTGGCATTCGGCGCGAGTGCCCTGAAAGGCCGGCCGATTCGTACTCGCCGCACGGATTCGTCTCCGCCCATGCCGACTGACTCCGGCCCGGCCAGTCTCGCCGCCGTCGCCGCCGCCGCGCGGGTGTCGGCGATGACGGTCTCGCGGGTCCTGCGCAACTCGCCCCAGGTCTCCGCCGCCACCCGCGCCCGCGTGCTGCGCGCCGCCCGCCAAGTCGGCTACCAGCCGAATCCCCAGGTGGCCCGGCTGATGGAAATGGTCCGTGGCGCCAAGGTCCGGCGCGTGCGCGCCACGCTCGGCGTCATCCGTGACGACATCCCCGATGATGAGCTCCACGACCGCGCCTACCAGTACGTGTCCATCGCCGACATCCGCGTCCGCGCCGCGCAGCACGGCTACCTGGCCGAGGAGTTCTTCCTCGGGCGCAACGGCCTGACCCCCGCACGTCTCGGCGGCATTCTGCAGGCCCGGGGCATCGAGGGCATCATCGTTTCGCCACAGTCCTCCCGCATCATCGGCACGCAGCTCGACTACTCGCCCTTCGCTGCGGCCACCTTCGGCTACGGGCTGCCCGCGCCCGCCCTGCACCGCGCCAGCACCAACATGACGCAGGGCATCCTCCACGCCGCCCGCGAACTCGAGGCCCGCGGCTACTGTCGCATCGGCATCGCCATCACCCAGTGGATCGACGACCGCGCCGACCACACGTATTCGGGTGCGCTCCTGCATTACCAGCAGGGCATCCCCGCGTCCCGCCGCGTGCCGCTGCTCCTGTTTCCGGACAACAAAATCGCCCGCGACGCCGACGTGTTCTGCCGCTGGTTCCGCCGCCATCGCCCGGATGTCGTGATCTCCTTCGACACTTATGTGCCCGACTGGATCACGCAACGGCTCGGCCGGCGCATCCCCGCGGATGTCGGCCTGGTGGTCCACGACTGGACGGAGCGGATGACCGGCTTTGCGGGCATCCACCACCGGCGCGCCCACGTCGCCGCGGCGGCCGTCGACCTCGTGGCCACGCAGCTCATGCACCACGAGCACGGCATCCCCGAGGTGCCGCGCCAGATCCTGATTCCGCCCGCCTGGATCGACGGCCCGAGCCTCCGCCCCCGCGCCTGAGACCCGGTGCCTTTCCAGGCCGGGGGGACATCACCGCTTGGCGAAGGGTCTATCTCCCGGCCGGCGCTCCCGCCCTTCCCGGAGCGAGCCACTCAAGCCCATTCGCGTTGAGTGTGGTCCCCGGTGCAGGTTGTGGGACGGACCGGGAAATCGCGCCAACCGGGTGCACCGACCCTGCGCGATTCCGGGGGGAGATTTGGCGTGAAACGATCTCCCGCGCGGGTTACGAATCGCATGATGGCCACAACCCGACGCGTCGCTCCGCCGCCCGCTCTTGGTTTCCTCCTCGCACTCACCCTCGGCACGAACCCCGCCGCCGCCGCACCGCCCCGCCCCGAGGCGGCGCCCATCGACGAACTCGTCGCCGCCGTGGTCGCCTCGCATCCCGAGCTCGCGTTCTACCGCGCCGAAATCGACGCCGCCCGCGCCGACGCCCGCGGTGCGGCGACCCGGCCGGCGCCGGAACTCACCGTCCAGGCCGGCCGCCAGCGCGTGCACGATCCGCTGGGCATGCTCGCCGGCGAAGGCACGGCCTGGTCGGTTTCCCTCGCGCAGACTTTCGAGTGGCCCGGGCGGCCGGCCCTCCGCCAGGCCATCGCCAACCGCGACGTTGCCCTCGCCGAACTGGGGTTTGCCCGTTTCCAGGCCGCCCTCGCCGTGCGCGCCCGCACCCTCGCCTACGGGCTGGCCGCCGCCCAGGAAAAGGCCGACGCCGCGGCGGAGGTGGCCGCCCGCTTCCGCGCCTTGCGCGAAACTTTCCTCGCTCGCGAACCGGCCGGCATTACGCCGCAACTCGAAACGCGCGTCATCGAGGCCCAGGAACTCGTGCTGCAACGCCGCGCCGCCGGCGTCCGCCTCGCGCTCCAGGACGAGCTGGCGGAGTTGAACCAGCTCCGCGCCCAGCCGCCCGACACCCCGCTCACGGTGGCCCGCGCGACGCCGATCTTTGCCGCCCCTCCGCCGCTGCCCGATCTGATCGCCGCGGCCCGCGAAAACCATTTCGACTTCCGTGCCCGGCGCCTCGAAGTGGAGCGCCAGGGTTTTGCCGTGCAGCTTGCCCGCCACGAAGGGCGTCCCGCGATCACCGTCAGCCCGTACCTGGCTCGCGAGACAGCCGACGGTCGCGACACCACGATCGGCATCGGCGTCACCGTGCCGCTGCCGGCCGGTACGCGCGTCCGCGCCTCAACCGAGGCCGCCGAAGCCCGTCGCCGCCAGGCGGAGGCCGGCCTGCAGGCCGCCGCCCGCGCCCTGGAGCTGGAAATCGCGCAGGCCGCCCGCGAATTCGCCACCCGGCGCGACGAGGCTTCCCAGTGGACGCCCGACTCCGCCGCCCGTTTCCGCACGGCCGCGGCCGACGCGGATCGCCATTACCGAATGGGGGCCGTGCCGCTCGCGACCTATGTCAGCCTGCAGACTGCGTACCTCGATGCCGTCGACGCCCTGCTTGACACGCAGCGCGAAGCGCTGGCGGCCGGCTTGCGCGTGCAGCTCCTGACCGGCCTCAACTTTCAAGCCGTGCGTTTCGCGCCGTGATCGATCGCATCCTCGAATTCTCCCTCCGGCAGCGGAACGTCGTGCTGCTCGCTGCGGGGGTGTTGCTCGCCGCCGGCGGCTGGACGGCCCTCCATCTGCCCATCGATGCCGTGCCGGACATCACCGGCGTGCAGGTGCAGGTCAACACCGCGGTGCCGGCCCTGGCGGCCGAGGAATCCGAAAGCCTCGTCACACAGTTGCTCGAGCGCGAGCTGGCCGGACTTCCCGGGGTGGAGGAGATGCGTTCGCTGACGAAGTTCGGGCTCTCGCAGATCACGCTGCAGTTCCGGGACGGCACTGATGTCTACCGGGCGCGGCAGCTCGTGACCGAGCGCCTGCAGGGCGTGGTCGATCGTCTCCCGCCCGGCGCGGAGCCCCGCCTCGCCCCCATCAGCACCGGGCTCGGCGAAATCTTTTATTACACGCTCGGCTACGCGGACGACACCCCGCACCGGCCCGCCGGCGCGGTCGACCAGCTCATCGCGCTCAACGAGCTCCACGAATATCTCGTCAAGCCGCTGCTGCGCACCGTCCCGGGCATCGCCGAGATCAACAGCACCGGCGGCTACGAGAAGCAGTATGTGATCGAGGCCCGGCCGGAGGCCCTTGCCGCGGCGGGGATGACCTTCAGCGAACTCGCCGCGCTGGTCGCGCAAAATGTGGAGAATGCCGGCGGCGGCATCATCAATCGCGACGGCCGGCAGTACACGATCCGCGCGGTGAGCCGGGCCGCCAGTGCCACCGACCTCGCCAACCTCCCGCTCAAGTTTGCCGCCGGCGCGGCGCCCCTGCTGGTCTCCGACGTCGCCGAGGTGAAGACCGGCACGCGTTTCCGCACCGGCGCCGCCACGCTTGACGGCCACGAGACCGTGCTCGGCACTGCCCTCATGCTTGCCGGCCAGAACAGCCGCGAGGTCGCCCAGCGGGTGAAAGCGCGACTGGAGGAGATCCGCGGCAAGCTCCCGCCCGGCGTGGGACTGCAAACCCAGTACGATCGTTCGGAACTGATCGACCGCACCATCGCCACCGTGAAGAACAACCTCTTCGAAGGCGCGGTGCTGGTCGTGGTCGTGCTGCTGCTCCTCCTCGGCAACTGGCGGGCGGCGTTGATCGTGGCGACCGCGATTCCGCTCTCGTTCTTCTTCGCCCTGATCGGCATGGCCCGCCTCGGCATCTCCGGCAACCTCATGAGCCTGGGCGCGGTGGACTTCGGGCTGATCATCGACGGCGCCGTTGTCATCGTCGAAAACATCGTGCGCCAGCTCGGCCAGCGCCAGCACCAGCTCGGCCGCGTCTTGACCGCCGAGGAACGCGCCCGCACCGTCCTCGCGGCCGCCAAGCAGGTGGGTTCGCCGATGTTCTTCGGCGTGCTCATCATTGCGATCGTCTACCTTCCCCTCCTCGCGCTCACCGGCATCGAGGGGAAGATGTTCCACCCGATGGCGCTGACGGTGATGCTCGCCCTCGGCGGCGCCCTCGTGCTCGCCCTCACGCTGATGCCGGCGCTCTGTTCGATCCTCCTGCGCGGCTCGATTCGCGAGGAGGACAACGCGCCGGTCCGCCTGATCAAGCGGCTGTACGTGCCCAGTCTCGATCTCGCCCTGCGACTCCGCTGGCTCGTGGTCGCGGGCTGCCTCGGGCTCTTCGCCGCCTCGCTCTGGGTCTTCGGCCGGCTGGGGGCGGAATTCGTGCCCAAGCTCGACGAGGGCTCCATCACCGCGATGTTCTACAAGCCGGTCGGCATGAGCGTCGAGGAGTCGATCCGCACCGACCTCGAGGCGGCGCAGCGCCTGCGCGAGAAGTTCCCGGAAATCACCCGCGTCTTCACCCGCATCGGCACGAGCGAGATCGCCTCCGACCCGATGCCTCCCAACGAGAGCGACGTGTACATCTTCTACCGGCCGATCGCCGAATGGCCGCGCACGCCCGGCCGCCCCGCCACCAAGGCCGAGCTGCGCCAGCAGATCGAAGCCGAGCTCAAGCGGATCGACCCCGACTACGATCTCCTTTTCGCCCAGCCGATCGAGATGCGCTTCAACGAAATGCTCGAGGGCACCAAGGCGGAGCTCGCGGTGAAGATCTTCGGCCAGGACTACGACCGCCTCGAGGCCCTCGCCGCGCAGGTGAAGAAAATCCTCGAGGCGACGCCCGGCACCGCCGAGGTCGAGTTCGAAACCGAAGGCCGCACGCCCCAGTTGCAGATCGCCACGCGCCCCGAGGTGCTGCGCCGCCACAACCTGCCGGCCGCCGAGGTCAACCGCGCCGTCGCCACCGCCCTCGCGGGCGAGGAAGTCGGCCAGATCATCGAGGGCAACCGACGGTTCCCCATCGTCGTGCGCCTGCCCGAGGCGCTGCGCACTGACAACACCCAGATCAAACAACTTCCCCTTCGGGTCGGCGACCACGGGTTGCTCCCGCTTGGCGAAGCGGTGGAGTTCCGCACCCTCCAGACCGTGGAGCCCATCCAACGCGAGAACGGCCAGCGCCGGGCCGCCCTGATGGTGAACCTGGCGACCCGCGACATCGAGGGCTACGTCCGCGCCGTGGAGCGCCGCATCCGCGCGGAGGTGACACTGCCGGAGGGCTACTTTGTCGAATTCGGCGGCCAGTTTGAAAACCTGCAGCAGGCCCGCACCCGGCTTGCGGTGGTGGTGCCCACCGCGTTGCTGCTGATCTTCATCCTCATCTTCATGGCGTTCGGCTCCGCGCGCCAGGCCCTGCTCGTCTACAGCGGCATCCCGCTCGCCGTCACCGGCGGCGTCGCCGCTTTGTGGTTACGCGAGATGCCCTTCAGCATCACCGCGGC
Organism: uncultured Opitutus sp.; assembly: GCA_964504885.1. Taxonomy (GTDB): domain Bacteria; phylum Verrucomicrobiota; class Verrucomicrobiia; order Opitutales; family Opitutaceae; genus ER46. The sequence continues at coordinate 6,104 of CAZDGC010000113.1, forward strand.
GGTCGGCTTCATCGCGCTCGCCGGCGTCGCCGTGCTGAACGGGCTGGTGCTGGTGAGCACTTTCAACCAACTCCGCGAGGAGGGCCGGTCGCTGCTCGCGGCCGTGCGCGAAGGCGCCGTCACCCGCCTGCGGCCGGTGCTGATGACCGCGCTGGTCGCCAGCTTCGGCTTCGTGCCGATGGCACTCGCCACCGGAGCCGGCGCCGAGGTGCAGCGCCCCCTCGCCACCGTCGTGATCGGAGGGATCATCAGTTCGACGCTGCTGACCCTGGTCGTGCTGCCCGTCCTGTACGCCTGGTTCGAGCCCGAGACGTGAGCTCCCCGCGCGACCGCGGGGCGCGCCGGCTCGGCCCGCGCCAGCCTTTCCCGGCGAGCCGGTGGTTCGCGCGGCTGCGACCGAGCGCAGCCCTCCAGCAACGGGATCCTGCGCCCCGACGGCATTCGGGTGAGCCCCCCGGTCCGCTCCCTACCACTCCCAGTTCACCCGCCAGGTGTGGGTCCAGACGGCGGCGCGCCGACCGAGTCCGCGCTGCAATTCATAGTCAAACACCAGGTGGCGCGCGTAGCGCCACAGCACCCCGACGCCGACCGTCGCGGCCGAGGTGGAAAAGCCCGCCGACGACACCTCCGCCGTCGCCTCGCCATAAACCGCCAACGATTTCGTCAGGTCGCGCCGCGCAAAACCGCTGACAAACCAGCGGCTGTCGTAGCCGTCCGCCGCGTCGTTGCGCAGCACGTCCCACTGCGCCATCGCACCGGCGGTGAAACCCGCGCCGGCATCGAAAGCCCACGGCACGATGACACCGCCTTCCACGGCGTCCGTGCCCACGCCGCCGCTGCCGGTCGGCAGGCGCACATACGGCATCACCGCGGCCGCCGCCCCGGCCTTCTCGTCCTTCCAAAAGGTCCATTTCGTGCGCAGCGACACGTCCCCGATCCCCGAGTCGGAATCGCGGGCGCCGCGCGTCTCGATCGACTCGCGGATGAAGAAATCGAGGCCCACCTGGAGGTCGACCGTCGCAGTCAGGCCCGCACGCAGCGTCGTCGAGGCGACGCCGAGGGCGTCGTAGGTGTTGCCGGCGCCGTCGCGGCGGTCGAGGGAGAGGCGCAGGCCGTCAACCCGCACCAGCACGCGCCCGGGCGCGACCGTCTGGGGCAGTTCCGTGACCTGCGCGGAGGCGGGCGCGGCGGTGAACACAGCGCCGAGGAGCAGCGCGGCGGCGGCGGTGGGGAAGGTGCGAAGGCGAACACGGGGCGGCATCGGGCGCGCAGTGTTCGCGGCGGGCGCGGCCGCCCGCGAGCCGAAAATCGGCGGGCGCGGTGGCGAGCGGCACCACAGGGTCATACTCCCCGTGGACGGGACGTCCCGCCGGGTGGCCGACGAGGCAGGATGCCTCGTCCACGTTGGCCGGCCACGCTGCGCGCCCCGGACACTTCCCCCTTGCCGCGGCCTGCGCCGTCCTCCCACTCTCCCGCCCGATGTCGCAGGGATTCGCGCGCTTCGTTTTTGTCGTCACGGCGTTGTTTTTCGCCGCGTTCTTCATCTGGCCCGTGCTGCAGATCCTGCGCGGCGGCTTTGTCGACGCCGACGGCCGCCTGACCTTTGCCTACCTCACGGCGCTGCTCGCCGACCCGACCTACCTCACCGGGCTGCGCAATTCGTTCCTGCTCGCGTGCGCCGCCACCCTGCTCGCGATTCTCGTCGCGCTCCCGCTCGCCGTGGTGAGCGATCGCTTTCTCTTTTCCGGCAAGGCTCTGCTCGGCTCGCTGGTGTTGATCCCGATGATCCTGCCGCCGTTTGTCGGCGCGATCGGCATCAAGCAGATCTTCGGGCAGTACGGCGCGCTCAACGCCCTGTTGCAACACCTCGGCCTGCTCGCGCCGGGGGCGACGATCGACTGGTTCGCCCAAAATCAGTTCTGGGGCATCGCGATCGTCGAGGCGCTGTCCCTCTACCCGATCATCTACCTCAATGCGGTCGCGGCGCTGGCCAACATCGATCCGGCGATGGAGGAGGCGGCGGAGAACCTCGGCTGCACCGGGCTGCGGCGGTTCGTGAAGATCACGCTGCCGCTGATCCGGCCCGGACTCTTCGCCGGCGGGACCATCGTGTTCATCTGGGCGTTCACCGAACTCGGCACGCCGCTGATCTTCGACTACGATCGGGTGACGAGCGTCCAGATTTATTACGGCCTGAAGGACATCGGCTCGAACCCGTTCCCCTTCGCGCTGGTGGCGGTGATGCTGGCCTGCTCGGTGGCGATCTACGCGCTGAGCAAGACGATCTTCGGCCGCACCAGCCACGCGATGATGGCCAAGGCCACCTCGGCCGGCGGAGCCCGCGCGCTGCCGCCGCTGCGCGCCTGGCTGTGCACCGCGCTGTTCGCCGGCGTGACGTTTCTGGCGATCCTGCCGCATCTCGGGGTGGTCCTCGTGGCCTGCTCGCGCGACTGGTACGGCACGGTGCTGCCGCACTCTTATACCCTGGAAAACTTCGAACTCGCGCTCGGCCACGACCTCACCGTGCCCGCCATCGCCAACAGCCTGCGTTTCGCCAGCATCTCCACCCTGGTCGACCTCGTGCTCGGCGTGGCCATCGCCTACGTGGTCGTACGCAGCAAGGTCGCCGGCCGCCAAATCCTCGACTTCCTCGCCATGCTGCCGCTCGCCGTGCCCGGGCTCGTGCTGGCCTTCGGCTACCTGGCGATGGCGCAGGACGGCAAGTTCTTCTCCTTCCTCAACCCCACGCGCGACCCGACCATCCTGCTCATCATCGCCTACTCGGTGCGCCGGCTGCCCTACGTGGTGCGCTCGGCGGCGGCCGGCTTCCAGCAGACGAGCGAGACCCTGGAGGAGGCCGCGCAAAACCTCGGTTCCCCTCCGCTCAAGGCGGTCATCAAGATCACCCTGCCTCTGATCACCGCCAACCTGATCGCGGGCGGCCTGCTCGCCTTCGCGTTCGCCATGCTGGAGGTGAGCGATTCGCTCATCCTCGCGCAAAAACAGGCCTATTACCCGATCACCAAGGCGATCATGGAACTCTTCCAACTGCTCGGCGACGGCAAGTTCATCGCCAGCGCCCTCGGGGTGTGGGCAATGGTCTTCCTCGGCGTCACCATCGCCGGCCTCAGTCTCATCCTCGGCAAGAAACTCGGCGCGATCTTCCGGGTGTGAGATGAAGCCGGCGCGCCGGGGCGGACGGGGAGCCCGCTCACCGCGTCCGGCGCGGCTCACTCCGCCGGCTCGCGCACCGCGGTGATCGCGCGGCCGAAAAACACCGCGTTGAAGAAGAGCCGGTTGCCGCCGTACCAGAAGCCGCGGTAGTTCGGGTCGTCGGTCATGGCCACCACCGCCCCCCGTCCGACCGGCAGCGCCACCACTGCCGCCATGCCGGCGACGCGCCGCTGGTTGTCCTCGCTCGCAAAGCCCGACAACAGCGGCTGCGCCGTGTAAACCACCGGCGTGTAGTAGGGCGACCGGGCCGGCTTGAGCACAACCGTGTTGGCCCGGCAAAGTGTCAGCCGGTCGCCGTTGAATCCGAAGCCGAGGGGATGCGTCGCGTCCACCGAGGCCGCGAAAAAGGCGCCCGCGATCCGCTTTAACGCCTCCTGCTCCGCCGCCGAACCGTAGGGCAGCCGCCCCGCCGCGTCCCGGGCCGGCCCCTCGCCGCCGGTGGCGCTGGCGCCGGCCGCGGGCGACGCGACAAACTCCAGCGCTGCGATTTCCTTGCGGGCGACCCACTGCGTCGCCCGCCCCATCGCCACGAGCGTGCCGCCGTCCCGCACCCAGCGCTTGAGGGCGGTCAGCGTGGCGTCGTTGACCGTGTCGTCATAGGTTCCATCGGCCAGCACGATGACGTGGTAGCGACCCCAGTCGGCCGAGGCCAATTGGGCGACATCGAGCAAGGTCGGGGTCAAGCCGACGCGCTGGTCGAGCGCATGCCAGGCTGCGCCGATCGCCGTCGCCGTCACACCCGTCCCCACCACCAGCGCCACCCGCGGCGGCGTCAGCGACACGAACGAGGCGCTGCCAAAATCCACGCCGCGCGGCGTGAGACCCGTGGCGCAGCCGTACACCGTGAGGGCATCCTGCTTCACGATCGTGTCAATCACCGCGCGAATCGCGGCGCGTTTCGCGAGCTGGCTGCCCACCGGCACGAGCACCACGCCGGGTGCGAGGGTGGCGCGGGTGCCGTCGGCCGCTTCCACCTCGATGGGCGCACCGGTCAGACCCCGGACGGCGATGCCGGCTTGCTGCAACCGATGCAGCGCCCGCGGGGCGAAGTAGCCGTTCCACCCGAAAACATAGGCAAAGTCGCCATGCCCGCCGACCAGCCGCCCCGCGGGAAAGGCCGGCGCGCCGACCAGTGGCGCCCCGGTGGCCGGAACCTGGCCCAGTTCAGCGAACGGCAGGTTGAACGCCAGCGGCAGGTTCCAGGCGGACACGTCATAGAACACGCTGTCCTCAAAACGCGTCCGCCGAAAGAAAATTTCCGTGACGAGCCGGTACTGCGCCTGCTCCACCGGCACGACCCAGGCGGAGCCCGCCCGGAACTCGTGCCCCGCCGCGGCCACCGGAGCGGCCAACGGACGCACCTCGATGCGATGCCGGGCCAGCAGATCGAGGAAGGCCCAGGCGCGGGCCGGATCGGCGTCGTCGCCGAACACGTAGGCCTTGACCTGGCTCCGCGCGGCCGCCTCGCGGGTGTTCCGGGCGTGCTCCTGCTGATGCGCGAGGAACTCGCGGCGCAGCGCCACCGCCCCCGCGATCGTGCTGAACGACACCAGCACCTGGTTGCGGATGGCGAAGGGAAAGGTAAGCCCGCCCTGGTCCGACTCCTGCGCGTGCCCGCGCACGCTGGCCTGCTCGAAGAGGATGCCCACCGTGCCATGAAGATCCGGATACGTGGAGCCCTTGCCCGGGAAGAAATCATCGTAGCCCTCCTCGTTGAAATAGAGCGAGCCCCGGGCATCCAGCGCACGCTGGTGGTAGGCGGCCAGCTTCCGGGTGAGCTCAATCACCTGCGGCGCCGTGCTGGGGTTGTTCCTGGTCGGCACCCCGGGCTGGAAGAAGAACGTGTTGTTCGTGCCCATCTCGTGGTGGTCCGTGAGCACATGCGGACGCCAGTGGTGGAAGTGCGCGATTTGGACGCGCGCTTCGGGATGCACCAGGGGCAGCCAGTCGCGATTCGGGTCAAACCAGTAGTGGTTGAAGCGCCCCCGCGGCCAGGCCTCGAGGTGCTCGCGATCCGCGGGATCGGCCGACGGCGCCGCAAGCGAGCGATGCTGGTTGAACCAGCTCGCCGCGCGATCGGACCCGTCGGGGTTGCGCAACGGCTCCACCAGGATCACGGCGCGGCGGAGTTGCTCCACCGTGGCCCCGTCCTGCGCCGCCGCGAGGTGATAGACCACCAGCGGGACGGCGTTTACCGCACTGGGTTCGTTGCCATGCACGGAATAGCCGAGGTTGACGATCACCGGCCGCGCCTCGAGCGAGGCCGGCGCCGCCACCGACGGGTCGAGCAGTGCCAGGTGGTCCGCGCGGATCCGCTCCAGGTGGCGGTGGTTTTCCGGGGCGGTGATGACAAGGAAGACCAGCGGCTTCTGCTCGTGCGAGCGCCCCGCGAGCTCGAACTTCACCCGCTCGGGCGCCGCCTGCGCCACCGCCCGCAGGTAACCGGCCACCTGTTCGCTCGTGAGGTGCCACTCGCCGACCTGATACCCGAAGTACTGCGCGGGAGTCGGGATCTTCGCATCGTAGGCGGTGCCGGCGGGCAGGTAGTAATCGAGCGGCACCGCGGCGTGCGCGGCCCCGCTCAGGAGGATGAAACCAAGAAGGAGTCGGGCGTACAGGGGCATCACCGGACCGTTGATTCCCGTCCCGGCGCTGCCAACGGAAATCACCCAGCCGTCCGAGGTGGCATTTTCCCGGCGCGTGACCGCACTTCGCCCTTGTTTGCACCGCGCGTTCGCCACAAAAAACCACCATGCACCCCACCCGCCCCGGCCTGTGCCTTGCCCGTCCCCTCGCGGCGTTTCGCGCCCTCCTGACAGCGCTCACCGTCCTGGCCCTCCTCCTCGCCCCCGCCGCCGCCCAATCCGGCACCGGCATCATCCAGGGCCGCATCTTCAACCCCGCCACCGGCGAATACGTGCGCAACGCCGAGGTCGCCATCGCCGGCTCCAACCTCGTCACCTACTCGCTCGACGACGGCACGTACCAGCTCACCGGCGTGCCGGCCGGCCCGGTCACCCTCTCCGTCACCTACACCGGCTACGAGCCCGCCTCGGCCCAGCTCGCCGTCGCCGCCGGCGCGATCGCCACCCGCGACTTCGAGCTCAAGGGCGCCGTCTTTCGGCCCGGCGTGCGCGACGTCTCAAAGGAGGCCGCCGTGCTCCTCGACCAGTTCGTCGTCTCCACCGAACGCGAGGGCAACGCCAAGGCCATCATGGAACAGCGCGCCTCGGTCAACGTGAAGAGCGTGGTCGCCTCCGACAACTTCGGCGACATCACCGGCGGCACCGTCGGCGAATTCATCAAATACCTGCCCGGCGTCGTGATGGATTACGTCGACTCCGACGCCCGCACCGCCCGCATCGGCGGTCTGGATCCCCGCTACGCCGGCGTGAGCTTCGACGGCGTCGGCCTCGCCAGCGCCCCCTCCGCCAGCTTCGGCGGCAGTTCGCGCCAGTTCGAGTTCGAGCAGGCCTCGATCAACGGCATCGAGTCGATCGAGATTAGCAAAACCAGCACGGCGAGCATGGACGCCGACACCCCCGCCGGCCGCATCAACCTGCGCAGCCGCAGCGCGTTCGACCGCAAGGGCCGCGACATCACCGCGCAGGTCACTTTCACCGGCAACCAGTACACCCTGGACCTGCAGAAGACCCGCGGTCCGTATGAAGGCAGCGACTACAAGATTCGCCCCGGCTTCGTCTTCACCTACGCCGACGCCTTCAAGGGCCGCTTCGGCGTGCAGCTTACCCTCGGCGCCAACACCGTCGCCACCGAACAGGCCGGCGTCACCCACACCTTCAACTATTCCAACGCCGCCCGCGGTCCCGTCATCACCCAGATCGCCTTCCGCGACGCGCCCAAACTCTCCTCCCGCGCCTCCTTCAACCTCACCACCGACTACAAGATCAGCCCGCACCTGTCCGTCTCCCTGCGCACCTCCGGCTCGCACTTCGACGACGGCACCAACAACCGGCAGATCCAGTTCCTCGTCAACCAGGCCCAGGTGGCGCCCGGCTCGACGCTCACCGACATGACCGCGCTGGCCACGGCCAACGCCAACACCCGCCTCAACCTGACCACCAGCCGCCGCAACAAGCTCAACACCACCGTCAGCTACGTGCCCAAGCTGGAGTACAAGCGGGGCGACCTGCAGCTCACCCTCGGCGGCGGCTACTCGCGCAGCCGCACCGCCTACGAGCAGTTGACGCAGGGCTACTTTCAGGCGGCGACCACCCGTCTGACGCGCATGAGCTGGCGCGGCGTGCGCTCCAGCACCACCGACGGCGACTGGAGCTTCACCCAGCTCTCCGGCCTGCCGTGGACCGACCCGCTCAGCTACAACCGCACCGACGCCTTCACCAACAACGCCTCGGCCAATCCGAACTCGGCCCGGCACCAGCTCTGGACGGGTTACCTCGACGCGAAGAAGACCGTGAACGTGCTGGGCCTCCCGGTGCAGCTCGGCACCGGCCTGAAGACCAAGCTCTCGGTCTACGACCTGGAGAAGAACGGCAACCTGCAGTGGACCTACGTGGGCGCGGCCGGATCGATGACCGCCCCGACCACGATCTTCCCCACGTATTCGGATTTTCCGCACAACCCGAAGGTGGGCGGCAATGTGCCGCTGCTGGGCATCCCGCTGCCCGACCCCTACGTGCTGGCTCGGGAACTGAACGCCAACCCCACCCATTTCACCGCCAACGCGGTCAACAACCACATCAACGAGTACTTCAGCTCGCGGGCGGTGAAGGAGCAGATCGACGCCGCCTACGTCGAGGCCAACACCCGCTGGCAGGCGCTGCGGCTCAACGCCGGCCTGCGGCACGAGCGCACCCGCACCATTGGCCGCACCTATGACCTGGTGCCCAACGCCGTCCTGCAGCGCCAGGGCCTCGTCCCCAACACCATTCCCTTCCTCAACGCCCAGTACCGGAACGGCGAGCGCGCAAACAAGTACGGCGGCTACGAGAACACTTTCTTCAGTGGCGGCGCCAAGTGGGCTTTCACCCGCGCCCTCCACCTCCAGCTCGCCTACAGCGAGTCGATCGGCCGCCCGAATTACGGCAATGTCGCGGGGGTGATCAGCATCGACGACACCAATCAGATCGTCCGCGTGCCCAATCCCGACCTCCTGCCCGAGTCCTCCGATAAATTCTTCGCCAGCGTCCAGTACTACCTGGAGCCGGCCGGCACCCTCAGCGTGACCGGCTTCCGCCTCTTCGTGAAAAACATGGGCGTCGGCAATCAGGAGGTCACCGCCGCGGAGGCCGGCTACGGCGACGACCCTGAATACTTCGGCTACACCTTCCTCCGCCCCTCGACCGCCCCCGGCACCAACCGCATCGACGGCGCCGAGATCGAATACAGCCAGCAGCTCGTCTTCCTGCCGCGCGCCTTCCGCGGCTTCAGTGTCTTCGGCTCCATGACGCGGACCAAGCTCGGAGTCCGCCAGAACAGCCACGTGCCGAAATCAGCCAACGGCGGCATCCGCTACAGCAACCACAAGTTCAACGCCCAGCTCCGCAGCACCTGGAACGGCGCGCGCCTCAACTCGTCCAACGCCACCGAGGAAATCTGGCAGTACGAGCGGATCATGTTCGACTTCAGCGGCGGCTACAAAATCAACCGCACCTACGAGGTCACGCTCTCCGGGCGCAACATCCTCAACTCCCCAATTGCGACGTTTTCCAACGAACCCGGCCGGATGCGCGCCGTGAACCGCTACGGCGCCGCCTGGACCATCGGCGTCCGCGGGCGGTTCTGAAGATTCCCGTCGCCAGCCCGGAAATCTCCCACCCGATCGCAGGCCGCCGCGTGGATCGTAGGAAAACGGATACGAAAGCACCGCGAATCGGCGCGCGGTGGATCGATCGTGCACACCCGATCGCAGAAGTGCAGGTGTGATTCGCCCGCAGGCGTCAGATTGCCGCCCTACGGCTGCACGTGGATTTCCAGGTTGAAAACCTGGAAGGACAAATCGCGCGGGTCCGTGCCGATCCGCTGCGCCGGGCGATCGCTCGAAAACCGCAACGTCGTCCCGCCGACCGGCAGCGTGAAGCCGAACCGCAGCGGCGTCGTCCCTTTCGGCGGCAGGCGCCCGCCCCAGAGCAGACGCTCCCCGATCGCAATCCGCAGTCCGCGCTCCCCTTCGACCGATCCCGCCTGGCCGGAGATCGTCGCGCGCAGCGCGCCCCCGGACTCGTTCACCAGCCGCAGTTCCGCGTCGCCGGCCGCCCAGCGCCATTGGCTGCCGTGGTGCTCCTCCGGCCCGTGCCAGCCGCGGCCCGGCACCACGCGCACCGCGGATCGCACCGCGGAATCCCCCTCGACCGTGTAGAACTCGCAGGGCGGCGCGTATTCGAACACCGAGGCCGCCACGGTGAGGTTGCCTGCCAGCAGGACCGGCAGCCAGCGGCGGCCGCGCGGCACGAGCACATTGAAGGCGAGCGTCAGTGGCAGCAGCACGCGCGTCGCGGCTCCCGGGTAGCCCTCCCACACCGGGGTCGAGAGGAAGATCATCATGAGGGCAAACATCGCGCCAATCCGCCACCAGCGATCGTCCGGCCGCCACCGCACCGCGACGAAGACCCACTGCACCGCCAGAGCCACCACCGCGGCCAGCGTCGCCCAGGACAATCCCGTGGCGTCCGGGCCGGCGACGTCGGCCAGCGTGAAGCGGACCTTTTCCACCCAGCCGGCGAAGGGCAGCGTGAAGTTGCCCAGGCCGGGATCCTCCGCCGGGCCGAAACGCAGGCGCACGTAGGCCATCCAGGCCAGCAGCGGCAGCGCAACCAGCGCAACCCGCAGCGCCACCGGTCCCCAGGTGCGCGGCGCACGCCAGTCAAAGGTCAACCCGGCCGCCGCCAGCAGGCTGGTCTCCTTGGCCAGTCCCGCCAGCGCCAGCCCGACGCCCCCCGCGACCCGGCGCCCGCTTTCGCACCACCGCATCGCCAGCGCCACCAGCAGGAGGCTCGGGCCGTCGACCAGCGAGTGCCGCACACTCATGCACACGCCGTGGGAAAAAAGAACGGCCGCCCAGCGAAGGAAGTTCTCCCAGTCGTGCAGCGGAAACCACCGGAGCAGCACCCACGCCAGCGCCAGCCAGCAGAGCACATTGAGCAACGCGTAAGCCTGCACAATCCACGCCGGGCGCCCCGCGCCCAAGGCCCACGAGACCCAACTCATCAGGATCCGCTTGGCCCGGTACGGCAGGTTGTCGATTGCCCGGGTGAGCTCCGGATTGTCGAGCGTCGGGTGCAGCGCAAGCTGCACGTAATAGGCCCCGTCGTACCCCGCCGAGTCCTCATATACATAGTGCGGCACCGCGCGCAGGGCCGACACCTTGGACGGATCCAGCACGTCGCCGATCGACAGCAGGCTCGAAAACCCCGTCTCCCGCTGGTGGTACTGCGCCACTCCGGAAAGGAACAGCACCACCGCCAGCCAGCCGGCCAGGGCGGGGCGGAACCGCAGCACCCGCAGCAGCCGCCCACCCCGCGGCGTGGATGCCGGCCCGCTCATGCGCTCCGCGGCGCGCCGCGCCGGCTCGCGGAACGACGCAGGCCATGCGGGCGCTTGTCATCCAAGTTTCTCACGGACAGTTTGTCGCATCACAGAACGCGATCGCCTCATGTCAAATCCGAATCCCCCTTCCACCGCCGCGATCGCGCCGCGCTGGGGCTGGTGGATCGGAATCGCCGCCCTGGGGCTCTACCTGGGGTGGCTCGCGCGCCTTACCGTGATAGTCGCCGGCGGCTCCGATTCCTCCGGCTACCTCAACAGCGCCCGGCTCTTCGCCGAGGGCCGGCTCATGACCGAGCTGCGCGTGCCGTCCGAGTTCCCGCGTCCGACCTGGGCCGAGGCCGTCCACTTCACGCCCCAGGGATTTTTCGCCGACCGGCGCCAGCCCGGGATGCTCACGCCGACCTACCCCACCGGCCTGCCGCTGCAGTACGCGCTCGCCGCGCGGCTGTTCGGCTGGACCGCCGGCCCCTGGCTGGTCGTCCTCGGCTCGGCCTGCGCCGCACTCTGGCTGTGTTATCTGCTCGGCCGGGAACTGGGCCTGCCGCGCACGCTGGCGGTCACAGGTTCACTCCTGCTCGGCGTGTTCCCCGTGTTCATCTTCACGTCGTTCCAGCCTCTGAGCGACACCCCGGCGACGACGTGGACCCTCGCCGCGCTGCTCGCCGCGGCGCGCAGCCGGCGGCACCCCGGCTGGGCCGCGGCGGCCGGCGCCGCGTTCTCCCTCGCGGTGCTGGTGCGCCCCACCAGTCTGTTGCTCGCTCCGGCGCTTCTCGTGCTGCTCGGCTTCGCGTGGCGGCGCCTCGCGGCCTTCGTCGCCAGCGGACTGCCCGGGGCGATCTGGCTGGCTTACTACAACCACTCCCTCTACGGACATCCCCTTGCCTCCGGCTACGGAGAGATCTTCGGCGCCTTCGGGTGGGCCTATGGCGCCCCCACCGCCCGACATTTCCTGCGTTGGCTCGCGCTGCTGCTGCCGGCGGCGGTGCTGGTGCTGCCGATCGCCGTGGGTGTGCGCGGCGGCGTCCGTGGAAGAGGGTTCGTCGCCCTGCTGCTGGCCTTTGCGGCCGTCACCGGCTGCTACCTTTACTACGAGGTTTCGCACGAGGTCTGGTGGTGTCTGCGGTTCATTCTGCCGGTGGTGCCGTGCCTCCTTCTCGCCGCGCTGCTCGGCGTCGAGTCCCTGGCGCGCCGCTGGCCGACCCGGCCGATCCGCCTCGGCGCGGCACTTGTGCTGGGTGGCTGGGCGCTGGGAAATTCGTGGTACTGGAACCGTGAACTCGCGGTGTTGATGGTGCCGCGCTACGAGCAGGCCTACGCCCATGGCATCGAGGCCGCGCTCGTCCGCCTGCCCGCCCGCGCCCTCGTGCTGAGCCTCGCCTTCAGCGGCACGCTCCAGTTCTACAGCGACTTCCCCGTCCTGCGCTGGGATCAACTCCAGCCCGAGCAATTCCAACGCTACGCGGATCTCGCGCGGCGGGTGGGCCGCCCGCTTTGCGCCCTGCTCTTCGAATCGGAACGGGAGGACGCCTTCCGCCGCTGCCCGGGGGCCTGGCAGAAAGTCTCCCAAACCGGCAACGTCGGCCTCTGGCAACTGGCTCATCCGCCGCCCGCCCCACCATGAGGCCCTCCGCCCCGGAAGATCGTCTACCGACCGCCGGTCCCGGCCGCGCCGCCACCCCGGACGCGCCGCTGCTGCTCGACCTCTCGCACACCTGTCATACGCGGGCGCGCACCGGCATCCAGCGCGTCGCCCGCCGCCTCGCGGAGCAGTTGGGCGCCCACGCGCACGCGCTCACCCACGACCCGTTCGCCTCCTGCTGGCGCCCGCTGGCCCCATGGGAACAGGCGGCGCTCGCCGACCCCGGCGGCTCCTCCGGCCCGCGCCGGGCCACCTGGCCGCTGCGCGCCCGCCTGCACGGCCGCACCGCGCGCTGGCTCGGCCGGCCTCCCCCCGCCCTGCCGGCGAACTCCGGCGCGCTCGTGCCGGAGGTCTTCTCGCCGGCGGTGGCGCGCGCCCTGCCCGGGTTGTTCGCGCAGGCCGGCGGAGCCTGCGTGGCCGTGTTTCACGACGCCATCGCCCTCCAGTATCCGGAATTCACGCCCGCCGGCACCGTCGCACGCTTCCCGGCCTACCTGGTGGAACTGCTTTCGTTCGATGGCGTCGCCGCCGTGTCCGAGAGTTCGCGATCCGCCCTGCTCGATTACTGGGCCTGGCTCGAGGTCGCACCGCTGCCGCCGGTCGAGGCAATTCCGCTGGGTGTTGACCTTCCCCCCGTCGAGGTCGTCGCAGCCGCCCGCAGCGCGGTTGCCCCCACGGCCGCGCCACCGTCCCCACCCGTCCTCCTGTCGGTCGGCACCCTCGAGGGCCGCAAGAACCACCTCGCGCTGCTCGAGGCCTGCGAACGGCTGTGGGCCGGCGGCGCGCAGTTTCACCTGCGACTGGTGGGCCGCGTGCAGCCCGAGCCCGGGCGGGCGGCCGCCCGGCGCCTCGAGGAACTGCGCCGCGCCGGCCGG
>CAZDGC010000113.1:19388-22248 GCA_964504885.1 uncultured Opitutus sp.
CCGGCCGATTCAGTTCGAGGGCGCGCTGGATGATCGCGCCCTCGCCGGCGCCTATGCCGCGTGCTCGTTCACGGTGTACCCCTCCTTCGCCGAGGGATTCGGGCTTCCGGTGATCGAAAGTCTCGCCCATGGCCGACCGTGTGTGTGCTCCGCCCGCGGGGCAACCGGTGAAACCGCCCGCGGCGGCGGCTGCCTCGCGCTCGACACCGTCGACGCCCCCGCCCTCGCCGCGGCCATTGGCCGCCTGCTCGCCTCCCCGGCGGAAGTCGCCGCGCTGGCCGTGGCGGCACGGTCTCGGCGCTTCCGCACCTGGCGCGAGTACACCGCCGATCTCGTCGCGTGGCAGCGGAGCCTGCCGCGGCGCCCCGACCGGCCTTTCCCGCCTTTCCGTTTGCCATAGGCCCCGCCGTTGGCACGGTCTCACGGACCTCAGACATGGCGCTTTCCTTCTTCACCAAAAACAAAAAGGCGATCCTCGCCCGCTGTCGTGACGACTACGCGACGAAGATGCGGCTGAAGTATGCGCCCTACTACCACGCCATGGAGGCCCAGTCGGGCACCACCGTGAAGCTCGACGGCCGCGAGATGATCATGCTGTCGAGCAACGACTACCTCGGTTTGTCGTTTCACCCGAAGGTCATCGAAGCCGGACGCGCGGCCATGCTGCAATGGGGCACGAGCACGACCGGCGCCCGCACCTCCAACGGCTCCCGCACCTACCACCTCGAACTCGAGGAAAAGCTCGCCGAGTTCCTCGGCCGCGAAGCCTGCCATGTGCACGTCGCCGGCTACCTGTCGTGTCTCTCCAGCGTGGCGTCGTTCGCCCAGAAGGGCGACGTGATCCTGGCGGACAAGAACATCCACTCGTGCCTCTGGGACGGCATCCGCCTCTCGATGGCAACGGTGGAGCGGTTTTCGCACAACAACCCCGAGGATCTCCGCCAGGTGCTCGCCGCGGTGAATCCTGACGCCGCCAAGATGCTCGTGATCGAGGGCGTGTATTCGATGGAGGGCCACATCGCCCGCCTCCCGGAGATCGCTGAAATCGCCGAGGAACACGGCTGCTTCACCGTGCTCGACGACGCCCACGGCTTCGGCGTGCTCGGCCGCAAGGGCCGCGGCACGGCTGACCACTTCGGCCTCAACGACAAGGTCGACCTCATCTGCGGCAGCATGTCGAAGTCGCTGGCCAGCACCGGCGGCTTCGTGGCGGCCTCGCGCGAGATCATCGAGTACCTGCGCTCGCATTCGAAGCAGACCATTTTTTCCGCCGCGATCAGCCCGAGCCAGGCCGCCTGCGCCCGCGCCTCGCTGGAGATCATGCAGCAGGAGCCGCAGCACCTCGAGCGGCTCTGGGCCAACACGCGCCGATACCGCGCCCTGCTCAAGTCCCTCGGCCTCGACACCTGGGAGAGCGAAACGCCCGCCGTGCCGATCGTGCTCGGCTCGAAGGAGCGCGTCTATCCGTTCTGGAAGGCGCTGCTCGAGAAGGGCGTCTTCACCGTGATGTCGATCGCCCCCGCGGTGCCCCCCGGCAAGGATCTCATCCGCACCGCCATCTCCGCGATGCACACCGACGAGCAGTTCGAAAAGATCGCCGAGGCCATGGCCTACGCGATCAAACGGCTCTGAGCGGCGAAACGTGGGCAGTCCGAATGGCGCTCAGCTAGCAGCCCGTCGGGCTTAGAAAATCACGCTTGGGGAGATCCGAGAGTTTTTGGCGGCTACGCGCCGGCCGAGTCGGACGGGCTGCTAAAGGCCGTGCCGTGTACGGCCGGTGGCTCCCGACTTTCGAGTAGTTTTGGTCAGGATACGATTGGGATCGGCGGTTTCTACCTGTGGGTGACAAAAAGTCCATCCGCGCCGGAAGTCGTTGATGGTTGGCTGAATCAACGCAGGCTGGATTGCCATGCTTTCCCTCCTTCTCGCGGTCTTGCGCAGCCTGTTTGCAGGGTTTCGCGCCCGTCGAAACCTCGTCCTTGAGAACCTCGCGTTGCGGCACCAACTCCTGGTGCTGAGCCGCACGGCCAAGTCCCCTGCTCTCCGCAACTCCGACAGACTTCTCTGGGCAGCCCTCAGCGCGATGTCGTCGCGGTGGAAAAAGTGTTGGTGATCGTCCAACCGCAGACTGTCGTACGCTGGCATCAGGCGGGATTCCGGCTCTTCTGACGCTGGCGATCACGCCACCGCTTGGGTCGCACCCCGAAGGATCGTGAGTTGATCGATTTGATCCGCCAGATGTGGCAGGCCAATCCCACTTGGGGCAGTCCCCGGATTCGCGCGGAACTGGCTAAACTCGGGCTTCAGGTGGCTGCCGCGACGGTCCGAAAGTATCGCGGGAAGGGTGAGCGCGGGCCGCCCTCGCAGTCGTGGCGGTCATTTCTCGCCACCCCCACGAGGCAACTCATCGCCGTCGACTTCTTCACGATGCCGACGGTCACCTTCCGCGTTCTCTTTGTCTGCGCGGTTCTGGCGCACGAGCGCGGGAAGGTGCTGCATTTCGCGGTCACCGAGGCTCCTTCGGCGGCTTGGGCCGGCCAGCAAATCGTTAATGCCTCCCCGTTTGAGACGCCGCCCAAGTACCTGCTGCGCGACCGCGATGCCACCTACGGCGCCGAGTTCACCAAGCGTGTGACGGCCCTCGGGATCGAGGAAAAACTCACTGCGCCGCGCGCGCCGTGGCAAAATCCGTACGTCGAAAGGCTCATCGGGACCCTCCGCCGGGAGTGTCTGGATCGAGTGATCGTCATCGGCGAACGTCACCTCCAGAAAGTCCTCAAGGACTACTTCGAGTACTGGCGGCCCGCCTTCGGACTCGTTTTCCGCCGCGGTCATTGCTCTCTTTGGTCCATGCATCCCG
>CAZDGC010000114.1:0-22120 GCA_964504885.1 uncultured Opitutus sp.
CATGCGCGTTTCAATCCGCGCTCCCCGCGGGGGGCGCGACTGTCGTCCTGGTTGTCGTCGTTTTTGATGCGCCGTTTCAATCCGCGCGCCCCGCGGGGGGCGCGACGGATTAACACCAGCAAGCGTATTGGTAGCCATAGGTTACAATCCGCGCGCCCCGCGGGGGGCGCGACGTTCACCCGTAACCACTAACAGAAAAACAAGACATGTTTCAATCCGCGCGCCCCGCGGGGGGCGCGACCGCCTCCTCGCCTTGGCTCGCATCGTGCGGATAGGGTTTCAATCCGCGCGCCCCGCGGGGGGCGCGACCCGCCGTGCCTCCCGCACACTGATAAATCCCGCACGTTTCAATCCGCGCGCCCCGCGGGGGGCGCGACTTTGCACTGGTTATTCGGTGCAGGATTATCGGACCCGTTTCAACCCGCGCGCCCCGCGGGGGGCGCTACTTTCCACGGGTTTTTGGGTCCAGTTTTATCGCCCGGGTTACAAGCCGCGCGCCCCGGGGGGGGCGCGACGGCGTGCCAATCGTAAAGGTCGGCCCCGCATAGGTGTTTCAATCCGCGCGCCCCGCGGGGGGCGCGACGAGAGAATGTAACCGGCGAGGATGCCGATCAGGAGTTTCAATCCGCGCGCCCCGCGGGGGGCGCGACGCGATCAAGCGGGCGTTAGCTCTGCGCTCATGCTGGTTTCAATCCGCGCGCCCCGCGGGGGGCGCGACTCCCCAAGAGCCGGGACAAGCGGCAACGTCGATTGTTTCAATCCGCGCGCCCCGCGGGGGGCGCGACGTGTGTCAACGAAATTGCAGACAGTATGCACGGTTTCAATCCGCGCGCCCCGCGGGGGGCGCGACTCGTGCATCACCCAAGTCCGGTCTGGCGATTCGCGTTTCAATCCGCGCGCCCCGCGGGGGGCGCGACGCCGCCGTCAACTTGCTCAGTCCTGCGCGTTCAGTTTCAATCCGCGCGCCCCGCGGGGGGCGCGACACCGCGTCGAACGTCGCTGGTTTGGCTACCACGCTGTTTCAATCCGCGCGCCCCGCGGGGGGCGCGACGGATGTAGTAGGTGCGGCTCCAGTCCTTGAGCGCGTTTCAATCCGCGCGCCCCGCGGGGGGCGCGACATCCGGTGGCGTTACGGTCCGCGCCGTGGTGGCGCATGTTTCAATCCGCGCGCCCCGCGGGGGGCGCGACGGGCGGGATGCAAGTCGTTGGTTGGTGAGATGTCAAAGAACCGAATTCGCGGAACCCACCAAATCGCCGTCTTCCCCCGCGGACCATCCAGTGGCGGATCTGCCAAGTCCTTGATGACGGTGTCCCTCGGGCAGTTCGCGGATCTGCGGGCGCCGGCGTTGCCCGGCGCAGGTCCGCGAAGCCTCAAATCAACAATGGGGCATCGGGATCGAGGGTGGGTTTGGTTCCGTGGTGTTCCACCCGGCGCTGCCATTCGTTGCCCAGAAAATAAAACCGGAGGCTGTCCTGTTGCAGGTCGGCCAGCTTCAGCAGCTCCGCGCGGAACGCGACCCACTGGTCATTCTGCAGCACGCATTCGAACACCGAATTCTGCACCCGTTGGCCGTGGTTCAGGCACGCTTTCGCCACCCGGCGCAGCCGGCGTTCGCCGTCGCGCGTCACCGTCGAGACGTCGTAGCTGACGAGGATCATCATGGGAGGAGAGGCGGCGCGGCATCACCGCCACTCGAAGGGCGGGTAGGCGTCGAGATCGCCGCGCAGGTGGCGGGCCAGCAGCAGAGCCTGGGCGTGCAAGAGGAGTCCGATGGGCAGTTTCTCGTCGAGGAACGGGTGCGCGATCTCCTCCTGCTTGCGTTTCTGCCAGGCGGTGAGGACTTCCTTGCGGCCTTCGTCGGTGAGGAGCACGGCGCCGGTTTCGGTGGTGCGAAAGTGCCGGGGCTGGATCTGCTGGCGATTGACCAGGGCGAGCACGAACCGATCGGCGAGGGGCGCGCGGAACTCCTCGATCAGATCGAGGGCCAGCCCTTCGCGACCGGGGCGGTCGCGGTGGAGGAAGCCCACGGCTGGATCGAGACCGTGGGTGGTGAGGGCGGCGGCCGCATCGAAGCGGAGCAGCGTGTAGAGATACGAGAGCAGCGCATTGAGCGGATCGACCGGTGGACGGCGGTTGCGATCCGCAAACGGGAAATGCTCGCGCTGCTGGGTGACTAGCGACCCGAACACGCCGAAATAGACCGCGGCTGCGTCGCCCTCCAGGCCGCGGATGGCATCCAGGTTCTCCACTTGGCCGAGCGCCCGCAGGCGGTGGCCGAGGGTGTCGGCGGCAGCTTCTACCGTGCCGTCGAGGCCATTTTCGCGGACGGCCCGGCGCAGGACGTGACGGGCATTGGCAATCTTGCCGGCGACAAAAGCGCGGGCCAGGGCGGCGGTGGACTTGGAATCGTCGGCGCGACGGTACTGCGTGCGCCGCAGCAGCACGTTGCCGGAGGGCGCACCGACCACGTCGGCCAGGAACCGTCCGTATTCGGTGAGGAACGTCACGGCGATCCCGGCCTCGGCGCAGGCTCCGAGCAGGAACGGGCTGCACAGCACGTTGCCGAAGCAGACGATGCCGCCAAGATTCAGCAACGGCAGTCGGAGGCGGATCTCTTTTTCGACCTCGACCACGACCGTTTCGCCCTCCTTGCGCAGGTAGGCTCCCTGGGACGTGATGTAGAGGGTGTTGAGCAGGCGGCGCATGGCAGGTCAGTCACGGGCGGCGATCAGGCGGTCCAGATAGGCGGACGCCCGGCGGCCGGCGACGCGGGGTTTGCAGAAGTCGACCAGCGAACAGGCCGTGCATTTCGGGGCGAAGATCGCCGGCGGTGTTACGCCCGCGAGCAGCATCGCTTGCACGGCCGCGGCTATCCGCGCGGTCTCGGTCCGCAGGGCGGCGTCGAAGGCAACCTCGTGCCGGCGATGTTTGGCCCCGTAGAACAGCGCGCCGGCGGGCACGATGGTGCCAAGCATCTCCTCGAGGCAGATGGCCTGGGCGCAGAGCTGCACGGCGTCGATGGGCTCTGGTTTGGGACGGCCGCGTTTGTATTCGACGGGGAACGGCCGCCACGAGCCGTCGGGCTGGCGGTGGAATTCGACGACGTCCGCCACGCCGTGCAGGCCCAGCGCCGCGGACTGCAACGGCAGGGCGCGGGCGATCCGGAGATCGCCGCGCGACTCGCTGGCGGCCTCATGGGTGCGTTCGTGCAGCACGCGACCCTCGGCCGTGAGCGTGTTTTCCGCCCACAGCCGCTCGACATGGATGAGCGCACACTGCCGCGGGCAGAACGCGAAATGCTGCAGGGCTGAGAGCGGGAAGGATTCGGCGGCCGGGCGCATGGGAACGGTCAACGGTTGCCCTGGTGAAAGCCGATCCGGCGTTTCGGCGGTTCCGGAGGAGCCTGCAAGAGCGGGGCCAGCCGGGCGACGACGTCGCGCAGGACGACGTCGTGTTCGAGGAGCCGACGATCGATCTGGGCGAGCCGCTTGAGGATCACCGCGTGGGCCAGTGCCTCCTCGCGCAGACGCACAAAGGCGCGGACGACGTAAACGCTCATTGCCACTGCCTGCGGGCTGCGAAGAACGGTTGCCGCCATGATGGCACCGTGTTCGGTGAATGCCCAAGTGGCGTACTTTCGATGCTGCCCGCGACCGGCAGGTTTTAAGGTCACAATTTGTGACCTTAGAGAAGCTCCTGATCCAGCACTTGAAGTCACCATTTGTGACTTCAAGTGCGCAAGTTCTTCATGCGTGAGCTGAGACAGGAAATCAGGCGGGAACCGATCGACATTGCGGCGCACTGCCTGATTGAAGGCCTTGGTCGGCACGCCGTAGAGCTGCGCAAGGTCATTATCGATGATCACGCGCTGGCCGCGCACGATGTGGATCGGTGGGAGGGCCGGATCGGAAGCCATGGGCGCCGGCGAGGTCACACCCACTCCTCGACGGTCACGCCGGCCGGGATGGCCGCGGCGTCGAGCGTCACCGTGTAGTCGGAGTAGGCGCGCGGCACTTCGACGCCGGGCTTTTTCTCGATCTTCACGGCCTCGAAGAGCCGGTGGGCCGGGGCGCTGCCCAGGGCGGTGGCGTGTTTGAAGGCGATGCAGCGGCGCGCGGCCATGCTGCCGGCCGGGCGCGCCGCGGAGGCGTCGAACTCGAAAAGCCGGCCGAGAGCTTCCTTGAGCACGGCGAGGTCGTTGTTCTCGCCGGAGTCCGTGAAATGCGTCTGCGCCGCGAGAAACGGATTGATGAAGCCGTGGGCGCGATAGAGCGCGTAGGGTACGGTGAACTTGCGGCCCTGAATTCCAATCTGCGCTTCGACGGATTTGTCCTTTGAACGAGCTGCCGTTACGGCGATGGAATGCTCCGCTGAAGTGATACGATCGATGGAGCGAGCAAATGACATCTGCACCGGCCCTCGGACTTGGCCGCAGTTGAACTCACCAGTGCTCATGACCGCACCGAATGTGCGGACATCAAAGAAATTCTTGCACATCCATTCCCTTACTCCTTCGACGTCTCGCCCTTTTTCAGGCTTCTTGTCCAAAGCGATGTACGCGCGCTCGTGCTGGCGATCGAGCACAGCCTTCTCGCGGACATAAATGTCGTAGGGCGGGACGTAGTTCTTGGTAAGCACGACGTAGTTCCGAACCTTGCGCTTGAGACAAACGTCGGTGACGAGGCCGTGGCCGGTCTCGGCGTCGAGGCGGGGGAGGTTGCCGGCATCAGGATCGCCATTGGGATTGGCGTCGCGAGCTTCGAAGAGGAGGACGAAATCGTAGCGGTGGTTCATGAGGGTGATGAGTTCAGGGTGTGGAGTTGATTGGAGACTGGAGATAACATCAGGCGGCGGCTTCGGCCTTCTTGATGAAAAAGGCCTGGCGTTGGTGATAGTAGCCGAGAGCGAAGAGCGTCTGATCTTCGAGCGAGAGGAACGACGGGTAGGGTTTCGCGGGCAGCCCCGACTGAATCTGGCCGACGAGCTTTTCGCGGGCGATGCGGTGCGGCGTTTCGAGCTTGGCAAGGTGGTGCTGGTAGGTACGGAGCAGGCGCGCGAAGACCGCCGACGGCGTGGCGGACGCGGCACCGTAGTAGCGCTCGCGGATGCCGGCGTTAATGTCGCCGAGGGCGTCCTGCTGGGTTTTTTCGAGGGCGGCGAAAAGCCGGCCGAGGAGATACGACGGCTGGGTGTTGTCAGGATCGAGGGACATAGCGGGTGATGGTTGAGTTCGATTGAGGCGGCTGAGAAAGGCCTTGAGCGCGGCGCAGCGCAGATAATTGAGCCGGCCGTCGGCTCGGATGCGACGGATGATGGCGGAGGCGAAGGTGTGCGGGTAGGGGCCGCCCGTGAGCACCGCGCGGAGCAAGGCGCCGCCGAGGAGGGGCGGGATGGTATCGCGGTCGAGGCCGTCCTTCCGCACGGCGGCAGTCTGATCGAGGAGGTCGCGAATAGTGGGGAACTCGGGATCGGGGCGCTTGGCGTCGTCGCCGTATTCGCGTTCGAGGCGCAACGCTTCGTAGTGGGCAGCGAGCCTGGCGGCGAGGTCGCCGAGCGTGCTTACCTGCCAGAAGCGGACCGACAGGCGGGCGGCGTTGGGCGCCAAGCCGAGGAGGTAAAAGGGCGTGGAGGGATCGTCGCCTTCCGGCGCGAAGCGTCCACCGCCGGCACGGAGCGCTGAGAGAAACTGGCGGACCTTGGAGAGTCGCGATTCGTCCTGCGCGTCTTCGCCGGCCGGTGGGATGCCGCCGAAAGCATCGGCAAAGAGGTCTTCGAGGGCGGTGTGGCGCGCGGTCCAGAAGACGATGGTGGTGTCGCCAAGGGTGAGGCGCTGGGCCGGGCGTTGTGGGCTGCCGGCGAGGAGGGCGTTGAGCGCTGTGCAGTAACGGCGCACGGCTGAGGCCGCGACAGGAGCGTTGAAACTCTGTTCGCGGCCATAGGACTCATAGGCCGGGTCGTTGAAGGAGACGATGGCCGCGCCGGAGGATTGCGCCCCGGCAACGCCCTTGATCTTGGGCTCATGCAGTCGCGCAATGGGGGCGACCTCGCCGGTGACGAGGCATTGGGCGGAGACAACTTCCTCCTTGGATCCCAGCGATTCCCAATGGCGACGCACGGCGGGAAGCTCGTGCACGTAGCCGGGGCGGCCTTGGATCTGAAACACACCGAAACCGCCAGTGAGATCGTCGAGAAAAGGGGCGGGAGTGGTACGAGGGGGCGTCCAACCGCGGAGAAAAGCGCAGACGGCGGAGAACTCGGCGCAGCTGACCGCGACCTCCGCCGCAAGATGGCGGTCGCGGAAGGCTTCGAAGCTGCGCACGGCGCGGGCGACCTTCTTCGCGTCGCGATCGGCGGAGTAGCCGAGCAGGTAGGGCGGGTTGTCCCACAAAAAACCGGGGTTGAGACCGGAGCCGGATGGCTTCGCGCCTCCCGGTACGATTAGAATCTCGGGCAGGAGCTTCTTCCTTTCCGCATGACGGAGGTCGCGGATTCGGAAGAGCCCGCCCTCTGGCGTGATCACAACGGAGAAGGCAATCTTCTGCGGTGAATATCCCTCGGGCGCAAGGCCCCAGGTCGGGTCGTTGGCGAGGCGTTCGTGCAGGTCGATGAGGGCGGCGAGAATCGAAGTGGGTGCACTCACGACGCACCTCCTTTCGCCGGGGCGGGGAGCGGCGGCACGTCGATGACGCCGCGGACCATCTTGGCGCGAAAGAAATGCGGGGTTCGGTCGCGGGTGAAATCGAGGTCGTGCAGCATCCAGCCGAGGTCGCGCTCGGGTTCGGTCGCATAGGGCGAGGGTGGAAACGATTCCGCGAGCGTGCAGTCGGCGGGAAACTCGCGGCAGCCGAAGTAGGGTTGCTGGAAATGCTGCCCGCGCGCGGCGCGGCGGTTGAACATGTCGAGGTGTTTGCCGGCGCAGTCGTTCTCGGAGAGCGCCGGGCCGCCCTTGTCGAAGCGGCGATCCAGGATCACGAAATGCGCCTCGATGCCGTAGCACACGTCCCGGAGCAAGAGGCTGGCGCGCTGCTGGCGTTCGTCCTCGATGGCGAGCCCAAGGCCGGCCGCGGCGGCGGAGTTCCCGGCCCTTGCGGACTCGACGGGGCGCAGCGGTATCTTGGCGCCGACCTCGTTGCGCCTGATGTTGGTGAACTGGATGGGCGCAAGGATGTGGAGGCGGTCGATGACCCAGCGGATTTGGGGCTTCCAGTAGATCGCCTCGAGGAGACCGCGGGCGGCGGAGGGGGTGATGACGTCGTAGGAGACGCGCTCGACCTTCATCTCGGGTCGCGTGAAACACGCGAGCGGGCCGCGCGCGAGGAGTCGGATGCCGTAGGACATGGTGATTGGGGGCTGAAGAGGGAGTAGTTCAGGCGAAGAACGCACCATCGCCTTCGTCGACGAGCGTGAGTCCAAGCGCCTCGGAGTAACCGGCCTGCAGATTGGGTAGGACGACGAGTTGGTCGGCAAATCGGACCAGCTTGGCGCCAAGGTGCGCGCGCAGGGTTCGCTGGGGTATCTGGACTGTGTAGCGCTGGAGCTGGCGCAGCAGACCGCCCGTGAGGGGCGCGCCGCGATGAAGAGGCGCCAGCAGCTCCTCGGCACGCGCATCGTACGGCACGACGACCGGCTCGTAGACGGAGTCGATCAAGCGGAAACGCTGGGCGGCGGTGGCAAAGCGGAAGAGGAGTGGATCCTGGTGAAACGCGCCGAAGCATTCCATGACGCGTTTGTCGTCCCAGCGCGCCTGCTGGCTCCAGTAATGCAATTCAAAGAAGCGGCGTACGGCGGCCGGGGCGAGCGGGTCGGCGGCAAACTCGGGCAGGGCGAGAACCTGGGCTGCGTTGTCGGCGGCGGCGCGCAGGAAACCGGGCGGGCGCTTTTCGGTGTCGAAGACCCAGACCTTCCCCCACGCCGGTGTGCCGGACTCGTCCTTGAGGCGGCCCTCGCGATTACAACGTCCCGCAGCCTGCGCGAGTGAGTCGAGCCCGGCGAGCGCGCGGAAGACGACGGGAAAGTCCAAGTCCACGCCGGCCTCGACGAGCTGCGTGCTGACGACTCGGCAGGGGCGGCCGGCGACGAGCGCTTCGCGAATGGCGGCGAGCTGCCGCGAGCGGTGCTCGGGGCACATCAGCGCGCTCAGGTGCCAGACCTCGCCGGTAGCTGAGACGCGCAGGCGATCGAAAATCTCTCGCGCGTGGTCGCGGGTGTTGACAATGCACAGCGCACGAGGGGTCGCGGCTAAACGCTCCACCAACGCTTGGTCGGGCAGCGGGCCAAGGTGGCGGCATTCCGTGCGGCGCAGACGCGCGGCCAGGGCGGGGGCGTCGGAGATGATCGGGAGGGGCGCAGGCAGGCCGAGGGGAAACTCGCGCCGGCATTCCAACGCCGGTTGGGTCGCGGTGCAGAGCACGGCGGTGGCACCGTAGCCTCGCACCAACTCGCGCAAGGCGGCCAGGCAGGGTTGGAGCAGCGTGACCGGAAGGGCCTGTGCCTCGTCGAGCACGACGACGCTGCGAGCAAGCCGGTGGAGCTTGCGGCAGCGGCTGGTGCGATGGGCGAAGAGCGACTCGAAAAACTGGACGTTGGTGGTGACGACGACGCGCGCATCCCAGTTCTCAGCAGCGAGGCGGCTGGCGGGGGTGGCGTGGCTGGCGTCGGGATCGAGGTTGGAATGATGCTCGACGACCACCTCCGGGCCGAGGGCGGCGAGCGCACGGCGGAACTCGGCCGCGTTCTGCTCAATGATGCTCGTGAACGGAATGACGTAGATCACGCGCTCCAGGTCGTGGCGACGCGCGTGCCGCAGCGCGAAGGCGAGGGAGGAAAAGGTCTTGCCTCCACCCGTCGGCACATCGAGCGAGAAGAGACCCGGTGGCTCCTCCGCACGGGCGAGGCAGGCGGCGTGGACTTCAGTGCGGGCACGCTGGACATCGGTTTCAGGTTTGGGGAAGCGCCGCGCGTAGTAGGTCGAAAAGGCGTCGTCGAGCTCTGCCATCGAAAAGCAACTACTTCTTCGCTCCCCGGCCCGCTGCGGCGACATGAAGGTTTCCGTGTCGAGAAAGTCGGCGTCCACGAGTGCGGAGAAGACCATGCGGAGAAAGAACGCGACCTGGAAGGGGAGCGCGGCCGCAGTCGGATCGACTTGGGGTGGAAAGCTAAGCGGCGGGGCTTCGAGCAAGCGCGAATCGGCGCGGCTGCGCCACTCCTTGAGCACTTTCTTGAGGCGCGCCTCCAAATCGCTGCCGACCGCCTCGGTGGATCGGCCATCGGGCAGGCCGGCATGATGGCCCGCAATCAAGTAGGCCAGCAGCGCGCCAACTCCCCGGCCTAGTTGCTGGCTTGTTGCCGCATGCTGCGCGCCGGCCGTGGAATGATCGACCTTGGCTGCGATTTCGGGCCGCTCCTCCAGGTGGGCGTCCGCTCCGCCGGCAGCTTGCAGGTACGACTGAAACTCCGCCGAGAATTTTCCGAGATCGTGCCACCGTCCCGCGAGTCGCGCCCATTCCGCACCGCCGAAGGGGTGGGCAAACTCTGCGGCGAGTTCCGCCACTTTTTCCAGATGGCCGTCGCCGGTGCCGGTGAACAAAGGCTGCCATTTTTCCGGTGGTTGGCCGGGCAGGCTGTGTGCGTAGTGGGGCATGGGCAGAGGAGGGGCGGCGGAGGAGTTTGCGGGCGACTCTACCACCGGGGGTGGGACAAAAACGGTCCCAGGGGACGGGGAAAACGGAAGCTCCCCGTCCAAAAAGGCGTCCAATCAGTGGAGGGCGGCGCTCTGTCGCCGCCGTGACCGCACCCTCGGCGCCGAGCGACCGGCGCCCTCCATCGACCGGGCATCGTGGACTTTTTCGACACGCTCAAAAGGGCAACTGCCGCGGCGCAGCATTCCGAGGGCGAGGGGGCGGGGCAACGGGAAGTTCGCGCCCGGCGGCGATTTTTTCTGGTGGCTACCGGCGGGGTGCGGCTGCGCACGCGCTGGACCGTGATGGAGCGTTGTCGCGAACGGCGAACGCCGGGCCGGTTGGTGCCGACCGGCGAGAAATGACACCTCAGCTGATCCGCGAAACGCCCGCCGGTCACCAGGCGGGCCACGTTCCGGCGTGGCGCGGACGATTGCCGGGGGCGACACGTCCGCGCGCTCCCGCCGCCTACTTGTTCACCCGGAAATTCACCACGTCGTAGTCCTGCATCACGTAGGTGCGGGGTTCGAGGCGGAGCTTGCCGGCGTGCTTGGCGCCCTTTTCGCCGCCGTGGGCGACAAAATCCTCCCAGCCGATCACCTCGGCGCGGATGAAGCTCTTGAGCAGATCCGTGTGGATCGTGGCCGCCGCCTCCGGGGCCGTGAGCCCGCGGCGGATCGGCCAGGCGCGGTTCTCGATCCCGCCGACGGTGAGGAAGCAGATGACGCCACTCTCGGCCAGCACGCGCACCAGGAAGGTGTCGAGGTTCGCCAGTTCCTCCGCCGTGCCGACCACCACCGGCCGGGCGGTGAGCAGCGCATGCAGGTCGGTCGACTGGCCTTCGGCTTCGGTCAGGCCGGCGTCGCGCACGAACTGCTCGGCTTCGAGCGCCGCCTTGATCTTCGCCAGCGTCGCGGCCTCGGCCGCGGGCGGGTTGTTGCCCAGCCGCGTCTCAACGAATTCCAGATCCTGCAGCACCAGCTCAAGGCGGGCGTCCGCCGGGGTCACGATCACGTCGGCCTTGGCGATCTCCTCCGGCGGGGTCACGTCCACCTGCGCGTATACCTTCTTCTTGGCCTCGACGAGCTTGTCCGCCAGGTCGAGGCGGGGATCCTTCACGTTGTGCTTGCCGGGATGGAGGGAGGGAAGGCCGTAGGCGCAGACTTTCATGGTGGGAAACGGGAGCGTGGCGGCACGCCGCGGCCCGGGCAACGGAATTGTCCCCGCCGCTTGTCATCCAACGGACGACGAAGTCGTGGGGGGCGAAGGCGGCGGGGCAGGGGCAAGGGCCGCGAATTCTTGGGCAAGAAACGCGGTGCAATCGCAGTGGCCCGGGGGGCGGCGGCGATCCACGCTGTTTCCCTCCCCGCCGGCCGCCGCGCGACCGGTCTTCGCCCTGCTCCGGCTTCCCGTCCCATGCACTTGTCCCGCTTCCTGCCGACCGCCCTGGCGCTGGGTCTGGCGTCCGCGGCCGCCGCGTTGGCCGCTCCGCCGGCAGCGCAGCCGTTCTTCCCGTTCTGCATCGACTGGCACGACGCGCAGAAGCGCACGTACGGTCAGCAGGCGGCGATGCTGCGCGAGCTGGGCTACCCGGGGGTGGGCCACATCTGGCTGGACCGGGTCGAGGAACGCCTGGCCTCGCTCGAGGCCGCCGGGCTGAAGCTGTTCCAGATCACGATGACCGTCGACGTCGCGCCGGGGAAGACGCCCTACGATCGCGCGCGGTTCCAGGAGGTGCTGCGGGCGGTGGCGGGCCGGCAGGTGCAGTTCTGCGTGACGTGCAAGGGGGTGAAGTCGTCGGACCACTCGGTCGATCCCCATGCGGTCGCGATCCTGCGGGACATGTCGGACCTGGCGCGCGCGTCCGGGGCGCAGCTTCTGTTGTATCCGCATCAGAAGGACTGGATCGAGCGGATCGAGGAGGCGGTGCGGGTGGCGGAGCAGGTGGACCGGCCGAACGTCGGCGTGATGTTCAATCTCTGTCACTGGCTGCGGGTCGATCCGGGCCGCGACTACCGGCCGCTGCTGCAGCGGGCGCTGCCGCGCCTGTGGGCGGTGTCGATCAACGGGGCGGATGAATTTGACGACCAGCCGAACTGGAAGCGCTACATCCAGCCGCTCGACCGGGGCTCGTTCGACGTGCTGCGCTTCCTGCGCACGCTCGACGAGCTCGGCTACCGCGGCCCGATTGGACTGCAGTGTTTCGGGATTGGCGGCGACGCCCGCGAGCACCTGGCGCGCTCGCTGGCGCGGTGGCGCGTTTTCCAGACCCAGCGAAAGGAACCACGATGAAAGCGACCCCGCGCAAGAGGACCCTCACCCGCCGCCGTTTCCTGGCCGGCGCCACCCGCGCCGGGGCGGTGGCGGCCGCCGCTCCGCTGATCGTGCCTGCGTCCGTGCTCGGCCGCGGCGGGGCGGTGGCGCCGAGCGAGCGGATCGTAATGGGCGGGATCGGCATCGGGAACCGCGGCGCGTACGACCTCAACCTGCTGTTGCAGGAGGCCGGGGTGCAGTTCGTGGCGGTGTGCGACGTCCGGCGGGCGCGGCGGGAGGCGGTCAAGCAGCTCGTCGACCAGGCCTACGGCAACCGCGACTGCGCCACGTCGCGCGATCTGCGCGACTTTCTCGCGCGGCGCACGGATCTCGAGGCGGTGCTGATCGCCACCGGCGACCGCTGGCACACGCCGGCCTCGATCCTGGCGATGAAGGCCGGGCTCGACGTGTTCTGTGAAAAACCCTCGTCGATGTCGGTGGCCGAGGGGCAGGCGCTGGTGGCCGCGGCCCGGCGCTACGGCCGCATCTTCCAGAGCGGCATGCAGCGGCTGAGCGAGGGGAACTTCGTGTTTGCGGACGAGCTGGCGCGTTCGGGGCGGCTGGGGCGGGTGCACACCGTCTACGCGCACCAGTTGCCCTTCCAGATGCGCACCGACTGGCTGCCGGCGCAACCCGAGCCGGATCCGGAGGAGTGCGACTGGAACCTCTGGCTCGGGCCCGCGCCCTGGCGGCCCTACAACGCCGCCTACCTGCGGGCGTGCGGCGCCTGGCTCGACTATTACGATTTCGGCACGGGCGTGGCGGGGTGGGGCAGCCACACCATCTGCCAGTGCCAGGCGGCGCTCGGGGCGGAGACGACCTCGCCGGTGGAATACGTGTATCCGGGAAACTCCGACGCCAACGGCCTCGAGTGCCGGTTTCCCGGCGGCGCGCGGCTGGTGCTCGACGCGCAGGGCTGGCCGAAGCCCGGGGTGCGCGGCCGCTGGCGCGGCTCGTGCGGGGTGCGTTACGAGGGCACGGAGGGCTGGGTGGCGATCGCCGACGGCTACGCGCGGCCGGAGTGCTCGTCGCCGGCGCTGCTGCAGGAATACGACGCGGTGCTCCGCGAGTACCAGGGCCGGACCGGCCGGCAGTTGCACCACTTGCGGGATTTTCTGGCCGGCGTGCGCACGCGCCGCCCCGGCGTGGCCAACGAGGTGGTGATGCACCGCACCATGACCACCAACCACGTGGCGAACATCGCGATGCTGCTCCGGCGCGACGTCCGCTGGGATCCGGTAAAGGAGGAGTTTCCCGGCGATGCGGAGGCCAACCGGATGCGCTCCCGCGCCCACCGCGAGCCCTGGGGCGTGTAGCGTGAAAACCCAAGTGTAGCCGCGCTTGAATGAAGTGAAAGCGTGGCCGGGTGTGCGGCCACGTTGTCGCTGCGCTCCAACGCAGCTACACCGGGCATGGTCGCAGCAGGATTCGGGAGGTCCGTTCGGGGCAGAAGGGAGAGGATCGGGCCGGAATTCGGCGTGAACTGCGCGGGCGGTTCGCCTTGGCTGGCGGGCGATGAAAACCAAGTCCGCCGCCGCCAAGACCGTCCGCACCATCGCCCTGGTGGCGCACGACAACAAGAAATCGGATCTGCTCGAATGGGCTTCGTTCAACCGGGGCACGCTGTCGGGCCACCGGCTCTATGCCACGGGCACGACCGGGCGCATGATTCATGAGGCGCTCGATCTGCCGGTGGAGCGCCTGCAGAGCGGTCCGCTCGGCGGCGACCAGCAGGTGGGCTCGCTGATCGTCGACGGCAAGGTGGATTTCCTGATCTTCTTCTGGGATCCGCTCGCCCCGCAGCCGCACGATCCGGATGTGAAGGCGCTGCTGCGACTGGCGGTCGTCTGGAACGTCCCGGTGGCCTGCAATCGCGCGACCGCCGACTTCTTGATTTCGTCGCCCCTGCTGAGCGCCGGCTATGAACGCACCGTGCCGGACTACACGGCGCACCTGCAGCGCCTGACGCCGGCGCCGGTTCTGGCGGGGGCCGGTTCGCCCCCCTCCGCTCCGCCGCCCGGGGGTGGCCCGGCGGTGCAGGAGGATCTCTGACCTGGTATCCAATGAGTGGAGGCGGCGCTCGGTCGCCGCCGCCGCCGTGCCAGCGGCGCCGAGGGGCGGGCGTCCTCCATCGCACGGACATCGCGGACTTCTTTGCCGCCTTCCAACCAGGCGGCGTCACGCCGGTGCGCGGCGCACCCGGCCGCGGGTGAGGGAGGCGATCAGGCCGAGCACGCAAAGCGCGGCGAACAGCGCGAAGGCCGTGCGTTCCGCGGCGAGGAACTGCGGGTGCACCGCGGGCGTGATCGGATGCGGCCCGACGAAGGCGGCGATCGTGGCGGCCGCCAGCCCCATGCTCAGCATCTGCCCGACCAGGCGCATCGTGCCCAGCGTGGCCGAGGCGACTCCCAGGTGGTGCTTCTCCACGGAGCTCATCACCGCGTTGGTGTTGGGCGAGGAGAACAGCCCGAAGCCGATCCCGATCACGACCAGCGCGGCGACGATGACGGACAATGGCGTCTCCACCTGCAGCCACGCCAGCCAGCCCAGTCCCACGACGCCCAGTCCCATGCCGAGCGAGGCCACGATCCGCGGCTCCCAGCGGTCGGAAAGCGAGCCGGCCAGCGGGCTGACAGCCGCCATGACGACGGACTGGGAGAGCAGCACCAGGCCGGCCTGGCCGGGATCGAGGCCGCGGACGTACTGGAGATGCAGGCTGAGCAGGAAGGTGGCGGCGAAGGTGGCGGCGTAGTTGATCAGCGCGGCGAGGTTCGAGCGGGCGAAGACCGCATTGCCGGCCAGCAGGGCGACGTTGATCGACGAGCCGAGGAAGGGCGTGAGGAACGACGCCAGGGTCGCCGCGAGCAACGCGGCGCGGCGAATCCGGGCGGGAGTGGCGGACGCGTCCATGGCCGGACCCGATCGTGCGGCTGGCGCGGCCGGCGGCGATTTCTTTCCGGGCGCGCGATCGGCGGGGGATCGTCCTCCGGTTGGCGGCCCCGCCGCTTCCGAGGTGGGCCCCGGTCCTTGGCGCGAGTGGGCGCATCTCACTTTCCTGCCGGCGAGCAGGGACGCGGGGCGCGGACGTATCGCCACCGGCGATCGTCCGCCAGCGGCCGACGAGGCTTCCGCCTTCGCCGAGTCTGCGGCGGACGGGTTGTCTACGTCTGCGCTCCGGGGGGCAATAACTGAGATGCGCCTGCGCGGGTGGCCGGACGCCTTTCGGCTTGTCGCGCGGCGCGGGACGCGCTTGCTCCTCTTCGTCCCCGCTTTGCTTTCGGCGCGCTGCCACCGGGCAACGCCCTCCACCCCGTCCGCGTCACCCCCCTGTCCGCCATGAACCTTCCTCGTTGCCGCCTGCCCCTTGGCCTGGCGCTGGTTTCCCTGCTGTCCGGTCCGTTCGCTCCCGCCGCCGAAAGCGGGACCCTCTCCGGTGTCGTGAGCAATGTCGCCACCGGCAACCTGCTCGAGGGCGTCCGCATCACGATCCCGGCGCTCGGGGTGGCGGGGCTGACCGATCTCACCGGCCGGTACGTTCTCGGCGGGCTGCCGGCCGGCACGCACGAGGTGGTCGTCACCTACACCGGCCTCGACACGGTGCGCGCGCCGGTGGAGGTGCGGGCCGGCCAGCGGGTGGTGCGCAACTTCGATCTCACCACCAGTATCTACAAGTTGGATGCATTCACGGTCACGGGCGAGCGCGAGGGCGGGGCGGCGGCGATCACCGCGCAGCGCAACGCCGAGAACGTGAAGAACGTGGTGGCGATGGACGCCTTCGGCACGCTGCCAAACATGAGCGCGAGCGAGGTGGCCCTGCACCTGCCGGGGGTGGCGGGCGTGCTCAACGAGGCGGGGCTGGTGGCGGGCTTCACCATCCGCGGCGCGCAGCCGGGGCTCAACACCGTCACGATGGACGGTTCGCTGCTCACCAGCCGCGACGACAACATGACCCGCGCGACGCAGCTCCACGTCTACAGCAGCGCGATGTTCGATCAGATGGAGCTCACGAAGGGCCACACGCCGGACAAGGGGGCGGATTCGCTGGGCGGCACCATCAACCTCAAGACGCGTTCGCCGCTGGGCATGAAGGAAAAGCGGCGAATCACCTACAATTTTTCAGGCCGGCTGGCGCCGTCGTTCACCGAGCAGATTCCGCTGCGCGAGGCGCACCGCTTTCATCCGCTGTTCAACCTTGGCTACCAGGAGGTGTTCAGCGTGCGGGGCGGCGACCGCAACCTCGGGGTGTCGGCCAATCTGTTCTACAGCGAGCACGCCACCGGCTGGTTCATCACGACGCGCGATTTTCAGAACACGACCACCGCTCCCGCCTACCTCTGGGATTACCGCACGACGGATACCTACAATCCGCACACGCAGGCGAGCCTCAACGTCAAGGTCGACTACCGCCTTTCGCCGTCGACGAAGCTCACGCTCAACACGCTGGCGAACGACAACGACGAGAAGTTCCGGCGCCGGTACGAGACGCGGGCCTTCGTGGGGAACCAGAACACCGTGCCGAGCGCCACCTCGGGCATCGTGCCCGGCTTCACCGACCGCATCACGCGGGTGCGCGCCACGCCGGGCTCGACCATCAGCCTGACGATGACCGGCCCGAACAACGTCTTCGTGCGCATGCGCAATGTGGATTTCGGCGCCGAGCACCAGTTCGACCGGCTGCAGCTCGACTACAAGGCGGCCTACAACCACTCGCATGTGAACCGCGGCAACGGGAAGGGCGGGGTCCTGATCAACCAGCTCACCGGGGTGGGATGGATCCTCGATCGCACGCAGTCGGATCTGCATCCGCAGTTCATCCAGACCGAGGGGCCGGACATGACCAACCCGGCGAACTACCGGCCGGCGGCCAACGGCCTGAGCAACGCCAACGCCGAAAACGATCGCGAGGTGCGCGAACTGCGCGGCAACGTGCGGTACCAGTTGCCGGTCAGGTTCGCCGCCTTCCTCAAGGCCGGGGCGCAATGGCGGGAGAATGCGGCCAATGATGTGGTGCGGGATCGCCGCTGGAGCTACCTCGGGACGACGGCGCTGCCGGCGTCGACGGCGATTGTGACCTTCGATCAGGTGAAGACCGGGCGGCGCATCCCGCAGTGGGAGGCGTCGGATTTCATCAGCACCCGCGAGCCCGCGCAGCCGGGGCTCTGGCGCGAGGATCGGTACTTTCACGAAAGCAACAAGTTCATCGGCACGCGTGCGGTCACGGAGACGGTGACGGCGGGATACGTCATGACCGAGGGGCGGGTGGGCGCGACCGGCTTTCTGGCCGGGGTGCGGACCGAGCGCACGGAGACGGAGAGTGCCGGCTGGGTGCGCGCCCGGGTGGGCAGCACCGCGGCGCAGCAGCAGGCGGACCCGGTGGGTTCGGCGCAGCGCGATTACGCGGCCAACCGGCGCGTGCTCGCGGGCGGCTACACCAAGTCGTTTCCCAGCGTGCACCTGAATCACGACCTGACCCGCAACCTCAAGGCGAGGGCGAGCTGGTCGACCAGCTTCGGCCGGCCCGGCCTCGCGGAACTGCGGCCCAACGAGACGGTGAACGAGACGGCCCAGACGCTGACGATCAACAATCCGAGCCTGCGGCCGCAACAGGCGAAGAACTGGGACGCCTCGCTGGAGTATTACTTCGAGCCAGTGGGCGTGCTCTCCGCCTCCTGGTTCCGCAAGACGATCCGCGATTACATCGTGCGCGGCATCAACCAGGGCACCGTGGCAGCGGGCAGCGACAACGGCTTCAATGGCGAATACCCGGGCTTCACCCTGCTAACCAGCGCCAATGCCGGCAGCGCGACGGTGGAGGGCTGGGAGTTTTCGTACCAGCAGCAGTTCACGTTCCTGCCGGGGCTGCTCAAGGGGCTCGGCGCCTCCGCCAACTACACGTGGTTGGAGACCCACGGGGATTTCGGCGGCGTCGTGTCACGCGGCACCGATGAGGTGCCGGGGTTTGTCCCCCGTACGGCCAACTACGGTCTGACCTGGCGGCACCGCCATCTCAGCGCGCGGGTGGCGATGAACTACGTGGGCCGCCACCTCACCAACTTCACCGCCACCGGCTCCGGGCGGAATCTGTATCGCTTCTCGCGCCAGATCGTAAATATCGGGGTTGGCTATCATTTCCGGCCGTGGCTCAACCTGACCCTCGATGTATCCAATCTGTTCAATGAACCCGAGGCCTTCTACCGGGGCATCCCGGATCAGATGCGGTCGACGAACATCCCCGGCACCACGATCACCCTCGGCATGAATGGACGCTTCTGACCGTCGGCAGCGAAGGGCGAGGATGCTACGCGCTCGAGTGGCGGCGCTCTTGCTGGCGGGGCAGGCGGGGTTGCTCCCCGCGGCCACCCCCCTGCCGGGCACGGCGCCGCTGACGATGACGGGTGATCTTTCCGCGCAGATGATCGCGGGCATCGACCGGTTCCTCGAGGCGGAGACGGCGCGCGTGGCGGCGGCGCGGCCCGCGTTGGGCCCGGGCGCCCGCGAGCGGCTGGCCGGGATGATCGGGCTTATTGATCCGCGGGTGGCGGCGCCGGAGGTCGAGTTCGTGGCCACGGTGGAGCGGCCGGCCCGCCTGGCCGCGACGGAGCGGTTTACGGCGGACGTGGTGCGCTGGCCGGTGCTGGAGGGGCTCGTGGCCGAGGGCCTGCTGCTGCGGCCGAGGGGTGCGGTGGTGGCGCGCGTGGTCGCGCTGCCGGATGCGGACCAGACGCCCGAGCTGATTAGCGGCCTGGAACCCGGGTTGGAACCGGCCCGGCAATGGGCGCGACGGCTCGCCGAGAGCGGCTGCGAGGTGCTGGTGCCGGTGCTCGCGAGCCGGTCGGACACCTTCTCGGGCAATCCGGTGCTGAACCGTTTCACCAACCATCCGCACCGGGAGTGGATTTACCGGCAATCGTTTGTGCTGGGGCGGCACGTCATCGGCTACGAAGTGCAGAAGGTGCTCGCGGCGGTGGACTGGTTCGCCCGCCGTTCCGAGGCGGCGCCGCGGCGGATCGGTGTCGCCGGGTGGGGGGAGGGCGGCCTGCTCGCCTTCTACAGCGCGGCGGTCGAGCCGCGAATCGCGGCGACGCTGGTGAGCGGGTACTTCGGACCGCGGGAGCGGCTCTGGCAGGAACCGATCTACCGCAATCTCTTCGGCGTGTTGCGCGAGTTTGGCGACGCCGAGATCGCGCAGCTCATCCTGCCGCGGGCGCTGCACCTCGAGTCTGCATCGGTGCCGGTGGTGGCGGGGCCACCGCTCCGCCGGTCCGGACGGGCGGGCGCCGCCCCGGGCGGGCTGGCGCCGATCGCCGAGGCGGATTTCCGCGCGGAGGTGGAGCGGGCACGGCAGCTCGCGGGGGCCGACGCGGCCAGCCTCCGGGCGTATCCGGAAGCGGGTGACACGACCGCCGGGCCGTTGTCCGAGGCGGCGCTGGCCGGTTTCCTGCGTACCCTCGCGCCGGCGGCGACGCTGCTGCCGCCCGGGCCGGCGCCGGTGCGGGAGCGGGCGCCGGTCGACGCCGCCGTCCGGCAGGAGCGGACGGTGCGTGCGATGGAGCGTCACACGCAGCGGCAGCTTCAGTTCGCCGGCGGCGTGCGCGACGAGTTTCTGTGGAACCGGGTGACGCCGACGACCCCGGAGGCCTGGCACGCGGCGATGCGGCCCTATCGGGAGCGGGCCTGGACGGAGCACATCGGCCGTTTTCCGACGGACGGGCGGCCGCTGCAGGCGCGCACCCGCCTCCTGCACGATCGGCCGGGTTGGACGGCGCACGAGGTGGTGCTGGATGTGTTGCCCGACGTCTTCGCGTGGGGCTACCTGCTCGTCCCGAAAGGCATCCGGCCGGGTGAGCGAAGGCCGGTGGTGGTCACGCAGCACGGGGTGCGCGGCCTGCCGGACGACGTCATCAACGAGGATCCGGCGGCGCGGGCGCACCGGACGTACCGGGCGTTTGCGGTGCGACTGGCCGAACGGGGTTTCATCGTGTTTGCCCCGCACAATCCCTACCGCGGCGACGACCACTCGCGCGTGCTGCAGCGCAAGGCGCAGCCGCTTGGGAAGACGATCTTCTCGATCATCGTCGCGCAGCACGATCGCCTCCTGGACTTCCTTTCCGGCCTGCCGCAGGTCGATCCGGCGCGCATCGCCTTCTACGGGCTCTCGTATGGCGGGCAGACGGCGATGCGGGTGCCGGTGCTCCTGGAGCGCTACGCCCTGGCGATCTGCTCAGGCGACTTCAACGAGTGGACCTGGAAAAATGCCACCACGGAGAGTGTGCGGGCCTACATTTTCAACGACGCCTACGAGCGGCCCGAATTCCGGATGGGATTGCGGTTCGGCTACGCGGAACTCGCCGCCCTGATGGTGCCGCGACCATTCATGGTCGAGCGCGGGCATGACGACGCGGTTGCCTACGACGAGTGGGTTGCCTTTGAGTACGCGAAGGTCTTCCGCCTCTACCACAAGCTCGGCCTCGCCAGCCGTACCGCCATCGAGTATTTCAACGGCCCGCACACCATCCATGGACAGGGCACCTTTCGCTTTCTCCACCACCACCTGAACTGGCCCGAGCCCGCCGCGGGCGCCGGCCGCCTCCCTTCCAACCCGCCATGACCCTCCGCTTCCTTGCCCGCCTCTGCCTGACCGCCCTGGTCGGCGCACTGTTGCCCGCCGTCACCTGGGCCGCCGCCGCGACCCGCGCGCCGAACATTATTCTCATCGTCTCCGATGATCAGGGTTACCCGGATCTCGGGATCATCGGCACGAAGCCCATCCTCACGCCGACGCTCGACCGGCTCGCGCGCGAGGGGGTGCGCGCGACGAGCTTCTACGTCACCTGGCCCGCCTGCACGCCGTCGCGCGCCAGCCTGCTCACCGGGCGTTATCCGCAGCGCAACGGACTGTACGACATGGTGCGCAACGACCTGGTGAATTACGGCCACCGGTTTACGGCGGAGGAATACGCCGTGTCGCCGGAGATGACGCTCGGCCTCGATCCGCGCGAGATCACGCTCGGCAATCTGCTGCAGGGCGCCGGCTACCGGACCGGCGTCTTTGGCAAGTGGGACATGGGCCAGGCGAAGCGCTACCTGCCGCTGCAGCGCGGCTTCGACGCCTTCTACGGGCACGGCAACAACGGCATCGATTACTACACCCACGAACGTTACGGCGTGCACTCGATGTTCCGGGGCAACCAGCGGACGAAGGAGGACCAGGGGCAGTACGCGACCGATCTCTTCAAGCGCGAGGCGATCCGCTTCATCCGGGAAAGCCGCGGCAAGCCCTTCTTCGTCTACCTTCCGTTCAACGCGCCGCACAGCGCCTCCAACCTCGAAAAGTCCGGCGTGCAGGCGCCGGCAGAGTTCATCCGGAAGTATCCGCAACTGGACCCGAAGGCGCGGCTGACGTCCTACTATGCGGCCGTCACCGCGATGGACGCCGCGATCGGCGAGGTGCTTGACGTGGTGAAGGCGGAGGGGCAGGAGCGGAACACGCTGGTGGTGTTTTTCTCGGACAACGGCGGCAGCGGCAACGGTGGCAACGCGCCCCTGCGCGGGCAGAAGTCCACCATGTGGGAGGGCGGGATTCGCTCGCCCTTCATCGCGTGGTGGCCGGGGCGGCTGCCGGCGGGGGTTGTCACCGACGAGTTCCTCACCGCGCTGGAGCTGTTTCCGACGTTCGCGGCCCTCTCCGGGGCGCGTCTGCCGGCGGGCGTGGAGCTGGACGGGTTTGATTTCCTCCCGGTGCTGCGGGGCGAAAAGAAGTCGCCGCGCACGGAGATGTTCTGGGAGCGCCGCGCCGACCGGGCGGCACGAGTGGGGCACTGGAAATGGGTGTCGTCGCCCAAGGGCAGCGGTCTCTTCGACCTGAGCAAGGATCTCGGCGAAAAGAACGATCTCTCCGCCAGCCACCCCGGGGAACTCGCCCGGATGAAAGCGGCGTTTGCGGCTTGGAAGGCGCGCATGGAAGCCGCCGAGCCGCGCGGGCCGTTTCGCGATTATTGAGATACCTCTCGCACCCGCCTACAGCACCCCGCCAATCGGCGCACTCCTCTCCTTATAAAAAGTAACTATTCAGGTCGGACGCTTGGTCACAGAGAACACAGAGAAACAAACAGGAGATCACGGAGATGAA
>CAZDGC010000115.1:0-22054 GCA_964504885.1 uncultured Opitutus sp.
TGGATCTGGGCGATTTGGGAGTCGGACTGGCCGGCGGCGCGGGCGTCGGCGAGGACGGCCTGGTATTCGGCGCGTTCGAGGGGCAGGTGGAGGGTGGGGTTCTCGGCGAGTTGCTGGGAGAGCCAGGCGTCGATGGAGCCGCCGGTGAGGGCGTCGATTTCGGCGCGGGTGGGACCGAAGGTGGCCTGGGTGAGGAGCCGGGCGGCGTCGGTGGCGGAGATGTTGGAGAGGGCGGCGGTGGGCGGGGCGGCGGGGGCGGTGAAGCCTTGGGAGCCGGTGGCGCTGACGAAGGTGCCGCGGATTTCGCCGGCCGGGTGGTTGGAGCTGTCGATGCCGACGTAGATCCGGCCGGAGCGGAGGGCGTCGAGGATTTGGGCGGCGGAGTAGGTGGCGGTGGGGCGGATGACCCAGGGCACGCCGGAGACCTGGCCGAGCGGGAGGTTCAGGACATAATCGCCGGAGGAGGTGCTGTCACCGAGGAAGAGATGGGCGCCGGCCTGGCCGGAGGAGAGGTTGGAGAAGGAGAGGCTGACGGTGGCGAGGTCGCCGTCGCCGCCGAGCACGAGGGTGGCGAGGCCGGAAGCGGTGGAGTTGGCGACGCCGGCGGCGGGACGGAGAGTGGCGACAAAGAGGGAGCCCGGGGTGTCGGCGAGGGAGACGGTGCCGGCGGTGTCGGTGCCGAGGGTGTAGCCGGGGCCGGGGGCGAGGGTGAGGGTGACGGTTTCGGTGGCCTCGACGGTGGTGTCGACGAGGGGCTGGATGGTGAGGTCGACGGAGGCGGCGCCGGCGGGGAGGGTGGCGATGCCGGAGAGGGCGGCGTAATCGAGGCCGTTGGTGGCGGTGCCGGAGATGCTGTAGCTGACCGTGAGGGGCGCGAAGAGATCGCCGGAGCGGGAGAGGACGAACTGGCCGGGGGCGCCGCCGGTTTCGCTGGCGGAGGGCTGGGTGGCGCGGAGGGTGACGACGGCGGGTTGGGCGGGGGTGACGTCGTAGACTTCGACGAGGGCGACGCCGCTGGTGTCGTTCACGCCGCTGACCTGGATGGTGTAGCTGCCCGGGCTGAAATCGGCGAGGAGGGCGGAGTCGCGACTGCCGGTGGCGAAGGCGAAGGCGCCGCTTTGGGAGAAGGCGGCGGAGAGGGCGGAGGCGGAGGCGGCGCCGGTGCCGACGGGCGTGCCCCAGTTGTTGTTGGAGGCGAGGGTGGTGCCGTTGCCGCGGAGGACGATCAGGGTGGGGTCGGCGAGGGCGCCGGGGACGCCGAGGCCGGTGAGGGCGGGGCCGGCGGCGCGCACGAGGAGGCGGCGGTTGCCGTTGCCGGGGGCGATGACGAGGCCGGGGATGAGGATGTTGCCGCCGGTGCCGACGACGGCGCGGGCGGAGATGTTGACGAGGCGGGCGTTGAGGGCGCCCACCTCGTAGACCTCGATGAGGGCGATGCCGATGCCGGTGCCGGACACCTGGGCGGTGTAGGCGCCGGGGGCGAGGGTGGCGAGGAGGGCGGCGTCGCGCGAACCGGCGGCGAGGTCAAAGGCGCCGACGGCGGCGAAGGCGGCGGCGGTGACGGGGGTGGCGTTGCCGATGGGGGTGCCCCAGTTGTCGTTCTCGGCGATGCGGGTGGAGCCGGAGTAGAGCTCGAGGCGGGGCTCGGCGAGGGCGCCGGAGACGCCGAAGGCGGTGAGGGCGGGTCCGGTGGCGCGGATGAGGATGGTCTTGGGGGCACCGGGGCCGATGTTGAAGCCGGCGAAGAGCAGGTTGGCGCCGGTGCCGACCTGGGCGCGAGTGGAGAGGTTGGAGATGCTGGCGGTCTGGCCCGAGGAGGCGGCGGGTGCCATGAGGGCGACGAGGGCGGGCAAGGCGAGGGCGCGGAGGCTTTTCATGCGGCAACAAAAAATTCCAGGCGGACGACGACTCGGGGTGGATGGGGGGCGGCGTCAGAGACGGCGCAGGTGAACGCCGGTGACGGGCGGAAACACGTATGGCGGCGGGCGCGGCGGCTGTCGCGAAAATTTTGTGACGGGAAACACGGGGAGCGAAGTGGCGGCGGACGATCGCCGGTGGCGATACGTCGGCGCTCCCTCACGCGACGCCACGATTGGAGCCGATCGAAGGGCATCAGTGGAGCTCGGGCGTAGGCGCCAGCCTCGCCCGCGACGGCGCAAGACGGGGCGTGCTACGGGAGTCCGAAGACCGGGATGTGCCTCGCCCGCGACGGACGATCGCCGATGGCGATACGTCCGCGCTCCCGTCGGTTGGCCGGCGAGGTGATTCCTACCGGATGGTGCGGAGCTGCACGCTGTCGACGAGGCGGTCCTGGGCGATGATGTCGGTGGCGATGACAACCTTGTCGCCGACGGCGACGCGTCCCGTGCGCTGGAGAAGGGCGAGGGCGTTGGCGATGGTGTCGTTGGGGTCGGCGGAGAGATCCATCAGCATCGGTTCGACGGCGCGGAGGAGGCGGAGTTGGCGGAACACGGGCAGCGACGGGGTGAAGGCGGAGATGGGGGCGTCGAGGGGGCGCAGCAGGGCGATGCCGTGGGCCATGAAGCCGTGGCGCGTGAAGGTGACGAGCCGGGATCCGGGGATTTGTCGGGCGAGGACGACGGCGGCGTGGAGGACCTTCATGCGTTCGCCGGTGAAGAAGGCGGGCTCGGCCCAGTCGTCGCCGGTCTCGCATTCGATGCGGCGCGCGATGGCGTCGAGCATGCGCACGCATTCGAGGGGGTAGTGGCCGACGGTGGTTTCGCCGGAGAGCATGACGCAGTCGGCTTGTTCGTAGACGGCGTTGGCGACATCGGTGATTTCGGCGCGGGTGGGCACGGGCTGCGTGATCATCGATTCCAGCATGTGGGTGGCGACGATGACGGGCCGGCCGCGGGCGAGGCAGGTGCGGACGGCGCGCCGCTGGATGACGGGCAGTTCCTCGAACGGGCATTCGATGCCAAGGTCGCCGCGGGCCACCATGAGGGCGTCGCAGGCGTCGATGATCTCGCCGAGATTGGTGATGGCGGACTGGTCCTCGATTTTGGCGATGATGCGGACCTTGGAGCGGCGTTCCTCAAGGAAGCGGCGGAGCAGTTCGATGTCGGCGGCTTCGCGCACGAAGGAGAGGGCGAGAAAGTCGATGCCCTCCTCGAGGCCGACGAGCGCGTCGGCGTGGTCCTTGGCGGTGAAGGAGGGCAGGTTGACCTTCACGCCGGGCAGGTTGATGTGCCGGCGCGACTTGAGCTCGCCCGGGATGACGACCTCGCACTGCAGCCGGTCGGGGGTCTTGGCGAGGGCCTTCAGGCGCAGGAGGCCGTTGTCGATCAGGATGTCGGCGCCGACGGGCACGTCGTTGACGAGCCCGGGGTAGTTGACGGTGACGCCGGGCCCCGCGGCCGGTGCCGGAGCGGCGGGGTCGTTTGCGAGGGTAGCCGCCGGGGCGACCAGCAGATCGAGGCGGTCGCCGCGCTGGAGCTGGAGGGGAGCGGGAAGGTCGCCGGTGCGGATTTCGGGGCCCTTGATGTCCATCATGATCGCGACTTCGCGATCGACGCGGACGCTGGCGGCGCGGATCCGGCGGATGGCGGTGCGCGTCCAGTCGTGGCTGGCGTGGGCCATGTTGAGGCGGATGAGGTCGACGCCGGAACGGAGGAGCTGATCGAGCATGGCCTCGCTTTCGGTGGCGGGTCCGAGCGTGGCGATGATCTTGGTGCGACGAAACGCGGTGGAAACGGCGGCGGTCATGTGGCGGCAAGGGCTGCCGCAAATCCGCCGCCCGCGCAAGTGCGGGGGGGGAGGCCTCAGAAAGGGAGGGAACCGGGCGTTAGCGCCGGGAGGCCTCGGCGAGCAGCCGGCTGGTGCTGGCGTCGGAGTCGTGCGATCCGCGGCGGCTCAGCCACCGGTGGGGACCGGAGTTCGGGAGTGGGCCGCGACGTAGTGCACGACGAGTTCCACCATCACCTCGAATGGCACCTGGGCGACGTTGAACACGAGGTCGTAGGCGGTGGGGTCGGTGAGGTTGGCGTTGAAGGTGGCGCGGACGTATCGCTGGCGGGCGGCGTCGCGCTGGGCGTTGCGGGCGGAGGCCTTGCCGTGCTCGAGGTGGAGTTCGCGGGCGGCGTGCGCGTCGCGGTAGGCGGCCGGCGCCACGAGGCGCAGGTGAATGCCGTTGGGTAGGTCGCGGGTGGCGAAGTTGGCGCCGCGGCCGACGATGATGGCGTGTCCGTCCCGGGCGATCTGGCGCATGAGCTCGTTGATCTTCGCCACCAGCATCCAGAGGTTCGGGTGCAGGCCGACGACCTCCCCGACGGACGCGTTGAGTTCCGAGACCTTGTCTTCGGGGAGAAAGCGCGCGAGGTGCGGTGGCAGGTTGTTGGTGCGGAGCATTTCCTCGATGAGATTGGCGCTGTGCACCGTCCACGGCAACCGGTCGCCCTCGTTCGCGAGGCGAGTGGCCAGGGCGCG
Source organism: uncultured Opitutus sp. (assembly GCA_964504885.1). Lineage (GTDB taxonomy): Bacteria > Verrucomicrobiota > Verrucomicrobiia > Opitutales > Opitutaceae > ER46. The sequence goes on from CAZDGC010000115.1 coordinate 4,447, forward strand.
CGCGAGCGCGGTGCCGTTGGTGCCGGATTCGCGGGAGAGGGTGATGAACGGGGGGGCGGGATGCGCGGTACCGCCGGGTCCCGTGTGAGTAAGGTGGATGTTGAGGTAGGCTTCGGCCTTTTGGAAAACAGGGAGGGCGTTCATCGTCGGGTAGGGTCTTGAGGTTGCCGGGGAGAGTGGCCGGGGGTGGGGAGACTCCGGCCGGCTGGACGTGTGGAGCGTGGGGGCTGGCCCATCGGGGAGGCGGGTCCCGGCGGTCCCGACCAGCCGTGGCCCGTTGCGTCCACGCTACGCCGAAGGCGGTGGTTTACTCGCCGGAAATTGTGTTTCGCTGCGCATGTGTTGGCGGTGCAGGGGCGTAGCTCCGCGGCGCGGCGAGCGGACGAATCCGCCGCCCTGGGTTGATCGTGGTCGCGGTCAGAGTGAGGTCGGCGCCAGGTCCGGGAACAGGGTGCGCAGGCCGGCGGCGGTGGCGGGGCAGAGGCCGCGTTCGGTGATCAGGCCGGTGACGAGGCGGGCGGGCGTGACATCGAAGGCCGGATTGGCGGCGGGGCTGCCCTCCGGCAGCAGCGCGACAGTGGCGACGGTGCCGTCGGGCAGGCGGCCGGCGAGATGCGAGAGCTCGCGGGGAGAGCGATGTTCGATTGGGATCTCGCGGAGCCCATCACGGATCGTCCAGTCGATGCTGGGCGAAGGGGCGGCGACGTAGAAGGGCACGCCGTTGTCGCGGGCGGCGAGGGCTTTCAGGTAGGTGCCGATCTTGTTGCAGACGTCGCCGGTGGCGGTGGTGCGGTCGGTGCCGACGATCACGAGGTCGACCTCGCCGTGCTGCATCAGGTGGCCGCCGGCATTGTCGGCGATGACCGTGTGCGGCACGCCGTGGTTCAGCAGTTCCCAGGCGGTGAGGCTGGCGCCCTGGTTGCGCGGGCGGGTTTCGTCGACCCAGACATGCACGGGCAGGCCGGCGTCGTGCGCGGCGTAGATCGGGGCGGTGGCGGTGCCGACGTCGACGGTGGCGAGCCAGCCGGCGTTGCAATGGGTGAGGACTTGGACGCGGGCGCCGGGTGGTTTGCGCGCGGCGATGGCCTGGAGCAGCGGCAGGCCGGCGGCGCCGAGGGCGCGGTTGAGGGCGACGTCCTCGTCGCAGAGGGCGGCGGCGAGGGCGCGGGCGGCGGCGGGGCGGGCGGCGGGGGCGAGTGGGGCGAGGGAGGCGCGCCCGCGGTCGAGAGCCCAGCGGAGGTTGACCGCGGTGGGTCGGGTGCCGAGCAGGACGGCGTGGGCACGCGCCAGGCTGGCGTCGGAGGCGTCGGCGCGGAGGGCGAGCCACAGGCCCCAGGCGGCGGTGGCGCCGATGAGGGGGGCGCCGCGCACGAGCATGGCGCGAATGGCGTGGGCGGCGTCGTCGAGGGTGGCGAGGCGCGCGGTGGCGAAGGCGTGCGGCAGGCGCGTCTGGTCGATGATCTCGACGGCGGCGCCGTCGGCGGCCGGCCAGATCGTGCGGGTGGGGCGGCCGGCGACGTTCACCGGCGCAGCGCGGTGCGCAGGACCTTCTCCATGAAATTGGCCTGGCGCATGAAGCCGAGGTCGCTGGCATGGGAGGCGTCGGTGGCGCCCTCGGAGTCGGTGCCGTAGAGCGTGTCTCCGGGGATATAATACAGCTTTTCGATGCCCTCGTTCTGCAGCGCGGCGAACACCTCCTTGAGGGCGGCGTGGTTCTCGTCGTGGAACCTCGCCTTCGCCGGGGTGATCCAGTCATTGGTGAAGCGGCGGTCCTCGACGAGCACGATGGGCACCTCGGGGCGGGCGGCGCGGAGGAGTTTCACCAGCGGGGCGCATTTCTCGCGCACCTGGGCGGGCTGCATGTTGGGGAGGCAGTCGATCACATAGGCGGCGGCGTCGATCTTCGCGAGGTACTCGCCGACGGCGAGGTCCATGCGACCGTTGCCGGAGAAGCCGAGGTTGACGACCGGTTGGTCGAAGCGGCGGCCGAGGATGGCGGTGTGGACCATGCCGGGGCGGGAGGCGCAGGCGCCGTGGGTGATGGAGGTGCCGTAAAAGACGATCGGCCGCCGGCGCGGGGCGAGGCCCTCGAACTTCGCCCCCCTGGGCACGCCAAGCTTCAGGAATTCGACTCCGTTGTAGAGCGGCAGGTAGGCGGCGTACTCGCGTTCGCCGGGGGCGAGGTCCTTGATGATTTCCGTGCGCACCTCCTGCGTGGCGGGCTTGGTGACCTGGACCCAGCGCCACCGGCCGGCGGCATCGCGGGCGTAGAGATCGACGCCGCTCACGCCGGTGGCGGGCATGTGTGGCAGCCCGAGGCGATCCTTGGTGAGTTTGTAGTGCACATGGATCGAGGAGGCATCGGTGCGAAAGCGCACCATCATGCCGGCGCTGTCGCGACTGAGGTTCCAGACGTTGGTGGTGACGGACTGCTGCGCGGCGGCGGGAAAGCGGTCGAACCAGCGCAGGCGTTCCTGGTCGATCCATTCGCGGCCTTCGACGCCCCAGGTGGTGACGTCGTGCCAGTCCACGTTGGCGGCGGCGGCCTGGTTGGCGGCCATCGCCGGGTCCATCCGGGAGAGATCGGGTGCCTTGGACTTTGACTTGGGCTGGGCGGCGAGCGCGAGGCTCGCGCCGGCGAGGAACCAGAAGACGGGCGCGCGGGGGTGCATGTCACCTCGTTAGTCCGGATGGCGGCCGGGCCGCAAGGGGCGAAATCGGAGGCGGGCTCACCAGGCGCGAAGGGGATGACCCGCGGAAGGCAGGACGGCGCAACCACAACGAGGAGCCAAGACAAGTCTGCCCACGGAAGACCCGCCTTCGCCTCGGCTACGGCGGGCAGGCACGGAAGACACGGAAATCGCGGCGCGGCGATCGGCGCGCTCGATTTTGGCGGCGGCGGTGGCAGGGTGGCGGGGCGTCGAGAACCTTCCGACCCCGCTTTCCGCCCATGATTCGAATCCTGCTCTCCTTGATGTCACTCGCTCCGGTGACGGCCGCCGCCGCGGCCGCGACGGCTTCGCGGCCCAACGTCCTTTTCATCATCTCCGACGATCTCACGCTGACGGCGCTGGGGGCATACGGGAACACCGTGTGCCGCACGCCGAACCTCGATCGCCTCGCGGCGAGCGGCACGAGGTTCACGCGGGCGTATTGTCAGGGCACCTACTGCGGGCCGTCGCGGGCCTCGTTCATGAGCGGCTACTACCCGCATGCGACCGGGGTGTTCGGCTACACCAGTCCGCGCCCGGCGATCGGCGATCGCGCAACCTGGTCGCAGCATTTCATCAACGCCGGCTATTACGCGGCGCGGGTGAGCAAGATCTACCACATGGGCGTGCCGGGCGGCGTCGAGGATCTCGGCCCGGGCCGCGACTACCACGGGGCGGACGATCCGGCCTCGTGGACGGAGCGTTTCAACACTCCCGGCCCCGAGTGGCGCGCGGCGGGTACGGGCGAGACGCTGGAGAACAATCCTGACGGCACCAAGCCGGTGATGGGCGGCAACACCTTTGTGGTGGTCGAGGCCGATGGCGGCGACGAGGTGCATGCGGACGGCAAGGCGGCCGCGAAGGCCGTCGAGCTCATCCGCGCGCAGCGGGGCCAGGCTCGCCCGTGGTTTCTCGCCGTCGGCTTTGTGCGACCGCACGTGCCGTTTGTGGCGCCGCGGAAGTACTTCGAACCCTACCTGCCGTACGACAAGCTGGCGCTGCCGGAGAAGGTGCCGGGCGACTGGGACGACATCCCCAAGGCGGGCATCAACTACAAGACCAGCGAGAACATGAAGATGGACGTGCGCCGGCAGAAGAAGGCGCTGGGCGGGTATTATGCGTGCGTGTCGTTCATGGATGCCCAGGTGGGCAGGGTGCTGGCGGCGCTGACCGAGGCGGGTTTCGACAACAACACCATCGTGATCTTCACGAGCGATCACGGGTATCATCTCGGTGAACACGACTTCTGGGCGAAGGTCAGCCTGCGCGACGAGTCGTCGGGTGTGCCGCTGATCATCCGCGTGCCCGGAAAGAAACCGGCGGTGTGCGATTCCTTCGTCGAACTGCTCGATCTCTACCCGACGCTCGCGAGTCTGTGCGGACTGGAGGTGCCGGCGCGCCTGCAGGGGAAGAACCTGGCGCCGCTGTTCGACAACCCGAGGCAACGCGTACGCGACACGGCCTTCAGCTACGCCCCGATGCGCCAGGGGCTTCTGCTGCGCGACGACCGGTATGCGTATCTGCAGTACGAGGAGGACGCCTCGGGCGGGATCGAGCTCTTCGACGCCGTGAAGGATCCGAAGCAGTACACGAATCTCGCGCTCAAACCGGAGTATGCCGGCGTGGTGGCCGAATATCGGGCGAAGCTCGCCGCCAGGCTCGCCGCGGTGCGGGCGAACGATCTGGAGCGGCCGGCGGAGCCCGCAGCACCGCGTCGGGACGCCAAGGCGCGGAAGGCGCCGAGGGGCGGAAAATCCTGAGCGGCGGGGTCGTCGACGAGCGCGAATTCGACGCCGGCGGCGAACAGCCGCGCGGCTTCGGCGCCATCAAACGTCTGGCTGCGGCGTGGCGTGACGGCTGGCTTTCTGGTGATGCGGATGCCTTGGTTTCGTTGTACGCCGACAAGCCGGTGCTCCTGCCGCAAGGACAGCCGGCAATCATCGGAAGGAAGAGGATTCTCAGGCCCTATCGATCCGTGCTTCGGAAAGTAATGATCACGAGCGCGGGAAGGCTTGAAAACCGCCTTATCTTGGCGCCATCCCGCTTTGACCCCGTTTTTCGCTCTCGGCCGTCCTGGCGTCGGAGGGGTTTACATTTTTCTGGGCGCGCAGAGTTCTGCGTAGAATTCCGCCACGGCACTGCGTAATTGTCGCAAAGTACTAGGGGAGATATATTTGCTGATATGGGTCAAGTCGTCATCGAGCGGCCGACGGCGACTGGCACCGGCGAAGCTGGAATAAGAATCAGAAATAGTTCGCGGATTCAGAACCAATCTTTTCCTGCCTATGAAGACCACCAACGCCGTTGCCCTTCTCCTCCTCTCCGCCGCCACCGCCTGGGCGGCTCCGACCAGCGAGTATGCCTCGTCGGTCCTGGGGTTCAGCTCACAGTGGTCGTCCACGAGCTGGTCCGCGGCGCAGGCGTTGGGCGCGCCGGACACTTTTGGCTATGGCGACATCAGCACCGCCTGGGCGCCAGCGCCCATGAATGGTACCGCCGAGTACCTCACCCTGGGCTTCGCCACGCCGACCTACGCTCATGGGTTCACCATCCGCGAGACATACGGCAACGGCTTCGTCTATCGCGTGGACGCCTTGGACCAGGCATTGAACCTGCACCCGATTTGGACCGGAACCGACCCCAGTCAGCCTGGCACACCGGTCGACTTCACGGTGAATTTTCCGCGGACGAGTTTTCTCGTCGCTGGGCTGAAGATCTACATCAACACCAACCACAATCCGGCTGCCTGGGAGGAAATCGACTCTGTCAGGCTGGATGGCGAAACCGTGGTTTCCCGGGCCAGCTCCGTGCCGGAAGGCGGCGTGGGGGTAATGCTGATGGGCGCGGTGCTGGCGGGCCTGGCTTGCCGCCGGCGACGCGGGTGACGACCGTGGCGCGGGCGGGTTCGCGTCGCGCGTCATGAGAAAATAAGTACGCGACCGGGTTCCGCGTTCGTTTGCCTACCGTCCGGCGAGGGCGGCGGCGGGGTCGTCGATGAGGGCGAAGTCGACCCCCGCGGCGAACAGGCGCGCAGCCTCGGCGCCGTTGCGGACAGGGAAGTAGTTGATTCGCACCCCCGCGCCGCGCAGCGCCGCGATCCAGTCCGGGAAACGCGGGTCGGTGGCGCAGTCGCGCAATTGGATGAAGTCCACCCGCCGCGCAATCGCGTCGCGCACGTAGTGCGTCGGATCGCGGGTCCGGTCCATGCTGCAGATCAGGATCTCCGGCACGGCGGCGCGGGCCGCCGCGGCGGTGTCGGCGCGGGCGGAGAGGAAGGCTTGGTGCTGGCGGCCGGCGGCCACGATGATTTCCGCGACGCGACGTCCGACGTCGGCGGTGTGCGGGCCCCAGCGGGAGTCGGCCTTGAGGTCGAGGTTGATCCAGATCGTGCGCGGCAGTACGGCCAGGGCTTCGGCGAAGGTGGGCACACGCGTGCCGGAGAAGCGAGCGTCCTTCCACGCGCCGGCGTCGAGTTGCCGGATGGCCGCGAGGTCGAGGTCGCGGACGCGTCCCCGGCCGTTGGTGGTGCGGTCGACGGTGGCGTCGTGCATGAGGACGAATTCGCCGTCGCGGGTGAGGGCGAGGTCGAGTTCGATCATCGGCACGCCGAGGCGGACGGCCTCCGCGAGGGCCGGCAGAGTGTTTTCGGGATGCGTGCCGGACGCGCCGCGATGGGCGCAGAGGCCGTGGGTGGGCAGGGGCGGGCGCGGAGAACCGGCCGGGTCGGAGGCGGCCGGGGCGGAGGGCTGGGCGAACGCCAGGGTCAAGAGGGCGAAGTGGATCGCCGGGCGGGCGCGGGGGAACAGGACCCGCAGAGAAAAGGTCACGTTTCTCACAAAACGGGCCGCGAAATCGCGGGCCAGGACGACGTGGGTCACGTTGCCCTTCAGTCTGTCTTCACCAGGTAGGGCCGCACCACCTCGCGCCAGATGGCATAGCCCTGCTCGTTCATGTGCAGGCGATCCTTCAGGAAGATGTCGGGCTTGGGCAGGCCGTCGGGGCCGAGCATCGGATTGAACACGTCGATGTAGTCGTGGCCATGGCGACGGCAGTAGGCGGCGATGAGGGCGTTGGTTTGTTTCACCTGTTCGACCTGGGCCCAGCGGGCGGGGTTGCCGGCGATGGAAATGAAGGCGATGCGCACGCGCGGCAGGGCGGCGCGGAGCCTGGTCACGAGGGCCACAAAGTCGCCATAGACGATCTCGGGCGCCTTCTTCGCGTTGAGGTCGTTGCCGCCGGAGTAAATCACGACCTGTTTCGGCTGGTAGCGCAGGATGGCGCGCTCCGCGTGGTGGACGGCGTCGGCAAGTTGGGAGCCGCCGAAGCCGCGGTTGAGCACCCGGTGGCCCGGATAGTCCCTGGCGAGCGACGTCCACATGCGAATACTCGAGCTGCCGACGAAGACGATGCCGCCCTTGGCCGGAGCCTGCTTCGCGTCGGCGGCGTCGAAGGCCGCCATGTCCTTTTCCCAGCGGCTCGAGTTGTGGGTGGCGATCGAGTTGGGCGGCGGCGGCTCTGCGCGGTGCTGGCAGCCCGCAGCGAAGCCGAGGGCGAGGAGGAGAAGAAGAGCGGGCCATGGGGATCGGGAGCGTTGCATGCGGCAAGGATTTGACCGGGTTGCGCCGGGGGCGGAAAGGAGATTGTACGGGCCGCGGCGCGGAAGCGGAAAGCGTCACCCCATGGGTTGCGTTTTCCGGGGGGCGACGCAGGCCGGGGTCGGTTCGCCGACAACGGAAGGAGAGCGAGGTAGCTGGGGCGACCGCGCCCCGGAAACGTGAGAACGGGCGGCGATGCCGCCCGGCCGACCCCGCCCGGCGATCGCTCAGTAACTGACCGTCGTCGTCAGCGCGATCTTGCGCGGGGCGTTGAGCCACTGGGCGTAGCGCAGCGTGCCGTTGGTCGAGCGGACGAGGTACATGACCTCGTTGGCATCGAGGAGATTCGAGACATTCATCTGCACACTCATGCGGATGCGTTTCACCGGCGCGAAGCGGTAGACGGCGAAGAAGTCGTTCAGGAAGCGATTCGGAAAGTAATACATCTTCCGTTTGTTGCCGTCGGCGGCGTCGGTGTACATGTAACCGCGGTGGTTCTGGCGCAGGCTGGTGCTGAGGCCGAGGACGAGGCCGCGCAGTGGGCCGCGATCGAACTGGTAGCGGTTGATCAGGCTGTAGCTGCGTTCCGCGTACCCGTAGGTCTGCTCGCCGGCGCGGCGCACGGTGATCGTGCCCCCGGACGGGGAGACGAAGCCGAGTTGGTGGTCGGTGATCGGCAGTCCGGTGGCGCCGGTGCCGATTCCGGGGGTGCGCAGGCCGAGGTTTTCGGCGTTGAGGATCTGGCCGGATTCGAGGTCGAGTTGCGCGTAGTAGGGGTTCTCCGGATCCCGCAGCATGGCGAGCGAGAGGGGGATCGGGGCGGATTCAGGGTCGGCCGGATCGGAGGGAACGAGGAAAGGGGTGACGGCGCCGCCGACGTTGGTGCGGATGCCGACGACGGTCTGGCCGCCGACGGTGGTGGTGTTGAACTGGTCGTTGTAGAATTGGGGCAGGACGACATCGGTGCGTTCGCTGCCGTTGGCGGTGGCGAAATTGAGCCGTACCTCCCAGCCGCGCACCGGGCGGGCGCTGAGGGAGATGTTATAGCCGTCGGAGGTCTTGCTGTAGGTGTAGGCGCCGCCGCCGTTGCGGCCGTTGATGCCGTTGGGGTCGACATCGTTCTGGGTGCCGCCGAGGCCGGCCGTGAAATTCTGCTGCTCGGACACGTAGTAGGCGACGTTGCCCGAGACGCGGCGCTCCCAGAGGTCGACCTTGAAGCCCAGTTCGCGGCTCTCGCCCTTGCCGGGGGGCAGGGTCTGGTTGAAGATGTCGCGGGTGGTGTCGAAGTTGATCTTGGCGTTGGTGGCGAAGTTGGCGTAGCCGCGCAGGCCGCGTACCGGAGTATTAAATACGAGACCGGTGGTGAGGCTGTCGTAGGTGATGGGGCCGCGTTGCAGTCCGGTGTTTACCCGGAAGGCCTCGGCTTCCTCCGCGCGGTAGCCGACCATGGTGTCGATGCGGCCCTTCCACCATTCGCTGAAGAGGGCGACGCCGAAACTGGTCTCGCGGGTGTCGTCGAGGAAGTAGCCGGTGACGGAGCTCATGCCGGCGAGGACGGTGCCGGCGGCGTTGTCGGTGGCGGCGATGGGGCCGGAGAGGCCCAGCGGGTTGCGCTCGGTCGGAGTCCGGGCGCCGGCGTAAATCTGCGGCTGATACACGTAGGTCTTGCCGTTGGGATGCAGGACGCGGGTGAAGGGCCACCGGCCCCCGCCGATGAGCTGGGAAGGGAAGAGAGGGGTCCACACCGCGGGCATGGTGATCCGGCCGGACTCGGCGTTGGCGAGATTGGCGAGGTTCTGGATGACGGTGCCGTCGGCGTCGGCCTCGTAGAAACGCCAGGGTTGCTGGTTCACCCAGGATTCCTGGTCCTGGAAGAAGGCGCTGAACTGGTGGCGGCCCCAGCGGCGGAGATCCTTCTGGTAGGCGAGGGCGGCGCGATAGCCACGGGCTCCGGTCCAGTAGGGGGTGGCGATCATCGAGGTGTTGAAGGCCCACTGGGTGCCGCGTTCGCCGGTGACGGGGTCGACGTAGTTGTTGCCGGCGGCGCCCGGGGCGTAGGCGGTGGTGGAGGAGGCGCGGAGCGGATCGTTGATGCGGGCGTCGTGGCCGTAGCGGAGTTGGAGGGCGAGGCCCTCGGCGAGGGTCATCTCGGCGGTGACGGAGCGGATATGGTTCTTGTAGGCGTCGCGATGGAAGGGGGTGATGGCGGAATCGACCTTGGTGAGATCGAACGTGCCGCCGGTGAGTTCGCCGACGTTGGGAAACGCGACCAGGTAGCGGGAGTTCTGGTTGTCCATGCGTTCGCCGGTGGGCAGGAGGAGGCTGGTGGGCGCGCGCACGGTGACGGCCTGGGCGAAGATGGTGTCGCGGGTGAACCGGCGGTATTCGCCGCGCAGGGTGAGGCGTTTCCAGGGTTGGATGGTGCCCGCGAGGTGGATACCTTCGTTCTGCTGGCGGGTGCCGGGGCGGAAGTAGCGGGTGTCGCCGCGCACGGCGTTCACGCGCAGGGCGGCGTACTTGTACCCGGCCTGAGCGTCGAAGGTGTAGCGCCGGGAGCCTTCGGAGTCGCCGGTGGCGGCGAACGTGGCGCGCGGGGCGCGGTTGAGGTAGGCGCGCTTGGAGGCGCTGGTGACGACGCCGCCGGCATCGCCGGAGCCGAAGAGCAGGGAGTTGGAGCCGCCGATGGCCTCGACGCGTTCGATGTCGAAGGAGTCGAGCAGGGTGGTGTCGGAACGCAGGAAGCCGTCGCGGCGCGGATTGCTGATGGTGAGCCCGCGCATGGTCATGCTCTTGGGATCCTGGCGGTCGCCCTCGAGGTCGCCGCGGACGTCCTCGCTGCCGCCGCCGATGATGGCGGAGCCGAGGCCGCCGAGTTTTGAGAGCATCTCGGTCATGTCGACGACGCCCATCTCGTCCATGAGCTGGCGGTTGAAGACCTTGGCGTCGAGGGGGGTCTTGTTGAGGGCGGTGTTGGTGCCGGTGACGGAGTTGGTGTTGGTGGCGTCGTAGGTGTCGAAGGCGTCGGCGCTGACCTCGAACGGCGTGAGGGTGATGGTGTCGGCGGCGCGGGCTTCGTCGGCGGCCTTGGCGGCGAGTTCCTCGGGGTCGAGGCGGCCGTTCCGGTTGCGGTCGTAACGGGCGAGGTCCGCGGCGGCGGGAGCCGGGGTGGCGGGGGCGGACTGCGCGTATCCGAAGACAGGTGACAGGAGGGTGGTGAGGACGAGCAGGCGGAGGGAACGGTGGCGTGTCATGGTGGCGGGGTGGGCGCGCCCGACCGCGGAGTGGGGCGGGGGCGGCTGGGTGTGCGGGGAATTCGCTGTCACCTTCCGTGGCGGAATCAAACCCTGTTTTTTGGGCGGGAGCCGGGACCGGAGGCTCGCGGAGCGCCTGACGCCGGCCGAAGGCCCCGCCGCTTTCGAAGCGAAGCGCGGGGCGGGCGGTGCGCTCAGCGGCTCGCGGACCCCGGGAGGGGGCGCACACTCACCTCGCGGAACCAGACGACGTCACCCGGATCATGGTTTTGCAGTCCGAGGAAACCCACGAGGGGGCGGACGGGTTCGCGCTTCGGTTCGTACCACTGCTGGCGCTCCGGCAGATCACGGCGGCGCGGGTCGAATTCGCTCACGCGCCGGCCGTCGAGGTCGACGAGGATGCGGTCGCCATCGAGGGTGATGAGAAGGGTGCGCCAGTCTCCGGGGCGGGGCTCGCCGGCCGAGGAGGCGGCCAGCGAGTAGATGGCGCCGGTGCGATGGAGTGGGCCGGCGCTGTCCATAATCTGAACCTCGTAGCCGTGGTGGACGGCGTACCAGGGGCCTTCGGCGCGATCGGCGGAGACCTTCATGCCCCCCATCGAGGCGGGGGAGATTTTGCCGGCGGCGTCGCGTTCAAATTGCGCACCCGGGATGCCCGCCTGCGCGAGGATGCCGTCGGCGAGGCGCACGTAGATGCCGGCGTTGGAGCGGGGTTTCTCGGTCTTGAAGACAACGCGGATCTGGCACTGCCCGAAGCGCTCCTTCTCGTAGACCAGCAGACCGAGCCCGCGGGGGTCGCAGTCGGTGCGCAGGGCACCGCCGTCGACCGCGAAACCGCCCCAGCCAATATGCGTCCAGCCGGGGGCGATCTTGTGGCCGGCAATCAAGGGTAGGGTGCGCCATGGCGTGGAGCCGGCGGCGGAAAACGGGAGCAGGCCGCAGAGCAGCAGGGGCGCGGCGGCCAGAAACGTGGGTGGTCGAAGACGGTATCGGCGGAGGACGGGGGCAGTCATGCGAGAAAGTGAATGCGAGCGGCAGTCCTGAAAGGTCGAGCCACAAGTTCCGCCTCCAGCGGGATCCGGCTGGCAGGCGGCCGGTCCATGGCCCGGCGCGCTGCCACCCCGGGCCCGGCAGCGAGGTGGCAGGCCCGGCTCCCTCCCCAATGGTTCCGTCCCTTGGTCTTGGAACGACTACGGGGCGCGACGGAACCCGCAGGAAAACCGGGGACCAGACGGCGCTGCTGTGTCCCCTCAAACGGTGGTCGAGCAAGCGCCGCAGGTCATCGGGTCACTTCAGGTCGATGGCTGGTCTTCGACTGGGTCGAACCAGCTAATAGCAGATCTGGTCCGGCGTGCCGAAGACGCAGTAGTCCTTGCAGCCGTCTCCCATGCCAAAGGTTGTCTTGAGTTTGGTGATACCGGAGCCGGTGTAGACTCCGCCTTTGACGTTCTTTGCCCCCTTGTCCCTCAGGATCTGGTCCTTCGGGCGCGCGGTCGTCTCCTTCTGGTGCTTGCCATTGGTGGTCATGGTATCCTCCACAGGTTGGTTGATGACACCCGGCGGGCCGCGAACCGCTCCGCGCCCCGCGCTTTCAGCAGCGAGTTTCGCCGCCCTTGCGAAGGTTGGCAAGTCCACGGTGGAAGCTTTCCTGCGGGCCGGCGGGCCGGAGCAGCGGTGGGCGCAGGCATTTGGATTCGACGTCGGCCGGTTTCGAGGCTAGGAAGCCCGTCGCGGTTCGCCATTCCGCGCCCGGGCCGGGCATGGATGGGCGGCTGAATTCAAACCGATTCGCCCGATGTGGACCTCCGCATTCCCGTTCATCCTGACGAGCTCCCGTCGGTGGGGCCGGGGGGGCGGCGCCGGGGAACCGCGCGCGGCGAGGCCAGCAGGAGGTATACGATGACTGCGAATGCACCGACGGCAGATGTCTGGATTCCTTCACGGTACAATTTCTCGGTGTCGCTCGGGGACGAGCGCAGGGCGGTGGCCAATCTCCTGACCGGCGAGTCCGATACGCTGCCGGAGCGTTCCTGGCGTCGTTACCTTGAACCAGGACGGGCCCACGCGATTGGGCGCGAGCGGGTCTCGCCGCGACTGGATCGTTTTTTTCGCCGTGGGTTCCTGGTGTCGCAGGCGGTGGACGAACGCGAGCGCCTCCGGCTGCAGTTTCTCCAGTGTCGTTTCGACGAACGCAGCGCCCGGGTGGCGGTCGCGCCGACGATGGGCTGCAACCTGCATTGTCCGTATTGTTTCGAAGGAGACGCCCGCTATGTGCGGGGAAGCGCCCGGATGTCGCGCCGGACGGAGCGCGCGGTCCTTCGCTTCCTGATCGACCTCGCCCGCGGGCGGGAGCAGCTCGTGGTCAACTGGTATGGCGGCGAACCGCTGGTGGGCTGGGAAAGCATCCAGGCGATTTCGCGCCGACTGATTCCGAAGTTGGACGCCGCCGGCTGCAGGTACGCGGCGGTGATGACCAGCAACGGCGTGCTGTTGAGTGGGGTGATTGCGGCCCGTCTGCGCGAGCTGCGTGTGCACTCGTGCCAGGTCTCGGTCGACGTTCCGTGCGGCAACAAGCGCGACGGCGACGGCCGCGTGGTGCTGGAGCGGCAACTTGACAACCTGGCGGTGGCCGCGGAGTCCCTGCGGATCAACGTGCGAGTCAACCTCGCCTCGGAGGACGAGGCGGAGTTCGACCGGCTTTACCGCGCGCTGCTCGCCCGCGGGCTGCAGCATCGGATTGCCGAATTCTCGCTGTCTCCCATCACCGCGGTCGAGCAGCCGGCGCTGGCGGGTTATCGAATCCTGACCGGGGACCTCCTGCGGAGGGTGTTGCGGCGCGAGAGCGCGAAGGCGGCGGCGCTGGGTTTTGCCGTGATGAAATTTCGTCCGTTTGCGCCCACCCCGTGCGGCGCCACCTGCAACCACTCGATGCTCATCGGACCGGACGGATCCATTTACAAGTGCCCGTCCGACCTGGGCCGGCCGGAGCGGGCTTACGGGTCGGTCCACGGCGAGGTTCCCCTGCGGCCGGGCAACCTGATGCCGTGGTTGACGTACGATTGGTTTCAATACGAGGAGTGCCGCGAGTGCCCGGTGCTGCCGGCGTGCGCCGGCGGCTGCCCGCATCGGCGGATGCACGGCTACAGCCAGGCCCAGTACTGCGAGCTGCTGCGGGCCGATTATGCGGAGGAGTGGCCGGTGGCGTTGCGCGCGCAGGCACTCGGCCAGGAATGCGGGCGGGCGGCCGCGCTGGTGCCGGATTCGAACCGGGCGGGTGACCGCGCGACGCGTTGACCTGACGACGGCAGACTTGGATCGGGCCGGCCGCGGGGTTACGTCTCGTTTGGGTCTACCCCTCAGCGCGGCGCCGGGTCGGCGAAGTTGAGCCGGACAAGCAGCGGTTGCCAGCGGGCATCGCTGTGCAGCGGGCGCAGGAGCGGGGAGTTGCGCAGTTGCGTCATGCCCTGGTCCTTTTCGCGTGCGGCGCGGTCGAGCCATTCGAAGGCGGCGTCGACTTCGCCGCGCTGCGCCCGTATCTCCGCAATCTGGAAGGCCCAGCGGGCGCCGTGATTCTGCTCGAGATCGGCCAGCGTGCGGTCCGCCTCGTCGCGCCGACCCAGCGCGGGGAACACCAGAGCGAGGGTCGTAAGGCGCATGGATTCGTCCTTGATTGGGGCCACGAGGGACGGCGCGTCCTCCGGGTGTCCTTGCAGGTAGCGCAGCATGGCGAGGCGCCAGTAGCCCATCTCGTAACCCGGGTTCAACTCGATCGCCCGCCGGCAGGCCACCTCCGCCTCCGCATAACGTCCGAGCGACAAAAGCGTGATGCAGTAGCCGACGTGCACCAGCGGCGCGACCGGATCCAGCACCGCGGAGCGCCGGTAAAGCCCGAGGGCGCGATCGAAGGCGCCGACGTCGCGGGCCACCGAGGCCGCCAGCCGCATCACGCGGGCGTGGTTTGGCTCCAACTCGAGCGCGCGATCCGCCTCCCGCTTCGCCTCGTGCCAGTTCCAGTCCCACACGAGCCCGATCTGCGAAAGCACGGCATGGGCCTCCGCGAGATCGGCTTCGATCGCCAGTGCCCGGCGGGCCAGCGTCCGCGCCTGCTCGTAGCCCTCCGCCTTCGGTATCCGATCGGCCTGGACGAGGGCCATCTGGTTCCGCGCCAGCTCGGCCCAGGCCAGTGCGAAACCGGGATCGAGCGCCAGCGCCTGGCGCAGCGATTCGGTGGCCTGCGCATAACCCTCGCGCGTCGCGTGCTCGTTCAGGAATCGCCCCTGGATGTAACACCGGTAGGCCTCGGCGTGGCGCGTCCCGCCGCGTTGCGCCGCCTGGACCTGCGCTTTGATCGTCTCGTCGGAGACGGGCGCCCCGCCGGAGGGACCCAGCGCCGGCCGCAGCGCGCGGACGATGAGCTCCGCGATCTCGTCCTGCACGGCGAGGATGTCGTCCAGCCGGCGATCGTAGCGATCGGACCAGACGTTGAACCCGTCCGCCGCCTTCACGAGCTGGGCCGCGATGCGCACCCGGCCGGCGGCCTGGCGCACACTGCCTTCCACCACGAATTCCACGCCGAGCTGCCGGGCAATTTCGGGCACCGGGAGGTTCCGGCCCTTGAAGGAGAACGCCGACGTGCGCGCGGACACGCGCACGCCGGGAATCTTGCCGAGGACGTTGAGCAGTTCCTCGCTGATGCCGTCGGAGAAATACTCCAGTTCCCGGCCCTCGCTGAGGTTGGCGAACGCCAGCACGGCGATCGAGCGTTCCGCCGCGGCGGGTGCCGGAGCGCGATCCGGTGGTCCCACCGTCACGGGTTCGGAGCGGCGCGTCGCGCTGGCGGCGGCCTCGGCGCCGGCGAGGATCTGGCGCACGAGGGCGACGAACTGGGGCGTGGGCACCCCGTTGCGGAGGCGCGTCCACTGTACTTCGAGAAACGCGTCCGGCACCTGCGCGCCCTTTTGCGGAGTGTCGTCGGGGCACACCGGGAGGAGGAACCGTTTGCCCTTCGCCATGAGGTGCGAGCGCTGTTCGGCGAGGCGCCATTCCAGGCGGAAGTAGCCCTCGAGCCGCGCCTCGGTGTGCGCCGAGATCAGCGGGAGGAAGATCGCGCATTCGCCGATCTGACCGCGGATCTTTCGGTCCCAGGCGTCGCCGCCGGAGAGTTCGTTGGCGTCGAACCAGACCTCGACGCCGGCCGCCCGGAGGCCGTCGCACAGGCGTTGGGCGGTGGCGGCATCCTGCGAGGCATAGGAAAGGAAGACGGCCTTGGTCGCGGGCTCAGGCATGGGCGGACTTGGGTGGGAGTGGGGCGCCGGGAAAGTGGAAACCGGCCGGACCGGTGGCGAGACGATTGTGACCGGACGGAATTTGTCTCGCCACCGGTTGCGGGCTCGGTCCGGATTCCGCGCTTTCTCCCACCCCGTTTCCACCCCCTCGATGAAATCCTGCTCCCGTCCGCTCCGGACGGCCGTCGCTGCGTGCGCCGCTGCCGTCGTGTTCGCCTCTTTCGTCCCCGCCGCCGGCATCCCGCCGGCGGTGATTCCGCCCGGCGTGCCGCCCGGGGTCTGGGTGCGCGAGGGGTTTCAGCTTTCGATTGCGGTCGAGGGCATCAAGACGCCCCGCTTCCTCGCGCTCGGCCCGGATGGCACGCTCTACGTGAGCGTGCCGCGGGAGGGAAAGATCATGGCCTGCCGCGATGCGGACGGCGACGGTCGCTTCGAGTCGATGGTCGCGTTTGTCTCGGGCAAGGAGCCGGCGACCATCCTGCAGGGCATGCAGTGGCACGACGGCTGGCTGTGGTTCGCGCAGCTCAATGCGATCACCAAGGCGCGCGACACCAACGGCGACGGCGTGGCGGACGAGCAGGTGCCGGTGCTCGGGCCCGAGCAGCTCCCGACCGGGGCGCGGGGCGGGCACATGTGGCGCGCGCTGCTGATTCACGGCGGCCGGATCTACACCCACGTGGGCGACCAGACCAATGCCACGGATGAGCCGATCGAGGCGTCGGAGCGAAAGAAGATCTGGAGCTTTGCGCTCGACGGCTCGGACAAGAAGCTCTTCGCCTCCGGCCTCCGCAACACGGAGAAATTCGCGGTGCGCCCCGGCACCGACGAGCTCTGGGGCGTCGACCACGACATCGACCTTTTTGCCGCGAAGCTCGAGGGCGACAAGCAGCACGGCCAGCCGATCACCGACCACAACCCGCCGGCCGAGCTCAATCACTACGTCGAGGGCGGCTTCTACGGCCACCCCTGGCTGGTGGGAAAGAACCAGCCCAACCTGAACCTCCTGCAGGAGCCGCGGCTGATGGAGTACGCGGGCAAGGCGCGGATTCCGGAGTGGCTGCTGCCGGCGCACTGCTCGGCCAACGCGCTTGCCTTTTACGAGGGCGACAAGATTCCCGGCGCGCGCGGCGATCTCTTCGTGGCGCAGAAGGGCGGGTGGAACTCGACCGCCAAGGTAGGATTCTGCCTGTCGCGCATCCTGTTCGAGGACGGCAAGCCGTACGGCGAACAGAAGATGGTGAATTTCCTCAAGGGCGGCACCGAGATCCTCGGGCGGCCCACCGACTGTACGCAGGCGCCGGACGGCTCCATCCTCTTCAGCGACGACTTCGGCCACAAGGTCTACCGCTTGAAGTACGTGGGCCGGTGAGATCCGGCGCGCGCCTCAGCCGCGGCGGATCACGAGGCGGTCGAGCAGGGGCACCCCCTCGTGGGTCAGAACCTCCGGCGTGATCCGGCCGACCCAGCAGGAGGGTTCGATGCGCCGGGTGCTGCCGCTGCCCAGGTAGGTGTAGCGCACAATGGGCACGCGCGCGTGGCAGACGGCAAACAGCTCGGGATGCCGCAGGCCGACGGAGAGAGCGCCGCAGCGTTCCTGCGGAGGGCGGCGTACGCGACAGGCGCCCCGTCGGGCTCCGGGATCGGACGTTGAACTGCCGGCGCAAGTCATCTCTGCTGCTGCCCTCGCCATGAAAACGATTGTCCCCCGTCACGTTCTCGTCGTCACCCTGCTTGGCCTGTCCGCCTTCGGGCTGCACGCTGCCCCC
>CAZDGC010000116.1:0-8440 GCA_964504885.1 uncultured Opitutus sp.
GCCTTCGGACTCGTTTTCCGCCGCGGTCATTGCTCTCTTTGGTCCATGCATCCCGCCGAACGCCTCCTCCTCGGTCCCGGGCCAAGCCCCGTGCCCCACCGCGTCCTGCGCGCCCTCGGCGCCCCCACCCTCGGCCATCTCGACCCCCAGTACCTCACGATTATGGACGAGGTCTGCGAGATGCTGCGCCAGGTCTTCCGGACCGGCAATGCCCTCACCTTTCCGGTCAGCGGCACCGGCATGGCCGGGATGGAGTGTGTCGCGATCAATTTGATCGAGCCGGGTGACGAGGTCATCGTGTGCCTCAACGGTGTCTTCGGCACGCGGATGAAGGACGTGATGGAGCGCTGCGGCGCCACGGTCCACACGGTCGAGGCGCCGTGGGGAGACGTGTTCACACCGGAGCAAATCGCAGCGGCGTTCGCCACCCATCCGAAGTCACGACTCTTGGGACTGGTGCACGCCGAGACCAGCACCGGTGCCCACCAGCCGCTCGAGGGTCTCGCCGCGATCGCCCGGGACCACGGCGCACTGCTCGTGGTCGACGCGGTCACGAGCCTCGGCGGCCACGAACTGCGCGTCGACGACTGGGGCATCGATGCGATTTACAGCGGAACTCAGAAATGCCTGAGCTGCCCGCCGGGTCTTGCGCCGGTGAGTTTCGGCCCCCGCGCGCTCGCCCGGATGGACGCACGCAAGACCAAGGTCCAGTCGTGGTATCTCGACGTCTCGATGCTGCGCAAGTACTACACCGGCGGCGGGGGTGGTCGGGTTTATCACCACACCGCGCCGATCAACATGACGTACGCGCTGCACGAGGCGCTCACGATCGTGCTGGAAGAGGGTCTCGATGCGCGGGTGGCGCGCCACGCGGCGATGCACCAGCGCCTGCGCGCCGGCCTGGAAGAACTGGGGCTCGGCTACGTGCCAGCACGCTCCCTGCACTCGCTCAACTGCATCCACGTTCCGACCGGGGTTGACGACCCCGCGGTGCGGCGGCGATTGCTCGAAGAGTACGGCATTGAAATCGGCGCCGGCCTCGGACCGATGGCCGGCAAAGCGTGGCGGATCGGCCTGATGGGCCACGGTGCCACCGTGCGAAACGTCGACCTTGTGCTCGCCGCCCTGCGGCAAGTCCTGCCGCGATAGTCTTGCTTCGTTGCGTGGGAGATGCACCCACGCGGCCGCGGCAGTGTCATTTTCCATCTGGACGGGGCCTCCAGCCTCGTGACCAACAGGGCAAGATGCCTCGTTCACTTTGGCCGCCAACGCCGGGTGACCGCGAGAGTGACACCGCCGTGGCACCCGCCCGCGGCCGGCAAGCGGATTCTTGCTTCACGGGAAACGACTGAGCAGGCTCGCACGTCTTGCCGACTGCGCGGCGCCTCCGCGCACGCCGCACGTGCGGCTCAACCTGCTTCGTCTTCGTCATGCACCTCCTCCGCCCTGCCCTGCCGGCCCGTGTTTCCGCCCTCGCGCTCCTGGTGGCGCTCCCCTTGGTTCGCGCGGCCGAACAACCCAACATCCTCTGGCTGACCAGCGAGGACCACGGCCAGGAGATGGGCTGCTACGGCGACACGCTCGCCCGCACCCCCAACGTCGACGCCCTCGCCGCCAAGGGCATGATTTTCCGCCATGCGTGGTCGAACCATCCGGTCTGCGCCCCGGCGCGCACCGCGATTATCTCCGGTCTCCACGCCCAGAGCAGCGGCGGCCTGCACATGCGCTCAATGGTACCCATGCCCTCGGGCGCCAAGATGTATCCCCAGTATCTCCGCGCAGCGGGTTACTACACCACGAACAATAGCAAGGAGGACTACAATCTGCGCAAACCCGCCGGCACTTGGGACGACTCCTCCAACCAGGCCCATTGGCGCAAGCGCGCCCCGCGCCAGCCGTTCTTCGCCATCTTCAACTCGACCAAGAGCCACGAAAGCCAGATCCGCACCCGTCCTCACCGGGCTATCACCGACCCCGCCAAGGTGCGCGTTCCCGCCTACCACCCCGATACTCCGGAAGTGCGCCAGGACTGGGCCCAATATTATGACAAAGTGAGCGAGGCCGACGCCGATGCCGGCGCCCGGCTCCGGGAACTCGAGGCCGAGGGCCTGGCGGGCGACACCATCGTCTTCTACTACGGCGACCACGGCAGCGGCATGCCGCGCAGCAAACGCTGGCCGTCCGATTCGGGCCTGCGCGTGCCGCTGGTCGTTTATTTCCCCCCCAAGTGGCAGCACCTCGCGCCGAAGGAATACCGTCCGGGCGGCCGCTCGGATCGGCTGGTGAGCTTTGTGGATCTCGCCCCCACGGTCTTGAGCCTCGCCGGCATCAAGCCCCCTGCCTTGATGCAGGGTCACGCCTTTGCCGGCCCGCATCAAGTCGACGGGCCCCAGTACCTGTACGGCGCCCGCGGACGCATGGATGAACGCATGGACTTTGTGCGCAGCGTGACTGACGGCCGCTTTGTTTACCTGCGCAATTTCTACCCGCACGTCTCCCAGGGTCAGCACGTGGACTACCAGTTTCAAACGCCTACCACCCGACTATGGCGCCAGCGCTACGATTCAGGCCAGGCCACCGAGGCGCAGTCGCTGTTCTGGCGCACCCCGAAGGCACCGGAGGAGCTCTACGACCTGCAAAGCGACCCCCATGAGGTCCGCAATCTCGCGCGCGCCTCGGAACATCGCATCACCCTGGAAAAGTTCCGCACCGCGATGCGGCTGCACGCCGAGTCGATCCGCGACGTAGGTTTCCTCCCCGAGGGCGAAATCCATTCCCGGGCGCCCGGAATCTCCCCCTACGATCTGGCACGCGACGACGCGAAGTACCCGTTCGCGCGGATCTTCGAGGCCGCCGATCTGGCGTCGCGCTTGAATCCCGCCGCCCTTCCGCAGCTCCAGAAATTGATCGCCGACTCCGACAGCGCCGTCCGCTACTGGGGCGCCCTCGGTTTCCTCATGCGCGGCCAGCCCGGCGTCGATGCGGGGCAGGCGGCTCTGCGCACCGCCTTGAAGGACACGTCACCCTACGTTCGCATCGTCGCCGCCGAAGCCCTCGCCCGCCATGGTCCAGCGAGCGACCTGAGTCCGGCACTCGCTGTCCTTCGCGAGCTCACCCCGCCCGAAAAGAACGGCGTTTTCGTGGCCATGGCCGCGCTGAGCGCAATTGAGGCACTGGGCACCAAGGCGGCCCCGCTGCATGATCTCGTGCGCACGATGAAGGCTGAAGGACCCTCCCCGGACGGCCGTTTCAACTCCTATGTGCCCCGCCAGATTGCCAACCTGGTCGGCGAACCCGCCCGCAGCGGCGACAGCGCCGCCAAGGGCAGGGGCAAACGCAAGGCCGCAAAGTAACTCCCCCTCCCCCATCCGCTGCATGAAAGCCCGTTCCGCGCTCTGGTCCACCCTCACGCTTGCCGCCTCCCTGTCGGCCGCCACGCCCCCCCCCTCCGGACGCCCCAACGTCCTGTTCTTCGCCGTCGACGACCTGCGACCGGAATTCGGTGCCTACGGGGCGACCCACGTGAAGAGCCCGAACCTCGACCGCCTCGCCCGGAGCGGGATGACGTTTAACCGCGCCTACTGCCAGCAGGCAGTCTGCTCGCCCTCCCGTACTGTTGTCATGACCGGCGCCCGCCCCGATACGACCAAGGTGTGGGATCTCGAAACCCACTTCCGCACCGCGATGCCCAACGTCGTCACGGTCGGACAGCACTTCAAGAATCACGGCTACTTCGTCCAGGGCATGGGCAAGATTTACCACGGCGGCTTCGACGACCCACCGACCTGGTCCGTACCGTGGCAGACTCCGCGCGGCGCAGGTGCGTACGCCAAACCCGAGAATATCGCGCTTGCCAGCCGCCCGGCCGAACCGTCTGCGGCCGAGGCGAAGAAGGGCGGCAAACGCGCCACCAAGAAAGCCGCCCGCGGACCGCGCGGACCCGCGTTTGAGGCGGGCGACGTGGCGGATAATTACTACACCGACGGCCGCACCGCCGAACTCGCCGTGACCACCCTGCGCGAGATCAGCCGCCAATCGCAGCCGTTCTTTCTGGCGGTGGGTTTCTCCAAACCGCACCTCCCGTTCGTATCGCCGAAAAAATACTGGGATCTCTATGATCCCGCGAAAATCGCCCTCGCGCCGAACAAGTTTCGCCCGAAGGACGCCCCCGACTATGCGATTCAGGCCGGGGGCGAACTGCGCTCCTACCACGGCATCCCGACCGGGCCCATCCCCGACGACCTCGCCCGCACGCTCCGGCACGGCTACTACGCCGCAATCAGCTACGTCGACGCCCAGATTGGCAAGGTGCTGGATGAGCTCGACCGTCTCGGGTTGCGCGAACGCACCGTGATCGTGCTCTGGGGCGACCACGGCTGGAAGCTCGGCGAACACGACGCCTGGTGCAAACACACCAACTGCGAAAACGACACCAACGCCCCCCTCCTGCTCGCCGCGCCCGGCCTGAAATCACGCGGTGTCCGCACCGACGCTCTCGTCGAGTTCGTCGACATCTACCCGACCCTCGCCGACCTCGCCGGCCTTCCCCTGCCCTCGCACCTCGAGGGGCTCAGTTTCAAGCCGGTGCTCGCAGACCCGCACCGGCCTTGGAAGTCCGCGGCATTCAGCCAGTATCCGCGCAGCACGGACGGGAAACAGCTCATGGGCTATTCGATGCGCACCGACCGCTACCGCTTCACTGTCTGGACGCATCGCCGCGACGCCTCGCAGGTTGATGCGATCGAATTATACGACCATCAGGTTGATCCGCAGGAGAACACCAACGTCGCCCGGGGTCCCTCCTACGCCGCCACCGTCGACAGCCTCCTGGTCCAGTGGCGCGCCGGCTGGCGCGGCGCGCGCCCGCAATGACGACGCGGCGCCGGCTCAGAATCCCTTGACCCGAAAGAGCCCGGTGACGCTCTCGTTGCTGTTGATGCGCTGAATCGCCTTGCCGAGCAGCGCGGCGATGCTGAGCACCGTCACGGGCAGCCCATGGCTGTTGATCGGCGTCGAATTGGTCGTGATCAGCTCGTCGATCACGCCGGACCGCAGCCGCTCAATCGCGACATCGTTGAGAATGCAGTGGCTCACCGCGGCGCGAATGCTGCGGGCGCCGTTCTCGCGCAGAATCCGGGCTGCAGCGCTGAGCGTGCCCGCGGTCTCGGTGATGTCATCGACCAGCAGCACATCGCAGCCGTCGACGTCACCGACCACGTTGATGGCCTCGACCTTGGTGGCGCTCTTGCGTTTTTTCGCGACCAGCGCGAGGCCGGCGCCGAGCACATCGGCATAAGCTGCGGCCATCTTCATGCCGCCGACATCCGGCGAACAGACCACCAGCCGCTCGGGTTTCGAACGGGCCAGGTGTTCGAAAAACACCGGCGACGCATAGAGATGATCCACCGGGATGTCGAAGAAGCCCTGAATCTGCTGGCTGTGCAGATCCATCGTCAGAATCCGGTTGGCGCCCGCCGCCACCAGCAGGTTGGCAACGAGCTTGGCCGTGATCGGCACCCGGGGCTGGTCCTTCCGATCCTGTCGGGCATAGCCGTAAAACGGCATCACCGCCGTGATGCGCTGGGCCGACGCCCGCCGCGCCGCGTCAATCATGATCAACAGCTCGACCAGGTGATGGTTGGTCGGGGGGCAGGTCGACTGGAT
The DNA here is from genome assembly GCA_964504885.1 of uncultured Opitutus sp. Classification (GTDB taxonomy): domain Bacteria; phylum Verrucomicrobiota; class Verrucomicrobiia; order Opitutales; family Opitutaceae; genus ER46. The sequence goes on from CAZDGC010000116.1 coordinate 5,665, forward strand.
GATGAAAACATCGTGCCCCCGGATGTTCTCGTTGATCCTCACGAATGTCTCACCGTCCGGGAAACTCGTCACGACCGCCTCGCCCAGCGGCTCTCCGATGGAGCGGCAGATCTCCTCGGCGAGAGGACGATTGGAGTTGCCCGAGAAGATCTTGAGCCGTGAATCGATCATGCAGGCGCGATGTTGCGGTCCGCCGCATCGGGCGGAAGCTTTTTTCCGCCCCGGACCGCCTCCTCAAGGAGTTCCACCCGGCGGAAAAGCGACGGCAGCCGCTGCTTGAGGACCGCCACCCGGCGCTCGAGCATCAGGGGAATGGCCGGATTGCCGTTCACAAAAGCCCCGGGCTCGATATCGGTGGTCACCCCTGCTCCCCCCCCCACCCGCGCGCCCTTGCCCAGTCGCAGGTGACCGGCGATCCCGGCCTTGCCTCCCAGCACCACGTAATCATCCAAACTGCTGCTGCCCGATACTCCAACCTGGGCGCAGAGCACACAGTGACGACCGATGCGGACGTTGTGCCCGATCTGCACGAGATTGTCGATTTTTGTCCCCTCCCCCACCACCGTGCGTCCGAACCGGGCGCGATCGAGGGTTGAATTGGCGCCAATTTCCACATCGTCGGCAACCTCCACGCTGCCGATCTGCGGGATCTTTTCGTGCCGCCCCCCGGTAAATTCATAGCCGAAACCATCAGAGCCAATCACGACGCCGGCATGCAGCCGCACCCGGTTTCCCAACCGACACTCCGCCATCAACGTTACCCCCGGCCCCAGCCACGCATCATCGCCCACCACTGCCCGGGCGCCCACGTACACCCGTGCCTGCAGGTGTACGCGTTCGCCGATCTGCGCACCTGCTTCGATGATGCAGTGCGGCCCCACCGTCGCGGTCGGCGGAACCGAAATCCCCGCCGCCACCACCGCGCTGGGATGCACCCCCGGTGCCGGCTTCGGCCACAGTTGCTGCTCAAGCCGCGCGCACACCCGGGCCAGGGCCACCGAGGGATTGTCGACCAGCAGGAATACCTGATCCGCGGACGGTTCCCCGGTGAAGTCCGCCGGGACGAGAATCGCGGATGCCCGCGACGTCGCCACCTCCGCGCGATAGCGGGCATTGCCAAGGAAAGCCAGGTCGCCCGGCTGCGCTTCGCCCAAGGCGGAAAGTCCACGAATGACCTCCGTGGTCGCCCCGCGCTGGCCCTTCACTTCGCAAATCCGCGCGATCTCCGCCGTGGTAAACTGGACCTCCATGACCCGAGGTTGGAGCGTTTGGGGGCTGGCGCAATCCCGCAAACTCAGACTGACGTGGCCCGGGAAAAAACAAACCCCGCTCGAGCGAGCGGGGTCGGAGGTCGAAAGCCAAACAGGCCGTCGAAGCTTATTTCTTGGGGGCCAAACCGGGAACCGTCACCGAAGCCGGCGAGGTCGCCGCCGGAGCCGCGGCCGCGGCCGAACCGGCCGGGCGGTCCTTGTTGATTTCCTTCGCGACGTCCTCGGTGATTTCGTAGGCGGCGTCGGCGTAGATGATGCTGGAGATTCCAATCGCGGTCGGGCCGGCCTTGTCGAGCACGAGCGTCACACCCTTCCGCTTCGCCACGTCAGTCGCCACCTTGCCGATTTCCTCGAGCATCAGACTGCGGAAGGTGTTGAGCCGCTGTCCGAGCGAGTTGCGGGTGTTCTGAATAAAGGTCTGCACCTCACGCTGCTTGTTCTGGATCGCCTCGAGCTTCTTCTGCGCCTCATTCTGGGCCTTGGACTTTGCTTCGGTGGAGAGGGCCGGGCTGTTCGCCTGCTCGGTCAGCGACTTGTATTCCTCCACCAGGGCATTGCCCTCCTTGTTCATCTTCTCGACCTCCTCCTGGGCCTTCTGATCATCAGCCTGGATTTTCGCGTTCTGCTCGATCGTCTTGTAATGGGTGTCGTACAGCTTCGCCATATCGACGATCGCGATCTTGATCGCCGGCTGGGCGGCCACCGACAGCGAAAACGCCCCGAAAGCCGCGAGCGCGACGAGGGATTGGATGGAATTTTTCATGGGTGAAATTTTGAAAATGAAGGGTTGAACGGAGCAGAATTAGAAGCGCGTGCCAAAGGAAAAATTGAACTGATTCCCCTTCTTGCTGAGTGGATCGCCGGTGATCGGAATGCCGAAGTCCAGACTCAGCGGCGCGCCTGCCACGAACAGCCGGAGGCCAAAGCCGAAGTTGTCGCTGTACTTCGAGGGATTGAAGTCGTAGGCTCCGCGGTTGACGAAGCCCGCGTCGTAAAAGATTGCGAACCGTATGGGACTGACGATGTCCAGCGAGTACTCGGCGCTGAAGAAGCCGTAGGTCTTGCCGCCGATGGGTTCATCGAACTGGTCGCGCGGGGCGACTTCGCGGAACTCGAAGCCTCGGAGGGTGGTAGGTCCGCCGAGATACCATTTGTTGTAGTAAGGCACGTCGGTCGCGTCGCCGAAGTTTTGAATCACGCCGCCGCGCGCAATCAGGCTCAATACCTGGGTCTGCGTCTCGAATACGGGGAAAAACTGCGACCCACGGAATTCCAGGCTGTAATTGTTGTTGATCTTGCTGCCCCCCAGCGGGCCGCCCGCAAACCGGAGGTTTACCTCGACGCGGTTGCCCGCGGTCGTGTTGATAATCTTGTCGCGGGTGTCCCTTTCAAGCTGCAGGCCAATGCTGGAGGAGGCGTTGGCGCCCGCGAGTGCCTGAATGATGGCCGAGGCGCTGGGCGAAATGTCCTGGATGTCAAACACCTCGTAGGTGTAGGAAAGCCGG
>CAZDGC010000116.1:8450-21868 GCA_964504885.1 uncultured Opitutus sp.
GAGTTCGAAAAGGTGCTTGCGAAGATAGACCTCGAAGCCGGTCTGAATCTGGCTGTAAAAAGTGCTGTTGTACTCGGAGCTGGTCCGGAAGACGCTGAAACCGAGGCCGAGCTGCCGCTGGAAGAGCCACGGCTCCTCGAATGAAAGGACCACCTCGCTGGACAGAGAGCCAAGCTGCATCCGCAGGCGGAATTTCTGACCGTCGCCCTGAAAGAACGAGCGGCGGTTGAACAGGTCGAAGTTCGCCTGCGACACCTCGGCGAAGAGTGTCGCCCGCTCCAGCGAAGAGAAGCCAGCGCCAAAGGTCAGGTTGCCGGTGCGCCCCTCGTGCACCGCGATCCGCATGTTGCGGCGCCCGGGGATGTTCGTCTCCTGATGGTTGACGTTCACGCTCTCGAAGAAACGCGTGTTCTCCAGCCGCAACTGGCTGATTTTCATCAACACGGTGCTGAAGACGTCGCCCGGGCCGAGCACGAGCTCGCGCAGGATCACGGTGCTCTTGGTCTTGGTGTTGCCCTCGATGACGATGGACTCGACGTTGAACTTTTCGCCCTCGTTGATCACATACTCCACGTCGATCGCGCCGGTCGCAACGTTGGGCTTGCGGTTCAACCGGATGCGCGTGTCGAGATATCCATCCTTGCCGTAAAAGTCGTCCAACCGCTCCACGTCCTTGTCGAGCCGGGAAGGAACGAAAACCATGCCCGTCTTCTGTCGCACCACCCGGCGCAGGAGGGCGGAGTTGAAGAGTTTGTTGCCGCTGAAATTGACTTCACCCACGCGGTACTGCCTCCCTTCCGTGATCGCCACCACCAGCACCAGCTTCTCAGGACTGGGATAGTTGAACTGCACCTTGTCCTGCGGAATGTCGACGTCGAGAAATCCCAACTCGCGATAGTGATCACGCAGCTTGTCGAGGTCATCTTCAAACTGGTCATCCTTGAAGCGCCCGGACCCGGTCAGCCAGGAGAACATCCACCACCGCTTGGTCTCCATGACCCCCCGAAGCTTGCGTGCCGGCACGCTCCGGTTGCCGGAAAAACGGATCTCCGAAATCTTTACCTTGGCACCCTCGCGGACCTTGAAGACCACCGTCCCGAATCCACCCACGCGGTCGCGCTCCACCGTGTAGTTGACGGACACCTGATTGTAGCCGGCCTTCTGGTAATACTCCCGGAGTTTTTCGGCATCCTCCTTGATCTGGCGTTCATCCAACGCCTGATTGGCCCTGACCTTTACCTCCTTCTCCAGGCGGTTGGTCTTGACCTTGACATTGCCCTCGAAACGCACCGCCAGTACGCGAAACTTGGGCGTCACCTCCACCACTAGGTTGAAGGTGGTGGCATCGACCTGCTCCTGCTTGACCTCAATAAATTCAAACAATCCCGTGCGGTAGAGGGAGCGGATGTCGCGATCGAGAATCACTTCGTCGAATTCGCCCCCCTCGCGGATCTGCATGTTGGCCCGCACCACCTGCTCATTGACGTTGGCCGTACCGACGAACTTGATCGCCAGCGTGCCCACCTTCAGTGCGGGCGCCATCCGCTGGGCCTGCGCGGCTTGCGCCCCGGTCTGCGCGAACGTCGTCGCTCCCCCACTCAAAGCGCACCCAAGCAACGCGATAAAAAGACTGGTGACCCCACGCATGGGGTTACTGATGAAAGTTTTCAAAGCGTGTGATGTCTCTGAGGAAGGTAAGTTTCAGTTCTCCTACCGGCCCGTTTCGTTGCTTGGCAACGATTAACTCGGCCGAGTCCGCCGCAACCTGGAATTTCTCATCCGCGTCGCGCGGCCGGGCCAGCATGAGCACCACGTCCGCGTCCTGTTCAATGGAGCCTGATTCGCGCAAATCGGAGAGTTTTGGGGTGCGGTTGTCCTTTTCGGAGGAACGATTGAGCTGGGATAATACAAGGACCGGGACTTCGAGTTCCTTCGCCAGCGCCTTCAGGCCGCGCGAGGCCTCCGCCACCTGCTGCTCCCGGGGCACCCGCGGGTCCGTCGGGCTCAGAAGCTGGAGGTAATCCACCATGATGAATCCCAGTGGACTGCGCGAATGGATGCGACGCGCCTTTGCCCGAAGCTGCATGATCGAGAGCGCGCTCGAGTCGTCGATAAAGATGGGGGCTTTGGCAAACTCGTCCGCCGCCGCCAACAGGCGGTTCTGCTCGTCGCCGTTCTTGGAAAGCAGGCCGTCGCGCAGCAGCTTCATGTTCACCCGGGCCCGCGAACAAAGCATGCGCAGGGCGAGCTGCGAGGCTCCCATTTCGAGCGAAAAAATCAGCACGCGCGCGGGGGTTGTGTCCGCCTTCCGCGGCAGGGCCGCCGCCTCCGCAAAGTTCAAAGCGAGCGAGGTCTTGCCCATCGACGGCCGCGCCGCGAGCACGATCATGTCGTTGCGCTGAAACCCCCAAAGCAAAGCGTCGAGATCCTTGAAGCCGGAGGAGATGCCGGTCAGCTCCCCCTTCTTCATCATCATCTTGTTGATGACGTTCATCGCCTCCCGCGTGGGCTCCCGCATCTGCTTCGCGCTTTCGCTCACCCGGCTCTGCGTCACTCCGAAGATCTTCTGCTCGATTTGGTCGACGAATTCGTCGATCCCTCCCGAATACCCATAGCAGTCCTCAACCGCGCCGGTCGCCGTGCGGATGATCTCCCGCAACAACGCCTGCTCGCGCACTTTCTCGATGAAATAGCCCGCCTGCGCCGTGGTGGGAATTCGGCTGCTCACCTGCGCCAGAAAGGCGTACCCGCCCACCTGCTCCAGCTTTCGCGCCGTCTTCAACTCCTCCGCCACGACCGAGACCTCGATCGGCACCTGCCGGTTGTAGAGATCAATCAACTGAGCGAAAATCACCCCGTGTTTTGGGTCGTAGAATGATTCGGCGGCCAGGCGTGATTCAAGGCAACGCGCCACCACGTCCGCACCGTCGAGCAGGCAGCAGGAAAGCAGAAACTCCTCCGCCTCCAGGCTGTGCGGCAGGGTTCTACCCATCGCGACCGCACCAGCGGCGCCGGTCCGGGCGGACGGAGTGCTTGCGTCTTGTGCCATGAAAAAGCGTCGAGGGAACGTCCGGCGACGCGGAGCCGCAACACCGGCTTTTCCACAATCAGTTCACATCACGATAAAGGCCGCGCCCACTGCGGGGGACGCGGCCTCCATCGGGCGCGCGAGCGAGGTTATTCCTTGCCTTCCCTGCGGGGGCGCCGCTCGGAGCGCTTCTCGGTCTTCTCCCCGCTCGGAGCGGGCTCGGGCGTCGCCGGCTCGATCGGATTTTCGGACACCACATCGAACGGCAGTTCCACCGACACATCGGCGTGCAGCTTGATCTTCACCGTGTGCTGACCGAGGGTCTTCACCGGCGTGAAGAGGTGAATCTTCCTCTTGTCCAGTTCAATCCCGGAAGCCGCAAGCTTTTCGTGGATATCCTGCGCCGTAACCGCCCCGAACATCCTCCCGCCTTCACCGGTCTTAACCGCAAACGCCAGGCTGGTCTTCTCCAACTTGCGAGCGAGTTCTTGCGCACCCGATAGCTCGGCTTGCTCCCGCTCGGCCCGACGTTTCTTCAGGGACTCGACCTGCTTCCGGTTGGCGCCGGTCAGGGGCATCGCAATCTTGCGCGGGAGCAGAAAATTGCGGGCATAGCCCGCCCGCACTTTGACTTGATCGCCTTCACCGCCGAGACCTTCGACGGGTTTGACGAGGAGAACTTCTTTATAAGCCATGATGGTATTGAGTTGAAAGGTGGTGGTGGTCGGGGTGTCACGACGGCCCTTGCCGCCGACGGCGCCCGGGGTGGGCGCCGTTCCTGTCATCGCCGCGGCGATTTAGAACGGCACGTCCTCGTCGAGATTTTCGCTGGACGCCGGTTTGTTGCCGGGCTGACGCGGTGGCGGCGAGTAGCGTTCCGGTGAAGGGGCTGCCGCGGGATCCGAGGAAGGCGCCCCTCCCCCACGACCATCGCCGAGAAACTGAAACTGCTCGAGCACCACCTTCATGCGGCTGCGCTTTTCCTTCGTGTTCTTGTCCTCCCATTGATCCAGTCGCAAGCGACCCTCGACATACAATGGCCTCCCCTTCGTGCAGTACTTGGCGATCGTCTCGCCCTGTTTGCCCCATGCCTCGATGTCGACGTAGATGACCTCCTCGCGACTCTCCCCGGACTCCATCTTGTACTGCCGGTTGATAGCCAGGGCAAACTGGCAAATCGGCGTGCCCTTGGGCGTCACCCGCAACTCTGGGTCGCGTGTGAGGTTGCCCATCAGCAGGACTTTGTTGAGCGAAGGCATTGGGGAGCGCGGGAGGATGAACCCGCCGGTTGAGGTTAGGACGTCTGGATAAAAGTGCGATACACGCTGTTGTTCAACCGCAGCTTCTCCCGCAGATGCGCGGGAGCGTCGGACGGACCCGAGAATACGATCTGCACATAGTGTGCGCCGGTGAGCTTGCGGTCCGTCACACGGGCGAAGTCCTTGCGACCAAGGTCCTCGACCGAGGCAACCTCACCTTGGATTTCGGCGATCACTTTTTTGATGCCATCGATAATCTGCTCGACGGTCTCTTCCTTGCCCCGGTTATCAACGATGAACGAGGCAAGATACTTGCGGTTGGAGGAATTCATTTTGGATCTCTGCGGTTAAGTTGGTTCATGGCCGGGTCGACGCCCCGGGAAAGGAGCAATTCGAGTCCCTGCACGTAGGTATCGAGTTTCTGGCTGACAATGGTCTGCTGTTCGGCGGAAAAGCGGCTCAACACAAAATCGGCGAGGTCCATCTGCGGGGGGGTCTTCGGGCCGATCCCGATCCGGTAGCGGACAAATCCCGCCCCGAGCTGCTCAACCAGACTGGCCACGCCGTTGTGCCCGCCGGCACTCCCACCCACGGTTACCTTCACCGATCCGAGCTCAATCGTAAGGTCATCATAGACTGCGACCAAATCGGAGGCTTCGAGACGGTAATAACGCGCCATCGCATTCACCGCCCGGCCGCTCTGATTCATGAAGGTAAGCGGCTTCACGAGCCAGCAGGTGCCGCCAGGGTCCGGATCCCAGCGGGCAACCTCCGCCTCGAACGGCGGCGCCGCGCGCCACGAGAGACCGCGCTTGCGGGCAAAAGCATCAAGCACCAGCCAGCCCAGGTTGTGCCGGGTTTGCTCGTACTCGCGACCCGGATTGCCCAAGCCGGCCACCAGCGACGGAAACATGTCTCAAAGAACAGCCTTGGCCGCATCCGCCGGCAACGACGGTGCGGCCAGCCCAGGGAAACGTTTACTTCTTCGCGGGAGCGGCGGCTGGTTTGGCCCCCGCGGCAGGAGCGGCGGCCGGCTTCGCACCCGCGGCCGGCGCGGCTCCAGCGGCAGCCGGAGCTGCCGCACCAGGCGCCGCAGCCGCACCTTCGGCAGGCGCGGCACCCGGCACGGCCGCAGCGGCACCCTCGACGGGAGCAGCGGCGGCGGTCTCCGCCACCACCTCGGCCACCGGCTCGACGCACGAGACTACTGGCTGGCCCTTCGGATCGAGAAATTCCACCCCGGGAACGGCCTTCAGTCCGCCCACCTTGATAGTCTCGCCGACCTTTAACTCGGTCACATCAATCGTGATCGCCTCCGGCAGATCCTTCGGCAACACCCGGATGCGCAGGGCGTGCGTGGCCATTTCCAGCACGCCGCTCTGGTTTTTCACGCCAAAGGACTCGCCGGTCACGTGCACCGGTACGCGGATCTCGAACTTCTCGTCCGCCTTTACCTCCTGAAAGTCGACATGCAGATAGCGATCGGTGATCGGATCGCGCTGCACCTCCTGCAAGAAGGAGAGGATCTGGTCCGGACGACCGGCTTGGGTCAGCTCAATCAGGACCGCGCGATCCCCGACACTCTTCTGCAGACGTTTGAACTCCGGTCCATCGACCGAGAGCGCCTCGGGCTTGGTATGCTTGCCATAAAGGATGGCAGGCACGCGATCGGTCTTGCGCAGGCGGCGCGACGCACTGCGACCAGTCTGCGTCCGCGCGGCAACGTTGAGTTTGAACTGTAGGCTCATGGATTTCGTTCCCCCTGTCTCCCCGGAATTGAGGGCAGGCGTAATGGAAAAGAGGGTGAGGTGATAGGAGCGCTCCCACTGAAAGCAACCAAAACTTTGACACGGACGACAGAATTACGGCGGGAGCCGCCCCGGCGGTCTCACTGACACCGCCACGCAAACTTCACTGCACTCCCCACACATGCTTCCCCTCTTCGCGACGCCGCGCGTTTTCATCCCCTCCCGGCAACTCCCACCCGGAAAACCCTCCTCTCCCACCCCGAAAAACTCGCGGACCGGTTATTGCTTTTGACCGCTGCTCTCCCATCAACTCTTCTGACCCACTGCCATTTCCGGCACCTGCCCAATCCCATGTCCGTTCCGCCGATTATCATCTATACCCAGACCGACGAAGCGCCAGCGCTCGCCACGTACTCGCTCCTGCCCATCGTCCAGGCGTTCACCAAACACGCCGGCATTGCCGTGCAAACGCGCGACATCTCACTCGCCGGGCGAATCCTCGCCGCCTTCTCCGACCTGCTCCCCGCCGATCAGCGCACGGCCGACCATCTCGCTGAACTGGGCGCGCTCACGCTCCGTCCCGAGGCCAACATCATCAAGCTTCCCAACATCAGCGCCTCCGTGCCGCAACTCAAGGAAGCCATTGCGGAACTCCAGACGCGCGGCTTCGCCCTCCCCGCCTATCCCGAATCGCCCGCCACCGAGGCCGAGAAGGACGCCAAGGCGCGGTACGACAAGGTCAAGGGCAGCGCCGTCAACCCGGTCTTGCGCGAAGGCAACTCCGATCGTCGCGCCCCCAAGGCGGTCAAGGACTACGCCCGCGCCCACCCGCACTCGATGGGCGAGTGGTCGCGCGACTCCCGGACCGACGTCGTTACCATGGGGCGCCACGACTTCTTCTCCAACGAGCAATCGCTCACCCTCACCGCCGCCACGACCGCCCGCATCGAGTTGGTCGCCGCCGACGGCTCCACCCGGGTCATGCTGCCGAAGCTCACCCTGAAAGCCGGCGAAATCCTCGACGCCACTTTCCTGTCGAAAAAAGCGCTCCTCGCGTTCTACGAGGAGCAGATCGCCCGCGCCCGCCGCGAAGGCATCCTGTTCTCCCTTCATCTCAAGGCCACGATGATGAAGGTCTCCGACCCGATTCTCTTCGGCCACGCTGTTCGCACCTACTTCCGGGATCTCCTCGCCCGCCACGCCGCCACCCTCGCCCCGCTCGGCGTCGACCTGAACAACGGCTTCGGCGATCTCATTGAAAAACTCCCGCGCCTTCCCGCCGACCAGCGCGCCGCCGTCGAGGAGGACATCCGCGCCGCCTTCGCCGCCGGTCCCGCCGTCGCCATGGTCAACTCCGACCAGGGCATCACCAATCTGCACGTGCCGAGCGACGTCATCGTCGACGCCTCCATGCCCGCCATGATCCGCGCCGGCGGCAAGATGTACGACACCCAGGGACGGCTCCAGGACACGCTCGCGGTCATCCCCGACAGTTGTTACGCCGGCGTCTACCGCGCCACCGTCGACTTCTGCAAGCAACACGGCGCCTTCGACCCGCGCACGATGGGCTCCGTCCCCAATGTCGGCCTCATGGCCCAGGCGGCCGAGGAGTACGGCTCGCACAACAAGACCTTCCCGGCTCCTGCCGCCGGCACCATGCGGATTGTCGATGAATCCGGCCGCGTGCTGCTCGCACACACCGTCGAGGAGGGCGATATCTGGCGCGCCTGCCAGACCAAGGACGCCGCCATCCGGGACTGGGTGAAACTCGCCGTCACCCGCGCCCGCCTGAGCCGCACCCCCGCCATCTTCTGGCTCGACGAACGGCGCGCCCACGACGCCCAGATCCTCGCCAAGGTCCGCACGTATCTGGCTCAGCATGACACCACGGGGCTCGACCTCCGCATCCTCCCTCCGGCCGAGGCCTGCCATGCCACCCTCGAACGCCTCCGCGTCGGGCAGGACACCATCTCCGTCACGGGCAACGTGCTGCGCGACTACCTCACCGATCTGTTCCCGATCCTCGAGGTCGGCACCAGCGCCAAGATGCTCTCCATCGTGCCGCTGATGAACGGCGGCGGCCTGTTCGAGACCGGCGCCGGCGGCTCCGCCCCGAAGCACGTCGAACAATTCCTCCACGAGAACTACCTCCGCTGGGACTCCCTGGGCGAGTTTTTCGCCCTCGCCGCCTCATTCGAACACCTCGGGCAGACTCTTAACCACGCCCGCGCCCGGCTCCTGGCCGAAACCCTCGACACCGCCAACGGCCGGTTCCTCGAACACGACCGCTCGCCCGGGCGCAAACTCGGCACCATCGACAACCGCGGCAGCCACTTCTACCTCGCACTCTACTGGGCCCAGGCCCTCGCCGCCCAAGACCAGGATGCCGAACTGAAGGCCCGCTTCGCCCCCGTGGCCGCCCAACTGGCCGCCTCCGAAAACACCATCGTTGCCGAACTCCTCGCCGTCCAGGGCCGGCCAGCCGAGGTCGGCGGCTACTACCGCCCCGACGATGCCAAGGCCTCCGCCGCCCTGCGCCCCAGCGCGACCTTCAACTCCATTCTCGCGACCCTCTGACCATCGCCGTGTCAGGCGATCCCACCGCAACCGGTGCCGCTCCGGCCCGCCGCCACTCCCCCGTATGAGTGCATCCGACGCTTCGCCGTTCGACTCCGTCGAAGACGCCATTGCCGCCATCGCCGCCGGCCAGTTGATCATCGTCGCCGACGACGAGGACCGGGAGAACGAAGGCGATCTGATCATGGCCGCGTCCCAGGCGACCGCCCAGTCGATCAACATGATGATCCGCTACGGCAGCGGCATCGTCTGCGTCCCGATGCTCGGCCCGCAACTGGACCGCCTCGGCCTCGGTCCCATGGTGGCCCGCAACCGCGAGGTGCAGCGCACCGATTTCGCGGTGAGCGTCGACGCCCGCACCGGCATCTCCACCGGGGTCAGCGCCTACGATCGCGCCCTCACCATCAAGCTCCTGGCGGACCCCGCGACGCCGCCCGATCACCTGGTCCAGCCCGGCCACGTCTTCCCGCTGCGCGCCCGCCCGGGCGGCGTGCTCGAGCGCGCCGGCCACACCGAGGCCGCCGTCGACCTCGCCCTGCTCGCCGGCCTCACGCCGTGTGGGGTGCTCTGCGAACTGGTGAACGACGACGGCACCATGCAGCGCCTGCCCCAGCTCGCCGAATTCCGCCGGCGCTTCGGGCTGAAGATGATTTCCATCGCCCAGCTCATCGCGTATCGCCTGCGCCAGGACACCTTGGTGCAGAAGGTGAGCGAAAGCCGCTTCCCCTCCGCCTACGGCGAATTCACCGCCCACGTCTTCCACGCCCGCATCGACCAGCGCCACCACCTCGCGCTCACCTTGGGCGACTGCACCGGTCCCGACCCCGTCCTCGTCCGCGTGCACAGCGCCAACCCGCTCACCGATGTGTTCCGGCTCCGCACTGGCGACGGCGCCGCCACCGATGCCCTCACGGCGAGCCTGCGGGCCATCGCCGCGGAGGGCCGCGGCGCCGTCCTCTACATGCAGCCGCCCAATCCCAACGAGGTGCTGCTCCGCAGCCTCGCCCACGGGGCCGAGGGTGCCCCGCCGCCTCCTTCGATGGATCTGCGCGATTACGGCATCGGCGCCCAGGTGCTGCGCGCCCTCGGATTGCGCAAGATCCGCCTGCTTACCCGGCACCCCCGCCGCGTCGTCGGACTCGAGGCTTACGGGATTGATCTGGTGCAACAGGTCGAGGTGACCGGCTGACCGGATCCTCACCCGCCCGCCGCCGATCCGGTCGCGGCTCTTATCTTTCGCTTCCTGGCAGCTCCACCAGAAACATCTGCCGCGTGCCGTCCGCCGCCAGCCCGGGCGCCACGATCGCGTCGCCGCTGCGGTTCCAGCACGGCGCGGGATCAAGCCGCAAGTCACCGGACTTCCACGGACCGATCAACAACGCCGGCCCCGCCACGATCCGCCCCGTCCGGCGGTCCAGAAAGGTGTAGTGATTGTGATCCCCACTCCGGTGGCTGTTGACGAACCAGCGCCCGTCCGGAGACAGGGCGATGTCGCCGCCCGGATTCGGAAACACCTCCCGGCCACCCAGCCGAGCCACGATTCGCCCCGCCGCGATATCGTAGATCACCTGCTGGTCGTCCCAAGAGCCGATGATGCGATCGCCCCATTCCCACTCGGGATGCCCACCAATGAAGGTCTCATGGGCGGTCAGTTCGCTGCCATCCGGGCGCATGGAAAACGGCACATTGACCCGCTCCTCGCGCGGGCCTTCGAAGTCAGCCCGGCAATAGAAGTACACCCGGTCGTTGTTCCGATTGTTGAGCGTATGATTGATGAACAGGTGGCGCTCCGCGAGCCGCGGCACCCGGCCGGCCAGCTTCGCCTGGAGCTGCGCAAACGACACCAGCAGCCGCTTCTCCCCCGTCTTGACGTCGACGCGAAAAATCCCGTCGTCGGCCGGCGCCGCCACCCCTTCCGTCCAGTCCCAGGCATCCTTGTATCCGGTGACCGGACGCAGCCGTGCCATCCGCGCATAGTTGATCCCCAGAAAATACCCGCCGTTCTGCGCCACCCCACCGTTGCCCACCGGAGTGTCCTCGAACCGGTATTCGCGCCGCCGCCCGCCGTCCGGTCCGCGCGTCAGGTCGAAGAGCACCGTGAAAACCTTCCCGGTGCGCGCATCCCGGTCGTTGAAGAAAAACTGCGTCTCAGGGTGTTCCGGATTCCAGTAAAACATCGTGCCCTGCTGCGGATTCCAGCCCAGCGTGCGGTCCACGACCCGCACGCGGTGGCCGTTGTCCGCCTCCAGCAGGCACACCCGCGCCGCGTCCCCCGCCCCCGGCAGCCGGTCCTGAAAGTCCGTCTCGAGCGCCAGCAGGTACCGGCCCTGGGCGCTCCAGGGAATCGTGCGACAGTGGCCGATGTAACCGAAAAAGTGATGCGAGGGCCCGCGGGTGAGCGGGGTGACGCGCACGCCGGGAGCAGGCGGCGAAACCGCGCCGGATGCCACCAGGGGCAGGATCAGCAGCACACCGGCGGACCGAACTGGACTCCAGGAACGGCGAAGGCAACGCATGGGAGCAAGGGGTGCCGATGAACTACCCGCCGAACGAACCTCCCGCAACGCCTATTCCCACCCGCCGCCAGCCGGTCTCGCCTCGGGCCGGGATCACAGCGTCGCCACCAGCGCCGGCAACACCTCGCCCGCCGGCCCGGCCAGCGCGTACGCCACCCGCGCGGTCAGCGGCGTGGCGACCGGGTTGATTTCCACCACCGTCGCGCCGGCCTCTCCGGCCAGTCGCGGCAAGTTCGCCGCCGGATACACCAGCGCCGAGGTGCCGATGCAGAGAAACACCTCGCAGTCGGCACTGCGCGCCGTCGCCAGTTCGAGTGCCGCCGCCGGCAGCGCCTCCTCGAACCACACCACGTCCGGACGCAGCGGCCCCCCGCATCGCGGGCAGCGCGGCGGAACCTCCCCGGTCTCCGGCCAGCGCTCGACCAACTCGTCCTCCCAAAAACACTTCGCACGGTTCAGATTGCCGTGCAGCTCGACCACGCCGTCGCTGCCCGCCCGCTGGTGCAACCCATCGACATTCTGTGTCACGAGCGCGAAGCCGGGCTTCCGCCGCTCCAGGGCCACCAGCGCGTGATGGGCGGGATTCGGCTCCGCCCGCGCCACCAACTCCCGCCGCCACGCATACCATTCCCACACCAGCCGCGGATGGCGCCGGAACGCCGCGGGGGTCGCCAGTTCCTCCGCCCGGAATCGCGCCCACAGCCCGGTCTGCGCCTCCCGAAAGGTCGGCACCCCGCTCTCCGCCGACACCCCCGCCCCGGTCAGCGCGACGACCCGCTGCGCCGCCCGCAGCCGCTCCACCAGACTCTCGGGAATCTTCACGACGACCAGGCTGCCAGACACCTCGCCACCGCGCCATCGCGATTTTTCGTCGCCTCCCGACGCGGCCCCCAAAAAATCCCTCCATGCCTCCCCCATCGACACTGCAGGTCTCCTGCGTGCAGCTTCACTGGGCCCGCTCCCTGGACTACAACCTCACGCGATCCCTTCACTTTATCGAACAGGCCGCCGCCGCCGGCAGCCGCGTGGTCCTGTTTCCCGAAGCCAGCCTGACCAGTTACTACTTTCCCGCGGTAATCATGCTGCCGCCAAAAACCGTGCAAGCGGCCCTCGGCAAAGTCCGCCGCGCCGCCGCCCGCGCCGGTCTTTGGGTCATCGCCGGCACGCTTCGCCGCACGTCCGATCGCTACCTCAACCTCGCCCATGTCATCGATCCGCGCGGCCGGATCATCTACGAGTACGCCAAAGTGCACCTGGCCGGCCGCGACGAAAAGCAATACTGCCGCGGCGGCGACAAACTCGCCCTCTTCGAGATCGATGGGATCCCCTGCACGCTCGTGATCTGCCGCGATGGCCGCCACCCCGAGCTCTACCGCCTGCCTGCCATGCTCGGCGCCCAGGTGCTCTTCCACCCATCGTGCAGCTCCGACGAGGTCGAACCGGTGATCTGGAAGCGCACCTCCGGTCGCGCCCAGCAGCCGGTCGGGCCCAACAGCCGCATCTACCACTGTGTCGCCAACACCATCGGCACCTCCCCCGACGGGAAACAGACTTCCAGCGGCCAGTCGTTCATCCGGGAGCCCAACGGCCTGCCGCTCGCCGAGGCCGGGTGGTACCAGGAAGAGATGATCACCGCCACCCTCGACCTCCCGCGCGCCGACCGCAGCTACATCCGCGACAGCCTCGAGGATCCGCCCTTCCTGCGCCCCCACTGGGAGCGCATTCTCGCCGACGTTAAGGCCCGCGCCCACCTCCCACCCACCTGACCCGCCGCGCCGTCCCGCCTTCCACCCTGCTTACCCACGACGCCGTCGCCCTCAGGCGGCTCGCCGCACCCGGGTATGCGCTCGGCACCTACGCCGGGGCCGTCGTGGGCGTCTCCCTGCGCCTGCTGGCCGGCGGATAATGTCCCGGCACCGGCGCAGAAAACCCGCACGTTTTCGCCTGACCCCGCGGGCCCGCCCGGTAGCCGTGGAGCATGCCGCCGCCAACTCCCCTCCGGTCCGCGCTTCGCCTTGTGCTCGCCCTCCTTGCCGCCGCCATCGGGCTCCGCGCCGCCGCGCCCGATCTGTCGCCCCTCGGCCCCTTCATCGAAGAGGAACTCCGCCGCACCCAGGTGCCGGCCTGCGCCGTCGCCGTGATCGCCGGAGGAGAGCTGGCCTTCGCCGGCGGCTTCGGGGTCGCCAGCCTCGACACCGGGGGGGCCGTCACCGCCGACACCCTCTTCCGCGTCGGTTCTACCACGAAGATGTTCACCGCCGCCGGCCTTGTGCTGCTCGCCCTGGAGGGC
>CAZDGC010000117.1:0-21698 GCA_964504885.1 uncultured Opitutus sp.
CGATCACCGGTGCGGGCGCCCCGGCGGGGAGGAAGATCACAACCCCGGGGGCGCGGCTCTCGAGGGTGAGGGCGATCGTGCCGTCGGCCGCGGGCGTGAGCCGCAGGCCGTTCCACCCATCCCAGGCGGCGGCGCCGGAAGGGACGCCGGCGGGCGGGCGAAGGGCCAGGGGGGCGGGCGCCTCGTTTTCGTTCAGCAGGGTGAGGACGGTCTTGTCGCCGGCGCGCCAGCGGTGGCCGTGTACGCCGGCGGCCAGGGGGGCGTCGAGCGGTTCCCAGCCGGGATCGGCGAAGGCGTCGGCATGGGCGCGGAGCAGCGGCGCGGCGCGGCGCAGAAACGCCCGCGCGCGGGCGCGGTACGGGTTCCACCAGCCGAAGACGTTCTCCCAGATCAGCACACCGGAACCCCAGAACACCGCCTGGGCGATCATCCAGTCGTGCTGGTCGGTGCCGCGGTTGACGAAGCGCCAGGGAAAGCCGGGGGCCAGCCAGCGCAGGCGCGGCGGCTGCAGCGGCGCCGGGCGCAGACCCTGCGTCCAGGCTTCGTCGGCGGCGTCGAGGGCGTCGGAGTCGGGGGCGTATTCACCCTCGTAGATCAGGCCGGGTCGCAGGCGATCGAGTTCCGCACGCAGGGCGGGCGGGCAGGCGCGGAGGGTGTCGCCAAAAACCCCGTCGGCGCCGGTGGCCGCGAGCAGACGGACGAGCTCGCGGCCCTGCGCGGCGAAGTCCTCGCGCACGCCCTGGGGCCAGTCGCGGGCGACCCCGGTGGCGTCCCAGCGGATGTAGTTGAGCAGGACGGTAACGCCCCGGGCGTGGCAGCGCGCGACGACCTCGCGCAGGGCGGGCAGCCCGCCGGGCATGTCCTCCCAGACCTGGGTGGCGGTGCGCGGGCAGAGTCCAAAACGTGGATACGGCTGCCAGAGCAGAATCCGGTCATAGCCGCCAAACTCGCGTTCGCCCTCGTCGAGGATTTCGTCGCTGCGGTAGCGGCGGGCGGCGCGGTCGTAGAAGCCGGTGTCGTAGGCGAAGAGGAACAGCTCGACCGGCCGCGCGCGCCGCGGGACGGCCGGGGGGGTGGTCAATGACGCCGGGAGGGCGGCGCGCAGGCGGGTGCGCTCGGCGCGCAGGTGATCGCGGCGCGCGGCGGAATCCTGCCAGCCCTCCAGGCTGATGTGAAGGGGCGGTGGCGGCGCGGGGGCGGCCGGGCGGGCGGGTGCGACCAGGGCGCCGGTGCAGGTAAGGACCAGGATGAGCGCGGCCGCTGGGCGGGCGGGTGGCGGCGGATGCGGAAGGGAGGAGCGGGCGGGCATGGTCAACGCAGAAGGTGGAGGTCGGTTGGCGCCGGCGGCGGGGGACGCGGGATCGACGGCGTGCCCCGTCCGGTGCAGCAGAGGCGCGGCCGCCGGGCGCCCGCAAGGTTGAAGCTGCGGCGCGAAGATTTCGTGAGATCGATCTCCCGGAAGGCTGCGGTCCGGCCGTCTTTCCTTCTTGGCTTGCGTCCCTGGCCGCCCGAACGATGGCGACCGGCCTCGCGGCCCGTTCGCACCCCCAACCGCAACTCCACTCCCACCATGCAATCCCCGACCCCGTCCAGCCTCCGTCTCCGCCGCCCGGCCGCCACTGCATTGCTCGTAGCCGCCACGGCCCTCACCGCGTCCGCCCAGACCGCTGCGCCGTCAACGGCTGGTGACACCCCGGTCGAACTCTCGCCCTTCGTGGTCAACACCGACAAGGACACCGGCTACGCCGCCACCAGCACGCTGGCCGGCAGCCGCCTCAACACCGAGTTGCGCGACACCCCCGCCGCGATCTCGGTCATGACGCGCGAGTTTCTCCTCGATATCGGGGCGGTGAACGTGATCGACGCCCTCGGCTACGCGATGAACGCGGAGAAGGATTTCTCCGACTTCACCGGCAACGGCCTCTACAGCAACGATCTCGTCTTCCAGATGCGCGGCTTCGTCGGCGCCTCGCTCGGGCGCAACTTCTTCGGCTGGTTCGGCTCGCACGACGGCTTCAATGTCGAGCGGCTCGACTTCTCGCGCGGCCCCAACTCGATCCTCTTCGGGGTGGGCGGCCCCGGCGGTATCCTCAATACCACGACGAAGCAGGCGAACCTCAACCGCGACCGCACCGAGGCCCAGCTCCGGATCGGGAGCTGGAACGATCATCGCGCCACCGTCGACCTCAACCGCACCCTCGGGAAGAGGCTCGCCGTCCGCTTCAACGCGGTCTGGCACGAACGCGAGACCTGGCGCGATTTCGAGTACCACGACCGGTTCGGCAGCGCCTTCGCCCTCACCTACCGGCCCTTCCGGCACACCCAGGTGCGGCTCGATGGGGAGTACACCCACATCAACGAAAACAAGGCGCAGCCCTGGCCCGCCGCGGATCGCCTCAGCCCCTGGCTGAACAACGGCGCTCAGCTCTCGCCGGTCTTCGGCCAGGCCGTGCCCGGCACCGGCAACAACAATTCCCGCTCGATGGTGTACGAGCCGTCCTCCGGCCTGGGACCGATTTCCTACTTCGGCGGCCGCAATTCCAACTCCGGCCCCTCGGCCGTCGGTCTCGCCAACAACCCGATCGCGATCACCGATGAGAAGCTCCTCCCGCGCTGGACCAACCTCGCCGGCCCCGCCTTTGCCAACGAGCAGTATTTCTACAACTACGCCGTCTTCGTCGAGCAGCGGCTCTTCGAGCACCTCGACCTCGAACTGGCCTACAACCGCCAGCACGAGCGCCGGCAGAACCTCCGTCCCATCGTCTTCGACGGCATCGCCCTCCGCGGCGATCCCAACGCCCGGCTTCCCGACGGCCGCCCCAACCCGTACGCCGGCCGCTACTACGTCGAGGGCACCGCCCAGCTCGAGAACCGCAACCAGATCCGCGACGACTGGCGCTTCACCGCCTCCTACGCCCTCGACCTCACCCGCCGCAGTCCGTGGTTCGGGCGCCACCGCGTGGCCGCGCTCGCCTCCCGCCGCGACAACGAAAACCTCACCCCCGGCAACTTCACCGAGCGCAACGTCACGCCCCACCTGCTCAGCAACCCCGCGGTTTATTCCGCCGATCTCACTTCGGGCAACAACACCATCACCCGCCGCACTTACCTCGATTTCTCCAGCGACAACCTCGACCTGCGCGGGCATCACGACATCCGCCGCCACCCGCTCACCGGGCAGAACGGCGTCACTTCGGGGTTTGTCCGCACCGCCGACAGCTCGCGCGACGAGCTGACGCGGGTCGATTCCGTGATGGCGGCACTCCAGAGCTCCTTCTGGAAGGACCGCCTCTGGCTGACCGGCGGGGTGCGCGAGGACAAGCAGCGGGCCTGGGGTTCGAGTCCGGCGGACCGCGATCCGGTCACGCGGGTCTGGCTGCAGCGGAAGCGCAACGCCAACTACACTTACAACGAGGGTCGCACCCGCACCTACGGGGCGGTGTTTCACGCGACCTCCTGGCTCTCGTTTTACTACAACAACTCGAACAACTTCCTGCCGAGCAGCGAGCGGAGCGATTTGATCGGCGGCGACCTGATCGGCAACCGCACCGGCAAGGGCCAGGACGCCGGCGTGAAGCTGCGTCTCTTCGGCAACCGCCTCAGCGCCAATTTCGGCTGGTACGAGACCAACGACACCAACCGTTCCGTCGGGATCGACAATTCCTGGACCAACCACATCAACGCCATCTGGCGTACACTCGGGCGCCCCGAGCAGCAGATCAGCGTGTTTCGAGATAGCCAGGATCTGTCCGGCAACGGCTACGAATTCGAGGTTACGGCGAACCTGACCCCGCAGTGGCGCACGACTCTCAACTGGAACGTGACAGAGCAGGTCACCGACAACCAGCACCCGCGGACGCTCGCCTACATGGCGCAGCACCGCGCCACCTGGGAGGCCAGCGGGGGTCTCGATCTCGATCGCACGGGCACGACGGTGACGGCCGCGACGGTGGCGGTGGCCCTGCAGAATGCCCAGGTCATCGTCGATACGATTCAGGCGGGCAACGGCAACATCCGCCGCGGCCTGCGCAGGAATTCGGGGAATTTCTTCACCAACTACAATTTTGCGCGCGACTCGCGCCTGAACGGCTTCGGCATTGGCGGTGGCATCAACTATCGCGGCAAGGCGGTGATCGGTTACGATTCCTCGCAGGGCAACCGGCCGCTGTACGGGGCGGACTCGATGCACGTCAACGCGATGGTCCGCTACGGCCGCAAGCTCACCGCCAAACGCATCGACTGGCGCCTCCAGCTCAACGTCGACAACGTGTTCAACGAGGACGACCTGCTGGTGACGGACGCCGATCAGACGCGCGCCTACCGATTCGTCTACCAGAACCCCCGCCGCTGGAGCGTGAGCAGCACTTTCGGTTTTTGAACCGGGTTTTCCCGGGGTAACAACCGCCTGGATTGCCTCCGATTCTCCGCGTCTCCGCGGGAACCAATCCGATCAACCCGCAAACCGTGAGGGGGCGTGCCGCGCGCGCCGCCTCACACTTCGCAGATCTTCATCATCTTCTCCAGTGTCGGCAGGGCGGGGGCGTTCTTGCTCGGCGTGTATTCGTGCGAGATATACCCTTGGAAGCCAAGGTCGGCGATCGCCTTGCAAATCGGCGGGTAGTACAGTTCCTGCGTCTCGTCGAACTCGTTGCGACCGGGATTGCCCGCGGTATGGAAGTGGCCGATCCAGGCGATGTTCTCCCGGATGGTGCGGATGATGTCCCCCTCCATGATCTGCATGTGGTAGACGTCGTAGAGCAGTTTCACGCGCGGCGAGTTCACGCGCTTGCAGAGCTCCACGCCCCAGGCGGTCTTGTCGCACATGTAGCCCGGGTGGTTCACCTTCGAGTTGAGCAGCTCCATGCAGAGCGTCACCCCGAGATCCTCGGCCTGGGCCTTCACCTTGTTGAGGAAGGTCACGCAATGATCCATGCCCTGCGCGTCAGAAATCCCCGCGCGATCCCCGGCGAGTACGATGACGTTGGGCGCCTTGACGCTCGCGGCGTCCTTCAGCGCCTGGCGCATCTTCGGCTCGATCGTCGCATGGTGCTGCGGGTCGTTGATGCCCGCCTTGATGCCGCTCCCACCGGGGAGCATCGTGGGCACCAGCCCGTACTTCTTCAGCGAGGGGAAAAACTCCGGCCCCACGAGATCGATGCCCCACGCGCCCACCTTGGCGGCTTCGCGGCACATCTGATCGTTGTCGAGCTTCACTCCGCGGAACACGCCGCGGCAGACGCCCTGCTTCAACCGGCCCGGGCGCTTGGGAAACGTTTCTCCGGCGGACGCGGCCAGCGCGGAACCGGAACCGGCGAGCAGGGAGGCGGCGCCGGCGGCGCCGACCGAGGCCAGGAAGTGACGGCGAGACAGGGAGGAGTTCGGATTCATGGTGGCAGGAGGAGAGCGGGAAAGAAGGCAGTCCAACGCGGCGCTGCAAACTCCGCAGGCGGAAAAGTCCTGCGACGGCGCGGCGGTGAGGCGAGCATAGGCCTCACCGGGCGCGCTGGCTGGGCGGAAATTGGCGAAACCGCCGCAAGGTTTGATGCCGCCGGGTTCAGCGCGACTCCACCGCGGAGAACCAGGAGCGGGCGAGCGGGTCGGTCGTGAGGAAGCCCAGCAGCAGTCCGGCAACCTTGCGGCGGCCGGAATCGCTCGGGTGCACTCCGTCGGCGGCAAAATCCTCGCGCAACCAGACCAAATCGTCGCCGCGCCGGCCGCGGGCTCCCTCCGCCCAGAGGTACGGTCCCCAGAGGAGCAGCGGCACGCGGTCGGTCGCGAGCTCCGGCTCGCCGTGGATCTGGCGCTGAATGAGCCAGCGCGCCGCCAAGGCGCTCTCGTAGGCGTAGGGCTCCGGGTTGAGGCCGCCGGTCGCATAGCCGCCATAGGTGCGGCTGCCGAGGTAGACCACCCGCAGGTGGGGAAAACGGGTGCGCGCGATCTGCAGGAGGGCGAGGGTGTCGCGCTCCAGCTTGCGCCCGTGCTCGGCGAGCGAGCCGGTCGGGGCCTTGTTCGCCAGCTTCGCCCAGGCAACTTGTACCTGTTGTGGCGATACGCCCGCCGCGGCGAGGCGGTCGAGGGCCACCTGCCACGGGCGGGCGTCGGCGCGGGCCCATTCGGCCATCGCCTGGCCCCCCTGGGCGCAGTCCACGATCGCCACGCGGGCGGACTTGAGCGGCGAGGTGTCGGCGAGGGTCTTGAATCGGGAAAACTCCTGCGTGGCGTTGGACATCGAGAGTGAGATGAAGCCGATGAGGCCGTCGGCGGCGGGCCGGCCGCGGGCGTCGAGCGGCCGGATCCGCGCCAGTTCCGCCCCGGCGGCGCGGCGGTGGGACTCCGGCGGCGTGTTGCGCCCGCCGCCGTAGAGGCCGCCGTCCTCACCTTCGTAGCGGCCGTCGGCGCCGAGATCGGTGAGGGGCGTGAGCGCGGCCGGTGCGGGGCGCTGGCCGGCAACGCGGCCGCCCGGGGCGCCGCCGCCCTTGCCCGCGGCCGGTTGCTGTTTCGCGCGTTCCGCCCGCGCCCGATCGAGGTAGGCACGCTCATCGATGGTCAGCGTTTCACCCGCCCGCTGACGTTCGATCAACTGACGGGCGCGGTTGTAGTCGATCGGTTCGGCGGCGCAAAGACCGAGGGCGATCAAACCGGGGAGCAACGTGGCGGCACGGGGCGGGGTTTTCACGCCGGTTTTGTATGCGCAAACCCGCCGCCGACGCAACCGCCCGAGGGCGCCTCCCGCCTGCTGGCCGGAAAAGGAGCGGGCGGCGGGGCGTGGACGTATCGCCGCAGGCGTTCGTCCGCCCGGATCGGCGCGGCTCCGTTTCCAGCGCCAGGAACCAAGAGGTGCCCGCCTCCCGCGCCGTCTTCGAAAATGGTATCGCGGCGCCGCCGGTGCGGTGCTCCTTGTGAAGGATGGAACATCTGCGCGCCGCATTCGATCCGGAGCTCTTCCGGCGGGAGGGACACCGGGTCATCGATCTTCTCGCCGACCTGCTGGCGGGATGCAGCCGGGCCGAGGGCGTCGTGCTGCCGTGGGCGGAGCCCGGCGACGAATACGCCCATTGGGAGCGGCGCCTGGCTGCACCGCCGCAGGCCGCCGCCGACTTCGTGGCGGAGTTTGCCGCGCGCAGCATCAAGCTGCACCACCCGCATTACGCCGGGCACCAGGTGTGTTGTCCGGCGCCGGTGGCCGCCCTGGCGGGGCTCGCCTCGGAATTGCTGAACAACGGCATGGCCGTCTACGAAATGGGTCCGGCGGCCAACGCGCTCGAACGCTGGATCGTACGCCGCACCTGCGCGGCGCTCGGTCTCGCGCCGGGCGACGGTTTTCTCACCTCCGGCGGCACGCTGGCGGCGCTCACGGCGCTGCTGGCGGCCCGGGCGCGAGTGCTGGGCGACGACTGCCACGAAAGCGGGGTGGAAAACCGGTACGCCGTGATTGCGTCGGAGGAGGGCCACTACTGCACGGCGCGCGCGGTGCAGGTGATGGGCTGGGGGCGCGCCGGGCTGGTGACGGTGCCCACGGACGCGCGGTTCAAATTGCGCGCCGACCTGTTGCCGGAAGCCCTCGCGGAAGCGGAGCACCGCGGGCGGCGGCCGATCGCCGTGGTGGCGAGCGCCTGCTCGACCTCGACCGGCAGTTACGACGACCTGCCCGCGATCGCGGACTTCTGCGCCCGGCACGGACTGTGGCTGCATGTCGACGGTGCGCACGGCGCCGCGGTGGCCTTCTGCCCGGAGCTGCGGGGGCGCCTTGCGGGCATCGAGCGTGCGGACTCGGCGATCGTGGATTTCCACAAACTGCTTCTCACGCCCGCGCTGGCGACGGCGGTCCTGTTCCGGGAGCCGGCGGCCTCCTGGGCCGCGTTTCACCAGCGGGCGCAGTACCTTTTCGCCGAAAATGAGACCGACCCCTGGCGCGACAGCGGCCGCCGCACCTTCGAGTGCACCAAGCTGGCCATGAGCGCAAAGATTGCCGCGATCTGGCGGGTGCATGGCGAGGAGGTGTTCGCCGAACACCTGCGCACCGTGCACGCGCTCGCGCGCGAGTTCGCGGCGCTGCTGCGCGCCCGTCCGCCCTTCGAAGTCGCGGTGGAACCCGAATCGAACATCGTCTGCTTCCGGCTGTTTCCGCCGGGCCGCGACGACGCCGCGATCGACGCCCTCAACGCGGCGGCGCGGCGCCGCGTGATTGAGTCGGGGCGGTTCTACCTCGTGCAGACCCGCCTGCGCGGCCGCGTGTGGCTGCGCACGGCGCTGATGAACCCGTTCACCACGCGCGAGCACCTCGCCGCCCTGCTCGACGCGCTGGTCACGGCCTGAGCGGGCGTCGTGTCACCCAATAGGTGACACCAGGTGACTTTTCGCGCGCCCCGCCCGGGAATTTGTCATCCATTGGATGACAAGGCGCGGCGGCACTTTCGTTGTGCGGTTTTCGCCCGGGCGGCCATTATGGGGTGACGATGGAAACCGCCCCGACCGACTCCGCCCTGCTGGCGCGCTATGCCCGCGCCAGTGACGAGGCGGCCTTTGCCGAGCTGGTGCGGCGCCATCTCGGGCCGGTCTATCACGCGGCGTGCCGGCAGACGGGCGGGCAAACGCACCTCGCGGAGGAGGTGGCGCAGGTGGTTTTCACCCGGCTGGCGCGCAAGGCGGATGTGCTCGTCGGACACCAGGCGCTGGCGGGCTGGCTGCACACGGCCACGCGCCACGTGGCGAGCGAAACCCTGCGCGCCGAGCGCCGCCGCCGCGCGCGCGAACGGGAGGTTGCAGCCATGGAGGAGAATCCAGTGGGAGGGGAAAGCAGCGGTGCGGGGTGGGAGGCCCTGCGACCGGTGATCGACGAAGCGCTCGGCGCGCTCGACGAACGCGACCGCGAGGCGGTGTTGTTGCGCTACTTCGCCGGCCTGTCGCACGCAGCGGTCGGCGCGCGGCTGGCCGTCTCGGAGAACGCCGCGCGCATGCGCGTCGAGCGGGCGCTGGAGAAACTCCAGGTGCAGCTTGCGCGGCGCGGGGTGACTTCGACCGCAGCGGCGCTGGGCGGGTGCCTGGCCGGGCAGGCGGGCGCGGCCGTGCCGGCCGGCCTGGCGGCCAGCGTCACGAGCGCGGCGCTGGCCGGTGCCGCGGCCGGGGCGGCGGCGATTCTCAGCGTGATGAGCACCACAAAAATCATTCTGGCAACCGGGGGCACGGCGGTGTTGTGCGCCCTGCTGGGCACGGCGGGCTGGCGGACCCTGGCGGCGCGGGAGGCCGTGGCGGATGCCGAGTCGGCGCGGGCGGAAACTGCGGCGCTGACGGCGAGGCACGAGGCGGCCGCGCGGGGGGCGGAGGCGGCCGGACGCGCCGCGGCGGAACTCCGCGCACAACTCGCGGTGGCACAGGCGGAGCGCACAGGCGCGCCCGTGGCGCCGGTGGCCGCGGGCACAGGGACGCCGGCGCGCGATCCGGCGTGGGATCCGGTGCGCGAGGGCGAAGCGCTGATGACGCGCCACCCGGAACTGCGGACGGCAGTGAGGGAGCGGGCGGATGCGATCACGGCCTTCACGTACGGACCGATGCTGCGGGCGCTTGGGCTGCCGCCGGAGCGGGAGGAGGCGTTTCGCTTCCTGATGCGGGAGCAGGGCGGGATTTCCGCACCCTCCGGCCCGCGCGGGGAGTCGATTGCGATGCGGCCAGGAACCGGAGTGGAGGGAGCGGCGTTCGAGGATCGGCTCCGGGAAATCCTCGGCGACGAGGGCATGAGGCAACGCATGGACGCGGTCTTGCGCAGCGATGCCCGGAGAGTCGCCGCGCAGGTGGCGGCCGAGTTGGCGTTTTCCGAGGCGGCCTTGTCGGGCGAGCAGGGGCGGCAACTGGTCGAACTGATGGCCGGGACGCTGCGGTCGCCGGGCGTGGGCCAGCGAATTCAGATCGCCTGGGACGAAGTGATGACGCGGGCACCGGGGGTGCTCACGCCGTCCCAACTGGAGGCGCTGGCGGCGGTCCGGGTCGCCGACCAGCGGCGCCAGACGGGAGCGCGGACCGTGGGATCCGCAGGAGGGCCGGTAAGATGATTCGGAGACGCGTGATTCTGGGCGCCGGACTGGCAATCGTCGCGATCGCCGCGGGAGTGTGGTGGCGCGCGGAGGTGCAACGGCGGGAGGCCGAGGCGACGGTGGCCGCGGAGGGGGCGCGCCAGCGGACGCGGCGGCTTGAACTCCAGCGCGAAGCCGCGCGGACCGCGCAGGCGGACGCGGAGGTCCGGCAATTGCGCGCGGCGCTCGCGGAGCGCCACTCGCGGCTGAAATCGACGCCGGCGGCGGCGGGTTCCCGGCCGAAACCCACCTTGCCGCACACCTGGGCGGAGGCGGTGAAACAGTTGGACCTGGAACGTGATCGCCCGGAGCGGCAATTGCGGTGGTTCGCGCAACTGCGGGAGGGCAATCGCCGCCGGTACGCGCCGCTGTTTCGCCACCTTGGTTTCGATGCGCAGCAGCGGGATCGGTTCATCGCCAACCTGGCGACGCGCGACGAGCGGCACAGCGACCTGAACGCGGCCGCCCAGTCGGTGGGCGTCGACCTCAACGACGCGGGCCTCGTGCGGCTGCGGGGCGAGCTCTACCGCGACTACGAGGAGGCCCAGCGGGCGCTGCTGGGGGAGGCGGGTTACGCGAAGCTCCGGGAATTCGAGCGGACGGCAGGGCTGCGGAACACCGTGGGCAACCTCGCCGGGCTCGCCGCCATCGAGGGCATGCCCTTGACGGGCGTGCAGACCGAACAGTTGGTGCAGGCGCTGGCCGCGTGCTCGCCGGCGTACGGCCGGGGCGGTGCGGCGTCGATGTCGGATCTGGATTGGAATGCGCTGCCGGCGGCGCTGGCGGCAGTGTTGACCGCGGAGCAGCGGGCGCTGTTGGCGACGCAGGAGGCGCCGGGAGGCGGGCTCTTCCACGCCAAGTGGAACGGCGCGTTGTCGCGCGCCACCCGGGCCGAGCGGGCAAAGGCGGCGTCGACGAAGACGGGACGCTGAGCGGCGGTCCGGGGTGTTCGCGCCGGTGACGCAGCGGGCCCGGGCCGGGGGTCAGTCCAGCCTGGCGTGGCGGAGGCGGAGGGCGTTGCCGACGACGGTCATCGAGCTGAGGCTCATGGCGAGGCTGGCGACCATCGGGTGCAGCAGCCATCCAGTAAACGGATACAGGGCGCCGGCGGCGAGCGGGAGGCCGGCGAAGTTGTAGGCGAAGGCCCAGAACAGGTTCTGCTTGATGTTGCGCAGGGTGGCGCGGCTGAGGTGCACGGCGCGGACGAGGGCGGCGAGATCGCCGCGCACAAGCACGAGCCCGGCGCTGTGCATGGCGACGTCGGTGCCGGTGCCCATGGCGATGCCGATGTCGGCGGCGGCGAGGGCGGGGGCGTCGTTGAGGCCATCGCCGGCGAAGATCACGCGTTCGCCGCGGGCGCGGTGCTCGCGGACGAGTTCCTGTTTGCGCGCGGGCGTGACGCCGGCGTGGTGGCCGTCGAGGCCGAGGGTGCGGGCGAGGCCGGCGGCGGCCTCTTCGCGGTCGCCGGTGACCATGACCACCCGGAGGCCGAGCCGCTGCAGTTCGCGCACGGCGGCCGGGGTGGTGGGCTTGACGGTGTCGGCGAGGGCGATGGTCCCGACCTCGCGCCCGTCGACGGCGACGCCGACCAGGGTGGCACCGGGCGGGGCGTCGGCGGGGGCGGGACGGCCGGCTGGCAGGCGGCCCACCTCCACGGTGTGGCCGGCGATACGGGCGGTGACCCCGACGCCGGGTTGGGCGGAGAAGTCGGTGGCGGGCGGGAGGGAGAGGCCACGTTCACGGGCGGCGGCGACGAGGGCGCGGGCGAGGGGGTGTTCGCTCGGACTTTCCGCAGCGGCGGCGAGACGGAGGAGTTCGTCGGGCGCGAGGCCGGACGAGGCGGACGGGCCGGCCGGGGCGGTGGGGGCGATGGCGACGACGCGGGGCGTGCCGGCGGTGAGCGTGCCGGTCTTGTCGATCAGCAGGGTGGTGGCGCCGGCGAGGTGTTCGAGGGCGGCGGCGTCCTTGACCAGCACGCCGGCCTGCGCGCCGCGGCCGATGCCGGTGACGAGCGAGACGGGGGTGGCGAGACCGAGGGCGCAGGGGCAGGCGATGATGAGGACGGAAACGGCGTTGAGCAGCGCATGGGTGAAACGCGGCTCGGGGCCGAGGGCGAGCCAGAGCCCGAAGGTGGCGGCGGAGAGCACGAGCACGGCGGGCGTGAACCAGTTGGCGACCCGGTCGGCGAGGCGGGCGATGGGGGCTTCGCTTTCCTGCGCTTCCTCAACGAGCCGGATGATGCGGGCGAGCAGGGTGTCGCGGCCGACGCGTTCGGCGGCGAGGATGAAGGTGCCGGTGGTGTTGAGGGTGCCGGCGCTCACGGGGTCGCCGGCGCGGCGGGGCACGGGGAGCGGTTCGCCGGTGAGCATCGATTCGTCGATTTCGCTCATGCCTTCGAGGAGGCGGCCGTCGACGGGGATGTGTTCGCCGGGGCGCACGCGCAGCCGGTCGCCGGGATGAACGGCATCGAGGCCGACGTCCTCCTCTCGGCCGTCGGCGCCGAGGCGGTGGGCGATCGGCGGCGTGAGCTGCATCAGGCCGCGGATGGCGGCGTCGGTGCGGGCGTGGGCCCGTTGTTCGAGGATCTGCCCGAGGAGGACGACGGTGGTGATGAAAGCGACCGCTTCGAAGTAGAGTGGCGCGCCGTGGGCGGTGCGGAGGGCGGCGGGGAAGTGGTCGCCGAAGACGGTGGCGGCGACGCTGAAGCCATAGGCGGCGCCGGTGCCGGTCACGATCATGGTGAACATGTTCGTGTCGCGCTCCCGAATGGAGTACCACCAGCGGCGGTTGAGCGGCGCGCCGGCCCAGAAGAAGACCGGCGTGGTGAGCACGAGCTGCGCCCAGGCGAGCGTGGCTGGGTTGAACTGGTGGAAGAACGACGGTGCGACCATTTCGCCCATGGCGAGGACCAGCACCGGAACGCTCAGAGCGAGCGACACCCAGAGGCGAGGCCGCAGGTAACGTTCATGCGGCAGGCCCATGTATACGGGGGTGGTGGCGGGGGAGGGCAGTGGGGAGACGTCTTGGGCGGGCATCGGGCAGGGTGGGGAGTTTCGGTCGAGGTCGCAGGGAATCGCGATATTCTTCCGGCTGGCGTAGCCGCGTGGGAGCGCAGCGACCACGTGGTCTCAAGTTTCTCCACGCTTTCGCCTTCGCTTCCGTCTTCGCCAAGGTTTCGGCGGACTGACCGCAAGCGTGACTGAGCCGCCGGTCGTGTAGGGAAACTGGGGCGTCAGCGCTCGTCGCGCCGAGCTGCGATTGGCGCGGTGCCGGCGAGCTGGATCTGGGCATCGAGCACGAAGGCCGCCCGGGCGGCGACTTCGTCGCCTGGCCGGAGGCCGGTGCGGACGATGGTGAGGTCGCGGCCGGCGGCGTCGGTCAGGCGCGGGCCGAGGGTGAGCGGCACGGCTTCGAGCTGCGGACGGCCCTCGCGGTCACGGGAGGCGACGCGCCAGGCGAGGTGGCGGATGCCGGTGGCCAGGATGGCAGGGCTCGGCACGAGGGTGAACGCGGCGGCGGCGGAATCGGCGGGATTGACCGGGCGGAGGTCGGAGTCGAGCGCGGCGGGCAGGCGGGCGTGGACGAGGCTCCCGGGCAGCAGACGTCCCTGCGGATCGCGCAGGTGCAGATGCACCTCGCGGGTGCGGAGGACGGGATCCAGCTCGGGTGCCACCCAGGAAACGGTGGTCGGCAGGTCAGGCAGGGGCCCGCGGTCGTCGGAAGCGAGGTTGGCGGCCATCCCTTCCCGCAACCAGTGGGCGCGGGATTCGGGCACCTGGAGCACGACCATGAAGGCCTGCGGATCGACGAGGCGGACGAGCGGCGTGTCGGGCATCACCTCCTCGCCGACCTGCGGCAGTCGGGCGCGCGCCCCCGCGCCGGGTCCGGCGTCGAGCACGACCAGGCCGGCGAACGGAGAGGTGATCGTGACGGTGTCGACCGGTGCCCCACCGGCCAGGATGCCCTGGGCGACCGCCACCAGGTTCCAGCGCAGAAACTTTTCGATCAGGGCGTGCAGCGTGTGGGCGTCGGCGAGGGTGACGGCGGCGGCGAGCTCGCCCTGGGCGGCGAAGACTTCGGGGCTGTAAAGGTCGACGACCGGGGCGCCGGCTTCGACGAGGGTACCCTCGTGCCACGCGGCGGGGTGACGACGGACGACGCGGCCGGCGACGCGCGGGATCACGACCTGCATCTCGCGGTCGTCGTAGCGCACGGTGCCGGAGGCCTGAATCGTGGCGATGGCGGGGCCGGTGATCACGGTGGCGGTGGCCAGGTCGTGGCGAAGCCGGAGATCGCGGGCGATTTCCGCGGCGGTGACGGGCTGGAGGGGCAGGCCGCAGACCGGGCAGTCGCCGGGGTGCGGACCGGTGTGATCGCGCACCGGGCAGGTGTGGAGCCGTCCGCCTGCCGTATCCGAAGAGCGGTGACCAGGAGGCGGGCCGAAAAGCGTGGCCTCCGGCAGCAGGGCGATCAGGGCGGCGCCGGCGGCGAAGGCGGGGACCGCGAGCAGCCACGGACGCAGGGCGGACGAGAGAAAACGATTCATGGTCGGTGCTGGACGCGGCGATGCAGGCAGGTCGCGAAACAGAGAAGGTCGGCGGGCAATGCCGTAGCCGCGCTTGAACGCAGTGAAAGCGTGGCGGGATGTGAGACCACGTTGTCGCTACGCTCCAACGCGGCTACAGGTTCCGAGAGCCCGGCACGACGCGCGGCGAAGCGAGGCTCGTTGGTCGGCAGTCGCGGCATGGAACGAATCGGGACCTCACGGTCCCACGCCGGCGAGGAGGCGGGTGGCGGGGGCGTAACGCCAGAGTTCGGCGCGGGCGAGGCGGGCGGCGGTATCCGCTGCGACGATTCGAAGCTGGAGTTCGGTCGACTGGTCGAGGATGTCGACGGCGTGGAGGACGGCGGAGTCGCCGCTCATGCCAGCGCCGAGGTTGACGCTGACGGCGCGGTTGAGGGTTTCATGTTCGGCGTCGAGGCGGGACTGGGTTTCGGTGGCGAGCCGGCGGGCGGTGGCGGCGAGGCGGTCGGCGCGTTCGACGCGGCTGAGGACGCTGGCGATGCGGTGGTGGGCGGCGGTGGCGTCGGCCTGGGCGGCGGCGCGGTCGGCCTCGGCGGCGCGGGACTCGGCGCGGGAGTAGTACCGGCTGCGGAAGGGGAATTCGGAGGAGAGGGCGACGCCAAGGATGTCCTGGAAACCCATGCTGGAGCGTTCGCGTTCGAAGCGCACGCCGACGGAGGTCATGGGGTTGGCGCGGGCGCGGGCCATACGGCCCATGGCGGTGGCTTCGGTGGCGCGGGCGCGGGAGGCGCCCACGGGTGGCGCCTCGGCCGGGTTGATCTCGGTGGGGGCCGGTGCGGCGAAGGCGGGCAGTGGGGCGTCGGGGGGCAGGGCGAGCCGCCCGCGGGCGGCGGCGCGGGCGTCGTCGGCGGCGCGGCGGGTGTCGTCGAGGGCGAGTTGGAGGGTGGCGAGACGCGATTGCACCGAGAGGCGGTCGGCGAGGCGGACGGCGTTGCCGGCGGCGAGGCGGAGTTCGAGGCTGCGGAGGGAAGCCTCCAGACGGGCGAACTGGGCTTCGAGGAGAAGGCGGCGGGCGTCGGCGCCCTGGGCTTCGGCGAGCAGCATGGCGACGTCGGCAGCGAGGTCGCCGGCGGCCATGGCATAGTCGGCCTCGGCCCGGGCGAGCTGGGCGGCGGCGCGGTCGCGTTCGGCGGCCCGTTCCCCGCGGCGCGGGAGCGGCTGGCGCACGGAGAGTTCCCACATGTCGCGGTTTTCGCCCCCGGCGCCGGCGTTCACGCGGGAGCTCATGGCCTCGATTTCGGGATCGGGGAGGCGGCCGGCCGAGCTGGTGCGGGCGCGGGCGGCGTCGATGCGCTGGCGGGCGGCTTCGAGGGCCGGGGCGCGGGCGATGGCGTCGAGGAGCGCCGGCGGTTCCGCGGCGGTGGCAGGTGCAACCGCGAGGGCGAGGAGCAATCCGGCACGGAGGCGACGCATGGGGAGGGGACGGCGATTCAAGGCCGGGTTAACCACAGAGGCACGCAGGCACAGAGAGAGCCTGGCGGGAGGTGCAGGAGGGACCGGACGAATCTGGCGGATCCTTCCGATCGGTCTCCGAAATTCCCTGGCTGAAGCGCGGCTTCAGGGCTGCTTCGCCTTGGCGGCGGCGTCGACCTTCTTGAGGAACTTCGCCGGGTCGGCCTTGAAGTCATCGATGCAGCCCTCGCAGCAGACGAAGATGACGCGGGCGGGCTGGCCGGGGGCGCGGTGGACGTAGCCGACGGCCTCGCCCATGCTGCCGAGGGGTTCATCGGCGACGAGGCAGGTCTTGAGCGGGTAGCTGGCGCGGGCGGCGGCGATTAGTTCCGCGTCGGTCTGCGGCGCGGCTTTCTTGCCGGCCGCGCCGGCGGTCGTGGCGAGGGCGAGGGAGAGTGCGAGGAGCGCGAGGGAGAGGAGGGAGGTGGTTTTCATGATGGAATGGGCACGGGCAATAAACCTGCGGGCGCGAAATCCCTCGGAAATTTTCGGCGGGATTTTCGCGGTCCACGGTTATAGACGGGAAACGTCTACCGTCATGAATCCGATTCCGCCTGCCGATTCCCTTTCCCGCACGCTGGCAGCCTGGCGTATGCAGCCGCCGCGTGATCCCGGCTTTCGGGCGGCGGTGTGGGGGCGGATCGGGGCGGGGCGGCACTCGCAGCCGTGGGCGGTTTATGTGCGGCGGCATGCGGCGGTGGTGAGTGGCGCGCTGGCCCTGGGGGGGGCGGTGGGGGCGCTCGGCGGGCATGAGCGGGCGCGGTCGCAAGTGGAGGCGGACACGGCGCGGCTGGCGGCGGCCTATGTGGCGGAGCTCGATGCGCGGGTGATGCCGGTGCGTTGAACTTGGAGTCATTGCAACGCGAGCACGGAGCCGGGCTCATGCGCAACTTCCTGATCACGTTTGGGCTGGTGCTGCTGGTCGGCGGGGCCGCGTTCGGGGTGTCGTATCTGGTGAGCGACGATCCGGCGATCCGGGCGGCGGCGCGCGAAGGCGATGCGCTGGCCTGGTTGCGGGCGGAGTTCCGGCTGGATGAGGCGCAGTTTGCGGCGGTGCGGCGGATGCACGAGGAGTTCAGCATCGAGTGCAGCAAGCACTGTGCGGCGATCCAGGAGGCGAGGGAACGGCGGGCGCCGGCCGGGGAGATCGCGGCGCTGGAGCAGTTTTGCGTCGAGGAAATGACGCGGCATTTTCGCAAGGTCGCGGCGCTGATGGCGCCGGCGCAGGGAGAGCGGTACCTGGCGGTGGTGTTGCCGCGGATCGCGGGATATTCGCATCAGGGGGCGCCGGATGTGCGGGCGCGGCCGTGAGTGAGCCCGCGGCGCGTTCGCTTCGCCGGTCAGGACTGGCTTCCGCGGGGGCCGGGAGGGGGGAGGACGAGGCGGAGACGGCGGCGGAGGATCGGGGGCTGATGGAGCGGGTGCAGGCGGGCGATGAGGCGGCGTTCGGGCTTTTGATGGAGCGGTGGGAGCGCCCGGTGAA
Source organism: uncultured Opitutus sp. (assembly GCA_964504885.1). Lineage (GTDB taxonomy): Bacteria > Verrucomicrobiota > Verrucomicrobiia > Opitutales > Opitutaceae > ER46. The sequence continues at coordinate 17,588 of CAZDGC010000117.1, forward strand.
GGCGGTGATTGCGCGGCTGGTGCTGAACAGGCACGAGGCGGAGGAGCTGGCGCAGGAGACCTTTGTGCGGCTATGGCAGCAGCGGGATCGCTACCGGCGGGGGGCGGCGTTCCGGCCGTGGCTGCTGGCGATTGCGGTCAATCTCGCGCGCAACCGGCTGCGCTGGTGGCGGGTGCGGCCGACGGTGGAATTGCAGGAGTGGAGTGCGGTCGGGGGGGAGGTGCAGGCGGGCGGGCGGGAGGAAAACGCCCTGGAGCGGGCGGAGCGGGTGGCGGCGGTGCGGGCGGCGATCGCGGCGCTCCCGCCGGAACTGCGCGAGGCGATCGTGCTCTTTGAATACGAGGAGCTGGCGCAGGCGGAGATTGCGGCGATCGTGGGGGTGACACCCAAGGCGGTGGAGACGCGCATCGCCCGGGCGCGGGAGAAGCTGCGGGTGGCGTTGAGGCGGTGGGTGTAGGGCCCGCTCGGCCGTGCCAATTCAGTCCAACCGCGAATGGACGCCAATGTACGCGAATGAAAAAAGCGTCGAAACCATCTGTTACCGTCGCTCTCTGAATGGTGAGGCTCGGTTCGCCGATGAATCCTCTTTGTTCCCTCTCTGAAATTTGCGTCTCTTCGCGTTTATTCGCGGTTCTCCACGGCATGGATCCGGCTCAGGGTTCGAGGACGACGTCGTCCTCGTTCCACATGCGGCGGTCGGGGCCGGCGCTGCGGACGGACATGCGGTTGGCGCTTTCGGCGTGGAAGAAGAACGGCGTGCCCCAGCGGTCGCAGAGTTCGCCGGTGGCGTTGAGGGCGGGGTGGCCGGGCGGGATGAGGACGAGGCGGAGGCGGTTGCGGCCGGTGAGGGCGGCGGTGATCTCGGCGTTGTCGCCGACGGGGTTGCCGTCGCGGGGAAGATTAGTGCGGAAGGCGTCGAGAGTTTCGGCGAGGGCGCGGAGGTCGGCGTGGATGTCGCCGCCGGGGGCGTTCAGGTCTGCGGCGATTTCCGATTGACGAGTGACGGTTTCGGATTGGGCCGGAGGCGCGAGGGGGCGGGATGCTTGGCTGGCGGCGGGCGGTGGAGATGCGCCCGGGACCGCTTCTTCGGACGCGAAGCGCGGAAGCAGCAGGAGCAGCAGGGCACCGAGGAGGACGAGGGCGGCGGCGCCGAGGGCGCGGCGGCGGGGCATCAGACGAATCCGAGGTTGGGTTGCTGGAAGCGCCCGATATTGGGGAAGGCGACGGGGAGGTTGGTGGGGGAGACGCCGAACCAGGTGGCGAGGGTGGCGCCGAACTCGTCGACGCTGGTGGTGGGGATCCAGCGGCCGCGGCCGGTGTCGTTGGGGCCGTTGATGGTGAGGTCGGGCATCTGGCCGTAGAGATCGCCGCCCTTGACGGCGCCGCCGACGACGAACTGGTGGTTGCCCCAGCCGTGGTCGGAGCCGTCGCCGTTGGATGAATACGTGCGGCCGAAGTCGGAGGCGGTGAAGGTGGTGACCTGGTCGGCGACGCCGAGCTCGGTGGTGGCGTCGTAGAAGGCGCTGACGGCCTGGCTGACCTGGCTGAGGAGGCTGGCGTGGGCGCCGATGGTGCGATCCACGTCGTCGACCTGATCGGCGTGGAGGTCCCAGCCGCCGAGGCGGGCGAAGAAGATCTGGCGTTTGACGTTGAGGGAGCTGGCGACGGAGATGAGCCGGGCGATCATCCGGAGCTGGTTGCCGAGTCGGGTGGCGGGGAAGGTGGTCTGGAGGGCGGTGGCGCCGGCGAGGGTGGTGTTGAGCAGTTCGCTGCTGGCGATGGCTTCGCGGGAGAGGGTGCCGAAGGCGGCGGCGAAGAGGTTGGGGTTGCTGCCGGCGAAGAGTTCGCGCTGGGCGGAATAGCGGGCGAAGTCGTTGCCGCTGCGGGCGGTGGAGCCGGTGAAGACGACGGCGCCGCTGGTGGGATTGATGGCGTATTGGACGATGTTGCGGCCGACCTCGAAGTTGTTGAAGCCGTCGAGGGAGATGGCCATCGAGACCTGGGGGTTGGAGTTGAGGGCGTCGACGAGGTCGGCGATGCGGCCGCCCCAGCCGGTGGTGAAGGGCTGGTCGGGCACGCTGCTCTGCCACTGGACGGTCTGGTCGTTGTGGGAAAAGAGCTGGGGCGGGAGGTTGCGGCCGGCGGTGTAGTCGGCCTTGGAGGTGGGGCGGACGAGGGTGCCGACGTTGGCGACGAGGGCGAGTTTGCCGGCGGAGAAGAGGTTGCGGAGTTCGGCGACGCTGGGGTGCAGGGCCCAGGCGCGGCCGTCGGCGGTGCGGGGCGAGATGGGGAGCAGGTTGGAGCTGGGAAGGGCGAGGATGCCGCGTTGGCGGGCGTAGTCGGCGTAACCGCCGTCGGTGGGGATGATGAGGTTGTTGGCGTCGTTGCCGCCGTTGAGGTAGATGCAGACGAGGGCCTTGTAGTCGGGCGGGGTGGCGGCGGCGCGGGCGGGGGGTGAGGAGGCGGAGTCGACGGAGGTGACGGCGGCGGTGGCGCGGAGCTGGGCGAGGGTGGAGAGGATGCCGGTGGAGCCGACGGCGGCGCAGCATTGTCCGAGGAACTGGCGGCGGGTGTTCATGCAGAAGAGGGAGAGAGGGGGAGAAGGAGAGAGGGGGAGAAGGGGAGACTATTTTTGCACGGCGCCGTCGAGGGAGGTGGCGAGGAGGAGGATGGCGGACTGGGCGCGTTCGCGGGGGGAGGCGTTGGCGGACAGGCCGCCGAGGGCGGTGGTGATTCGTGCGCGGGTGGCGGCGGAGAGCGAATTGCCGGTCATGACGAGGCTGAGGTGATCGAGGAGGGCGGGGACGTTGCCGACGAGGGTCTGTTCGGCGGTGAGGTCGAGCACGAGGTTGGTGGCGGCGTTGCTGCCGGTGGCGCTGGTGAAGAGGGTGGAGCGGAGAAAATTCGGGACGCTGATGGCGGTGGTGTCGTTGGTGATCTGGAAGGTGGGGGCGACGAGGCCGGCGGCGGCGAGGGGGCCGGGGTGGACGTAGTCGGGCTCGAAGAAATTGAACACGGTGGGCGACTCGAGCGGGCCCTGGAGCAGGTTGGCGTAAGGGGTGCCTTCGAGCCGGTTGCGGCCGCTGGAGCTGCGGGCGTTAAAGCTGCGGAGCAGGGCGGTGAAACGCAGGAGCGGTTCGCGGAGCTTGCCGTAGCCGGGCGCGGCGGCGACGGCGGGGGAGCGGGCTTCGTAGTCGGTGAGGATGGCGCGGACGACGGCGCCGAGCTGGTTGGGGCTGGTGCGTTCGCGGTCGAAGACCTGGGCGACGCGGTAGACGTAGGCGGGGCTGGGGTTGTCGGTGACGAGGCGTTGGATCAGCCGGCGGGAGACGAAGGGGGCGCAGTTGGGATGGTTGCAGAGGGCGTCGAGGGCGTCGGCGAGATCCTGGGCGCCGGTCCGGCCGGCGGGGAGGACGACGCCGTTGACGATGCGTTTCTGGCCGGTGTCGTGTTCGGCCTGATACATAATCATCGGCTCGAGGTAGTTGGCGCGGGTGCCGCGGAAGCTCGGATTGGTGGCGGTGGAAAAATAGCCCCAGCCGGTGAAGACCTTCGCCATCTCGGTGATGGTGGTGTTGTCGTAGGTGGGGATGGGGAGGCCGTCGGTGTCGAGCTTGAGGGTGCCGTCGGGCTGGAGCATCACGAGCCCGATGGAGAAGAGCTGCATGACCTCGCGGGCGTAGTTTTCGTCGGGGAAGGTGCCGGCGGCGGGGTTGGCCTTGGCGTTGCGCAGCGAGCTGAGGTAGATGCCCATGATCGGGTTGCGCGAGACCTGCTCCAGGAGGGTGCGGTAGTTGCCGAAGGCATGTCGGACGAGCAGATCGTAATAATTGGCGAGACCCTCGGTGTGGGCGTTGCCGAAGGGGTCGTCGCCGACGACCAGGATCTGACTGAGGGCGAAGGCGACGCGCTGGCGGAGCTGGTCGCGGCCGGTGAGAATGGCCTGGTACCAGGCGCGGCGGCGGAAACCGAGGGAGTTCTGGATCTGGGCGATTTGGGAGTCGGACTGGCCGGCGGCGCGGGCGTCGGCGAGGTCGGCGAGGGCCTCGGCGCGGGCGACGGGCCGGAGGAGGGTGGGGTTCTCGGCGAGTTGCGGGGAGAGCGGGGCGGC
>CAZDGC010000118.1:0-5444 GCA_964504885.1 uncultured Opitutus sp.
TTTCGGTCGCGGCGAGGGCCCATTCCATGTTGGACTGACCCGCGCAGAGCCACACCTCGCCGACGACGACGTCGGGCAGGACGACGCGATTCGTGCCCGTGACGACGAGTTCGTGCGGCCCGGCGGCGGCGCGGGTGAGATCGAGCTCCACGCGCCAGCGGCCGCGGGCGTCGGCTGATGTGGCGGCGCGGCGATCGCCGAGCTGCACGGTCACGGCCTCGCCCGGCGCGGCGCGGCCCCAGAGCGGCACGCGGGCGTCGCGTTGCAGGACGGCGTGGGCCGAAAAGAGCGCCGGCAGCGACACCGCGGCGCGGATGGACGACGCGCCGGCGAGGAGGGCGAAGAGCGCGAGGGCGGGCAGCGCAGAGGTGGACATGAGTCCGGGAGTTCCCCGGCGCGGAGAGACGCCGCGATCGACGGGGAGGTGGGCCGCATCGTTCTTCGTTCCCGTACTCGTTCCTCGTTCCCGCCGGGAGAAAGAGAACGAGAACGAGGAAAGAGAACGATGAAATCCTCGTGCCACGGGGCGAAGGGGTCTGAAGCCGGTCGTTCCACGGGAGCGAGCTGGCGTGTCGAAATCCGCCACGGCCGGGGAAGGCGCTCAGAAGCGGCCGCTGAGGGCGAAGGTGACCCGGGTGCCGTAGACTTCGGAAACGGTGATGCGGTTCGGCTCGACCGAGTAGTTGTCGGGCCAGTCGTTGAGCAGGTTGAAGACGTCGACTGAAGCGTTGAGCCAGGGCGTGACCTTGGCAGTGAGGTTGACACCGAGGTTGCCGGAGGCGGTCTGGCGGGTGGCGTTGCGGGGGGTGGCGTTGTAGGTTATCAGATACGCGCTGGTGCGGTTGTAGGCGACGCGGAGCTGGAGGCGGCGGAAGGCGTAGCTGAGGCCGACGTTCCAGGTGGTGGGGACGAAGTTCGCCAGCTCGCCGGCGCCGGCGTCGTAGGTGCCAGTGGTCCGGGTGTGCGTGTAGTTGGCGAACACGGCGAGGGTGTTGAACGGCGCCGGAAGCTGGCGGAGCTGCTGATCGTAGTTGAGTTCGTAGCCTTCGATCCGGGCGGACGCGACATTCTGCTGCGTGACGAGGTCGTAGCCGGCGTACTCCCCGCCGAAGCCGTTGTCCGTGCCGGAGCCGATGAGGCCGCGGGAGGTGGCGATAAAGCCGGAGATCTGCTTGCGGAAGACGCCGGCCGACAGGACGCCGACCGGGCGGAAATACCATTCGAGCATCAGGTCGTAGTTTTTCGAGTACTGGGGACCGAGGTCGGTGTTGTTCTGGTTGACCGTGCCGAGGCCGAGGCCGCCGGTGGTGGCCGTGACCGTGGTCGTGGGGATGATCTGCCCGAGGGTCGGCCGAGCCATGGTGGTCGAGTAGGACGCGCGTGCGATCAGGCGGTCGGTGAAGCGGTAGCGCAGGTGGGCGCTCGGAAAGTACTTTCGGTAATCGCCGGCACGGCGGGTCGGCGAGAAAACGCCCGCGCGCGTCTGGACGCCGCGCGCCTCGACGTCGGTCTGTTCGGCGCGCACGCCGGCGACGGTGGTGAGGGCGCCGAGCGTGGCGGTGCCCATCGCGTAGCCGGCGACCACCTCCTCGGTGGCGGCGCTCGACGGTGTGTCGTTGCTGACGGTCGTGCCGCTCGGAGTGAAATGCGCCGGCTGCGTGGCGAGGAGGGTTTGCGCGGCCGCAAGGTTGAACGCCGGGAGCCGCGGGTAGAAACCGTTGAACAGCCCGTAGCCCGGCGTGGCGCGGGCGATCGCGGCCACATTGTCGTCGTTCAAGCCGGTGGCGGCGTTGCGGCCCGCCACGCGGTCGGCGCCGACGTAGATCCAGGTCGGCGCGTAAGGATCGGTCCAGCGATACTGGCTCTGGTACTTCAGCCCGGCCTGCAGCACGGCGGTCATCCCGCCGGTACTCCACGGGTGTTTGGCGTCGACGGCAACGGTCGCGATCTCGTCGGACGTCTCGAGCAGCGACTTGCGAAATTGGGCGGTGTAGCCGGTGAATGCAGTGAGGGCCGGCCCGTAGGACTGCCGGAGCACGGGGCGCGAACGGGCGGTGCGCTGGTCGATGGTGAAACCGAGGTTGGGCAGCGAACCCTGCCATTCCTCGAAGGCGCGATGGTAGTCTTGTTCCGCATACGTCGCCCGCACCGTGATCTCGCCGGCGCCGAGCTTCGTTGCGCCGCCGGCGGCCAGCATCGTCTGGCCGTCGCGCCGCCAGTCGCTCGCGACGCGGTTGGCGAGCGTGGCGTGGAGCAGTTCCACATTGTCGCCCGTCCAGCCGGGCGCGAGGCCGGCGCGCTGGCCGGCGGTGTTCAGCGGCACCGTGCCGGCCTCGATGGCGGCGCGGCTCACGCGGGCGTAGTCGGCGGTGCGGCGCCCGCCGGCGTCGGAGATCTGGTAGTCGTAGCGCTCGGTGTCGGAGGCGTAGCGCGACCAGAGGGCGTCGACGTAGAGGCGGGTGGCGGGAGTGGGGCGGAACTCGAGTTTCAGGCCGGCGCCGCTGCGGTTGCGGGTGTAGGTGTCGTTCAGCAGACGGAGGCCCGAGGTGAGCAGGAACGCCTCGGCCATCGTCATCTGCACGCGGTCGCGGGTGACGACGGTGTCGGTGTAGCTGCCGGAGAACGTGACGGCGAAGCGCTCGCCGGTGCCGAACTTGCGCATCGCGGTGAGGGAGCTGTTGAAGGTCCAGGGGTTGTCGCGGTACGTGTTCTGGCTGAGCCCGCCGCGAAAGGAAATCAGGGAGGGCGTTTTGAAATCGAAGCCCGACTTGGTGATGAGTTTGGCGGCGCCACCCAGCCCCGTCGCATCCATGTCGGGCGTGGAGGCCTTGGTGACCTCGATCTCCTTGATGAACTCCGCCGGCACGCGATCGATGACCGCGGCGCGATCCCCGAGTGTGCCGGTGTTGCTGGCGGAGGCGGAGGTGAGCTGCGTGCCGTCGAGCGACACCGCGCTCATGCCCGGCGGCGCACCGCGCAGCATCACGCCGACGATGTCACCTTCGGCGTTGTGCGTGGCGACGCCCGGGAGCTTTTGCATGAAATTGCCGAGGTTGCCGTCGGCGACGTCGCCGTAGGCGTCGAGGGAGACGACGTTGATGATGTTGCCGGCGTTGCGCTGGCGTGTGATCGAGGCGGCGTTGCCCTCGCGCTCGGCGGAGACGGTGAAGGCCTGCAACTGGTAGACGTCGGAGGAGAGGCTGACGACAACGTGCGTGCTGCGCCCGGCGGCGACTTCGACGGCCTGCTCGAGTCCGTCGAGACCGCTGTAGCGCACGCGCAAAATCTGCGGGCCGGCGGGAACGACGGGGAACGCGAAGCCGCCGTCGCGCCCGGTGAGGGTGCGGAGCGGCGAACCGGCCAGCGCGACCTCGGCGCCCTCGAGGTAGGCGCCGGTGGCGGCGTTGCTGACCACGCCGGTGATCGCGCCGGATGCGCCGGTGTTCGCGGTGCCGGTGAGGGCGGGGCGCGCGGGGGCAGGAGGATCGGACGCGGGCGGGGCGGCCGCGCGGCGGATGCGCCAGGCGCCGGCCGGCTGATCCTGTTCCGCGGCCAGCCCGGTGCCGCGCAGCATGCGGTCGAGGGCCTCGCGGGGCGTGTACTCGCCGCGGACGGCGTTGGTGCGAACCTGGGCCACGGTCTCGGTAGTGAAGAGGACCTGCTGGCCGGACTGGGCGGAGAAGACCTTCAGGGACTGCTCGGCCCGATCGAGCGGCAGATCAAAGGCGACCTTCGGGTCGGCCGCGGCCCGGGCGGGGAGGAAGGCGGACCAGGCCGCCAGGGCGAGCGCGAGCGCGGGAGCGACGGCGCGCCGCAGGGAGGCGGACGCGGAGGGGAGCGGGGTGGCCATACTCCCCATGACGCAACGCCGGGGTGAAACCCGCAAAACGATGCACGGAAAAAAACGCGCAGCGGCAACGTGGTCTCACGTCCGGCCACGCTTTCACGGCGTTCAAGCGCGGCTGCACCTTCGGTTGTGGCCGCGCCACCGCCGGTCGCCCTCACGGCGCGCGCCGGAGTGTGATCGTGTTGTCGGGACCGCGGACCGCGCGCACGCCATGCTCGTCCGCGAGCAGGCGCAGCAGGGTTTCGAGGTTGTCGGCGCGCAGTACGCCGCTGAGGCGGATCTCCGCCAGCGCGGGCTCGGCGATCACGAGCCGTGCGTTCGCATGGCGGTTGATCACGGGCACAACGGCCCCCAGTGGCGTGCCGGAGAACTCGATCGTCGGGATCCGCCACGCGAGGCGGGCCGCGATGGCGGTTTCGCTGAGGCGGGTGATTTCCGGGGCGGCGGCGGCGGTCGGCGCGGGGGACGTGCGCGGCCCGGCGACGGTGGCGCTCGCGCCGGCGTCGAGGAGCAGGGGCGCGGGCGCAGTGCCGGCCTGCGGGGCGGTCACGGCGTCCGCCGGCGGGTGTTCGAGGGCCACGGTCCCTTCGGTCACCACCACGCTCACCGTCTGCGGGTCGACTTGTACTGCAAACGCGGTGCCGACGGCGCGCACGGCGACCCCCCCGGCGGCGACGACGAACGGGCGGGCGGGCTGCTTTGCCACCGTAAAGTGGACGGCGCCGGTGCGCAGCACGATGCGGCGCTCCTGCGCGGTGAAGACGACCTCGAACTCGGCCCCAAGCCGCGATTCTGCGATCGTGCCGTCGTCCAGGGTGCGCCGCGCGGGGGCGTTGACCACGAGCGAAGTGGGGGCGGTGCCGTCTGGCGGCGGCATGAGCTCGCGATTGGCCGGCCGCCACCATGTCAGGAGCGCGAGCGCCGCCGCGCCCGCGGCGGCGACGACGAGGCGACGGCGCCGCCGCCGGGCCAGGCGCTGTTCCAAGGCCCGCACGACCTCGCCGGACGCCCCGGCCGACGCGGCCCAGTCGACCGGGTGCAGGAGACGGGTGCGACCAGCCGGCTCGGCTCCGCGGCCATCACCGCTGGCGGAAGGGGTGGAAGCAGGGTCAGTCACGGGTGAACCCTTCCAGGCCGCGGGCGCGCAGCCGGTCGGCGATGAGTTTCATGCCGCGCGTCACCTGGCTTTCCACGGTGCGCTCGGAGATGCCGAGGCGCGCCGCGATTTCCCTCTGGGGGACGTGCTGGAATTTGCGCAGGATCATGATTTCGCGACAGCGGGCGGGAAGCCCGGCCAGCGCCTCCGCGAGGAGGTCGACCTTCTCGGCGTAGGCGAGGGCCTCGGGCGCACCCGGCCGATCCTCCATGACGGGCAGCGCGGACAAATCCCCCAAACTCTCGGTGCGCGCGACCTGCCGGCGCCGGGCGAGATCGACCACGACGTGGCGCGCGACCTGGAAGAGAAACGACTTCGCCGATTCGATGGGCCGCGCGAGGCGAACTTTCCAGATTCGGAGGTAGGATTCCTGCACCACGTCCTCCAGATCGGGCATGGTGGGGAACGTGTGTCGCAGGTACGACTTCAGCGCGATGTCGT
>CAZDGC010000118.1:5454-21444 GCA_964504885.1 uncultured Opitutus sp.
GAGGGCCGCGGTCGGCCCGTCCTCGGAACGGAGGTGCGGGTCGGTCGTGGAAGCGTGGGAGAGCAGGCGGGGGTTCACCGGGGGGAAGGCGGAGCGTGAGGCGGGCGAGCGACGGGGTCGCGGCGGAACCACAGGCTCCGGGCCGGTGCGAGTGTTAGGCGCCGGGGCCTGCGGGCGACAAGCGGCGATTTTGTGCACGGTTGACCGGGGAGGTGAGGTACGGTCGGGGCGAAGCTTCGCGCGCGTCTCCGCGTCGTGCTCAACGGTGGACCAAGTCCCCGGTTGAGCGGCCGGCGCCACCCGCGCAGCGTGCCGGCAGTGGGAGCGCCCGCCCGTTTTCCCCGCATCCGAGAACCCCGCCACCATGAACCCCCGTGCCCGCCTTCGCCGCCTCCCTGCTCGCTGCCGACGGCCTGCTGGCTATCGCGCCCGCCGCTGCGCCGTCGCGACTGCGAGGCGCGGGTGCGGGAGGAAGTGCTGGCGTACGTCCGGGCCGGTGCGCCCCCCGGAGAAGGCTGACGCCGGCTGCGCCGCGCCTGGTGCCCGCATGACTTGGTCGTGAAGTTCCCGCCTATTACTGATTCCAAGACCCAAACCCGATGAACGCCAAACCATCCCTCACTTCCTCCTGGCCACGTGTAACGCGTGTTTCCGTCCGACGTGTTGTGCTGAGTCTATTCGGATCTCTCGCGGTTGTTCTCTGCGGCCAGGCCCAATCCTCGGTCGATCCCATCGGCGCAGTCCAGGGCACGGTGTCCAACGCGGTGAGCGGTTCCCCGCTCGGCCGGGCCAAAGTGGCCATCCGGGGCACGGCCCAGGAGACGCTGACCGACGACGACGGCAGGTTTTTTCTCCGGGGAGCTCCGGCCAGGGAGATCGAGTTGGAAGTTTCCTATCTGGGCTTCGTGTCGCAAACGCGGCGGGTGACGGTACGGCCCGGCGGACAGGTGGCGCAGGATTTCCAGCTCAGTCGCGAGGCAACCGACCGGCGCGGCGCGGAGGACCAGCCGATCATGCTGGATACATTTCAGGTGGTCGCGGAACAGACGATGAGCGGCCAGGCCGTCGCGATGAACGAGCAACGCCATGCGGCCAATATCAAGAACGTGGTCTCGTTCGACGAACTCGGCGATCGCGGCCAGGAAAACATCGGCGATTACGTGCGCTTCCTGCCCGGCGTCACCATTATCGACGACGGCACCAACCCCGGTCGGATCGCCCTGGGCGGGTTTCCGGCGGAAATGTCCAACATTCAGATCGACGGCGTGGACGTGCCTGCCACCGGCATCGGCCCGACCAGCACTCGCGCCGCGGCGCTGCAGGACGTGCCGATCCTGAACATCGAGCGGGTGGAGGTCTCGAAGGTCCCCACGCCTGACCGGCCGGCTTCCGGTTTGGGCGGATCGATGAACCTGATCGCGAAGACCGGCACGGGCCTCAAGCGCCCGGTCGGCCGCTACCAGGTGTATATGAATTTCGACAACGTGGACGGTTTGAATTTCAACGGCGGTGCGCAGCAACCGCACGATCGGGCGTCGCCGCGTCGCAAGGAGCCCTCGTTCAGCCTGAGCTACGCCTTTCCCGTGGGGAAGACACTCTCGGTCAGCCTGGGGGGCTCCCGCTCCTGGCGCCAGCGGCCGACGGACGACACGCCCTCCGAGATCGCCTATTGGAACTTGCGGAGAACCTACCTGAACACCGGCGCCCCGAAAGATCTGGCGCTGGCGATCACGCAGTGGCGCCAGGAGGCCTCGATCTCCCGGACCGAGAATGCCCAGCTCGGCCTCGATTGGCGGCTGACCCCCCGGGACACCCTCAGCCTGCAGATCCAGCAACGCTCGGTGGTCGAAAAGAAGGCCATGAGCTTCATGACCGCGCGCGTGAACGCCAGTTACGACGCGATCGGCAATGCGGACTACACCACCAGCCGCGGTGCGACGGGCAGCTTCGAAATGGGCACCCTCAACCCGTCGAATTTCGACGCGACCACCGACACCAGGATGCTTTCGCTGAAGTATCAGCATCGTGGCCCGGGGTGGACCATCGACGCGCAGGCGTCGAACTCCGCTGCCGACCGCGAACGCAGCAGCCTCGGCAAGGGCTACTTCAACGGCGTCCTGGCCAGCGTCCTCAACGTCAACATGCGCGGCGACGGCATCGGGAAGGGTTCGAGCATCGGGCCGGAAACGTATACGATCACCCGCGCCAACGGCACCGCGGTGGATCCCTTCGACGCCAACAGCTACACGCTCGGCACGGTCAATGAAGAGTATGCCATGTATCAGACCGACCTCACGGCCGCGCGCCTGAACGCCAGCCGCACGATCGGCCGGAACCTCACGCTCAGGATCGGCGGGGCTTTCAATCGCCTCGAAAAGGACGACACCCGTCCCGTCAAGAACTACACCTTTGTCGGCCGGGGCAGCGGCCAGACCGCCGTCTCGCTCTACGACCTCGTGGATGAGGCGATCGACGTGAAGGTGAACGGAAACCCGGTGCGCTGGATCAGCCCGGTGAAGGCCCATGATCTCTTCGTGCAACACCCGGAGTATTTCACTCTGAACAGCACCCACATCACGAACCAGGCGCAAAACTCCCGACGGATGATGGAGGATATCCTGGCCGGCTATTTCCGGTTCGATCTGCGCCTGCTGGCCGGCCGGTTGAACCTCATTGGCGGCGCCCGCTATGAGAAAACCGATCTCAAGGGCTGGAGCCTGAAGCGCGACAATTTCGCCATCTACCAGCGGGATGCGGCGGGCAACCTGCTGCGCAACAGCAGCGGCGCGTTGATCGCCATCACCAACAACACCGAGGCGCGGCTCAGGCTCATCAATCAGGAGCGGGGAAATTTCGAGAGCCAGAGCTACGACGGGGTCTATCCCAGCCTGAACGCCAATTACGCCTTGACCGAGAACCTGGTGGCGCGGGCCGCCTACGCCCGGACGATCGGCCGCCCGGATGTGCAATATGTCGTCGCGGGGATCATCGTGCCGGTTCCCACCGACACCAATGTTTCCACCGCTCGCACCATCGTGGTCGGGAATCCCGGCTTGGAGCCCTGGACGGCGGATAGTCTCCACCTGTCTCTCGACTCCTATCACCTGAAGGGCGGATTCGGCTCCGTCGGGGTCTATACCAAGAAGGTCAGCAACTTCTTCGCACAGCGCGGCCAGCCGACCACGGCGGCAACGCTCGAGGCCTACGGCATCCCGGAGGGGGACATCGCTGTCATGCTGGCCGACAACTACGTCCTGCGTCGCTGGGAGAATGTGGGCGATGCGAGGCTGGACGGCGTCGAGCTCAGCTACCGCCAGGATCTGCTGTTTTTGCCGTCATGGCTGCAGTTGGTGCAGGCTTGGGTGAACTATACCCATCTGAGGGTGGGTGGACCTAATGCGGCGGATTTCGTGGGTTTCAGCCCCGATTCGCTGACGGCGGGATTGAACTACATCAGGCCGCGTTTCTCCGTCCGGCTGACTGCGGCCTATCAGGCCGAGACTAAGCGAGCGGCGGTTTTGGCGACTCCCGGGACCCAGGCCGAAGGGTTCATTCCCCCATCCACGTATGATTACCAGGCGGCTTCCACCCGCTACGGCATCAGCGCGGAATATGCCCTGAGCAAGAAGTTCGCCGTCTACATGAACTGGGACGACGTGTTCGCCAAGGACCGCTTTTTGTATCGCCGGGCCCCGGATACACCGGCCTATGCCCAAACCGCCCAACGTTTGGTCAACCCTTCCTACATCGTGATCGGCTTGAAGGGCAGTTTCTGACGGGGGGCGGCTCGCGCCAGCCTGGACTGGTCGCTTTGAAGAAGGGGATCAGCCTGACCCCGTTGCTAGTCGTAAACTGTGTACGGCGTGCCGGCTTGTCGTCGGTGGTGCCGCAGGCTGAGGGTGGGGTGAACCTCGTCGTCATGCCCCCACTTCGCCGTTCCTTCCGGTTTGCGCTGTTCGCCGTGCTGGTGAGTTCGCCGTTGGCCGCCGCCGATCCGCTCGCGGCAGGCTTTGCCTCACCGCCGGCCGACGCCCGGCCGCTGGTGTGGTGGCACTGGGTCAATGGCAACATCAGCCGCGCGGGCATCGCGGCCGACCTTGCAGACATGAAGCGCGTCGGCCTCGCGGGCGCGCAGATGTTCGACGTCAGCATCTACCTGCCCCCCGGCCCCGTGCGCTATGGCACCGAGGCCTGGCACGAGCACGTGCAGCACGCGATCCGCACGGCGGCGAAACTTGGCCTTGAGTTTCACGCCATGAACACGCCCGGCTGGTCGGCTTCCGGCGGACCGTGGGTCACCCCCGAGCGTTCGATGAAGAAACTCGTCTGGAGCGAAACCACCGCGACGGGCGGCGCCGCCGCCGAGGCCCTGGCGCTCGCCCGGCCGGTGATCCCGCCGTTGAAGTTCCGCACGCCGCCGCGCGAGCCGCAGCAGAACTTCTACCGTGACGTCGCCGTGCTCGCCGTGCCCGCCGACGCCCCGCGCCGCACGCCCGACTGGCAGAAAAAGGTGAAACTCGAGGACAAATCCCTCGTGGCCCTCCCACTCGACCTCGATCCCGCCGGCTGCATTCCGCGCGACCTCGTGCTCGACCTCACCGCGCAGTTCGATCCCGCCACCGGCACGCTGGCCGCGGCGCTGCCGCCCGGCCGCTGGACGATCCTGCGCTTCGGCTTCACCTCGACCGGCTCCAGCAACCACCCGGCGGTCCCCGAGGGCCACGGGCTGGAAATCGACAAGCTCGATGCCGCCGCGGTGTCGTGGTACTTCGATCAGGCGCTCGGCCGCATCCTGCGCGAGGCCGGACCGCTCGCCGGCCGCACCTTCAAGGCCCTGCTCTTCGACAGTTTCGAGGGCGGGCCGCAAAACTGGACCGACACGCTACCCGCGCAGTTCGCGGCGCTGCGCGGCTACGACCTGCTTCCGCTGCTCCCGGTGCTGACGGGGCGGGTGATCGAGTCGGCCGGCTTCACCGAGGCGGTGTTGCGCGACTTCCGCGGCGCGGTGGAGGAGCTGATGGCGCGGAACTACTTCGGCACGATGCGGCGGCGGGCGCACGAGCACGGGCTGATCACCTACGCGGAGGCGCAGGGCGGGCCGCTCAACCCGGTGGTCTGCAACGAGCACGTCGATGTGCCGATGAACGAATTCTGGATGCCCGAGGCGACGCCGCGCCTGCCGCGCATCCGGCTGATTGCGTCGGTCGCGAACGTCCTCGGCCGCCCCGTCGTGGCGGCGGAGGCGTTCACCGCCACGCCGGAGAACGGGCGCTGGCAGAACATGCCGGCGCGGCTCAAGGTGGCGGGTGACACGGCGTGGACCGCGGGCATCAACCGCTTCATCCTCCATCACTACACCCACCAGCCGACCGACGACGGGCCGGGCTTCGGCCTCGGTCGATACGGTACGAACTTCGGCCGGCTCAACTCCTGGTGGCCGCTGGCGCGCGGCTGGGTCGACTATGTGGCGCGCGGGCAGTTTTTGCTCCAGCAGGGCCGCACCGTGGCGGACGTCGCGTTCCTGCTGAACGAGGATTACGGATACGCCTTTCCGGCCTCGCTGGCCGTGCCGCCGGCAGGGCACGACGCGGACCTCCTCCACCCGCGCCACCTCGCCGGGCTGGAGTGGCGCGACGGGGCACTCCGGCTCGCGACCGGCCCCGCCTACCGACTGCTCGTGTTGCCGGAGAAATGGGCGGCCGACCTTGGCACGCTGCGTCAGCTGCGCGACCTCGCGCGGGCCGGGGCGCCGCTGATCGGGCCGGCGCCGGTGGCGCCGGCGGGCGCGAGGGATTTCGCGAACCTGCCCGGCTTTCACGCGCTGGTGGGCGAGCTGTGGGGCGGCGGGGACCGGCCGGCCCTCGTGCGGGCGGTGCACCGCGACGCGGCCCGCGCGTTGCGCGAACTCGGCGTCGAGCCGGATTTCCGCTGGATGCCGCGGGTGCCGGAGGAGGGCGGCGCGGTCGCGCCCCGGCCGCAGGGCGACGGCACGTCGGAGTCCGCCGCGGCCGACGGCGCGTGGCCGCGCGTGCGGTTGCGCCACGTGCACCGCCGCACGACCGACGCCGACGTGTATTTTGTTTTCAACCACGCCGACACCCCGGTGGCCGGCGACCTGGTCTTCCGCGTGGCGGGCCGGCGGCCGGAGATCTGGGACGCGGTGACCGGCCGGCGCTGGGACGCGCCGGTGTTCCAGGCCGGGCCGGCGACCACGACGGTGCCGCTCGACCTCGAGCCGTACGGGTCGCGCTTTGTGATTTTCAGCCGGCCGCTGCCGGCGCGCTGGGTCGAGGCAACGACGCCGCGCGCGGCCGACGAGGCGGGCCGGCTGCGAGCGCCGGCCGGCGGCGCGCTGGAGTTGCGTTTCAACGACGGTTCGCGCGAGCGGAGGACTGCGATCGGTGCGTCCCGTGCGCCGGTGGCGGTGCCGGGGCCGTGGCGGGTGGAGTTCGAGCCGGGCAAGGGCGCGCCGGCGACGGCGGAGTTCGCCGGGCTCGCGTCGTGGACCGAGCACGCCGAACCCGGCATCCGCTTCTTCTCCGGCGTGGCGACGTATCGCACGCGGTTCACGGTGGAAACGGCGCCGGCGGCCGGCGCGGTCGCGCGGCTCGATCTCGGCGTGGTGGCCGATCTCGCGGAGGTGACGCTGAACGGGGTGCCGCTCGGGATCCTCTGGCACCCGCCGTTCCGCGTCGACGCGACGGCCGCGCTGCGGGCGGGGGAAAACGTCCTCGAGGTGCGCGTGGCCAACCGCTGGATCAACCGCCTCATCGGCGACGAAGCCGTGCCGACGGAGCTGCGGTACCAGAAGGCAGGTACGAACAAGTTCACCGACGGTCGCCTCGAGGCGCTGCCGCCCTGGCTGTATGACCGCACGCGCCTCGGCGAGAAGCGCCGCGTGAGCTTTGCGACCTGGAAGCACTACGCCGCCGACTCGCCGCTGGTGCCCGCCGGCCTGCTCGGCCCGGTGCGGGTCGAGTGGCTGGCGGTGATCGAGCCGTGAGGTTCCGCATGGGATCCTGCCACGACTTTTGACCGAATCCTGGGGCGGCCCGGTTGTGCCCTTCGCTGCCGGTGTCGTGCGCGCGGGTGCTGGTCGAAAGTTGTGGCGTGACCCCTGCGCTCCAGGCCTGCCCCCTGCGTTTGCGCTCCTGCGGCTCAGCGCAGATGCAGCACGGCGGGCGGCGAGGTTTCCGTGGCGCCGGTCTGCAGCCGCACCTCGAAACGATACTCCAGCGCCTCGTCGCTGGCGACCGGCACCGTGAACTCGAACGGGAACGCGCCATCCTCCAGCGCACCCGCCGCGGCGCCCTGCCGCCAGCGCAGGGTGGCATGGGCGAGTTCGCGGTCGAAGTCCGGCAGGTAGGCGTACATGCTCGTGAGCCCCGGACCGCCGCCGAGCCGCAACGCGACGGCTTTCGCTTCGCGAAAGCCGGGAAAGCCGAAACTCCCGGCCGGGAGTTTAGGCGCCGGGGTGAAGAACGCCGCCTGGAAATCGGGGCGGGCCTCGACGCCGGTGCACACCAGCGTGGTGATGCCGCCGCCCGCGACGGCAACCTCCAGGCGGCCGTCGGCCGGAAGTGCCACCTCGCGGACCCGGCGGTTCTCCTCCCAGACGGCGACACGCGCGCCGGCCGACCAGCCGAGGCGCTCGCGGCCAAGGGTGACGGCGGCGCGCACCGGCGATTGCGACTGGTTGGTGAGCACCGTGGCGAAGCGGCCGGCGCCGCGGGCGGTCACGTAGTTGAGTTCCGGATGCGCGATGGCGATCACGCCCTGCGGCATCCACAGCCACATTTCCTCCGTGTCGTGCACGCGGCCGGGGCGGTCGCCGTAGATCTTCTGCTGCAGGTAGCCGTAGCCCTCGGCGTAGCGGCCGGGGAATTCGACCGCGCCGCGCGATTTCGCGAAGGCGTCGGTCACGAGGTAGTCGAGCACGAGCGCGAGGTGCGGCCAGATGTGGTTGTAGTGGATCGAGGTGGCGGAGTTGAGCGCGTCCTTCCCGCGGCGGGCGAAGTCCGGCTTCTCGTAGGCGGTGTTGCGGGCGGTGTTGAGGTGGTAGCCGGGGAAGCTGGTGTAGCGGCCGATGATGGCTGAGCGGGCGATGTCGTGGAGAAAGCGATCTCCCGTGAGGGCGGAGATCCGGAGCATCCACGGCGCGTAGCAGGCGAGGAAGATGCCGCGCGCGCCCTTGCTGGTCGGCGCCGACTCGCTCGTCAGCCCAATCTCCGAGGTGCGCCAGGCGGGCACGGTTTCGGGCGCGGCCGGAATGCGGGGAAAGCGCGGCCCGCTGCGGTAGGCCGGCGCGAGGCCGTCCTCGTGCACGCGGATTTCGCCGTCGGGAATGCGCGGGGCGAGCCAGACAAACTGGGCGTAGTCGCGGGCGCCCTGGTGCGCGGCGTCGAGGAAGCGGCGTTCCTTCGTCTCCTCGTACAATTCGTAGAGCTCGATCCACTGCGGGGTGAACGCGGTCCAGAAGAACAAGCCGCGCGAGTCGGGATCGGAGTAATCGCGCTGCCGCACGGCGACGCGTTTCTGGAGGTAGGCGTCGGCGTCGCGCACGGCATGGTCGAGCCAGCGTCGTTCGCCGGTGGCGCGCCAGAGCGCGAGGGCGTGGGACCAGTTGTCGCCGCGGATCCGGCCCTCGAGGTTGAGGACGCGGTCGCGGCCGAAGAGCGACTCGGCCGCCTGCCGGTAGAAGGGCGTGCGGCCGCCCGACATCGCGTAGAGGTTGGCGTATTCCGTGAGGGGCGCGCCGAGGCCGCCGAGGCGGGCGGAGGCGGACTGGCCCTTCACCTTGGGGTCGGTGGTGAAGAGGAAGCGTTCACGGGAGATGAAGTACTCGAGGAGCGGCCGGGCGAGGGTCTCGTAAATGTCGCGCCGGTCGGTGACGAGCGCGAGGCCGAGCGGGTGGAGGGCGGAGACGTTCTTCACCGCGCCGGGCACGTCGGTGTCGTAGGCGAAGCCGCGGAGGTCGGGGTTGAATTTCGCGTACTCGCTGAGGCCGAAGTCGAGCATGCGTTCGAAAGTGGCGTTGAGGGAGCCGAGGGCGTTGTGGCGGACGTCGGCAAAGCCAAAAAGCGAGCGGGCGAGGTGCTCGTACGTGGCGGAGAGGCCGGCTTGCCGGAGGACGAATCGGAAGACGAAGGTGCGCGACTCGCCGGCCTTCAGCCGCGAGCCGGCGCCGCCGAGGAGCGGGGCGAACAGCATCGGCTGGGCGCGGCCGGCGGCGTTGCGGAGGGCGACGCCGAAGCGGGAGTTCTGGAAGTTCGGCAGCGGCTGGAATGGATACTCGGCCGGATCGGCGGCGACGCCGAGGGTGACGCCGCCGCGGGTGACGAGTGTGGTCGGGAGCGGGCAACGGTAGCCGGCTTCGAGGAACGATTCGTGGGGGAAGCGGCGCTCGTTGTAGATCAGGGGCTGCCAGAGTGCGTCGATGGCGGCGGGTTCGGCCTCGGGCGCGCCCGTGTATCCAAACGAGTACCACCCGTCGGCCCGGGCGGTGGCGGTCAGTACCAGTCGGGCGGCGGTGCCGTCGGCGGGGAGGTCGAGTTCGGCCGTGAGGGCGGCCGGCGGATGATCGGGAAAGACCCAGCTTACGCGCCCGCCCTCGCTCCGGGCGGCGATGGCGGTGACGACCGCGGCGCGGCCGGCGGCGAAGAGGTTGGCGGTGCGGCCCGGGCCGTAGCCGCGATCGACGGCGGGGTCGAAGCCGTCCTCGACGTGCCGGGTTGCGGCGGCGGCGGGGCGCGCGCCCTTCGGGCCCCAGGTGAGGACGTTGTAGATCGAGCCGGTGTCGATCAGCCGCATCTCGGGCTCGGGAAACTGGCCCCAGCGCATCTCCAGACCGGGATCGGCGGCGGAGAACAGCACCGTCATGCGCGGCGCGAAGAGCGCGGTGGCGCCATCGGCGGCAGTGTAGGAAACCGCACCGTCCGGCTGGAGTGCGAGGCGGCCGGCGGGAGTGGCGGCCGGGGCCGGCAGCACCGCGGTCAGCGCGGAAAGAGTGAATGCCAGGAGCAGGCGGTGCCGGGCGCGGAAGGGAGGGAGGAAGGCGGGCGACGGGGTCATCGGCGGCAGGAGGGGCGGTACGCGGGGCGGGAACCGAGCGCAGCGGATGGCGCAGCGAAGGCAACGGCGGGACGCGTCGACCGTTGACGCCGGGGTGTGGGCCGTCCGGTGCCGGCCCGTCCACTCGCTCGCGCTCATGGCCGCCAAGACACTATGATGCCATGCGCGGCGCGAAGCAGGGCATCCCCGGTAGCCACGAGAGCGAGTGGACCCTTGCGTCCCGCGGAGGCTGGCGTCGCGCTGGAAAGTCGTTTCGCTCCCCGGCGACATGGCACGACACGGCAACGTCAGCATGCGTGAGATCGCCCGGCAGGCGGGGGTGTCGGTGTCGGCGGTTTCGCTGGCCTTGCGCAACCAGGCGCGGGTGTCGGAGGCGGAGCGGCGGCGCATCCAGGCGATCGCGCGGCGGCTCGGCTACAAGCGCGACCCGGAGATCGCGCGGCTGATGGAGCATTTGCGCACCACGCGGGCGCAGCGGCGCGACAGCACGCTGGCGGTGATCATCCCGGAGCTCGATCGCGAGGGACTGGCGGGCTACCACCCGATCACGGAGATGCTGAAGGGCATCCGGGCGCAGGCGGAGGAGGCGGGGTTTGTGCCGGAGCTGTTCTTCCTGACCGATCCGGGCATGACGCCGGCGCGGCTGCGCAGCATCCTCGTGGCGCGCGGCATCAAGGGGCTGATCCTGGCGCCGTACGCCAGCGGGGTCGGAACCCTCGATCTCGACGTGAGCGGCTTCTCCGCCGCCACCGCCGGCTACAGCATCGTGCGGCCGCAGGTGCATCGCGCGTGCCCGAACTACCTGCAGATGATGGACGAGCTGATCGACCATCTCCAGCGGCTGCATTTCCATCGGATCGGATTCGTGATGACGTACTCTCGCGGCGGCATCGGGCACAAGCTGCTGACGTCGTCGTACCTCTACTACCAGAGCCTGCTGCCGGCGCAGGAGCGGATCCCGATCCTGCCGCGGGAGCAGGTCAACGAGCGCAACATCGCGGAGTGGCTGCGGCGGCACCGGCCGGAGGTGGTGATCGGTTCGGGGCGGGTCTTTGCGCTCCTGCAGGGGATGGGCGTGGCGATTCCCGGCGATTTGCCATTCGCCAACCTCGATTTGTCCGAGCCGCCGCGGCAGGCGGCCGGCATGGATCACCGCTACCAACTCGTCGGCGCCGAGGCGGTGAATCTGGTGCTGACGCAGTTCACGCTCAACCTCACCGGCCAGCCGGATAATCCGAAGATCGTGCTGGTCGACAGCCACCGGCGCGACGGCTTCACCCTGCCCACCGCGCCGCGCGAGGTTCCCGCCGCGGAGCCGCCGCGCCAGAAGCGGTTCGTGCGCGCCGAGGGCAGTTGAGGGGGCGCCCGCCGGTGGGTCAACGCCGGCGGGACCGACGGCGCCCCGGAATGGTTGCCAGACCGGGCGCGACTCCGGGGCGGAGGCCGGCCGAATGCGGCGTGACCGTTTACGGCAGCGTTTTCAACTGCACGTCCTTGAACTGGATCGTCATTGGCGGGCCGCGGTGGAGCTGGAGGGCGATGACGCCGGACTTGGCGGCGGCCGCGGGGTCGGCGTCGGTGACGTCGGCGGTGAGTTTGCCGTTCACGTAGTGCTGGAGGTGATTCCCCTTGGCGACGATGCGGAGCTCGGACCACTGGCCCATCTTGTAGGCGGCGGCGAGTTGTTCGGGCGTGGTGACGGTGGCGACGGTCTGGACGGAGGCCTTCTGCTTGCCCTTGCCCTTCTTGGCCTCGGCGCCGCCGGCGGAGGCGGCGGGCGGAGAGATGCGGATCTTCTGGCCGGGCTGCATGAGGATGCCGCGGCCGCGCTCCTCGTAGAGCATGCCGATGTACTTGCCGTTATCGATGTCGGCCTGGTAGCCGCCGACGACGAAGGTGGCGGGATCGGTCACCTTGCTGCGGTACTGCACGCCGGAGTTGGCCTGGCCCTTGTCGTTCTCGGCGGTGAGCTTGAATTTCATCCGCAGCTCGAAGTTGGCGGGCTGGCTGCCCTGGTAGACGAGGAAGGTGTTGGCGGGGAGCTTGTCGTCCACGGTCTGGCCGGTGATGGCGCCGTCGCGCACGGACCAATACTGCGAGAGGCCGGACCAGCCGATGAGGTCTTTGCCGTTGAAGATCGATTTAAAGCCGGCGTCGGCGGCCTGGGTGGTGAGGGCGGCGGCCGTGAAGGCCGCGAGCGAGAGGAGGAGGGATTTCATGAGGTGAGTGAGGCGAGGTGGAGACGGGGAGAGGGAGAGACGTAGAGAGTGGGAGAGGGGGAGAACGAGAGACTGGGCTACTTCTTTGGCGCGGCCTTCTTTTTCGCGGGCGGCGGCGGGGGGGTGCCGCCTTCGGGGACGACTTTGCCGAGGGTGTAGTCGTCGGGCTTGAGCTGGTAGCGGTAGCCGCGGAAGCCGTATTTGCGGGGTGTATACGGGTCGACGTAGCGCACGTCGGTCTTCGCCGGGACGTCGAGGCCGAGGCCCCAGTAGACGCCGTTGACCACGAGGCGGCGGAGGCCCTCGTTTTCGAGGTCGGTGGCGGCGCCCATGGTGGTGGTGAGGATGCGGTTCTGCGTGCCGGCTTCGTTGCGGTGGAGGCGGGTCCAGGCGATCGGCATGGCGGGCGCGTTGACGCCCTGGGACTGCTTGTCGGTGACGCGCGGTTTGGCGTGGTCGGCGGGGGGATCGGCGGGGCTCATGCCCTTGAGCACGAGGCCGCGGAGGAGGATTTTCGCGTCGGCGGGCGGGTAGGCCTCGTAGACGTCGCTATCGCCGAAGACGTCGGTCACGCCGCGGAGGAGCGGGTCGGCGGCGGCGGCAGGTTCGCTGACGCCACGGGTGGCCTCGAACTTGTGGCGGCCCCAGTGGGTGAGCCAGGTTTCGCCGAGCACGTGTTTGCCGAAGCCGCCGGGCCAGGGAGCCTTGCTGTTCCAACTGTATTTCGCCCACGGGCTGTTGGCGGGGATGTTGAAAGCGTGGGTCGAGGTGCGGAGCGCGATGAGGGGCACGCCGCGGTTAACGGCCGTGACGAAGCGCTGCATGTCGGCGTCGGGCCAGTTGCGGAAGCGCAGGGACATCACGATGGCGTCGGCGGAGTCGAGGGCGGCGGAGCCGGCGAGGGAGCGCTGGTTTTCGGGGTTGATGGTACCGTCGGGATCGAGGGCAAAGAGGACGGTGCACTTGAAGCCGTGGCGCTGGCTGAGGATTTTAGCCAGCATGGGCATGGCCTCCTCGCTGCGGTACTCCTCGTCGCCGGAGAGCAGCACGACGTGTTTGCCCTTGGGGGCGACGCCGGCGGGTGGGTTGAGCACGAGGGAGGTCGACGCGGCGTGGGCGCTGGCGACCGCGAGGAGGAGGGAGAGGGCGAGGAGGCGCATGGGGCGGAAAAGGAACGCTCAACGCTCAAGTCGGACGGGCGTTGAGCGTCGAGCGGGAGGGCGTTGAGCGTTGGGGGTTAACCCGGAAATTTCATGCCAGGTTTTCGCTGGGAGGTAGGAGCGGCTTTACGCCGCGAAGTGCCGGGAGGTGCTTCGTTCGGTACGTTCGCGGGATAAACCCGCTCCTACACCGTGCGAGCGGTTTTCCAGCGGGGATGAGAATTCCGGGTCACACGTTGAGCGTTGTGCGTTTCGCTCGCGGCGCGAGCGGTCACGCCTGCTTCACCTTGACCCACTTGCGGGCCTTGGCGGAGGCGAGCACGGCGTCGACGACGTAATCGGTGGCGAGGCCGTCGCGGAAGCTGGGCGTGCAGCCCTGGCCGCTTTCGAGTCCCTTGATGAACTCCACCATCGCGTGGATGAAGCTGTGCTCGTAGCCGAGTTGCAGGCCGGGCACCCACCAGTTGCCGCAGTAGGGATGGTCGCCGTCGGAGACGTGGATGCTCTTCCAGCCGCGCTCCTGGCCTTCGTCGCTGTGGTCGAAGATCTGCAGGCGGTGCAGATCATGGAGGTCCCACTTCAGGCTCATGTGCTCGCCGTTGATTTCGAAGGTGTAAAGCGCCTTGTGGCCGCGGGCATAGCGGGTCGACTCGAAGAGGCCGAGCGAGCCGTTGTTGAAGCGGCAGTGGAAGAGGCAGGCGTCGTCAATGCCGACCTTCTCGACTTTGCCGGTGAGGGTGTGCTTCCGTTCCTTGACGAACGTCTCGGTCATCGCGCTGACGTCCTTGATGCCGCCGTTGAGCCAGAGCGCGGTGTCGATGCAGTGGGCGAGCAGGTCGCCGGTGACGCCGGAGCCGGCGACCTTGACGTCGAGGCGCCAGAGGCCGGTGCCGCCCTGTGGGAGCTCGGGATTGATGGTCCAATCCTGGAGGAAGTTGGCGCGGTAGTGGAAGACGCGGCCGAGCTTGCCGGCGTCGATCAGATTCTTGGCGAGGACGACGGCCGGGCAGCGGCGGTAGTTGTACCAGACCATGTTCGGCACCTTGGCTTTCTCGATGGCCTTCACCATCGCCTCGGCCTGCTTTGGATTCATCGCGAGTGGCTTCTCGCAGAGGATCACCTTGCCGGCCTTGGCGGCGGCGAGGGCCTGCTCCATGTGCAGGTTGTTCGGCGTGGCGATGTCGATGACGTCGATGTCGTCACGGGCGATGAGTTTCTTCCAATCGGTTTCGGTGGACTGGTAGCCCCATTTTTCGGCGAACTCCTTCACCTTGGCCTCGTCGCGACCGCAGACAGCCTGCGGAACGATTTCATAGCTGGAGGGGAAGAAGTGGTTGACCTGATGGAAGGCGTTGCTGTGGGCGCGGCCCATGAAGCTGTAGCCGATGAGACCGACGCGGAGTTGTTTCTTTGGCATGAGTGAAGGGATTAAGGGAGTGAGGGAGTAAGGGAGTGAGGGAGTAACGACCGTGAGAGAAGGGAGAGGAAGGGGAGGGTGCGGTTTTCCACCCTCATTCCCTATTCCCTCATCCCTTCTCCCGGCGGCGAAGCCGCTCAGGCGTGCCAGCCGTGGGCGGTGCGGACCTCGATCATCGCGGCGAGGATGTCGTTCCAGGTCTGCTGCTTCATGAGCACTTCGTTGGGGAACATGCAACCGTCCCAGCAAATGTGTTTCATCCGCTTGGTGACCCTGCCCTTGCCGTCGCGCAGCCAGTAGCCGGAATCGCGGGTGATGTTGAGTTTTCCGCGCGGGTCGGTGGCGAGGCAGTGCTTGCCGGTCTTTTCGTGGGCGCCGGAGCCGAAGACGGAGCCGTCGTTCTGGGCGACGTGGAAGTCGATGGTCCACGGGCGGAGGGCGTTGGTGAGTTTGACCATGGCCCGGTGGAACTCGGCCGGTTCGAAGTGGTACTTCTTCGGCACGATGCGGTGGTGCTCGGCGTTGGCGCCCAGCGTGTACAGGTGGGTGTGCGACATGTCGGCCTGGAAGCCGACGACCTTGGGCATGCCGACCATCTCGAGGAGGTGGACCATGTGCAGCCAGGAGTGCATACCGCCCCAGCAGATTTCGCCCTCGGCGGCGAGGCGTTCGCCCTCGTCCTTGGCGATCTTGCCGGCCTCGCGGAAGGTCTGGGCGATCAACTTGGTCGTTTCCCGGGGATGGGCGTCCCAGGTCTTCACGCTGGTGGCGCTGTCGATGCGGACCACGCCGTAGGGGCGCACGCCGAGCTCGGTGAGCTTGCGGGCGATGCGGATGGCCTTGCGTACGTGGGTGACCCAGTTGGCGCGGGCCTGCTCGTCGCCGCCCGCGGAGGCGTCGAACCAGACGGGGGCGACCACGGAGCCGACGACGAGCCCCTTGCCCTTGATCTTGTCGGCGAGGGCCTTGATGCCGTCGTCGGAGATGTCGATGTCGGTGTGCGGATTGTAGAGGAACAGATCGACGCCGTCGAATTTCACGCCGTTGACCTCCGACTTGGCGGTGAGGTCGAGCATGGTGTCGAGGTCGATGAACGGTTCCGCGCCGGGGCTGCCCTTGCCGA
>CAZDGC010000119.1:0-21167 GCA_964504885.1 uncultured Opitutus sp.
CCGGATCAGCCGAAGCGGCTCCGGGCCCGGGCGGCGGCCTGCTGAACCTCGGACCAGGCCGCGTCAAGGCCCTGGCGCAGATCCTGCCAGGCCTCGTCCCCGGCGGTCGCGGCGGCGGCAAGCCGCTCCTTCAGGGTATTCAGCTTCGATTCGGTCTCGGCCAGCTCCTCGGCGGCCGCGATCCGGCCTTCGGCGACCAGACGGCGGGCGCGGGCGCGCGCCAGGGCCATCTCGGCCGCCAGTTCTTCGATCTGGGCGTTCATCTTTTCGCGGTAGGCGGATTGCAGGTTCATGGGACAAAGGTTCACGGAGGATCAAAGCGGAGCAGCAGAGACCGGTCGGATGCAAGCGACGGCACCCGGTCGTTACAAACGCCGCGTGGCCGCGCCGCTCTCCTGGGTGCTCGGGTCTTCGATCCGGCGCCCGTCGACCACCGGCCGGTATTCGTACCGGCCCGGTGGCAGGGTGACTGATGGGTAATGGGAACGAACCGGGCGGGTTGCCCACCCAGGCACCGGCGGGGCGGAATCAAGCGCGCCCGCCGGTGGTGGGCGGGGAGGAATTCAGGTAACCTTCACGTCGATGCTCTTGCGCTTGGCGGCCGGGTTCTTGGGCAGGTGCACGTTGAGCAGCCCGTCCTTGAAGTCCGCGCAGATCTTCTCCGGGTCCGCTTCGTCCGGCACCAGGAAGCTGCGCTCGAACCGCCCGTACATCCGCTCAATCCGATGCTGCTTCTTCGACTTTTCCTCGCTCTCGGCCTTGCGCTCGCCAGCGAGGATCAACCACCCCTGGTCGACGCGCACGCTTACGTCCTCACGTTTCATGCCGGGGAGTTCCGCCTTGATCACGTATTCCTTGTCGTCCTCGGTGACGTCCACGAGGGGAGCCCAGTCGGATGCCGGCATCAGGCTGCCGCCTTCCTCGCGCCGGACCGGTTCGAAGCCCAATGCCCGGCTCAAGCGGCGGTGCAGGTCCTCGAAGTCGCGGAATGGATCCCAGCGCGCGTTTTCGATCTGATCCCATTTCTTCAACTGTGTCATAGGGTGTCTCCTTTCCGAGGCGAGTTGGAGGGAGGGAGGGATCGCGCTCGCCTCGTGGCGCCAACTCCTCCCGGAAACAACCGTGCCTGAGGCGGGGCGCCTCGCCCGACCTTGCCACCGGCCGTCGTGCACCCGGCGCCCGCAAGGGTTTGTTCCCACGCCCACATCCTACCCCTGGCGCAGCGTGCCGCCTATTGGGGCAACCGGCACGCGTGGCTAGTGCGTTTGACTAGACGGCGGGGCGCGCCGCTCACAAGGCTTCGGATTCCAGGCGCCGCCGCAGGTCATCCTCCGCCGTGCGCCACTCGCGCCGCGTGAGGGGCCGCTGCGCCCAGACATCGCGGAACAGGCGCTGGGCGTGGAGACGAATCACCGCCCGCTTTATTCCGGGAAGGCGCGGAGCCGGTTGCAGTCGGGATTGGAGTACCTTGACCATGGGATTAGCAAACGACGTGCTGGCGTCGAAGATGCTCGTCGCGGCTCAGCCGGCCCCGCTGGCGCGGGCGGTGGCAGGGGCGGTCGGCTGAAGGCGGGCCGCCGGCGGGCGAGCGGAGGATCGGGCGCGTCTGCTCACCGGCGCCGCACGGACAGCACGGGGCAGGAGGCTCGTTGCATGACCCGCTCCGCCGTGCTGCCGAGCAAGAGCCGCTTGAGCGCGGTGCGCCCGCGGGTCGACATGACCACGAGATCGATGTCCTCGCGTTCGACGGCCGCGAGAATCTCGGCGGCGGGAGGCCCGGTGCGGACCACGCACTTGGCCAGCATGCCGCCCGGAATCAGGGTCGCGGCGGTGCCGGCCAGGCGCCGTACGGCCGCCCGCCTCGCCTCCGCGAGGGCGACGCCCACGAGGGCCAGACCGGCCGTGCTCACGGCCACGGGTTCGATCGCATGGAAGAGCACGATGCGGGCGGAGAAGCGCTCGGCGAGCGGGACCGCATAGCGCAAGGCCTGCCGCGACCGGCCGGAGAAATCCAGCGGGACGAGGATACGTTGCAGGCGGGGATAGGCGGTCTTGACCCGGCCCATGACCGTGGGGCTGGCGTCGCGTTTCATTGGGGACTTGGAGTCGGAGGTTTTCATGGGTTCCTTTCTTGGACTGTGGTTGCGAGGCTTGGATTCCGGCCGCCGGGGCGGGTCAGAATCGAAACGTATTGGTGAGCAGGACCTGGAGCGGCGGGTCGAAGCGCACCCGCGCCGCGCTGCCGTCCGGCTGGTGCCGCACGATGCTGAGGCGGTCACTCGACCAGTTCTGCAGGTTCCGGAGGTTGAGCTGCACGATCCAGTCGCGGTCGCGCAGGACGCGGCGGCGGTAGCCGACGCTCAGGTCGTAGCTCAGTTCGGGCTCGCTGAGGTACGGGTGTTGCACGTCGGGCAGGATCAGGCCGCGCGGATCGTCGAGGAGCGGGAAACCGGTGGCGTAGCGATCCTCCCAGCGCACCGCCGCGCCTACCGAGAAACCCTTGAGCCGGCCGGTGGCGAACTGGTAGCGCGTGATGAGGTTGAACCGCCACTTGCGCTGCTCCGCCTGCGGCTTCCCCTCCTGGCCCTTGATCGCGTAGTAGTCGAGGAGCCGATCGTTGATCTGCTGGGTCGTCGTGTTGCCGTTGACCGGCTCGACCGGCAGGTTCCAGTCGAGGCCGCCGAACTTTGCGAGGTGCGGCAGCCACACCGTCTCGAGCAGCGAGGTGAGCGCGGGGGCGATGTGGGTGAGGATGGTCTCCTGCTTCGCCGCGTTGAAGGCGATGCGCCAGTTGCGGGTGGGATTCAGCGTCAGTTCGGCCTCGAAGCCGCGTGCCTCGATGTCGTTGGTGTCCGTGATCGCGCCGGCCCACTGCGTGAGCGAGCCGCCGTCGGCCGCGAGGCGGTAGTTGTAAGCCTCCTGTAGTGCCGGCGTCAGGAACGGCGCGATCGCCGCCCGCGCCTCCCGGGCCCGGGCGAAGTTGGGATA
This sequence comes from uncultured Opitutus sp., assembly GCA_964504885.1. GTDB lineage: Bacteria > Verrucomicrobiota > Verrucomicrobiia > Opitutales > Opitutaceae > ER46. The sequence continues at coordinate 2,989 of CAZDGC010000119.1, forward strand.
GAGCGCGACGACGGCCTGGTCGCGGGTGAGGCCATCCTCGGTCAGCCCGGTCCGCGGGTCGACCTCGATGGCGTCGCGGACGGCGTCGTCGATGCGGCCGTCGTTGTTGGCGTCGACCTGGAGCAGGTTGCGGTTGAGGTTGCCGTAGTGGTTGAAGATATTCGTGTTGGTCTGATTGAAGAGGTCGGAGACGTTGGAGGAGGCGCCGCCCAGCTTGTTGCTGTACCAGTTGCAGCGCGCCACGACCTTGTTGTCCCAGAGGTAGACGGTGAAACCGTAGTCGCGGCTGGTGCCGGTGGGGGAGGGCACGGGGCGGCGGTACTGGTCGACGCGGTCGGTGGCGGGGACGAAGTTCTCGGACTGGTTGAAGTGGAACGCCACGTTCATGCCGCGCGGGAGCGAAATCCACTGGCGCGGCCAGTTGAGGACGCCGCCGTAGCCGAAGATCTCGCTCGTCGTGCGGGTGAAGCGGCCGTTCTCGGCGCGGAAGTTCTGCGGCGAGAGGTCCGGGATTTCGTCGAGCCCGACGAGGTTGGCCTCGGTGTTGAGCCAGGTGTCGACCCGGTCGGTGCGGTAGCCGGCGTTGGCCACCAGCAGGCGCTCCCAGAAGAACGACTGGGTGTTGAGGGCGAACGACTCCACGCGGGTCTTCTGGAGTCGGTAGTTCTTGGTGGGCACCTCGAGCGGGGTGAAGGTCCCCCAGACGAAGCCCTCGTTGCCGTTGGCCCGCGAATCGAGGCCGAGGTTGGCGTTGGTCGCGTCCGGCCCGAGGTTCCAGCTCAGCTTGCGGATCGAGAATCCGGTCGACGGGCGGAGTTGGTAGGTGGCGGGCTGGAGCACGAAGTCGCCCAGGCGGAAATTCGGATCAGTGAACGCCTGGGGCTGCGGCGGGCCGAGGTAGGCGTACATCGGGACGTTGCGGACGTTGTTGGCGGTCTGGCGGGCGTTGGCGTCGCCGATGTGCAGCGCCGGCTCGGGATCGCCGAACGAGTTGAAGACGTAGTTCACCAGCTTCTCGTCGTAGCCGGAGCGGTCGGCGAGCAGCGTGAAGGTGTGGCTGCCGAGCAGGCGGCGCAGCCAGCGGGACTTCACGTGATCGGCGAAGTCGTGCTTGAGGAAGCCGGTGAAGCGCAGGGCTTCGCGCTGCGTGTCGATGACGCGACTGTTGCTCTTGGTCAGGACGAACGGACGGCCGTAGTTGGGATTGCGCACGGGGGCGACGACGCCCGAGGTGCGGTAGTTCGGATCCGTGGGCAGCCAGAGCGTCTCGTTGACATCGAAGATCACGCGGGAGTTGGCGCCGTTGAAGGCGACAAAGTCGCGGCGGAACAAATCCTGGGCGTCGTAGCCGAGCTCGAAGCCGGCGCGGCCCCGCCAGAGCAACTGCTCGAGGGCCATGTTGTAATTGAAGAAGTCGCGGGCATAATAGTCGTTGTCCCAGCCCAGGTTCATGCGGCTGAAGTCCATCGTCCGCAGGTCGGTGAAGCCCTGGTTGAGCCAGCCGGTGCCGGCGATCTCCCCGCGATTGCCGTGGTAGACGTTGTAGGGCGCGCCCTTGGTGGTGCGGTTGGGGCCGAAGAAGGGATCGCGCGCGGCGTAGTCGGCGGCGCGGTACTGGTCGGTGTAGGCGAAGGCCGGATACCGGCCGTTGGTGCCGTCGTAGATCAGGCCGTAGGCGCCCGCGCCCCAGGCGGCGTTGCCGAGCGAGTTGGCTTCGGGGGTGTTGCGGACGACATAACGGGCCTTGTCCGCCGCACTGAGCCGGTTCCACTGCGCGGCAGTGGGACCCTCGACGTGGGCGAAGCGCTGCAGGTTGTCGTAGGCGTTGATCGAGCGGCGGCCGACGACCGGATCGTCGAGGAAGGTGGAAAGGTTTTCCTGCGGCAGGAGCACGTCGGGCGCGTTGCCGGTGATGCGGCCGTGCTCCGCGTGGGCGCGCAGCACGGTGTTAGAGTGGCGGAAGGGCCGGATCGTCACGGCGACGTATTGCCGGTCGTCGTTCTCGTGCGTCGGTTCCTGGCGGTAGGTGGTCCGATCCATGAGCACGGCCCCGTGCAGGGCGACCCGGTCCTTGACCAGCACGCGGTTGAACTTGAAGGAGGCGCGGTAGGCGGGAGTGTTGCCGCCGGTGGCGAGGCGGGTGCTCAGCTCGGCGTCGTTGTGGAAGCGCGCCTTGGTCAGACTGACGTTCGACAGGCCGGCCGGCGAGCCCAGGCCGAAGAGGAAGGAGTTGGCGCCGCGGTTCACGTCGAGGCGCTCGGTGTTGTAGGCGTCGAACGGGATGTCGGTCTTGAAGTAATTGCGCGCCCGGTCCGGGGCGGCCAGGCCGCGCACGCGGGTGGTGCCGTCGGGATTGCGGCGGGCGCCGCCGGTGCTGACCTCGCCGGATCCGCCGTCGGTGGCCCCGGTGAAGTTGCCGAGGATGCCGCCCACCTCGGTGCTGGTGGTGTATTGAAAAAGTTCCTCCACGTTGGTGACACCGAGATCCTCCATGAACTCCCGGGTGACGACCTGGATGGAGGAGCCGGTGTTCTTGAGGTCGGTGCGCAGGCGCCCGCCAGCGAGGGTCTGGGTGGCGAGGTAGCCGAGCTCCGGCTCCTCCTCGACGACGAACGGGGAAAGCTCGACCACCGGTTCCGCCCCCGCCCTGGCGAGCGGGAGGGTGGCCTGGCCGGCCAGCGGGGCCGGCGCCAGGGCGAGACCGAGGGAAAGCAGGGGGGCGGACAGGCAGGGCAGCGGGCGTAGTTTCATGACGCATAAGGGTTCAGGTGAGCCGGGCTCGGGGGTGTCGAGGGAGCGGGCCAGCCGGGCCCGCACACCGCCCGTGAAGAGGGAGGAAGGCGGCTCCGGGGCCGAACTGACGCGGCAGGGGAATCCGCTCAGGGGCGCGAATGGTCCGGAGGGCCGGATCCGCAGTCGGGTGGACCGGGCCGCCTTCCCGCGCGCAGTCTAGCATCGCCCGGCCTCACCGACAATTCGGGGAACCGCCAAGGCGGCCTACGGTTTTCCGTTAGCCTGCATCCATCCCAACGCGGCAACCGCAACCGAAGGATTCCAGAAATCGTGAAATCGGTCATCGGTCATTTTCAATCTGTCATTGGGAAGGCCGGAACGAGTGTCCCAATTTCAAGATGACCGATTCCCGATGACCGATTTCAAGATCTCCGAAATCGTCGCGAGATTGATCGCAGTGGATCGATAGCTCACACCGCGCGGCCGGAGGCCGCAACCGGCGGAAGATCGCACGGGTAGGGCGGCCACTCCGCTGGCCGCCGCGCGAGCGTAGGAAAACGGATACGAAAGCGCCGGCGCGGAGCGGAGTCCGCGCCCTGCCATCGCCACGCTTTCGCTTAGCTCAAGCGCGGCTACACCGTAGGCTGCGACCTCCGGCCGCGCGGCGATGCATCCGGGTTGGCGAGACTCGGCCCGACCCGATCGCGGCAAACTCGGGTCTACCAGGACTCCCGGATCGCGCCGGCGCGCTATTCGTTGGCTTCCACCCAGAGCACGGCGTGGCGGGTGAGTTCCGGCCCGGTGCGCAGCCCGAGCTTGCGCTTGATGTTGGCGCGGTGGACCTCGACGGTGCGCGGGCTCATGCCGAGGGCCCGCGAGATCGTCTTGGTTTCGCGGGCCTGCCCGATCAGGTTGAAGACTTCGAGTTCCCGGTCGGTGAGGGATTCGATCGGCGACGGCGGCGCCGCCTTCCTGGCGCCCTGGGCCAGACCGCCGAGCAGGCGGGTGGAGACGTCCGGATTGAGGTAGATCTGTCCCGACAGGACCTGCCGGATGGCGCCCATCAGTTCGCGCCCGCTCTGTTGCTTCGACACAAAGCCCCGGCCGCCGGCGCGCAGCGCCCGTTCGGCGTAGATCAGCGGATCGTGCATCGAAAGCACCAGCACCGGCAGCCGCGCCCGCAGGGCGTGGAGATCGCGAATCAGTTCGAGCCCGTTCCGCCCGGGCAGGCTGAGGTCGGCGAGCACGAGATCCGGTTCCAGGCGTCGCGCCGCCGCCAGGGCTTCGCGGGCGTTGGCCGCCTCGCCGCAGACCACCAGATCCGGCTCGCGATTGATTTGGGCGACCACGCCCTCGCGCAACACTGCGTGGTCGTCGACCACCAGAATCCGGTAGCGGACCGGTGTGGCGGGAGACTTGGCGCGGGGCGGCATGGCGAAGGGAGGAGTTGCTCCTACTGGGAGGGCGGGGCTGGGGGCACGGTGCAGACGACGCGGGTGCCGCGCGGGCGGCGGGCGAGAACCTGCAGGCGGCTCCGAATCAGGCTGGCCCGGTATTGCATCAGCCGCAGCCCGATGCCGCTCCGGCCGGGGGAAAGCGGACGAATCCCGGCCCCGTCGTCGGCAACGGTGAGGCGGAGCCCGGTCGGGCCCGCGCCGAGGGTGATGACGATGCGCCGCGGGTGTCCGTGCTTGAGCGCGTTGTTCACCGCCTCCTGGGCGATGCGAAACAGGTGCGCGGCCAGTGTGGGGTGTTCCACCGGGACCGGGGCGCGCAGGCGAAAGCGGCAGTCGACGCCATGAGTCGCGGTTACCTGGGAGGCCAGTTCCCGCAGCGCCGCCATCAACCCCTCGGGCTCCTCCCGGATCGGCGAAAGGCCCCGCGCCATCCGGCGCGCATCCGCGATCGCCCGGCGGGTGAGGGAAAAAATCCGGTTCGCCAGCTCGGGCCCGGGCCCCGCTTGCTGCGCCAGGGTCTCCCGCAGCACGTTGGCGAGATAAGCGATGCCGCCGAGCTGCTGACCCAGGCCGTCGTGCAACTCCAGCGCGAAGCCGCGCCTTTCCCGATCGCTGATGGCGAGCACCTCCTGCTCGAGCTGCCGGCGGCGCGAGATGTCGCGAATGAACCAGCGCGAGTAGGCGAGCCGCCCGTCCTCCCACCGGCCGTCCGCGTCGATCAACACGTGGCGCGTCCGGCCGCGGGCGTTTCGCAGTTCGCCGCTGACATTCAGCAACGTGCCGCGCCCGGCCAGGGCCGCCCGCAGGCTGTCGTCGTCCGGCCACGCCAGCCAGCGGGCGAGCGGGCGGCCGATGACCTGGTCCGCGTGGGCGCCGGCGGTGGCCAGGAAGGCGGGATTGGCGCGGAGGATGTCTCCCTCCGGCGACACCAGAATCAGCCCGACCGAGGCCTGTTCGAAGATATCCGCCAGATCGCGTTCGCGGCGGGCCACTTCGTCCGACAGCCGCCGCCGCTCGCTCACGTCCCGGGCGATGGTCGAAAAACCGATCAGCCGGCGGGCCGAGTCGCGAATCGGGGAGAGCGTGAGCGCGACGTGGATCAAGGTGCCGTCGCGGCGCCGCCGGAGAGTCTCGATCCCCTCGACCGGGCGGCCGCGCCGCAGGCGGGCGATCACCCGCCGGTACTCGTCCCGGGTGCCCGGTGCCAGCAGCACGTCGCTCGAGCGCCCGATCATCTCGGCGGCGGAATAGCCGAAGATGCGTTCGGCCGCCCGGTTCCAGGTGGCGATCCGGCCGTCGAACGTCCGGCTGAAGATCGCGTCGTTGGAGTGCTCCACGATGGCGGCGAGCTGGCTGCGCCGGTCGGGCCAGCCCGGCAACGGGGGAGGGGGTTCTGCCCGGGCGGCGGATGGCGACGCCGGCCGCCGGCGGGCGGGACGGCGTCCTCGGGTGGTGCTCCGGCGGGACATGCGGGAGGTTGGCTGGAGGTGGCGGACCGGGAAGTGGTGCTCCCCGCGCCGCGGAGCGGCAATGCAAAAACGGCTTAGATGCCGGGGTCGTGGGCTACGGCGGGATGCCCGCCCAAGGCAGCGCGAGCGTGGCCAGGCCGAGGAAGAAGAGGAAACCGGCCACGTCCGTGACCGTGGTCACGAAGATGCTGGCGGCCAGGGCGGGGTCGAGGCGCGCCAGCTTCAGGCCCAGCGGTATCACTACTCCCGATACACCGGCCGCCACTTGCGCCAGCAACATGGCGCCCGCGGCGACCAGCCCCAGAATCGGCCGGCCGTGCCACCCCCAGGCGATCAAGCCGACCACGAGACCCACGGCCAGCCCGTTGCACAGGCCGAGCAGGGTTTCCTTGCCCAGCAGCCGGCGCCAGTCCCGCCGGTCGAGCTCGCCCAGGGCCAGATCCCGGATCACCACGGTGAGGGTCTGCATGCCGGCATTGCCGGCCTGCCCCGCGACGATCGGCAGGAAGATCGCGAGGGTGGTCCACCGGGCGATCGTGTCTTCGAACAGGCCGACGACCAGCGCGGCGAGAAAGGCCGTCGCGAGGTTGACGTAGAGCCAGGGCAGGCGCAGGCGCAGCGCGTCGGGCCAGGCGGTGGTCGCGCGTTCCTCGCCCGACAGGCCGACCATGAGCTGCATGTCCTCGGTCGCCTCCCGTTCGGCCACCTCCAGCAGATCGCTGGCCCGCACCACGCCGGCGAGCCGGCCGTCCGGCTCCACCACCGGCAGGCCCATGTAGTGGTAGCGGGCGAACTGGCGGGCGAGTTCCTCCTGATCGGCCTGGGCCGGGACCGAATGCACCTCGCGCTTCATGATCTCCTCCAGGCGCCGCCCGGCCGGGCTGAACACCAGATCGCGCAGGCTCACGATCCCGGCCAGGCGCTGGTGGGCGTCGACCACGTACAGGTACGAGACGTCCTCCGGCCGTTCCTCCTCGGCGTGGGCGCGCAGCAGATCCCGCACCTGCTCCACCGTCAGGTTGTCCCGCAGCGCGATGAAGCGGGTGGACATGATGCCGCCCGCCGAGTCCTCGGGATATCGCAGCAACGTGCGCACCGCCTCCGCCGTGTCCGCGGGGAGGGCGGCGAGGACTTCCCGTCGGCTCGCCGCCGGCAGACGCTGGAGGAGATCGGCGGAGTCGGCCGGTGGCAGTCCGGGCAGAATCGCCGCCAGTTGCGGAGCGGGAAAGGCGGGGAGGAGTTTCGGCAGGTGGGCCGGCTCCATTTCGGCCAGCACCGCCCCGGCTTTTGTCGGCGGAAGGTGGCGGAGCAACTCCCCGGCTTCGTCCGGCGGCAGGCGTTGGAGCCGGTCGGCGAGATCGGCGGGATGCAGGCGGTCCAAGTCAGGGCGATCGGGCGGAGTCGGGATCACGGGGAGAAAGGGGAGCGGGGAAATTGTCCGAGGACGGGCGGCGGGCGCCAGCCCAGGAACGCGCGGGGCATCGCGCAAGCCAGCAGCGGCGAATTTGCCCGTCGCCCCGGCGGCCTGGCTCCAGTGGCGGCACCCGGCCGCGTGCCGGCGCCGTGCGATCCCGGATACTTCCCAACTCAGCCGGAGGCCGCAACCGAAGATGCCGGAATCCCCGAGTCGTTCTTCGTTCTCGTAATCGTTCCTCGTTCTCGACCCGAGAACGAAGGCACGACGATGACGGTACGAGGTGGGCGCGCGCGTCCCTGTGCCCGCAGGCCGGCAGGGGATCCGCCTTCGCCAAGGCTACGGCGGACAGGTTCGCTTTCGCCGACGGCTTCGGCGTGACAAGCCTGCTGGCGCACCTTGGGCAACGGCCTCCGGCCGCGCTGCGATGCATGCAGGTTAGTTGAATCCCGTAGCAGGGTTTTCGGTGGTCACGGATGGCCCGGGTCTGTGCCTGGCGGTAGGGTAGGGTTGTCCTCGGTCTCGCGTCTCGTCGCGACGGCGGGCGCGGCCGAATCGTCCCCCATCAATTGTAATACTGTCATGAACTCCAATCCGACCGAATCGCCGCCCGCAGAGGCGGCCCCGACCCACCCCAACCGCGTGCGCATCTTCTCGCGACGACCGCGGCGATCAAAGCCCGGCTGGCGGCGGATCGCGAACTCTCCGTCTGGTCCGTCGAGGTCACCACCACCGACGGGCGCGTCGTCCTGCGCGGCACGGTCGCCGCGCCGGAACATGTGGCCCGTGCGATTGCGCTCGCCATGGAGGTCGACGGCGTGAGCGAGGTCGCGTCGCACCTCACCGTGGCGGAACGGAAGAAGCCCTGAACTGGCGCAGCGTGTGGTGGGCAGGTCAAGTTCTCCAAACCAACCCACCGCAGATGACGCGGATGGCACGGATAGTCGGTTGGTGTTGTGTTATCATCCGCCGAATCCGCGCTATCCGCGGTAAAGCCTGGTCGGAGGCGCAGCCTCGCTAGATTTCGAGCGACTGGCCGTTCTCCTTGTAACGCACCTGATAGAGATCGCGGCGGCGGTCGCGCCAGTTCTGTGTCGTGCCCCGGTAGCGGTGGCGGCGCAGGAGCTCGAGATCGAGATCCTGCATCACGAGGGTTTCGACTCCCGGGGTGCATTCCGCGGCGATCGCATCGCGGCTGAACGGGATGTCGGCCGGGGTGAAGATGCCCGACTGCGCGTAATGGACGTCGGCGTTCGCCACCTGCGGCAGGTTGCCGACACAGCCGGAGAGCACGGCGTAGACGTGGTTCTCGATGCACCGGGCCATGGCGCAGTTGCGCACCCGCAGGTACCCGAACCGCTCGTCGGTGTTGAACGGCACGAACAACACCTGCGCGCCTTTGCGGGCGGCGATGCGCGCCAGCTCCGGGAACTCCACGTCGTAACAGATGAGGATCGCCACGCGGCCGCAGTCGGTCTCGAAGACCTCCACCTTGTCGCCGCCGGCCACGCCCCACCAGCGCCACTCCGCCGGCGTGATGTGGATCTTGTACTGCTTGCCCAGGGTGCCGTCACGACGGAACAGATACGAGACATTGTACAGCACGCCGCCCTCGAGGGCGAAGTTGCTCCCGCCGACGATGTTCACGTGGTAGCGGATCGCGAGGTGCTGAAAGAGCTCCAGGTAGCGGTCCGTGAACTCCGCCAGCTTGCGCGCCGCCGAACCCGGGCGCCGCTGGTCGACCAGGGTCAGCAGTTGCGTCGTGAGCAGTTCGGGAAAGGCCACGAAGTCGCAGCGGTAGTCGCCGGCCGTGTCGACGAAGAACGTGACCTGGCGCTCGAACTCCTCGAAGCTCGCGATCGGCCTCATCTGGTACTGCACGGCGGCGAGGCGGACGATCTGCACGGGCCGCATCGCCCGCTTCTGGAAAGGCCGGTAGTCCGCATTTGTCCACTCCATGTGCGTCGCCCAGCCCGCGCTGTCCTCGTCGCTGGGCAGGTAGTCGTTGATCAGTTGCTTGAGCTCGAAGCCGTTGGCGAGCTGCGTCGTGAGGACGGGATCGTAGAGCGTCTTGTCCTCGACCTTTTGCACGTACTCGTGCGCGGTCATCTGGTCCTTGTGCCGGGCGTAACCCGGGATGCGCCCGCCGATCACGATGCCCTTCAGGTTCAGCTCCCGGGCCAGCCGCTTGCGCGCCTCGTACATCCGCCGCGCCAGGCGGAGACCGCGGCAGTCGGGATCGACCATGATCTCGATGCCGTAGAGCGCGTCCCCTTTCGGATTGTGGTTCCGGATGTAGCCGCGATCGGCCACCGCCTTCCAGTCGTGCCACTCCGAGCAGAGATCGTAGTCGACGATGAGACTGCAGGACGAGGCCACCAGCCGGTCGTCGAGGGTGACGCCGATCTGGCCCTCGGGAAAATGGGCGAGCTGACTTTCCACGTGTTCCCGCGTCCAGCAGGGCATGCCGGGGAAGCAGCGTTGCTGCAGCGCCACGATCGCCTCGAAGTCGGAGAGCCGCAGGGGTCGCACCTGAAGCCGCATCTCGAGGTCCTTCAGCTTGTCTGCGTCCATGCGGCAGATGTCAGCGCGGCCCGCTACGGAACTCAAGGCTGCGGGCGCCCGGGGGCGTGGATCGGGCGCGGCTGTCGGCTGACGGTGATCGAGTCCGGACCGGGTGTGGCGGCGGCGCTGGGACTCGCCGTGCTAGCGGATTCCACTAGCGGATTTTCGTGCGGCGGCGCATGGCGCCCGCGACCGCTCTGGCATAGGATATTCCATGACCCAGCGCCGCCAACCGCGCCGTGAGTGTCCCCCGCCCCGGGGGATCGGCTGGAACCCAAACCCCACGCGCCCGGCCAGTGGGTCGGGTGACACGCCATGAAAGCGAAGCACGCCAGCATCGAGGCACCCCGTCGTTCACGCGTGACGATGCGCTATTCCGTGCCGCACGCGACCACGGTCGCGGTCGTCGGCGATTTCAACGACTGGAATCCGGCCGCCACGCCCCTGCGACCCGCAGGCGGGGATCGTTGGTGCGCGGTTCTATTGCTGGACCCGGGGCGCTACGAGTATCGCCTGGTGGTCGACGGCCGGTGGATCGATCCGCCGGGCGCGGGGGAAACCTCGGCCAATCCCTTCGGCACGCGCAACGCAGTGCTTCATGTCTGGCCCCACGAGACCACCCTGACGGGACTCTGATCGGTCCCCCGCGGCCGCACCGCCGGCGCCGGCCGTGGGAGACCGCGACGGTCACTTCGCCGCCGCCGGAGGCCCCGCTTCCGTGATCACGAAACCGACTCCGCCCGACTCTTCGCGGAGTGCGGCCTTCGCCGATGGCTTCGGCGGGACAAGCCTGCCAGCCCCGCAATTCCGATCTCCAAGGGCACGGAGCGACACGGATGACCACGGTTCTGAATCCGGTTTCAGCCCCGAAATCGGGGGCAGATGGTCTGTCGCGCCGCCTCGTTAGTTGAATCGCAGCCGGGTCCGTTTCCCGAAGCTTGCCTCGTACGTTGCTGTGATTCCGCGAGCCCGATCCGCGTAGCGGTCGGCTGGCCATGATGCCCCGAGGCTTGCCTGGGGTGGCCAGGCGAAGGGCGAGCGTTCACATGGGCCGTTGCGCCGGTTCAGCGTCGTGAGGACGGGGTCGTGCCTGAAGCCGTTCTTCGACGTCCGTCCGCGTTTCTGCGTCCTGTCAGTACGGCCCTCCCTGGAACTCAGGGCGGTGGGCGACCGGGAGCGTACCTCCCCCCACGGCGGCGTCATTCTCGCGGTCACGAGGTGTTGCTGGCCAGGGTGGTCGAGGCATCTTGCCTCGTTGGACACGAGGCTGGAAGCATTGTCCCCTTGGAGAAGGACACTGCACGAGGTGCCTCATCCCGCCGCCGTTTCGTTTGCCATTGCCGGCGGCTTGCGCCAGCCCTTGCCCGCCCATGAAGGCCGCCGATTACTTCTCCCTGCCCGCGTCGCTGGCGCACTTTGCCCCGCACTTTCCGCCGGACGTGCCGCCGTGGGAGTGGCTGAAACGGATCGCCGCCGCGCTCGCGGCGCTCCCGGAGCCCGCGCCGCTGGCGGGCGCGCCGCCGGGTCTGCACGTCGAGGGGCGGATCTGGCTGGGAGCCGGCGTCAAGCTGCCAGCGTACGGCACGCTGATCGGTCCGAGCTGGATCGGCGCCGGCACGGAAATCCGCCCGGGTGCGTTCATCCGGGGCCACGTGATCACCGGCGCGGGCTGCGTGCTCGGCAACGCCTGCGAATTCAAGCAGTGCCTGCTGCTCGATGGCGTGCAGGTGCCGCACTTCAACTACGTCGGCGATTCGGTCCTCGGCAATCGCGCGCACCTCGGTGCCGGGGTCATTTGTTCCAACCTCCGTCTCGATCAGCAGCCGGTGCGGGTGAGGACCGCCGGGCAGGTGTACGACACCGGCCTGCGCAAGTTTGGCGCCATCCTCGGCGACGCCGCGGAGGTCGGCTGCAACGCCGTGCTCAACCCGGGCGCGATCCTGGGCCGACGCGCGCTGGTGATGCCGACGATGGCCTTTGCCGGCGTGCTGCCGGAAAACACCATCGCCCACGTGCGCCAGGCGGTGCACTTCGTGCCCCGGCGCGACTGAAACGCGCTTGCCCCGGCACCAGCCGCCCCGCGACACTCCGCCTTTTTCCATGGTCCGCACCCTCACCGGTATCCAGCCTTCGGGCACCCTGCACATCGGCAACTACTTTGGCGCGATGCGCCCCGCCATCGAGGCGCAGGCCCGTGGCGAAGGCTTTTACTTCATCGCGGACTACCACTCGATGACCTCGCTCTTCGATCCTGCCGAGCGCCGGAAGAACACGCTCGGCGTGGCCCTCGACTGGCTCGCCTGCGGGCTTGACCCGCAGCGCAGCGTCTTCTGGCGGCAGAGCGACGTGCCCGAGGTCGTGGAGCTTTCCTGGCTGCTCGGCACGCTCACGCCGATGGGGCTGTTGGAGCGGGCGCACAGCTACAAGGACAAGACCGCCAAGGGCATCTCGCCGAACTTCGGGCTGTTCGCCTACCCGGTGCTGATGGCGGCCGACATCCTGCTCTACGACTCGCAGCGCGTGCCGGTCGGGCGCGACCAGAAGCAGCACCTGGAGATGACGCGCGACATCGCCATCAAATACAACCAGACCTACGGCGAGACCTTCGTGGTGCCGGAGGCGGAGATCCGCGACGACCTCGCGGTCGTCCCCGGGCTCGACGGCCAGAAGATGAGCAAGAGTTACGGCAACACGATCGACATCTTTGGCGACGAAAAGAGCACCCGGAAGAAGATCATGAGCCTCGTGATGGATTCGCGCCCGCCGTCGGAGCCGAAGCCCGATGCGGACAGGAACCTCGCGATCCAGTTGCTCAAACTCTTCGCCCCGGCAGAGGTGGCGGCCGATTTTGAGCAACGCCTGCGCGCCGGTGGTCTCGGCTACGGCGATCTCAAGAAGGCGCTCTTTGAACACTACTGGAACTATTTCGCCGCCGCCCGCGCGCGCCGCGCCGAGCTGGCGTCGAACCTCGATCACGTCGAGGCGGTGCTGCGTGACGGCGCCGCCCGGGCCCGGGCGGTGGCGAGCGTGGTGCTCAAGCGTGCCCGCCGCCAGTGCGGAATCGAATAGTCCGGACGATCGGGCCTGCCTCGCCGGAATTCGGGCGACCCCGGCGGGGAGCTACCCATACACGCCGCCGCCCAGCAGTCGTTCGCCCACGTAAAGCGCCAGCACCTGCCCGCTGGCCAGTCCGCGCTGCGGGGTGGCAAAGACGATCCGCGCCGTGCCGCCCCCCTCCGGTTCGAACCGCAGCGGAATCCGCGGGTCGCGGTATCGGACGCGCCCTTCGATTTCGCCGGGCGCCGTGAGCGGTGCGCCCAGCCAGCTCAGGGAGTGAACCCGAACTTCGCTTTGAAACAGGCCGGGAGCGTCGGGCTGATCGAAGGCCACCAGCAGCGCGCGGTTGGCGGCCCGCTTGCCGACGACGACATACGCCCGGTGATCAGTGTTCGAGGGAATGCCGATGCCGCGCCGCTGCCCGAGCGTGTAGAAGTGGAGCCCGCGGTGCGTGCCGAGCACGCGGCCGTCGGTCGCGCGCACAATCGGGCCCGGCGCATCCGGCACATAGGCGCGCAGGAAGTCGGCCATTTTCACCTGGCCGATGAAACAGATCCCCTGGCTGTCCTTCTTGGCCGCCGTCGGCAGACCGGCGTCGCGCGCGAGTGCGCGCAGCTCGGGCTTGGTGAGGTGTCCGATCGGGAACCGCGCCTCCGCGAGCTGCTCCGGCGACAGCCGCGCAAGAAAGTAGGACTGATCCTTGTTCTTGTCCGCGCCCTCGAGCAGCGCCCAGCCCCCGGCGGGCTCGTCATCCAATGGATGACAAGTTGTCTCGGTTGGGGGGACGGAGGGGAAGTCATCCAATAGATGACCAGCCGGGCGGGTGGAGACGGGCGCCGGCGCGACCGCGCCGGGGGTCACGTCGTGGAACGCGTGGCGTGCGACCGGGGCGGGGGAGTCCGACCGCCTGTCACGTAATACGTGACGAGCATCCGGGGGGACGGTGGCCGGAGCGGGGTGGCTGGGGGCGGGGTGGCTGGGGGCGGGCGCAGGGGCGGGGAGGGCGGCGAGGGGCACGCGGCGGGCGTAGTGGCCGGTGGCGACGGCGGCAAAGCCGTGGTCCTTCGCCCAGGCGCGGAAGACCCCGAACTTGATTTCGCGGTTGCACCTGATGTCGGGGTTGGGCGTGAGGCCGCGCGCGTAACCATCGAGCAGATACTCGACGACGCGTTCCCGGTAGTCGCGCATGAGGTTGACGACCTGGAAGTCGATTCCGAGCCGTTCCGCCACGGCGCGGGCGTCGGCGATGTCCTGCTGCCAGGGGCATTCGCCCACGAGGTTGTCCTCGTTGATCCAGTTCTTCATGTAGGCGGCGCTGACGCGATATCCCTGGCGCTGGAGCAGGAGTGCGGCGACCGAGGAGTCGACGCCGCCGGAGAGGGCGACCAGGATCTTTTCGCCGGGGGTGGGCACGGCGGATCAGCGGGGGGCGAGGATGCGGGCCTTGGTGCTGGCCGGGAGCGGGGCGGTTTCGAGCCAGGCCTGGGCGGCGCGGGGATCGTGCAGGCGCCACATCGAGTGCGCGCCGGCGAGGGCGTTGGTGCGGAGCGGCTCGCCGGACAGCGACAGCGCCCAGCGGACGGCGTCGAGCGGGGCGCGCTGCGCCCAGGCGGAGGCGAGGGTGACGAAGGCGGCGTCGCGGGCGGAGGTGCTGGCGAGCGCCCCGGCCCAGAGGATGGCATCCTGAGGCTTGGCGGCCATGACCGCGGCGAACTGGCCGGCGATGTAGTCGAGGGCGGGGCCGGGCGGCATCTCGACGACATAGTTGGCGGCGGCGAGCGGTTCGCGCTGGGCCCAGACGGACAGGACCGACGAGAGCGCCAGCCAGCGGGTGAAGTCGATGCCGAGGGAGTTGGCCCAGGCGAGGGCGCGGGGGATGTCGCGCGTGGCGAGCGCGCGGGCGACGTCCATGACTGCGATCGTTTGCACGTCGCCCGGGGGGAGGTTCTCGAGCAGTTGAGCGGCGCGGTTGGGATCGGAGGCGGCGAGCGTGTTGAAGGCGACCTGGAGCACGCGTTCGAGGCTGGTGCCGGTGAGCACAGCCGGGGCGCGGGCGATGGCGGCGGCGGGGTCGCGGGTGGCCAGTTCGCGGAGGACGGACTCGAGGGCGAGGTTGCGTTCGCTGAGGTCGGGAAGGTTGCGGGCCCAGGCCATGGCGGCGTCGGGGGCGGCGCGCACCCAGGCGTCGAGGAGGGCGCGGAGGGCGGACTCGCGGGCTCCGCCGGCGGGGACGCGTGGCAGGCGCTCGAGGGCGAGGGTGACATTCTCCTGCGCGAAACGGGAGAAGAGCAGGGCGAAGACGTTGAATTCGTCGCGATTGGTGGCGCGGTCGGGGTCGCGGCGGCTGAAATTGTCGATCAGGATGAAGAGTCCCTGGGTGAATTCCTGTCCGCGCCGCACGCCGCGCAAGTAGGTGAGCGCGGCCTCGGGGTCGCGGGTGACGAGCGCGGCGAATTTCGGGAAGAAGTCCTGGGCGCGGCGCTGCGGATCGGGGTGGGCGAGGGCGGCGTCGAGTTCCGGGTGGGCGGCCGGAGGTGCCGGCGGGGCGGGGAGAGCCAGTCTGGAAGCTCCGGGCGGTGGCGCGACCGGGAGCGGCTGATCCGAAGCGGCGGAGCCGGGGGCAGGGCCCGCAGCGATGGCGGGAGTGACCGGTTCCGCGGCAGGGGCGGCCGGTTTGGTTGCGCCTGCCGGGGCGCTGGCGGCGGCGGGAGGCATTTCGCGCGGCGGCGGCCACCACACCAGGAACAGCACCGGGGCGGCAACGGCCAGGGCGGCCAGGGGCCAGAGGCGGCGGGAGAAGGGGAGGGACATTGGTGTGGTGGAACTGAGATTCATGAGCCGCGAATCGACATTCCTCAAGGCGGCGATTGCGATCGGCGCCGGTTCCTGGTTGAGGTGGCGGCACCGGTGAAGCGCCGGTGGATGATGAAATTCCTGGCAGGTGGCAAAGGTTTGGGGGTTTGGGTCGCGGTGGTGGCGTGGTCCGTTGCCGCGGAGACGGTGCCGTTGAAGGTTGCGGAGCCGTCCGGAGTGGCGCGCCGCGGCTGGCCGGTGACCAGCGGGGTCCCGTTTGCCGCCGGGCGGCTCAAGGACGCTGCGGCGGTCGAGCTGCGCGACCCGGCGGGGCGGTCCGTGCCGTTGCAGACCGACGTGCTGGCGCGCTGGCCGGATGGCTCGGTGCGCTGGTTGCTGGTGGATTTTCAGACCGACCTCGCCGCGCGGGAGGCCCGGGCCTTCACGCTGCGCGCGGCGATGGAACCGGGGAGGGCGACGGACGGGGGCGGGTCGCCGCTGCGGGTGAGCACGGAGGGAGGACGGACGATCATTGTCACGGGACCGTTGCGGCTCGAGCTGCGGGCGGAGTCTTTCGATCCGCTGGGTGCGGTGTGGTTGGATCGGGATGGCGACGGCCGTTTCGGGGCCAGCGAGCGGGTGACGGGCGGCGGGCCCGGGTTTTTCTTGCGGGATGCGGCGGGGCGGAGGTTCGAGTCGGCGCGGGGGCCGGCGGAAATTGCGATCGAGGAGGCGGGACCGCTGCGGGCCGCGGTGCGGGCGACGGGGGTGCACGCGGGCGTCGACGGAACGCTTTTTCGCTATGTGGTGCGGCTGCACGCCTTCCGCGGGCAGCCGTATGTGCGATGCGATTACACCTTCATCAACGACCACCCGGGGGCGGTGATGACCAGCCTCGAGGAACTCGGCCTGGAGGTTCGCCTGGCGGCGGAGGCAGGGGCGGCCGGCGAGGTGCGGCTGGGTGGGCTGCCGGCGGGCGCCGGGCGATTGTTTCAGGTGGACGAGACCCGGTTCGAGGTCGACGGCCGCGATGCCGGGCGGCGGGCCGCAGGTTGGGCGGCGGTGGGCGGTGAACGGGCCGGGGTGGCGGTGGGGGTGCGCGAGTTCTGGCAGCAGTGGCCGAAGTCGCTGGAGGCGCGGCCGGGGGCGCTGGTCGTCGGCCTTTGCCCGGATTTTCCGGAGGGAAGGTATGACGGCCGGCCGCTGCGCGAGGAGAGCAAGTTGTATTTCGCGCTGCGGCGCGGCGTGCACGCGTTCAAGACCGGCCTGGCGAAGACGCACGAGCTCTGGGCGCATTTCCACGCCGGGGCGGCGGTGCCGGGGGAGCGGGAGGCGTTCTTCCGCGCGGCAGAGGAGCCCTTGCTCGCGACCTGCCCGCCCGCTTACGCGGCGGCGACGGGGGCCGCGGGGGAGTTTCCGGCGGCGGATCCGAACAAGTATTTCGGATACGACGCGTGGTTTGAACGGGCGCTGGCCGGGCACCTGAAACGGCGGGACCAGGGGCGCGAGTATGGAATGCTCAACTACGGGGACTGGCATGGCGAGCGGGAGGTCAACTGGGGCAACCTCGAGTACGACCTGCAGCGCGGCCTGTTCGTGCAGTATCTGCGCACGGGCGACCGGGGGTGCTTCGACCGGGCGGCGCAGGCGGCGCGACACCATGTCGACGTCGACGTCGTCCATGCGGTGAGTCCCGCGCTGAAGAACCCGTTCGGCCTGCCGCCGAAGGTGGGCGAGATCTGGCTGCACAGCGTGGGCCACACGGGCGGCTATTATGCGCAGGCGCCCCTGCCGGTGGAACTGCCCTACCAGATGGGCCACAGCGCGAACTACGGGCACGTGTGGATCTCGGGCGACCTCGACTATTACTACCTCACCGGCGACCGGCGGGCGCGCGAGGTGGCGCTGCAGGCGGCCGACATGATGGCGGCGGCGATGACGGCGAAGGTGGGCACGCACATCCGCACGCTGGGCTGGCCGACGATTCTGGTGCTCTCGGCCTACGAGGCGACGGGCGATCCGAGGTACCTGGAGGCGGCGCGCCGCAACTGGGAGGCGCTCCGGCAGAGTCTTGATCCGCAGCGCGGCTGGGTGGTCAAGCTCGCCAGCGACCATTGCCTGCACCCGGCGGGCAGCACGCGCGAGGAGCGCAACACGAAGTACCGCGATCAGCGGTGCGAGGGCAACGTGCCCTTCATGGAGGGGCTTACGCTCTGCGCGCTGGCCCGCTACCACCGTTACCGCGGCGATCCGGAAGTGCTGCGGGCGATCACGACGGGAATCGATCAGATGATCCGCGAGTGCTGGCAGGAGGACTTGAAGACCTTCCGCTACACGGCGTGCCCGCTCTCCAACAAGACGCCGTACGGGCTCTTCATGCTGTCCGCCGAGGCGATGGCCTACGAGGTGAGGCTGACGGGCAACGCGGAGCACCGCCGCATCCTGCGCGAGGGCGTGCGCTCGGCGGTGACGAAGCTGGGCGGCGACGGCTTCGGGAAAACCTTGGCGCAGGTGACGTTTTTCACCCCGTTCGCGCTGCGCGAACTGGAGTAGGCGAGGGGATGGGCGGTGTAGCCGGGGCGACCCGATACCTGGCGGCACCGATTGGCCGGATGTACGGCCCGGGGCGGGGTCGCCCCAGCTACAGGGAAAGCAAGACGGATCCCGTCCGGCAATCTCAGGGCTTCGTCG
>CAZDGC010000120.1:0-19759 GCA_964504885.1 uncultured Opitutus sp.
TGACATCGTTCCTCGTTCTCGTAATCGTTCCTCGTTCTCGACCCGAGAACGAGAACCATGGCTACCGAATGAAAATCGTCGCGCCGCAGCACCGAGCGGATCGATAGTCGCCCCGCCATGTCCCCCCGGCGTCGCGCCCCTACCCTCTCCGCCGCAGTTCTCGCCCGCGTCGCACTTGCGGTCGCGCTCGCCGCCCCCGCCGCCTGGGCCGCGCCGACACCCGCCGCCTGGAGCCCCCCGCCCGGCTGGGCGCAGACGCGCGGCGGTGAAGACGGGCGCGTGATTCGCGTCACGACGCTCGCGGCCAGGGGGCCGGGCTCGTTGGCCGAGGCGCTGGCCGCCTCCGGACCGAGGACGATCGCCTTTGCCGTGGCCGGTGTGGTCGATCTGGGCGGCCGGTCGCTGAAGCTCACGCAGCCGCAGGTGACGATCGCAGGCGAGACCGCGCCGAGCCCGGGCCTCACGCTGATCAACGGCGGCCTCGACGTCGGCACGCACGACGTGATTGTGCGACACATCCGGATACGCCCGGGGGCCGGCGCCCGCGCGAAGAAGAGCGGCTGGGAGGTGGACGCCCTCGCAACCGGCGGCGGCGCGCGCGACGTCATCGTCGATCACTGCTCGCTGAGCTGGGCGACCGACGAAAATCTCAGCGCCTCGGGACCGCGTTTCGAGGGCGCCGGCCCGGCCGAGTGGCGGCGCAACACGTCCCACCGCGTGACCTTCAGCCACTGCCTGATCGCCGAGGGTCTGAACGACTCGACCCACGCGAAGGGCTCGCACTCGAAGGGCTCGCTGATCCACGACAACGCCAGCGACATCGCGATCGTCGGCAACCTCTACGTCAGTAACGACGATCGGAATCCCTTCTTCAAGGGCGGCGCGCGCGGCGTGGTGGTGAACAACCTGATCCACAACCCCGGCCGCCGCGTGATGCAATTCGCGCTGGTCGAGAGCGAGTGGCAGGGCCACCCGTGGGAGCGCGGCGCGATGGTCGTCGTCGGCAACGTCGCCCGTCAGGGGCCGAGCACGGCCCGGGCGGTGGCGTTTCTCGAGTTGCGCGGCCCGTGCGATGTGCACCTGCGCGACAACCTTTACTTCGATGCAGCCGGGCGCGAACTGCCGGCGACCGTGATGAGTCGCGATCGCGCCAAGGGCCTTGTCCCGCATCCCGGCGCGCCGGAACTGCGCCTGTTCGACGCACCGATGCTCTGGCCGCCGAACCTCACCGCCCGGCCCGCCGCCGGGACCGCGGAATGGGTGCTGGCAAACGCCGGCGCCCGACCCTGGGATCGCGACGCGATCGATCGCCGCCTGATCGCGGAGGTCCGCGCTGGCGGCGGGAAGATCATCGACTTCGAATCGGAGGTCGGAGGGCTGCCGCGCTGAGACCATGAAGATCGTCGCGGCCGAGACCTCGATCGTGGAGATTCCCTTCCGCCTGCGCGGGTCGGGCGTCGGCATCATGCCGACGACGTGGAAGAGCCTCGAGTTCGCGCTGGTGCGCCTGGAGGACGAGCAGGGTCATGTCGGCTGGGGCGAGGGCTTCGGTTATTTCACGGTCGATGCCACCAAGGCGCTGATCGACCGCCTCATCTTACCCACGCTGGTCGGCGCGACGATCGAGGACATCCCGGCCTGGAATCTTCTCACCCAACGCCGGCTGCACATGTTCGGCCGCTACGGCATTACGATTTTCGCGATCGGTGGCGTGGACCTCGCGCTCTGGGATCTGCAGGCGAAACGCGCCGGGGTGCCGCTCTGGCAACTGCTCGGCGGTTCGGCCGCGCCGCGCGCCACGGTGCCGGCCTATGCGAGCCTTGTGCGCTACGCCGACGCCGCGCTCGCGGTCCAGTCGTGCGCCGAGGTGCTGCAATCCGGCTTCACCGCCATCAAGCTGCACGAAATCGGCCTGCCCGAAATCGCCGCCTGCCGGGCCGCGATCGGCCCCGCTACGGCGTTGTGCGTCGACGTGAATTGCGCGTGGTCGGTCGACTTCGTGGAGCAGCATCGCGCGGAGCTCGACGCGCTCGGGCTCACGTGGCTGGAGGAGCCGGTGTTTCCACCCGAGGATTTTGCCGCCCTCGCCTCCCTGCGCGGTCGCGGCCTGCGGATCGCCGCAGGCGAAAACTGGTGCACCGAGCGACAGTTCGAGGCCGCGCTCGCGGCCGGCGCGGTGGACCTCGTGCAGCCGAGCGTGACGAAGGTCGGAGGCATCTCCGAGATGCTCGCGGTGCTGCGCCGCGCCGAAGCTGCCGGCGCCACCGTGATGCCGCATTCGCCGTACTTCGGTCCCGGCTTCTACGCCAGCCTGCACCTCGCCGCGGCCCGGCCGGCGATCCAGGCGCTCGAGTACAACTTCGTGCAACCCGACGCGTGGCTGAGCGACGTGCCCGCGCTCCAGCGCGGCGCCGGGCTCGCGATTCCCGACGGGCCCGGTCTGGGTTTCGAGCCGGATCCCGCCGTCATGCGGCGCTACCGTCGGGCCTGAACGTGCCGCCTGCAACGTCAGTCACCGCCACCACTCCGCTGCGCCTGGTCGGGCACGGCCCCGTCCGCGTGCTGGTCTGCCACGGCTGGATCGCCGACCACACGCTGTTTGATCCGTTGCTCGCTTTGATCGACGAGGGCCAATTCACCGTCGCGTTGCCGGACTGCCGGGGCTACGGCGCGCGACGCGACGAGCCGGGGCCGTACACCGTGGAGACGGTCGCCGCCGACGCGCTCGCCTTCGCCACGCGGCTGGGCTGGACGCGCTTTCACCTGATCGGGCACTCGATGGGCGGCATGGCGGCGCAACGCCTGCTGATCGATGCGCCGGAGCGGATCGCCTCGCTGCTGCTGCTGGCGCCGGTCTCGGCCGGCGGCGCCCGGCTGCCCGACGAGCGTCGCGCGCTGCTGCGGCGGGCGATCGCCGAACCGGCGGCCCGCCGCGAAGTCATCGCCCGCAACACCGGTGGCGCGTGGACGGCGGAAGGCGTCGAACGGGTGCTGCGGCTCAGCTTGGAGACGACCCGGGCCGACGCGCTGGCGGCGTACATCGAATCCTGGTCCGACACCGGCTTCGAGCGCGAGGTGCGGCCCGCCCGCGTGCCGTTGCACGTGGTGCTCGGCGCCCTCGATCCCGGCGCCTCACCCGAGCGACTGCGGGAGACGCTCTTGCGCTGGCATCCCCGCGCCACCTGCGAGGTGCTCGCCGGCGTGGGCCACTACCCGATGCAGGAGTCGCCCGCGCGGTTGGCGGCGATCATCTCCGGGTTTCTCCTCGCCGCGGAGATGGCGCCTCGGCCACCCTGATGCCGCATGACGCTGCGCAATTTCATCGGCGGCGCCTGGCGGGAAGCCCCCGCCCTGGCGGTGGTCCCCGTGCACAACCCTTCCCCGGGCGAGGTGATCGCCGAGACTCCGCTCTCACCCGCCGCGGCGGTCGAAGCCGCGGTCGACGCAGCGCAGCGTGCCTTCGCTTCCTGGAGCGCCACGCCTGCCCCGCGCCGGGCGGCGGTGCTTTTCCGCTACCGCGAACTGCTGGAGCGCGAGTTCGAGTCTCTCGCCCGCCTCGTCACGCGCGAAAACGGCAAGACCCGCGAGGAGGCGCGCGGGGATGTGCGCCGCGGGATCGAGGTGGTCGAGTTCGCCTGCGGCATCGCCCACCTCGCCAAGGGCGAAAGCCTGCCCCAGGTGGCCGATCAGATCGACGCCGTGACGATGCGCGAACCGCTGGGCGTCTGTGCCGGCATCACCCCGCTCAACTTCCCCGCCATGGTCCCGATGTGGATGTACCCGCTCGCGATCGCCTGCGGCAACACCTTCATCCTGAAGCCGAGCGAGAAGGTGCCGTTGACCGCGATGCGCCTGGCGGAGTTGTTCGCCGAGGCGGGTCTGCCGGAGGGCGTGTTCAACCTCGTGCAGGGCGGACGCGAGGTCGTCGACGCGCTCTGCCTGCATCCGGGTATCGCCGCGGTGAGCTTCGTGGGTTCCTCACCGGTGGCCGCGCACGTCTACGAGCTCGGCGGCCGCACCGGCAAACGCGTGCAGGCGGCGGGCGGCGCCAAGAACGTCCTGCTCGTGCTGCCGGACGCCGAACCGGAACCGACGCTGCGCGCCATCCTGGGCTCCGCCTTCGGCTGCGCGGGCCAGCGTTGCATGGCCGGATCGGTGCTGATGGGCGTGGGCGAAACCACGGCCGATGCCTGGCGCGATCGCGTGACGGCGGCGCTGGCGGCGTTTCAAGTGGCGGATCCGTTGGCCAATGAACGCGCCGATATGGGCCCGGTGATCGACGGCGCCGCACAGCAACGGGTGCGCCGCGTGCTTGCCGCGGCGGCGGCGGACGGCGGGCGCGTCGTGTACGACGGGAGCGGCCGCAATCCGCCGCAGGGGTTTTTCGCCGGCCCGGCGCTCGTCGATGCGGTGCGGCCGGGGATGCGTCTGTTTGAGGAGGAAATCTTCGGTCCGGTGCTCTCGCTGGTGCGGCCGCGCACGCTGGACGAAGCGATCGCCACGATGAACGGCCTGAGCTTCGGCAACGGCGCCTCGATCTTCACCGCGAGCGGCGCGGCGGCGCGGCAGTTCGCTCGTGACATCCAGTGCGGTATGGTCGGGGTGAACGTGGGCGTGCCGGCGCCGATGGCGCTCTTCAGTTTCTCCGGTTGGAACCGGAGCTTCTTCGGCGACCTGCACGTGCAGGGCCATGAAGGCGTGCTGTTCTACACCCGCCAGAAGTGCGTGCTCTCGCGCTGGGACCGCGGCTACATGCGCACGATGGGCTGGTAAGGGCGGGCGCAGCCGCGCGGAATCAGAGCCCATCTGCCGAGGGGCGGCGCTTCGGCAATCTTCCCGCTTCTCCCGAAGCGGGCCACACCGGCGGCGACGGCTCAACGTCGCTTCTTTTTCACCGCCGCCGGCGCCGGGGCCGGCTCCTCGCCGAAGCGGGCCAGCACGATGCCCTTCAGGCGCTGCACGTAGTCGTTGTTGCGGTTCGGGGTGTGCGGGTCGTTGACCTCCATGCCGCGCACAAACGGCAGCAGCGGCCGCGCCTTTTCGCCGAGTTCGTCGATCACGTTCATCGCCGCGATGCCGGCGAAGGCGCTGGTCTTGGTCGGGTCGGCGCAGGCCCGCAGGGCCTCGAGGGCGCGCGGAAGGTCGGCGGGCTCACCGTGTTTCGCGAGCGCGTTGGCCGCGGCGATGCGCACGCTGGCCGACGCATCGCCGAGCGCCGCCACGAGACCGGCGCGCATCGCCCGCACCGCCGCCGGGCCGCGCATCAGGGCGCCCATCGCGCCCCAGTACCGCACGCCGCTGTCACCGTCCTTCAGATACGCCTGCAGTTGCGGGACGGCGTCGGGCCGCAACCACGAGGCGGTTTCCGCGGCGGCCATCACGCGGGCAAACGGGTACGCCGCGTCGGTGGCAAGGGCGGTGCGCGGCGCCTGTTTCCCGGCGCGGGCGTGCACCTCGGCCTCGGGCAGAAAACCGACGTCGCGGATGCGCAGGGCGTGGGCCTGAACCTCGCTCCGCAGCCGCTCGAGCGTCGCGCGGTGCTCCGGCACCGCGGACAGGTTGCGCACCTCATCCGGGTCGGTCTGCAGGTCGTAAAGCTCCTCCGGCGCCTTGGGCTCGCGCCAGAAGATCGACTGCGCGTCGTTGGTGCGGCCTTCGTCGTAGAGCCGGCGCCAGACCTGCGTGGTCGACATCTGGAACTGCGTGCGCACCCGTTGGCCCTGCGAGAGGTGCGGCCAGTAGTTGCGCAGGTAGACGAATCGCCCGTCCGTGACCGAACGCACGAAGTCGTAGCGCTCATCCATGCGGCCGCGGAAACCATGGAGGTAGGCCGGGCCCTCGACCTGAAAACGGCCGGCGAAGGCGCGGCCGTGCAGCGTCGCCGGCGGCGCGATCCCGGCGAGGCTCAGCACCGTCGGGGCGAGGTCGACAAAGCTCACCAGCCGATCGGAGCGCGCGCCAGGCGCGTACTCCTTCGGCGCGAGGTGGCGCCACTTGGGCGGGAAATAAACCACCAGCGGCACGCGCAGGCCGGAATCGCAGGGCCAGCGCTTGTTGCGCGGCAGGCCCGGGCCATGGTCGCCGTAGTAGAAGACGATGGTGTCATCGGCGAGGCCGGCCGCCGCGAGTTCCTGCAGGTGTTTGCCCGCGATGGCGTCGACGGTGCTGACGTTGTCGTAATACTGCGCCCAATCGCGCCGCACCTCGGGCGTGTCGGGATGATACGCCGGCACCCGCACCGCGGCGGGATCGAGCACCGCCTGATGCGGGCGGCGATAGACCTGCCCCTCGTGGCTCTGCTGGGCGTTGAAGACCGCGAAGAACGGCGCGCCGGCGGGGCGCTTGCGCCAGTGGGCCTGGTTGGAGGACTCATCCCACACCTGGCCGGGCTTGGTGAGGTTGTAGTCCTCCTTGGAATTGTTGGTGCAGTAGTAGCCGGCCTCGCGCAGGTATTGCGGATACATCTTGGCACCAGCGGGCATCGCGACCTCGCTGCGCATGTGTTCCGCGCCGAGGGCGGGCGGATACATTCCGGAAATGATCGCGGTGCGCGCCGGGGCGCAGACGGGGGCGTTGGACCAGGCGTGCTTGAAGAGCATGCCCTTCGCCGCGAGGGCGTCGACGTGCGGCGTGCGCGCGAGGGTGTCGCCGTAGCAGCCCATGTGCGGGCCGTGGTCCTCGCTCGTGAGCCAGAGAATGTTGGGGCGGTCGGCGGCGGCGGCCGGCACCGCGAGGGTAAAAAGGCCGACTGCAAGCAGGCCGATGGGGATCAAGGTGCGCGCAGGGTGGAGCGGGAGGGCAGGCAGTTTCATGGGGGAAGTTCAGGAGTGGCGGACGGGCAGGGTCAAGGGGTCATGTCCGGAATCCGGAATACTGGAGTCCTTGAACGCCCGAACTCGCTGCGATCAGGTCAGCTTTGCCATTCGGCCCTTGGTCCTAGGGTCGCTGCTACCCTGGCCTGAAGATCCGCCTCACTCGATCACCCTTTTTTTGGGGTGCTCAAACCGTTGAATGCCGGTGCGCCCGGGCTCATCGACGCTGGATCCTCGCACCCCATGTCACGCAAGCTCCGCCTCGAATTCTCCGGCGCCACTTATCACGTCATCAACCGCGGCAACTATCGTCGCGATCTCTTCGCCGAGGCCGGAGCGGCAAGGTCATTCTGCGACTGCCTCGACGAGGCCTGCCAAAGGCACGGCTGGCGCCTGCACGGGTTTGTCGTGATGCGAAACCACTTCCATCTCGCGGTGGAAACTCCCGAGCCGAATCTGAGCGTGGGCATGAAGTGGCTGCAGGGAACCTGGGCGCAGCGCTTCAATCGCTTCCGGACCGAAAAGGGACGTCCCTTTCAAGGCCGCTACAAAGCGTGGCATGTCGAACCAGGACACTCTCTCGCCCAAGTTGTGCGCTACATCCACCTCAACCCGGTCCGCGCCAATGCGGAGCCGCCCGATCGTTTGGGCGATTACCCGTGGAGCAGTCTGGCCATGTTTACCCGCCGTCCCCGGCCGACCTGGCTGGTACCAGCAACGGCGCTGGGTGATTGTGGTGATCTCCCGGATACGCCCGAGGGGTGGCGTGAGTATCGCCGCCAACTCGCGGCCTGGGCGACGCAAGACTCCGCCGTCGAGTCGGAACATTTGACCGGGTGCAAACGGCAATGGGCGATCGGCTCGCCGCGTTTCCGCGCCGAGTTGCGGACGAAATTAGAGGCCCAGGCGGCGCCACACGAACGCTGGGTGCTGGCCGGAGCCGACCCACAAGCGATCCGCCTGGCACGCGCCGAATGTTGGGAAGACCGGCTTCAGAGTCTGGCGGCGGCATTCGCCATCAACCTCGCCGACCTGCCGTGCAAGAAGTCGGCGCAGGAAAAGCTCACCCTCGCCGCCGCCATGAAGGCAACGTCCTCGGTCTCGCTCGCGTGGCTCGCCCACCGACTGCAGATGGGGGCCACCGACAGTGTCGCGTCCCTGCTGCACAGGTTTTGTGCCCGTGGGGGCACGGCAACGCCCGCCTTCAAGGCTGCCTTGTCCGGATTCCGGACATGACCCCTTCAATCGTCGCCCGGCGCACGGAGAAGTGATCGTCGCCGGAGAACACGAGATGCACGGTGCGGCCGTCGGCGCTCATCCACTTCGTCGGCAGGCTGCTGCTCTCGCCCGGGCCGACATCCCACGCCTCGGTGTAGAACGCGGTCGTCCAAGGCCCCCAGGGCTCGGGCGCATCGTAGATGCCGAAGCCGCCCTGGAAACGCATGCCCTGCGGGTGCGTGCTGTGCGGCAGGATCTGGCACCAGAGGTAGCGCTTGAGCGCGGCGTGGTAGGTGATCCCGCTCCGGTAGCAGTTGCCGGGATGGGTGAAGACCGCGCCCCGCTGCGCGACATCGCGGCTCCAGCGCGGGCGCCCCGCCGCGTCGAGCGCGACGAAGAACTCGTACGCGGCCTGCTCGGCGATCCGCCCCTTGGGGACCCGCGCCAGCACCATGCGGTCGGAAGCCACATAAGCGCTGTCGCCATCCATCGAATACACATAAACGAAGTCATCCCGCGCCCCGGCATAGTTCTTCCCGAAGTTGAGAAAGGTCGGCGCGCCGAAGCTCGTGGTGAACTTCCAGTCCGCCCAGGTCCAGGTGGCGCCGCGATCGCGCGACCAGGCGAGCTGGGCGTTGTCGAGGTTGCGCGCCAGCAGGTAGAGCACGCCGTCGACCATGAGCAGCCCGCTCGCCTTCCGGCCGGAGCGGCCGTCGCCGCGGAATTCGCCGCCGCGGGCGGCGAGGTTGACGCCCTGGAAGTCCGGCGGCGCGCCGGTGACCCGCGCCAGGCCCAGGCTGAGCTTGGCCGGCACAAAGGGCGCGAAGCCCTGCCCGTCGCCGTACGCGGTGTAGAGCGCATCGTCGTCGCCCCAGGTCAGCGGCCAGTTGTCGCTGCCCTTCGCGTGGCGGAGGATCGTCGCGGGCGGCGCCCAGGTGATTTCCCGGATGACCGGGCTCGGCGGATACGGCGGACCCGCCGGCTTGATCGCCGAGCCGTGCCCGCCCGGTCCGGCCCGCGTCGCCGCCGCGAGGGGCTCGAAGAAGGGTTTGAGCACGTCGTAGTGTTCGTCGGAGGTCCGCTTCCAGCCCTGGCCGGCGCGGGCTGCCACCAGGTCGAGGCTCGGCACCACGAGGATGAGGCTGTCGTAAAGCCCCCACGACCAGAACGCATCGCGCGGCAGGCCCGGAATGGTGCCGTCGCCGTTATTCCACCAGAGCAGGCTGTAGTGGGCGGAGGCGTTGCCGTGGCGGGGGTCGTTGAACACTTCCAGGGCGGCGTTCTCCTTCGCCGGGGCGCGCGCCAGACGCACGAAGTCCGCCGGGAGGATCTGCCGCCCGCCCCATCGGCCCTCGCGCAGATAAAGGTAGCCGATCCGCGCCATCGCCTGCACGTTGGCATGGAAGCCGGAGCCGAACTCGCGCCGCGCCACCCCGGCGAGCTCGCGCGGCCGGTAGGCGTGCGGACGCCAGCGGAGGTCCTGCGGCGTGATCCCGATCGGTGTGAAGACGCGCTCAAACATCACCTCGTTGAGGTCGCGGCGGTAGACGAGCGTCAGACACTCGGCGAGCCAGTTGGGGCCGGCATCGCTGTAATGCCACTTCGTGCCCGGCTCGAACTGCACCTTGCCGTAGCCACCGGGTTTCTCGAAGCCCGCCGTCTGGTCCGCCAGATGCCGCAGCGTGATGCGCGGGAGCCAGCCGGTGGCGCGGTTGCTCTCGGGCGGCACGCCGAGCTCGGGCTGGTGGCGGATTGCGGGGTCGTCGAGGCCGACCTTGCCATCCTGCAGGGCGACCCCCAGCAGCGTGACGCCGATGGATTTCGAGGAGGACTTGAGATCGTAGAGCTTCGCCTGATCGCCCCACGCCAGCACCAGCTTGCCGTGTCGGATGATCACGCCCGAGCCGCCGCCGGTGAGCGCGTAGTCACGCGCCTGCTGCAGGCGGGCCTCCGCGAGGCCGGCCGCGGCGGGCCGCGCCTTGGGCCATTCCGCACCGGGAAAATCGGCGGCGCCGGCGGCCCCGGCGGCAACGGGGCGGAGCAGCAGCAGCGTGGCGCATAACAGGAGCGGCCGGTGGGCACGGCGGCGGCGGACCGGGGCATGGGGAATCAGGGCGGCGAACGGTTTCATCGTTCCAGGGGGACGCGAGTGAACGGATCGACACCGCCCGAGCGGGCGCGGCAAGTCACGCCTAATTCCGCCCCGGGGATCGGCCCGGCGCGGAACCGCCACCCCGGACGCAGCCGCGCGGGATCGATGGGAAACGCGGCCGGCCGCGTGATCAGCGGACCGAGATCGCGCCGGGCCCGGCCTGCACCACAAACACCCAGTCGCGTTCGTCCGGCGGAGTGAGCGTCACCGTGGCACCGGTCACTCGCTCCCGGCCGGAGGCGTCGCCCCACGTCCTCGGATCGTGCCGCGCCACCTCCCAGGCGGAGTCCGCGCCGGTCGCGAGCGTGACCGGCGCGCGCAGGCCGCGGACGTAGACGACGTGGATTCGCCCGGCCTCCGCGAGACACCAGTAGGTCGTCGCCGGCGCGCGGGTCAGCGCCACCGACCGGCCGGCGACCTCGATTTTCGCCAGGCGATCCTCGCCGCGGGGCGTGCGGCAACGCAGCAGTTCGTCGTGCGGCTCGAGCCGCCAGTACGCGAGCGACTCGAAGAACCGCTTCACGCCGCCGAGTTGGCGCGCCCACGGCTGGTTCTTCGGATCGTCGGGCAAAAACGGCGTCGGATGACGGTGGCCGCCCATGTAGGTCGACCCGAAACCCGCCACCAGGTAGGCTCCCGCCATCACCAGGTCCCAGGTGGCGTGGCGGATGTCGTCGAGGGTATAGCTGTGCGGCTTGTCGACCTGGCCGTCGCCGTTCTGATCGCGCAGGTAGTAGGCGTATTCGGAATTCACGAGCGGCTTGGGCACCGCGCGTGAGGCCAGCGCCCGCGCGTGGAGGTCGCGGTAGTTCTGTTGGTAGTCGGCAAAGTCCATCCAGCCCGCCTCCGGGTGGAATTCGCGCGTACTGCCATGGGCCGTCATGGGGTGGATGCCGATCATGCGGCGGTGCGGATCGGCCGCGCGCAGGGTGTCGCCGAGGGCGATGAACTCCGCGCGCACCGCCGCCTCGCTGGACTGGCGGGATCGCACCTCGCCATGCCATTCGCCCGAGACGAGGAAATAGACGTCGTAGGCGCTGAACCGCGCGGCCACATGGCGCGCGTAACGGTGGCGCGCCGCGGGGTCCGGAAAACGAAACCATGAATACCGCTCGTCGCGCCCCTTGTGACCCCAGGCAAGGGCGAGGCCGGTCGTCACGCCGCGCTCGTTGGCCAGGGCGATGCGCTCCTCCGCCTCCCGGAAATACGCCGGGTTCAGGCGCTCGTGCGCGAGATCGTGCCAGGGTGGACCACCCCGATTGGGCCAGCCGGCCTCGTTCAAGAGCATGACATGGATCGCATTGAAACCCTGCGCGGCGCGGTTCGTCACGTACCGCTCCGCGGCGGCGCGATCGTGGCGCTCCTCCCGATCGTCGGTCACGAAGGCCCAGGCGGTATCCGCCAGGAACCAGACCCGCTCGCCGTTCCGGTACTCAAAATGCCGCGGCGCCGCCGTCATCGGCTGGAGGCCGCCGCGGCGGTTCGATGCCACGCACTCGAACTCCCCCCGCCGCCCGTCGAGCCCCGGATCGTTGCTCCGCACCGTCCAACGCCACGCGCCGGTTTCATCCGGCGCCAGGCGGAGCTTCCACTCCGCTCCGCCATCCCAAAACAGCGGGATCGTCCACGGGGCGCGTCCGTCCGGCCGCGTGAGGGTGGCCTCTGCGTTTACCTCCACATGGGGATTGGCGTAGGTTCCGCTCGCCTGCAGCGCCACGGTGTGGGGCGCGAAGCGGGGAACCGGGGCCGCGGTCGCCATCCCAAACGGAGCCAGCGAGAGCGGGAGCGCGAGGGCGAGGGGCAGTGTTTTCATGAGAATGGTCGCTAAGTCCGCGGCCCGGGCCTCCGCAGGACAACACCCCCGGGCTGACTGGAGTCGGTGATGAGCTCAACGAAATCCCGTCTCGGCCGCGCCCGCCACCCGGGCTCCCCGTGGCCGCCCCCGCGCCGGCTGGGCACGACCGACGATGCTCCCAAGGAACGAGCGAATCCTCCTCGACCCTGGTCCCGCACTCTCGTCATCGTGCCGAAGCGGGCCTGATCCCCGCGACGCCGGACCCGGGCTGTGGGTTCGTGCCGTCCTCCCGCCGCTGCCCTGACCACTCCGATGCGCTCCGTCCGTTGCCGCCCGCCCCTTCTGCCCCTCCTGCTTGGCGTTGTCCTCGCCGCCCACGCCGCCAACCAGGAGCTTCCGCCCCAACCGCGGCCGGAGCAGCCGGCGTTGGTCGCGCCCTACCCGCCCAGCCCGGTCGTCGCGCGCGTCGAGTTCGACTTCTCCACCCACCGACGGCTCGCCCCGGGCAGCGACAACTGGCCCGTCACCTGGGCCGAAGACGGACACCTCTACGCGGCGTGGGGCGACGGCGGCGGCTTCGGCGGCACCAACCGCACCGGCCGCGTGCTGCTCGGCATCGCGCGTATCGAGGGCGACGCGACGAACTACACCGGCCGCAACGTCTGGGGAGGCTTCGCGCCCGAGCA
Organism: uncultured Opitutus sp.; assembly: GCA_964504885.1. Taxonomy (GTDB): domain Bacteria; phylum Verrucomicrobiota; class Verrucomicrobiia; order Opitutales; family Opitutaceae; genus ER46. The sequence goes on from CAZDGC010000120.1 coordinate 12,664, forward strand.
TCCCGCGCAGTTCGGCGGCAAGAGTTACGGCATCCTGAGCCTCGACGGCGCATTGCAGATGTGGGTCGCGCCGCAGCCCAACCCGCACCTCGCCGACTGCACGATCGCGACGTCCGATGATCGCGGCGCCACCTGGCGGCTCGCGCCGTGGAAATTCGTCTTCGCCGACGGGCTCACCCTCCCGACCTTTCTCAACTTCGGCCGCGATTATGCGGGCGCGCGCGACGGCTACGTCTACAGCTATTACATCCAGCCGGCGTGGGGCCCGGGCCCGGCGAAACGCACCCCCGCCCATACCTTCGATGTCCATCGCCCCGGCCGCGTGCAACTCTCGCGCGTGCCGCGCCGCGCGATCCTCGATCGGGCGCAGTACGAATTTTTCGCCGGGGTGGATCGCGACGGCCGGCCGCGGTGGACAAAGGACCTCGCGCAGAAGCAGCCCGTCTTCGCGGACGCCCACGGCGTGGGCTGGAACCTCAGCGTGAGTTACAACCCCGGGCTGCGCCGCTACCTGCTCTGCACCGAACACACCGAGTCACACGCGGGGAAGTTCGGGCTCTTCGACGCCCCCGAGCCCTGGGGGCCGTGGACCACGATCGCCTACGAAGAGCGCTGGGGCGAGGGCCATGTCGAGGTGTCGACCTTTTATTGGAATTTCACGCAGAAATGGCTCAGCGCCGACGGCACGCGCTTCACGCTGATCTTCACCGGCAAGAACACCAACGACTCCTGGAATACCGTCGCCGGTCGCTTCGTGCGGCGGTGAGAGCGCGCAGGGGGTCCGGCTCCCGTTCGGCGCGTTTCCCCGGTGCCACGGCCAGACTCGTTGCCTGTAGTCTCGCCTTACTACACCCCGCCCCGGCAGCGTAACGAAATAACCCTCCCCTCTCGTGACGCGCCTCTCGTCTTCCTGGCCCTCGCCGCTCCGGACCGGCCTGCTCGCCCTCGCAGCCGGCGTCACCGCCACCGCCGGCAGCCCCGCGAAACGTCCCGATCTCCCCGTCTGGCAGCGCTGGGAGCAAGTACTGACCGCCACGGTTCCGCCCGCCAACCCGTACGCCGATGTCACCCTGCGGATGCGTTACACCGGCCCGGGCGGACGGACGTTCGCCTCCTTCGGTTTCTGGGACGGCGGCGCGACCTTCCGGCTGCGCGCCGCCTTTCCCACGCCCGGCACCTGGCACTGGGAAACCGACTGCTCCGATCCGACCGACACCGGCCTGCACCGCCGCCGCGGCACGGTCGAGGTCGCGTCCTACCGGGGCGACAACCCGCTCTACCGGCACGGCTTTCTCCGCGTGGCCGACAACCGGCGCCACCTCGCCTGGGCCGACGGCACGCCGTATCTGTGGATCGGTGACACCGCCTGGGCCGGGCCGCACCGCGCCACCGACGCGGACTGGGAAGAGTACCTCGGCGACCGCGTGGCGAAGGGCTTCTCGCTCATTCAGGTGGGCACCGCTCCGGCCTGGGCCGGACCGACGGACGCCCAGGGCGAAAAGCCGTTCCTCGACGCCGACCTCAACCAGTGGAATCCCGCCTACTGGCAGGCGTTCGAGCGCAAGATCGAACGCGCCAACGCCCGCGGCCTCGTCGTGCTCGTGGTCGGCCTGATGGAGCCGGTGCGGCGTTATCCCCCGGCGGCGCAGGCGTGCCTGTTCGCCCGGAATCTCGTCGCCCGCCTGCACGGCAACGGCGTGATCTTCTCGCCCAGCTTCGACAGCCGGCCCAATCCGCTGGCCCACGAGGTCGGCCACGCCACCCGCGCCGCGACCGCTGTACACCTCGTCACCCAGCATCCCGGCACCGGACCGAAGGTCGCCGAACCGAGGTACGCGCTCTTCTTCGCGGACCAGACGTATCTCGACTTCCACGGTGTCCAGAGTGGCCACAACGGCGGCGACCGCGCCGCCTGCGCGCGCCACGCCATCGCGTGGCCCCTGCATCTCTACGGCCTCCAGCCGGTGCGGCCGGTGATCAACGTCGAGGCCATGTACGACGGCCAGGGCGAGAAGGCCTGGCAGGCGGTCGACGCCCGCAGCCAGGGCTGGCGGAGCTGGCTGTCGGGCGCGATGGGGTACACCTATGGCGCCGGCGATCGCGCGCCCAAGGTACCCAAGGGCAGCGGTGGCATCTGGTCGTGGGTGACCGACCCGGAAGCCTACGATCACTGGCGGAAGGCGCTGCAGTGGGAAAGCGCGACACAGATGACGCACCTCCGCGACTTCCTCGCCGCCCTGCCGTGGTGGGAGCTCGCGCCGGCACACGACCTCGTGCGCGCCCAGCCGCCGGAGATCACGCGCCGCATCGTCCTCGCCCGCGCCCCGGGGCGCGACCTCGCCGTGGCGTATCTGCCAGACAATGACGCCATCGAAGTGGACGTGTCCGGCTTCTTCTCGCCGCTGTCCGCCCGCTGGTTCGATCCGGTTCGCGGCCGCTACGCCGCGCACCCGGAGGCGATCCCGCCCGGCGGCGTCCGGCGCCTCGCCGCGCCCGCTCCCGGCGAATGGGTGCTGTTGCTTGCGGGTGCCGCCGCTACGCGCCAGGGTCGGCCCGTCGCACCATGATCCCCTGCCGACGTTTCCCTGCCCTCTTCCGCCTCGCTCCGCTCGCGCTCCTCGCCGGCGTCGCCGCGACGCTCGTCCGCGGTTCCGCGCCCGCCGCCCCGCGCCCCAATTTCGTCCTCTTTCTCACCGACGATCAGCCGTACGCCGGCCTCGGTTGCACCAGCGACACCGGCCTGCGCACCCCGGCGATGGATCAGCTCGTGTCCGAAGGCATCAACTTCGAACGCGCCTTCGTCACCACCGCCATCTGTTGCAGCAGCCGGGCCAGCCTCCTCACCGGCCAGCACCTGCGCCGCCACGGGATCGACGACTTCCAGAAGCCGCTGTCGCGCGAGCAACTGCAGCAGACCTTTCCCGCGCTGCTCCGTCGCGCCGGTTATCGCACGGCCTTTCTCGGCAAGTACGCGATCGGCTCGCCCAAGATCGATCCGCAGCTCGCCCTGCCCGCCGACCTGTTCGACCACTGGTATGGCTTTCCGCAGAGCATCGCCTTCAAGCAGCGGGTGGACGGCCAGGATCGCTACCTCACGACCGTGATGACGGAGCACGCCCTCGACTTTCTCCGGACCACTCCGCCCGGCCGGCCCTTCTGCCTGATCGTCGCACTGAAGGAGCCGCACGGCCCGCTCAATTACTTCGACCCTGAGTTTCAACCTCCCCCAGCCACTGCCCCCCTACCGCGCCCGCCAACGCTCACCCGCGCGGCGTTTGAGTCCCGCCCCGCGGTGGTGCGCGGCAGCCTGGGCGCCAGCCCGCAGTGGATCGATTCGCCCACCGCCTACGAGGACTCCATCCGGCAGCGCAACGCCTACCTCGCCCGCGCCGATCTCGCCGTGGCGAAAATCCGCCAGGCTCTCGCCACGCAGGGCCTCGAACGCGACACCGTCATCGTGTTCACCTCCGACAACGGATCGATGGCGGGCGCCCACGGCCTCTCCGGCAAGTGGCTCATGTACGAGGAATCGATCCGGGTGCCGCTGATCGTGGTCGACCCGCGCCTGCCGGCGGCCACCCGCGGCCGGCGAACGGCGATGGCGCTCAACATCGACCTCGCCCCGACGATCCTCGCCCTGGCCGGTCTACCGGCCCCGGCCTCCATGCAGGGCGTTGATCTTCAGCCGGTGCTGCGGGATCCCACCGCGCAGGTGCGCACCGACTGGTACTACGAACACGTGTACTCCGATCCGGCGCGGCGGCCGATTCCCCGGGTCGAAGGCGTGCGCACGGAGCGCTGGAAGTATACCCGCTATCCGGATACCAATCCGCTGGTGGAGGAACTCTTCGACCTCGCCGTCGATCCCCGCGAGGAGCGCAACCTCGCCGGCGCCCCTGCCCGGCGCGCCACCCTGGCTGAGCTCCGCGCCCGTTGCGACGAACTCCGCGGCACCCTCCGCTGACCTCCGGCGCGGGCGCCCCTCACGGCGGTGTCATCCAAGGTGGACGAGGCATCTCGCCTCGTCTTCCCGGCCCCAAACACGAGGCGGGACGCCTCGTCCACACTTGCGGCACGTGGCTGCGGGGAGAATGACACCGCCCTGGGGCTCCCCTCCCCGCCCGATTCCCGCGATTGCCCCGCCGCGGATTCTCTGGAAAACCGGGTCCGCCATGCGCCCCTCCGTCCGGCTCTTCTCCGTCCTGTTTCTCCTCGCCCCGGCGTTCGCCGCCCCGGCCGACCGTCCCAATTTACTCTGGATCACCGCGGAGGATCTCAGCCCCACCCTGGGCTGTTACGGCGATCCGGTCGCGCACACGCCGCACCTCGACGCCTTTGCCCGCCAGGCGGTGCGCTACGACCGCGCCTTCGCCGTCGCACCGGTCTGCGCCCCGTCGCGCGCCACCCTGATCACCGGCGTCTACGCGAACTCCCAGGGCAACCCCCACCTGCGAAGCGAGATCACCCTGCCCGCGGACTTCCACGGCTACCCGCACTACCTGCGGCAGGCGGGGTATTTCGCCACCAACCAGGTCAAGACCGACTACAACCTGCGCGACGAGCCCGTCCTGGTGCGGCGCTGGTGGAACCGCAGCGATCCGCAGGCCCACTGGCGGCAGCGCGCGCCGGGGCAGCCGTTCCTCGCGGTGATTAACAACATGGATACGCACCAGTCGCGCAGCAGCGTGTATCCCGAGGAGCAATTCGAACGCGAGATCGGCCGCCGCCTGCCGCGCGACCAGCGCGCCGACCCTGCGCGCGTGGTCGTGCCGCCGTTTTACCCCGACACGCCCGCGTCGCGAAAGGCGCTGGCCCGGTACTACGACTGCGTGGCAGTGCTGGACCAGAAGGTCGGCGCGATCCTGCGCGACCTGGAGGCGGACGGCCTGGCCGGCAACACGATCGTGTTCTTCTACGGCGACCACGGGATGGGCATGCCGCGCGGCAAGCGGCTGCTGCACGACTCGGGGATGCGCGTGCCGCTGCTGGTCCGTTTCCCGCCGAAGTGGGCGCACCTCGCGCCGGCCGCGCCCGGGGCGGCGGTGGACCGGCTGGTGAACTTCGTGGATTTTGCGCCCACCCTGCTGAGCCTCGCGGGCGTGCCGATCCCGGGCCACTTCCAGGGCACCGCGTTTCTGGGCGCGGCGGCCGGGCCGGCGCGGCGTTACCTGCACGGCGCGCGCGATCGCGTCGACGAGGTCTTCGACACCTCGCGCAGCGTGCGCGACGAACGCTGGCTGTACCTCCGCAACTACCGCCCGCACCTCTCCTGGGCGCCGCCGGAGGGTTACTCGGACCAGAGCCCCTTCCGGCGCGAACTGCGCGCGGCCGCGCAGCGCGGCGCACTTGGTTCCGGTCCCACCGCCTGGCTCGGGTCCACCCGCCCGCGCGAGGAACTTTACGACACGCTGGCGGACCCGCACCAGGTGGTAAATCTCGCCGCCGATCCCGCCCACGCGACCACCCTTGCGCGACTGCGCGGCGAGTTGCGCCGCTGGCTGGAGGAGGTGCGCGACGTCGCCTTCCTGCCGGAGGAGCAGATGTTCGCGCGCGCCGCGGGCCGGCCGCCCTACGAGCTGCTGCGGGCGCCCGGCGGGGCAGAGAGGTTCGCGCGCATCCTCGCCGCGGCCGAGGCGGTGGGCGACCCCGGCGCGGCGGCCCGGCAACGGGCCTGGCTCGGCGATGCCGATCCGACGGTGCGTTACTGGGCCGCCGTGGGGCTCACCGCCAACCCGGCGGGCGCGCGGACCGCGCGAACGGAGCTGGAGCGGGCCCTGCGCGACGCGTCGCCCAGCGTGCAACTCGAGGCGGCCGCCGCCCTGCTCGGCGCGGGCGCGGCCGCGGAGGCCCTGCCCCGGCTCGAGGCGGCGCTGCGTGACCCGGACCTCAACCTCGCCCTCCACGCGGCGCGAGCGCTCGAGCTGGCCGGCGCACCGGCGCGGCCGGCGCTGCCGGCCATCCGCGCCCGCCTCGCGCAGGCGCAGACGCGCGAGAGGCGGGTGTCGCACGAGCTCTACCTGCGTTTCAGCCTCGGCGCGCTGGTCGCCCGTCTGGAGCCGACAGGGATGGACCGTTAGCGCGGAACTTTGCCAGGCGATTGCCGGGCGGCAGGAGCCTGGGAAATATCCCGGCTGCGCCGCGCGTCCGCCCGGGAGTCCATCGCCACGGCGGCGGGTGGCGGGGCTGGAAACTCGGCCCAATCTTCGTCGACGATCACCCGGAATCCCACGTCCACCGCACGCTGATGCGGCCGGTAGGCGTGGCGGAAACCAGCGGCGGCCCGGAACGGCCGGTCGCGCCACGAACCGCCGCGCACCACGCGCCGGCCGTCGGCGCCGGCTTCGTTGCGACCGTCGTCGTCGACATACGGATACGGCCGGTGCCGCGAGCGCGTCCACTCCGCCACATTGCCGTGCAGGTCGTGCAGTCCCCAGCGGTTGGGCCGCAGGCGGCCGACGGGGCCGGAGACGAGGAGGTCGTCGCGGAAGCGCTCGTCCTTCGGGGTGTAGTCGTTGGCCGGGGGCGGATTGGGCAACGGCACCTGCGCGGTGCGGAGGTAGTTGTTGGCGGCGAACTCCCGCGTGGTGAGGTCGGCGAGGTTGGCATCGAGCGAGAAGTCCGCACCCGCCGCCCCGAAGCTGAAGGCCGTCGCCGTGCCCGCCCGGCACGCGTACTCCCATTGCGCCTCCGTCGGCAGCTCCACCCGCAGGCCCGTGCGCGCCGACAGCCAGGCGCAGAACTCGCGGGCCCGGTGCCACGACACCCGCGCCACCGGCTGCTCCGGCGTGTGGAGCGGGTAGCCCTCCACGCCGAAGGCGTAGCCGCGCAGGTGCTCCCGCCCCGAGTCGTGCGTCGGATCGAAGCGGGCAAACTGGGCGTTGGTCGTCTCGGTCACCGCCATCCAGAAGCCGCGCGGAATCTTCACCGTATGCACCGGTTGCTCGTCCTCGTGCTCGCCCCCCATCGGGAAGCTCCCCGCCGGCACGTAGGTGAAGGTCAGCGCCACGCCTCCGCCGAGGTCGATCCGCTGCCGCGGCCGGGCGCGATCGCCGGCGCGCGGCGCCTCGGCCGGGCGGCGGGCGGCGGGCCGCGGCGG
>CAZDGC010000121.1:0-19731 GCA_964504885.1 uncultured Opitutus sp.
CAACTGGCCGGCGCTCGACGCCGCCGTCCGCGCCGCCCACCGCCGGCCCGGCTGGACGCGCGAGGTGCTCGCGCGCGCGGGCGTCACGACCGTCATCACCGACGCCTACGACGATCCCCTGCTCGACCCGCGCCCCACCCTCGGCGCGAACTACCGCGCCGTGATGCGCACCAACGCCTTGGCGCTCGGCTGGCATCCCGACTCGCGCGACCACAACGGCAACTCCGCGCACGCCCTGCTGCGCCGCGCCGGCCTGACCGCCGACACCTTCGGCGCCTACCTCGACGCCCTCGCGCGCCTCGTCGACGGCATGCCGTCCCGCGGCCAGGTCGCACTGAAAAACGCCCTCGCCTACGACCGCGACGTGAATTTCGACGAACCCGATGAGCGCCGCGCCCGCGCCGCGTGGGGCCAGTGGTCGCCCCCGCCGGCGGAGCGCAAGGCCTTCGGCGACTTCATCGTCGATCGTCTCTGCCGGCTCGCGGCCGAGCGCGACCTGCCGGTGCAGATGCACCTCGGCACCGGCCGGATCCGCGGTTCGCACCCGCTCGGCGTGGCCGGCCTGCTGGAGCGGCACCCGCGCACCCGTTTCCTCCTGATGCACCTGGCGTATCCGTGGAGTCGCGACCTGCTGGGGCTGGCCTTCGTGTACCGCAATGTCTGGCTGGATCTCACGTGGTCGTTCCTGCTCAGCCCGTCGCACTGCCGGCTGGCGCTGCACGAGGCCATCGAAGTGCTGCCCGACGAAACCCGCCTGATGATCGGCGGCGACAACTGGCATGCCGAGGAGACCTACGGGGCCATGCTGACCGCGCGCCGCCTCATCGGGGGCGTGCTGGAGGAGAAGCTGGCCGCCGGCTACTTCGGCCGCGCCGACGCCGGGCGCCTGGCACGCCGCATCCTGCATGACAACGCCCGCGCGTTCTTCCGGCTGGCGCCGGCGATTGCTTAAGCGCGCGCGACAGCCTCACGCAGCGCCTCGACCATTCGCTGCTGCCGCGTCTGCACGAATGCCATGATCGCCCGGGCCCTGGCTTTCGCCGCCGCGGGATCGCGGTGGATCGATTCCAGCCGGGACCAGAGTTGCGATCCGTTCGTCTCGTCGATCTCGAAAATCCAGTCGTCGGCCCCCATATCACGATACATCTGCCCCTTGCACGTATCCGTCGGCTGGCGCACGTAGAAGGCCGGCGTACCGTGGTGGAGGGAGATCAACGGTGAGTGGCACTCCACGCTGATCACGCACTCCGCCCGCGAGTAGATTGAGGCCGCCTCGTCCGGCATCCAATAGGTGTCTCGCCACACGACCTTCTCTTTCACGTCGGCCGGGAGCGGATCCACGAGAACCTCCTTGGCCATCTGCACCTGATAGGTCATTTCACCGCACGCCATCACCTTGCGGCCGGTGTTTCGCACGTAAGCGACGATCATCTCGCGAAGCTTGGCGTGGTCCCCTTCGACCGTCCGGAGGTTGATCGCGTCCTTCTTCTCGTCGCCCGGCCGGCGCGTGGTGTTGTTGATTCGATAATAGGGCGTGTAGCGCAGACGGGGAATGACGCAGATGAACCGTCCCTCCTCGAGACCGTGGGCCGCGCGATAGGCGTCACCGCGACGGTGGTCGGCAAGATTCATGGCGAGCTGGGTATCCGGCCCATACTCCAGGATTGGGGTGTGCACACCCTGCGCCCTGAAGTAGTCGCGCGTCGTGGTCTCGCGCGCGAACAAAAACGCGGCGTGGTCGGCGATCCATCGCGTCTCCGCGTCGAGATGCGTCGGCGGAAGCGCCTGGATCTGCGAGCGGCGGACATTCAGCGTGCTTCCCTCCACATTGCGGCCGGAGTGGTTGATCGGATCGAAGGTGGTGCCAAAGACCCCGTAGGGCTTGCCGGTCGCACGATGCCAGGCCGCGAGGTGCGCCCGCGCGCCGAAACCCGCACTCGAACCGTGCAGCATGATGTCATTATGCTCCCAAGCCCGAGCAAGCTCAGCGGTGGTGGGTTTGCCCCCCATCACGGTCCCCCGGGCGATCTTCAGGCGGGGAAAAGCCTGCTGCAAAAACTCCTGCGCGCCGTGGCCCAACTCGGTCGGCCACAGGGTGAGTTCCGCTTCGGGCAGGTGGCGCTCGATCAAGGCGAGCGCGCCCGGCGTGTGGCCGATGTCGCCAATGTTCACGCTCTGCCACGAGCCGCGCAGAAGCACGCGCGGCGGCCGGCCGGAGCGCTGCACCCGCGCCATCGACCGACGTGGCAGCGTCGATGCCGCGACACCCGCGCCGAGGGCGGAGATCAGGAAGGAACGTCGGGGAAGCGACATGATTTTCGGCGCCCTGAGCGACCGTACGGCTAGGACCAGGGGTGCGGCCTACGCGAGCCCCGTGTCGTCGTGGTGCGCCAGGAACCGCTGCCACCGGCCCTGCGAGGCGGCGACCTTGTCGCGGGTCCGCTGCCGGGCGGCCTCGTCAGCCGCGGTGAACGCGATCGCCGTGCGGATGTTTTCCTCCAGCACCTCCCTCCGATCGTAACCGATCACCACCGTCGAAACCGGCAGGCTCAGGCCATATTGCAGGAGTTCGGCGGCGGGCGCGCGTCCCCGCTCGGTGCCGACGATCTGCCCCTGCGCCATGACCTTCATCGCGATGATGCCCATCCGCCGCTCCACCGCCGCCGGCAGCGCCGCCTGCTCGAAGGCGGGCAGCCGCTGCATTTTCCGCTGCGCGAGCGGATTCGCGGCCTGCGCGGCGTTGAGCGCCATCAGCGCCGTGTCGAAATCGTACCGCCGCAGCGCCTCGGCCATCGCGTCGCCGTCGTTGTGGCTCGTGATGCCGATGAAACGGGCGACCTTCTGCTCGCGAAGCTGCCGCACGGCGGCGAGCACGCTGTCGGGCCGGGCAAGGGCCTCGACCTCGGCCGGGTTGAGCAGCGAGTGAATCTGCAAGAGATCGACGTGGTCGGTGCGGAGGGTTTTCAGGCTCTCCTCGAATTCGCGCAGCGCCTCGTCCCGCCCGCGGGCTTTCAACTTGGTGGTGAGAAACACCTGGGCCCGCCGGCCCGGGAGGAACTCGCCGTAGCGACGCTCGCTCAGGCGCCCTTTGCCGTAGCTGCTGGCCGTGTCGAAATAGTTGATACCAGCGGCGAAGGCCCGGTGCAGCAGCGCCTGCGCGGCGTCCTCGTCCTTCACCGAACAGAAGCGGCTGCCGCCGCCGAACGCGAGGCACGAGACCATCCGGCCCGTGCGCCCCAGCGGCCGGCGCGGCACGGGCGGAGTGGCGGCGGCCCGGACCTCGGCGGCCGCCACGACGGCGGCGGTGGCGCTGGCGGCCTTCAGAAACTCGCGGCGATTCCAGGAGGGGCTCATGCCGGCAGGGTGGCGCCTTTCCCGGCCCAATACAATCCGGCAGGCGCCACGGGCGGGGTACTGCAACACCCAATCCGCGGCTGCCGCCGGGGCCGCGGGCTTGCCCCCGCCCGCCGCAGCCGGCTTCCGTCCCCTGCCATGAGCGATCCGTTCCTCGACCGGCAGATTGAGGCGTTCGAACGGCCCGACGCGGTCCTGTTGAAATACTACCTGCTCCGCTGCCTGGTCTTTCCGCCGCTGCTCGTCCTCGCCGGCCCGTACTATTTCTTCCGCTACCGGACGATGCGGTACCGGTTCACCGACGATGGCATCTCGATGAGCTGGGGTGTCCTCTTTCGCCGGGAGATTATCGTGCATTACGCCCGCATCCAGGACATCCACCTGAAGTCCAATCTCGTCGAACGCTGGCTGGGACTCGCCCGCATCCTGGTGCAGACCGCGTCGGGCAGCAGCGCCGCCGAGATGACCATCGAGGGCATCCGGGAGTTCGAACCCCTGCGCGATTTCCTCTACGCCCGCATGCGCGGGGTGAAGGATCCGCTCCGCGTCGCGGCCGCCGCCCCGGTGGCCGCGGGATCGGTCGCCTCCGACGAAGTGGTGCTGGCCCTGCGCGAAGCCGCCGCGGAGTTGCGGGCGCTGCGCGAAGCACTCTCCCGCCGCCAGACCTGAGCCTATGCCCGAGCGCTTCACCGCTATGCTGCTGCACGCGCTGCGTGTGCCCACCGAACCGCACCCGCCGCACGGCGACGCGGCCTCGCTCCGCGTCTTTCACGCCGGCAGCAACTACCTCCATCTGCGCCTGATCAGGTGGGGCCTCGCCCAGGCCGGCGCCCTCCTCGGCATCGTCTTCTGGTTTCTGGTCTTCTCCGACCTCGGCGACCGCGTGGAGGAACGCCGCCAGCAGGACGCACTGCTCAAGCCCGTCGCCGCCGCCCCCGGACCCGCCGCGGGCGAGAGCGCGATCGATCGCTTTGCCAACCGGTTTGCCGCCGAATTCACCGAACTGACCCGGGGTGCCAAGCCGGAGAGGAAGCAGGCGGAACGAACGCGGCAACGGCTCAGCCCGCTCGAAAGGTTCCACGGCTGGCGCACTCGCATCGTTCTCTTCCTTTCCCGCCTCCCTCCGTGGGCCCTGACGGCACTCTGGTGCCTGGAGATTGGCGGTGTCCTCCTCTACCTGGTGCAGCTTCCCGTGACATTCCTGCTCACCCGCCTGGAGTACGCGTTGCGCTGGTACATGGTCACCGACCGCAGCCTGCGCATCCGGCATGGGATCTGGACGATCAGCGAGTCCACGATGAGCTTCGCCAACATTCAGCAGGTGATGGTATCACAAGGCCCGCTGCAGCGCCTGCTCGGCCTCTCCGACGTGAAGGTGCAGTCTGCTGGCGGCGGAGGCGGCGAGGAAGATTCCTCCCACGACCGGGAAGACGACATGCACCTCGGCCGGTTTCACAGCGTCACGAATCCGGCCGAGATCCGCGACCTGATCCTCGAGCGCCTGCGTCGCTTCCGCGAGAGCGGGCTCGGCGATCCCGAGGAACAGGCGCCCGCCGTTCCCGCGCCCTCGCCCGCTCCGAACGTGTCCGGTTCAGGTGAACTCCTGGCCGCCGCGCGCGAACTCGCCGCCGAGTCCAAGGCGTTGCGCGCCGCGCTGACCGCGCCGCCCCCGGCGGCACCCGGGAGCCCGGAAACCCCGGCCACATCCGCATAGCGCCCTTCGGAAGGGACCGCTTCCGCCCAGACCCGCGTCAGTTCCGCCGCGGGCCCGGGCCGGCCTCGAGCACCGCGGCCGCGTGGCGCACGAAGAGGCCGCGGAGGTCGGCGCGGTATTCGCGGAGGATCGCCTCGCCCAGGCCGAGGTGATCGCCGCACCGGTACAATGCCCGCGCCAGCGCAATCTCGCGGAGCGGCCCGAGGCGACGGCGGAGCTCCATGTTTTTGTCGTGGAGCGGCTCGACCTTCGTCATCGCGTGCCCGCGCATTCCGGGCCGGGCGAGCAGGCGGGCGAGCGGTTCCGCCGCCGCCGGGTCGCCAATCGTCTCCAGCGCGAGGGCCAGCGCGCGGTGGTGGGAGAGCGTCACTTCGGCGTCGAGGGTCTCGAGCTTGCGCAGCAGGGCCGGCAGCGCGGCGCGGTCGCCGGTGCGGCCGAGGGCGAGGATCAGTGAATCGATCGGCGTCGGCAGATGCGCGTATTCGGCCATCTTGCCCTGCAGGATCCGTCCATCCCACTCCGAGATGGCGTCGAGCGCCCGGCTCAGGAGCGGAATCACGTCCCGCTCCCCGAGGAAGCCCAGCACGCGCGCATAAGTCAGCCGCGCGTCGCCCTCGGCCCGCGTGTAGGCGGCGCGCAGCAATGGCAGCGCCGCCGTGCGGTGCGAGAGGATCACCGCGAGGGATTCGCCGGCGCCCTTGGGATTGGTGGCCTTCGCCAACTGCTCCACGGCTGCGCGCACCCGCGCCTCCGGCAGCGGGAAGTTGTCCTGATGGTCGAGCACCGCCGGCGGCAGGCTGCCGATCTCCACCAGGTGCCGCTGCAGCGCCCGCAGGTCGACCGCCCGCAGCGCGCCGTGGCCCGCCGCCGCCATCGCCGCCGCCACGCCCGCCGCGTAACCCTGGTTGGAAAGATCGCGCTGCATCCGCACCAACGCCGAGGCGTCGCGGTGCATGCTCATCCCGAGGCCGGTGACGAGCAGGCCCTCGAAGCCCTGCGGCAGCAGGCAGCGGTAGGGCGTGTAACAGGTGCCGCCGGGCGCGGGGTGGTTGGCCGCGCGCGACTTGGCGTCGTGCGGCAGCAATGCGAAAAAGTCGTCGCTCGGGTAGCCATGCGAATCGTAGTCGCTGGCCGAGTAGCAGATCGTATCCGGGTAGGTGCGACCGGCGATCTGGTCGAGGTAGGACAACACATGGTCGCCGCGCACCCGGCGGCGCTCGCGGCTCTGGATCAGCGTGCCGGCGTCGAAGTCGGAATCCTGCATCACCAGACGCGTGCCGACGAAGGCCCGCCACACGTCCACGGCGTCGGTCTCGTCGACCAGCAGGTAATCGGTATTGGTATACGTGGCGTTGGGCCGGCGCGCCGGCAGGCCCGTGCCCTGGAACGCGAGGTCGGTGGCGTCGGCCCCATGCAGCGTCTCCGCCCCCGCCGCCGCCGCGACGTCGGCGTTGCCGGTGGCGTCGATCACGACCCGGCCGAGCAGCACGCCGCGGCCCTGCGGGGTGACGACCACCGCGCCCCGCACGCGATCCCCCTCCACAAAGGCGCCCGCGCCGAGCACGCCGAACCAGACCTCGCCGCCTGCCTTCCGGATTTCACGGCGGTACCACTCCATCTTGTCGTCGAGGGTGAGATCCTTGTTGGGTCCCACCACGCTCGGAAACGGCACCTCCTTCGCGAAACCTTCGTTGCGACCGTGATAGGGCCGACCGATCAGCCCGAGCGTGCCGACACCCCCGAGCCCCTCCTGATACTCAACCACCAGCACCTTCGCCCCGCGCCGCGCCGCGCCGATCGCCGCGGCCGCCCCGGAGGTACCGCCGCCCACAATCACGACGTCGTACCGGCCCAGCACCGGCAGCGGTCGCGCCTCCGCCGCCACGGTCTCCGCCGGCCCGTCGCCCGCCGGCCGCAGGCCGCCGAGGTTCTCGCGCACATCGCCGGCGGCGGCCGGACTGGCGGAACCGCCGGGCAGGTGGACCCCCCGCGGCGCCGGTTGTCCCGCCACCGCACGTGCCGCCGCCGCCCCCACCCACCGGCCCGCGCGCTCCGCGTGCACCGGCCCCTGCAACTGCGCCGCCACCGAGCGAGGAACATCGGCCCGCGGCCCGAGCACATAAAGGCGTTCGACGCCCGCCGGCTGGAAGTGACCGTCCGCCGGTTGCTCCCACCCCGACCACGCCGCCGCGCCACGCCGGCCGACCACCGGATCCGGAGGGACAAAAAAGATCCGCGCCGAGGCGCGTGCCTGACCGGGTCGGGAAGCCAGGTCGCGCAGCGCCTGCTCCGCCTCCACGAGGGTCTTCCACGCCGTGTCCGGCAGGTTTCGCGTCACCGCGTATTCGTGGTAGACCTGCTTTTCCCTGGCATAGTCGACGCGCCGGCGCACCGCCTCCTCCGCGGCGGGTTGGCCGCCGAGCACGACGCGGTGCAGTTCCACCGGCCCGCCGTTCCACGCGTGGCGCCGGGCGCCGGCCTGGCGGGCGATCGCCGCCTCGTCGGTCGCATCAATGATCGCCCGGGCAATGATGGCCTGACGGCCGGAGCGGTTGGCAATTACGACCCCGGCGGGCTGGCCCGCGGCATCGACCAGCGCCTCGGTGGCGTAGCTCGCCAGGAGGAACCCGATCTTCCGCTCGAGCAGCGCCTCCTCGAGGGTCTTCTTCACCCGCAGCGGCGCGACCGGACTGCCGCCGGCAAAGATTCGCGCGGCGAGCGAACCGGCGGCCGGCGGTTCGCCGTCGAGCCAGAGACGCAACGAATCCCCGAGCTCCTCGCCGAGGTAGGGTCGCGGCGCGACGAGGTAAACGGAGCGCCCCGCGCGCTCGATCTCGAGCGCGGCGGCCACGGCACCGGTCGTGCCGCCCACGATGACGACGTCCACCTGGGCGGCGACCGGGAGGCGGCGGGCGGATTCGAGCACGAACTCGGCGCGGAGGGCGGGGAGCGCGAGTACGGCGAGCAGGACAACGGTGAGCGGGGAACGGGCTTTCATTGGTAAGGGGGCCGATGCAACGAGGCTTGAATCGCAGCCGGGGCCATTCCCCGTAGCCTGCTTCGTACTTTGCCGCGATTCCACGAGCCCGGACCGCGCAGCGGTCGCTTGGCCGTGAGCCCCCGGAGTTTGCTGCAGGGTGGCCAAGCGGGCGAGGGTTCACTCGCGGGGGGCGGCGCCGGGAGCGAGCGGTTCCGCATCCACTCGCTCACGCTCGTGGCTACCAGAAGCGGCCGCCGTCGGGCCCGCAGAAGGGAGCCTTGGTCAACGGCCGCGAGGTTTGCTCCGGGGGTGTGCATCTGGAAGGGAAAAACACAGGACGCGCGGCACCTCGTCCCGTCGCGTTTTCAGAAACTCCCTTTTACGCCCAGGCCCACCGCAATGCCGTATTCCTTGAACACGGTATATTTCGCGTACTCGGGCGTGGCGGAGCCGTAGCGCCGCGTGCGCTCAGGCACGTACGACACGTTGTTCACGCTCGCGACGAACGTCAGCCGGCGCGACACCTGCCACGCGGCGCTGAGATCGAGCCGTGTGGTCGCCGGGAAATAGGTGTAGGCATCGGGGCCGAACGCCGGCTGCGCCCCGCGCCGGTTCACTCCGCGGTAATTCCAGCGCGCGCTCAACAGGAGACGCTGTCGGCTGAATGAGAGTCCCCAGTTGGCGCTCTTCGGCACAAACGAGGTGAAGTCCGCGTCCCGGTTGCCCTCCAGCCGCAGGTAGGTGCCGTTGGCAAACACGTTGAAATACGCGCCCCACTTGCCGAGAAAGCGCAGCGACTGCCGCAGATCGAACTCGGCCCCGGAGATGCGCGCGTCGCCGGCGTTGTACTTGGTGTTGATGTTCCAGCCGGCATATTCCGGTCCGAAGCCGAGCTCCGCGAGCAGTTCGGGGGTGGCCACGCGGACGGCGGTGCCGAAGAAATCGCGGATCTCCTTGCGGAAGACCCCCGCCCCGATCATGCCGCCGCGCACGGTGTAATACTCGGCCGACAGATCGAAGTTGTCGGCGGTCCACGGCTGGAGCGCGATGTTGCGCACCGTCAGCGTACCGCGCACCAGCTCGGGGTTGGCGCGGATGTCCTCCTCGGTGAGGTCGGCCTCGTTGATGGTGGTATTGGGGATGAGGTCGGTGAAGTTGGGCCGCGCATAGGTGCGGGCATAGGCGAGGCGCACGAGCAGGTTTTCGCGGGCGCTCCAGGTGAAATGCAGGCTCGGATACCAGCCGTCGTACGAGCGCCCGGCGCGGTAGCCGCGCTCCTGGCGCGTCAGGCGCAGCTCCTCCATCGAGCCCGCCGCGCCAGCCTCGGGCCGGCGGATGCGCTGGCCGGCGGCGTTGCGGGCGAAAGAACCGTCGGCGTTGCGCTGCCAGACGGCGGTCGGGTTGTAGACCGGGCCCACGCCGTCGTCGTCGGTGCGTTCGTAGCGCACGCCGGTGAGCACGTTGAGCCGGCCGCGGAACAGCCGCATCTCCCCCTGCAGGTAACCGGCGGAGATCGTCTCCCGCATGCGCTCGGAGTTGGTGATTTCGGTCGAGGCGGCGGTGACAAGTTGCGCCGGCGTCGCGGTGAAGAGCGCGGGGTTGTCGCGGTACGCGTTCCACGCCCGGTCGGCTGAATACCACGGCGCGCCGCGGTAGCCGAAGTGATCGTCCTGATCGCGGAAGATCTGCATCGCGAAGGGTGCGACCGGGTCGGGCGTGGCCGTGTTGCCGTCGGGGCCGGCGTAGGTCAGCGGGCGCGTCACCAGCCGGCTGTCGAGCGTCGTGGTCTGCCGGTGCGCGCCGCCCTCGAGCGACGCCGGCACGCGGAAGAGCGACAGCCGCCGCTTCGCGCTGGCGCGGCCGGTGCGGATCTCGGAGCGGTTGTCGTCGCGGACGAGCTCGGTGGCGGAGTTGAGCCGGTAGTTGCCGATATCATACGGGTCGATCGCCCGTCCGGTGTGGTCGAAAAGCTGGAAGCGGCCGGGACGCACGTCGTCGACGTCGAGCAGCGAGACGCGCACCGCCGGGGCGGCGAAGAGCGTGGCCGACATCGCGCTGAAGACGCCGGGTTCGCGCGAGCGGGTGGAGTCGGAACCGCTCACGCCGGCGTCGATCTTCCAGCGGCCGTCGTCATAGCGGTAGGTGACGTTGAGTCCGTGGATGGTGCGGCGGCGCAGCGTGGTGGCGGAGGTGAGCGTGACGGCGCCGCGGCCGGTGGCGCCGATGGTGTAATCCTCCCCGAAGCTGAGCGGGACGCCGCCGGCGACGGACGGGGCGCCGTTGGTGCCGACGTTGAAGACCCAGGTGTTGGATCCCTGGTTGCTCTCGGAGCGGTTGGTCTGCGCGCCGAAGGAGAGCACGCCGTGTGCGCCCACGCGCCAGTCGGCCTTCAGGGTGAACGAGGTGCGGGTGAGGTTTTTCGGCGAGTGGTTGAGCGTGAACTGTTGCAGGTAGGGCCGATCGATGGATGCGCCGGTGGCGGTGCCGGCGGCGTTGTGCACCTTGGTGGCGACGGCGGTGTCGCTGTACTTGTCGCTGTGCACGCCGGACACGATCAGGCCGAACGTCTTCCGGATGGGCAGCGCGTAGGTGAAGTTGAAGCCGGGACGGGTCTTGTAATCGCGGCGATCGCCGAGCGACTGCGGCGTCTTGCGCAGCGTGAGGTGCTCGCCGTTGCCGATGAGGTTGAGGCCGTAGTCGAACTGGGCGCGCTTCCGCTCGAACGCGCTCTTGCTGACCATGTTCACGGAGCCGGAGAGCGCGTCGGCCGGCGTGGCGGGCGTGGGCACCTTGGTGACCTCGAGGCGCGAGATGGAGTCGAGGGCAAGCATGACGAGGTCGACGTTGCGCGAGGCGCCGTCGTTGGCGGTGGCGAGGGGCGAGCCGTCGGTGGTGTAGGCCGTGCGGGCGCCGCCGGCGCCCCGGATGGACACGCCCTGCACCTCGTTGCCGTCCTCCTCGAGGGCGACGCCGGGGAGAAACTTGAGGAACTCGCCCACGCTGCTGCCGAGCACGTCGCCGAAGGAGTCGGCGGCCATGACGTTCTTGAGGTTCGGCGAGAAGCGCTGCTCGTTGAGCGCGATGGCCTGGCTGTCGGTTTCCTGCTCCGAGGCGACGACGAAGGCGTCGAGCTTGAGCACGTCGTCGCTGCCGTAGCGGCTGCGGCTGGTGAGCTCGACGTTACGCTCCAGCGTCTCGCCGGCGCGCAGGGTCAGGGCGATTTCCTGCGGATCGAGATCGGTGTAGAACACCTCGAGCACGGCGGGCCCGGCGGGGACGTTGACGAGGCGGTAGGTGCCGAAGGCGTCGGTGAACACGACCTGGTCCGCGCCGCGGAGGGCGACGCGGGCGTTGTTGAGGTACTTGCCGGTGGCGACATTGCTCACGCGACCGGTGACGGTGGCGGGGGAGTCGGCGGCGGCGGCGTGAGCAGGCGCGGCCAGGCTGGCAAGTGCGACCGACAGGAGCAGCCGGAGGAGGCTGGGGGATGAGCGGGGTTTCATGGTGCAGGGGTTGATTGAAGGGAGGCAGGGCGGCCGAGCCGGCACGTGCACCGGGGGCGCGGGGTCAGCGACAACCGCCGGGCCGCGCCATCGCCTCGGCCGCCCGCGCGGAGCCCGCCATTACAGGGGAAATGCCCGGCGATCGATCGGCATGCTTCAGGAGCAAAAACCACCGGCACGCCGACGCGAGCGGTTTCATCCGACGCCGGAAGGAGTCACGCCACGAAAGTCGTGGCCTGCGCCCGTCCTAGAAAACACCCTTCACGCCGAAGGTGTAGAAGGTGCCGACGGCCAGGTGCTGCGTGAGGTAGCTCGGATCCACCTGGTAACGGTATTCGGGGATGTTGAAGAGATTCCGCACCTGGAAGAACAGGCTGAGCCGGGTCCTCAGTTGGTAGCTGCCGTTCAGATCGATCATCGTCCGCCCCTTGCGGAAGACGGGCACGGCGGCGGTGTTCATCGGGGTCGTATCCGTCCACTTGCCGCTGGTGCTGAGGGCGAAGCGGCGGTAGCGGTAACTCAGCGTGCCACCGATCATGTGCGGAGTCAGCGCGGCCTTGCGGACGGACGCGTAGGTGCGCGTGTAATTGGCGGAGACGTTCAGGCCCTTCAGCGCGCCGGGCAGGAAGGAGAGCGCCTGGCTGTATTCGAGCGTCAGGCCGCGGATGCGCGTGGTGCCCGGGCGGTTGCCCACCGAGATGAAAGTATAGGTGGAGTAAGTGGGGTCGTCCTGGTAGCCGAAGTCTTCCGCGGTGAATTCCTCCGTCGCCACGCTGTTGGAAATGTCGTTCTGGAACAGGGTCACGGCCGCACTGCCCACCGGCTCGAAGTAGTAAGCCAGCCGGCCGGTGAAGTTCTTCGAGCGCTCCGGCTGCAGGTCGGGATTGGGAACCCTGACGGTCTGATTGTCCTCGTTGAACACCCAGACGCCGCCGAGGTTGTTGATCGCGGGGCGGGAGATGGTGGCGCTGTAACCGAAGTGCGCCTGGAGGTTCTCCGCCAAGGTGTACTTGACGCTGGCGGAGGGGAAGAAGTTGTCGTACGAGGAGCGGTCCGTCTTCTTCGGCCGGCTCATGTATTGATAAGTGAGACCGGGGATGGTGGTGGCGCGTCCATTGCTCGTGCTCACGGTGTAACCGGCGGCCCGCACCTCCGCGGCCGAGAGGGCGTCGAATTCGCGATTGGCGAAGCGGTTTTCCTCCCACCGCAGGCCCGCCTGTGCCTGGAGGCGCCGGATCCGCGTGTTGGCCAGCGCATAGCCGGCCAGCCGCGTCTCCTTCACATAGCTCGGGCTGTCGATGAAGGCGGTGTAGAAGTTCGCGGCGGTGCCCAGGTTGGTGAACTGTTCCGGGTGGTCGCGGAAGGCGTTGCTGATCGCCTTGCGGTTGGGAAAAGTTGGGGGCACGCCCGAGAGCGAAAGGGCGTTGGCCCCGTTGAACACCTGCCAGCGATTCTCGGGGAACGCGAACGGGGCGAAGCTGCCGGTCGGGCCGCCGCCGGGACCGTCGTAGCGCCAGGTCAGGAACGCGTTGGGCGTGCGGTAGCGGCGGGTGTCCTCCGTGACCTTGGCCCCGAACTTGATCCAGGTCGGCAGGCGCCAGCCCGGCGTCCACCGCGCGTCGGCCTGGCCCTGCCAGAGCTCGTTTTCCGCGAAGGTCATGGTGTCGCCGAACCGCGGGTGGGTGAAGTTCGCCGGATCGGCCATGTCGCGGCCTCCGGTCTGCGTCACCTGCCAGTCGACGTCGCGCAGCGAGGAGCGATGCAACTGCCAGTTCAATCCGGTGAGGGCGTTGGTCGTCAGCGACACCGGCCCGACGCGCGGCAGGGCGACGTACTGGTTGCTGGAGATGGTGTAAAGGAGCGCCCCGTTGAACTGCCAGCCCCCCCGCCGGTATTCAAACTTAGGCGACACCGTGCGGGTTTGCACGATCTTGTGGCTGTGGTTGAGCGTGAGGTTGAGCGAGCCGCCGCCGTTCACGACGCTGAAGTGGTTCAAGCCGTCGCCGGTGATGGCGTTGCGCCCGCCCGGGGTGGTGAAGACGAGCTGGCGCTGATCGATGTAGGCGTCGAAGAGGTTGTACATCGCGGTGAGCGAAAGCACGAGCGCCGGGGTGGCCTTGAAATCGAGGGTCAGCGTGGGCGTGAAGCGCTCCGTCAGTCGCGGATTGCTGAGGAAGGTCACCCCGGTGATCACGCGGGGCCGCGGGTCGGCGGCGGTCGGGGTGGCGTTGTAGGTGTGGTTGACCCGGCTCATCGCGACATACTGGCTCGACTCGCTGATGTTCAGCACCAGGCCGAGGCGGTTGCCGAGAAAGACATCCGAATACTCGAGGATGCCGCCGGGGCGGAACTTGTAGGAGTGGGTGTCGCCGGGGCCGTAGGTGCGCCGCGGCGTGAAATCCGCACCGTTCGCCATGAAGTGAGCCTGCCAGGAGAGGCGGCGGCCCTTGCGCTCAAAGGCGCGTTTGGTCTTCAGGTTGATCGTGCCGGCGGGCGCGTCCGCGTTTTGATCGGCGCTGGTGGTGTAGTTGACCTCGATGCGATCGACGCTGTTGACCGACACCTGGTCGAAGCTGAACGACCGCGCCCCGCCACCCGTGGCCTGCAGGCCGTCGGCGCTGGCGAAGTTCATGCCGTCCACGGTCACGCCCACGTACTGCGGATCGAGGCCGCGCAGGCGCGGCCCGCGGGCGTCGGGGCCGACGTAGTCGACGTCGACGCCGGGGAGGTTTTTCAGGAACTCGCCCACGCTGCCCTCCGCGACGTCGCCGAAGAAATCGGAGGACACGCTGTTGGTCAGGTTCATGGAACGGCGCTGCTCCATGATGGCCTTGGCGTTGCCCTCGCGCTCGGAGCTGACGATGAAGGCGTCGAGCCGGAGGGCCTCGCCGGCCGCCGCCCCCGCGGCGGCGGAAACGAGTTCCACGTCGCGCGTGACGGTCTCGCCGGGGCGCACCTCCACCGCCACATCCACCTTGCGGGCGCCGGTGTAGGTGACGGTCAGGCGCCGGGCACCGGCCGGGACAGTGGTGAGGCGGAACGATCCGTCCGACTCGGTCGCGGCAACGAGCACCGTCCCGGCAATCCGCACCTCGGCGTCGGCGACGTAGCTGCCGGTGGCGGGATTAAACACGCGGCCCGTCACGGTGCCGGTGGCGGGGTCAGCGGCGCGGAGGGCGCCAGCGGCGACCGCGAGGAGCGCGAGGAACGGGAGCAGTGAGAGGCGGAGGAGAAGCATGGGATGAGAGGGAAAGCGAAAGGGACCGGGCGGGTGAAGAAGGCGAGCGCGAACTCGCCCGCCGGCACGCCGCGCCCACCGCGGACGGGATTCACCCCAACGCTGCGCGCAGCGTGGCGAGGGCCTTGGGGACGGCGGTGGCGGGGTCCTCCCTGCCCTCCATTTCGAGGGCGATCCAGCCGCGGTAGCCGGCGCGATCGAGGATCCCCGCGATGCGCGGATAATCGAGATCGAGCGTGTACCACTCTCCCCCACCCTCATAGGTCTTGGCCTGCACGTACACGGTCTTGGGCGCCATGGCCTCGAGTTGCCCGTAGGGCTGTTCGAGGAAGTTGCCGGTGTCCATCAACCCGCCGAGCCAGGGCGACGGGAGGGAGTTGAGGAGGCGCAACAGCCCGGCGGCGGTGCGCGCGAGGCCCCAGTGGTTTTCGAGCGCGAGCACGACGCCGCACTTTTCCGCCGTGGGCAGGCACTGCTCGATTCCGTCCTGGCACCACTTGAAGCCTTCGTCCTCGGTGTGGCCGGGCAGGACCGGCTCGATGCCCCGGTTGGCCATCAGGGCGTCAAAACTCTTCGTCGTGCCCCAGCGACCGGTGTTGATCCGGATCGCGGGGCACCCGAGCTCATACGCCAGCTCGACGCACTTCTTCGTGTGCTCGACCTCCGCGGCGAGCTCGGCGCGGTCGGCTTTGACGAAGCTCTGGTGCGTGGACACGCAGCAGATCTCCAGGCCGCGGTGGAAGGCGTGGCGCTTCAGCTTTTTCAGGTAAGCGCGGCCCGCGGCGTCGAGCGGGGCGCGTTCGGCGAGGTCCATCTGCCGGTGCAGGATGTCGACGCCCGCGACGCCGAGTTCCGCGGCGCGGTCCATCACGGTCTCGATCGGGACCTTGGCGGTCTTGAAGTGCCAGTATGAATACGTGGCGATCGCGAGCCGGCGACGGAGGCGCGCCGGCGCGGATGCGGCGAGGGCGGACGGGGCGAAGGCGCCTCCGAGGGCGACGGTGCCGGCGGCGGACGCAGCGGTGGCGAGAAAGGAGCGGCGGGGATAGCTCATGAGGGGCGAAGGTTGGCGGCTAACCAAAGTAGCGGGGCGAAGTTGAAAGTGGGGCGACCCCGCTCCGCGAGTACAAGTACAGAAGGGAGCGAGGAGGAAGCGCATCAGGGCGGTGTCATTCACGGTGGACGAGGCATCTTGCCTCGTTGCCTCGGCCGCAAACACGAGGCTGGAAGCCTCGTCCACCAAGGGCAGCGGTCTGCGCAAGCGGGAGAATGACACCGCAGACGTCCCCAAGCCGCGCCGCTCACGGCTCGCGGATGACGCGCACCGGGCCGAGCAGGCCGCCCTGGAGGAGCGGGCTCCTGGCCGGGAAGACGTACGCCTGGGAGACATAGCTCTGGCGTTGTCCCTCGGGCCGCGTGGAGTCGGCGACCAGGCGATTGTTCCAGGTGTTGGCGACGCGGATCTGCAGCGAATTCGTGCCCGCGGTCACCAATGGGCTGATGTCCGCCTGCCACGGCGGGGCCCAGACCGTGCCCGCCTCCCGGCCGTTGACCACGACGGTCGCGATCACGCCGACGTTGCCGAGTTCGAGGACGGTTCGTTGGTTCCGCCCCGCGGTCGCGAGGGTGAAACTCGTTTCATACACCGCCGTGCCGGAGTAGTGCTTGATGGCGTCGTCGGGGTGCTCCGCCCAGTCGGTGAGCGACGCAAACTGAATGTCCGCGGGTGCACCCTGCCCCTGGAACCGCACGCGCCACGGACCGTCCAGGGCGGCGGCGACGACGTGCGCCGGTGTGTTCGAGACCGCGGGCCCGGTGGCGTCCGCGGGGATCGATGAGCCGAAGACGACGAAGAGGCTTTCCGTGGGAGCGAGGCGGAGCGGGAGGACGGTGCGCCCGCCCTGCTGGCGGAACGCGGCCGCCGGGACGATCCGGCCGGTGTCGGCGTTCCAGAGTTCGGGCTGGCGCCCGGCCACCCGGAGGGACGCCGTGAATTCCACCGGGCGATCGCTGGTATTCGCCAGGAAATACACCTCGCCGCCGGGCGCGGAGCGATGCTTGAAGACGATCCCGCCCCGCTCCCCGAGGCCGATCCGCTCGGGATCGGAGGCGGAGCAGGGCAAGTTGGACTCGCCTTCGATCGCCACATCCCGGCCCACCCCAACTTCGGCCAGCACCTGTTCGAGCGACACGCCGTCGTAAACGGTTCCCTGGCCGAACTTGCGCCGGGTCAACCCGCCGCGGCCGACCTCTCCCCACACCTCCGCCCCGATCGCCTCGACTTCGCGATCGCAGGCCGGATACCCGGCCAGCGACGGGCTGACGGTCGGTCGCGGTCCGAGGACCGTCGCGCCCGCGCGGACGAGGCGCCGGATCGCCACCGCCACCTCGGGCCGCATCACCGACTGTTTCGGCAGGACCAGCACGGCATAGGACGGACCGTTCGGAACGGCGATGCGCCCGTCCACGACTTGGGCGCGATGCATCAGGACGTCCGAATTGAGGTAGTCGAAGTCATACCCGTCCGGCAGGGCGGGCTCGCGCGGGCCCATCATGGACGGGGCGTTTTCGCCGATGTAGTAGGCCACGTCGATCACCGGCCGGCCGGCCTTGAGCAGCACCGAACAGCGACGGGTGTAGTCGAGAAACGCCTTCGACTGCTCAAACCAGGTGTTGTGGCGGTTGAAGGCGGTCCCGAACCACTGAATGATGCCGGGCGGGCGCTCCTCGGGCTGGTGGATGGTGACGTGCAGGATGAGGTGGTTGATGCCCGCGCCATACACCCAGTCGCACCAGCCCTTGAGCGACGCCGGGCTCTGCCGGAAATTGCGGTTGGAGGTGAAGGCCTCGGCGTAGACGTCGGTGCGGCCGTAAATGTGTGCGCAACTCGCCGCGGCGCGGCACTCGACCTCGTTGCGTGGATCGGCGTTCTCCCAGAATTCGCCGCCGACCTGGTCGCTCATCGAGCCGTAGAGCAGAAACTCCGAGGGGAAGCCCCAGTGGCCGTAGTTCTCCAGCCAGAGGGTGAGGCCATGCTCGTGCGCGACGTCGCGCAAGCCGCCGACGTAGTCCACCGCGATCGTCTCCGCCACCAGCCGGCGCCAGTCCCACAGGAAGCGCGTCGACTTTTTCGGGCTGTCGACCACGCGGCCGTTGAGGCAGGGCAGGAAGCGCGTGGCCGGGTAGCCGAAGCGTCGCTCGAATTTCTCCAGCAGGCCGTCGGTCCAGTTCTGCGGGCCGGTTTCGTAGCTGTCGGCGATCACATACTTCAGCGCCCGGCGCTCGCTCGCCGGGGTGCGGCGGAGAAACTCGCCGACCATGCCGTCGAACAGGCTGCGGACGTGCGCGCGGTTCATCTTGTCCACCTCGAGCCCGCGGCTCTCCGGGCTGGCGGGATGGTTTTGCGTCCCGATGGGAATCATGCCGGTGCGCATCACGACCCAGCGTCCGGGTGGGGCGTCCCAAACCAGGCGGCCGTCGGCGGCCATCCGGTCGCTCAGGTCCACGACTTGCGTGGAGTCCACCGCGCTGCTCGCGGCGGGCGCCGGTTGTTCGCCCCAGACGTAGGCATCCCACCGCGGGCGAACGGAGGGACTGGTTTCGCCCAGTTGCTTGCGCACATAATGGCCGAGCACGGCGCGGCGGCTCAGCGCCAGGCCGGAAAATGCCACCGGCCGGCTCGCGGAGAGCGTCACCCGGAGGTGCCTGGCCGTCGTGGCGGCGAACGGCACGAGGATCGGATCCTTGTTGCGCGGTCCCTGGTGGCCACGCTCCTCGACGTGCCGGGTCAGCTCGCGGAAAACGGCGCCGTCGTCCGATGCCGTCACTACGCAGGTGAGCGTGTAAAGCTGCTCGACGGGCTCGAGGCGCAGGCTCTGCACCGGCGTCGCGTCGTCGCGCACGAGTTCGATCGTCTGCGCCTTCGGGCCGATCTTCACCGCGGTCTCCGCAGAGCCGTCGAACAACCGGTCGACCTGCTCGACGCTGCTCGCGGAAACCCGCACCTGGCGCGGGTCGAGGTCGGCGGCCTCCGCTTGAGGCTGACGGAACGCGATCACCCGCACGTCCTGGAAATCCCTTTCGGTAAAGGGATCGCCGGTCGGCACCGGCCGCGCTCCGCCTGACTTCGGGAAAGTCTCGATCTTCGGCACGGGCAGCACCTGGTCAATCCGCCGCCCGCCCTCGATCACCGTCTCGCTGCCCGCGAGGTAGCGCATCGACTGGCCGGGCGTGACCCACGGTCCGCCCGACTGCGACCAACCGGGCGAATTGAAAAACCCGATCTCCACACCGCAGCGGTCGGCCTCCTTCACCGCCCACTGCAACGCATCCCACCACGCCGCGCTCATGAACGGCACTTTCCCGATTGGTGTGTCCTTCGCGCCCTGGTGGTTGAAGATATGCCCGAGGTAGGCCCGCCCGATCCCGACCCGGGCCATCGCCTCGAGATCCCGGGTGATGCCGTCCCGGCTGATGTTGTCGTTGATCCAATACCAGTAGCAGCCTGGCCGGGTCTCCGGCGACGGGGTGAGAAACGACGCCTTGAGCGACGCGAGCTCAGTGGCGGCCAGCGGTGCCGCCGACCACACGGCGGCGGCGAACAGACGGGAGAGGCGGAGTGTCATGGCGGTCTGGCGAGAGCAGGACGGGATCACACGGAGACTCGACCAGCCTACCCTTCCGTTGCATCGCGGCGAGGATCATCCCCGACCGGCCGCCGACAGACTTGGCCTATTCATCGCGCTCGATCTCTACGACGATCACCCGTTTCACGGGAGCGTCGACCCAGTAGCTGAAAACGTAGCCTTCGGTCTCTAGCAGCCTGTCGGACTTGGAAGACAACATTCTTTGGTACTCGCTGGCTGCGCCGGCAGGCGCGGGGGCCAACTCGACAGGCTGCTAAACGAAAATGCCCGTGGCATTTTCGCGAAAGGCGTACTGA
>CAZDGC010000122.1:0-16572 GCA_964504885.1 uncultured Opitutus sp.
TGATGTATGGTTGGATACAGCCGGTGAAACCCCGCCCGGCCGGCGATATTACATTTCTCCCGCACGGGGTTCCGCGGCGTGGCCGCGCGTGAACTTCCCCGGATGCGGGCCCGGTTACCCGGGCGGCGACAAGCGTGCGTGAGTCGGGCGATGAGGCCGTCGAGCCGCCCGCGCCCGGCGTCACCCTGGCCAAATCGGAGGGCGCGGCTCCGTGCGCCGCTCGCACGATTCCGGGCGGCGTCGGAGCCTGCACCTTACACGGATCCTTTTTCGCCGAAGAACGGGGCCATCGGTCTGGATCGAGCACCGGATGCAGTTCCCATTCCCCGGAGGTGAGCCGAAAGAAGGCGAGAAGGAGCTCCGCCTGCCGTCGTGGATTTGCCGCGCGCCTGGGGGCGCGGCCCGGCCGTTCTGCCCTGGCGCATCGCGTTTGCAGCCAATCCTCCGGCGCAGACTCCGTCCCAGGCGGGCACCGGGCCGAGACCAGAGGCGATCCCCACGGATTCGAAGCGCCGAGGGATTTGCCGGAGCCAAGCGGCTTCATCCCTGAACGCAGTGGCAACGGCTCGGTCGCGCGGCGACGCGTGAAGTCGGAAGCCGCCGGCGCCGGAGTGGCCGTGCCGGCCCGGGCTACGGGATGAGACCTGCGCCGGGGATGCCCTGATCGAAGGTGGCGAGCGCAGCGCCGTGCCGCGCGGCCAAAGCGAAGAGATGGCCATCGCTCAATCGGGCGGGAGAAGTCGCCCAGCCGGGGAGATCCGCCGCGCGGGAGTCGTCGGGGATGAAGACAACCACCGCCTTTCCGGCCGCCATCCCAGCCAGGAGCTCCAAACCCATTTCGCGACTCTCGAGATGCCGGGTCTGCAGGCCAACGCGCAGGCAGCCGATTTCAACCCAGGGAGCGATCAAGATGGTGTCCTTGGCCGTCAGCCCCAGAACCCACCGCCGGGCACGGGTGTGCTGCTATCGATCCACTTCGATCAATTTCGCGACGATTTCGAAGATCTTGAAATCGGTCATCGGGAATCGGTCATCTTGAAATTGGGACACTCGTTCCGGCCTTCCCAATGACAGATTGAAAATGACCGATGACCGATTTCACGATTTCTGGAATCCTTCGGTTGCGGTTGCCGCGTTGGGGTGCACATGCGCCTCGATCAGGTACGCGAGGAGCGCATTGACATCGAGAAGGTACTTCACGGCAGGTCAGCAAGGATTTCCCGCACCTGCTCCGGCGTGATCTTCGGGGCGCCGGGCGGCGACTTCAGGACCAGCGAGCCGGTGGCCCGGTCGCGGACGAGACGTGGCTGGCCAGCCGGTGCCGGTGGTTCGGGCACGAGGGCGCCGCGCGCGTACGCGGAGACATTCTGGCCGGCGGCGCGGGCCCGGCGACGAACCTCGGCCAGTTCCCGCGGAGAGAGGCGCAGCGAAAGGATGGGCATGTCATACGTGTATGACACCGGCCAAACCCGGTCAAGGAGCGGACGCGAACCACAGGCCAGGGTTGATGCTGCCTGTCAGGGAACGGATGCCCGGGGCGGCGCAGCCGCAATCGGGGGGACGGCGTCAATTCTCATCACGGAGCACCAGGAGAACAGCGCAGAGGTACCGGAGGCGGGACTCGCATGCGATCACGCAGTATCCCTCCACACCCGCCGGGTCGACGATGAGGCACGTGCCGAGGAGTACCACTCCGTTCCTCGCGGGCACCTTCGCAGCGCTGGCACGGGAGGCGCAGACCCGCGATCTCCCGATTGTCCGGAAGCGCTTTCAGGGCAACAACGACACCACCGCCGACTGGCCCATTCTTTGCCAGCGGATCATCACGTTAAACCCGAAGGCGAAGAAGGCGCTGCGACCGTTCCTGCCGGAATGATCGGTCTTCCGCCGCGCACTCGAACTGGACGAACCCGCGATGTCTGCCTCAGACGAGGCCTTGGTGGAACAACGACTCGCAGCACAGCGACGAAACCCGGCTTCGTCCGTGTCGCTTGCCGAGATGAAGGCGCGCGTGCGAGCCCGGACCGCACCGTGATCCCCGGATCCTACGGCCGGTAGTACGGCCCGAGGACATCGAGGATCTTCGCCAGCACCTCGTCGTGATCGATGGGGCCGTTCCTGCGGTAGACGATCTGGCCGCCAGGGGCGATCAGCACCGTGTGGGGCAACGGCCCGGGCCACTGGGGATCGAGGGCGGCGAGGAGGGCGTCGGCGCCCGCCTCGGTGTAGAGAAAGTTCGTGGTGGTGCGACCCTCGGGCTTGAGCAGCCGCCGCAGCCGGTTGGGCGTGGCGGCGTGCTGGCGCTCGAGGAACCGCTTCGCCGCCGCCTCCTGCTTCGGGTCGTCCATCGAGATCGTGATCAGCTCGAAGTCCCGGTTGCCGAGCCGCCGCGCCAGCGACACCAGCGCCGGGAATTCGGCGACGCACGGCGCGCACCAGGTGGCCCACACGTTGATCAGCCGCAGGCGGTTCGAGTCGTTCTTCGCCAGGCGCGCGACCCCGGCCGCGTCGATCCGCGCCAGCTCCACCGGCTCGGACTTCCACTTCTCGTCGGCCTCGGCGACCTTGGCGCGCTTGTAGTTCCACTTGGTCGAACACCCGAGCACGGGCGTCTCCGGCACCGCCACCGGCCGGCCCGCCAGGAGATCTTCGATCGCGTGGCGCAGGTCGTGGGACTTCACGCTCGCGAGCTCCTCGAATCGCGAATCGTCGACGCGCCCCGCGTACCGCAACCGGCGCTCGCGATCGAAAAGGAAGACGTGCGGCGTGGCGAGGCAGCCATAGGCCTTGGCCGCCGCCTGGTGCTCGCCGTCGTACAGGTAGGGAAAAACAAACCCCTTTTCGGCGGCATAACGCTTCATGTCGTCGAAGCCATCGTTGTACTTGCTGTAGCCGAGCTCGGTCACCGAGACGCTGTCGGGACTGTTCGGGTTGATCGCGACGACGGCGAGCCCCCGGGCGGCGAACTCCCGCGCGATCGGGATGAGGCGCGTCTCCGCGGCGTGCGAGTACGGGCAGTGGTTGGAAAGGAACGCCACCAGCAGCAGCGGCGCGCGGCTCGCGGGGAAGTCCGCCAGCGAGTAGGTGCGCCCGTCGATGCCGGGCAGCCTGAATGCGGGCGCGGCGTCGCCGAGCCGCAGCCGCTGCGCGTCCGGCGGCAGCAACGCCTCGTAATTTTCCGCCGCCCGCGCGTCGGCGGCGGACAGCAGCGGCAGCAGGAGCAGGAGCAGTTGGCGGGGAGACATGGGTTTGCCGGGATTGGAGGGGGACGGGGGGACAAGCAGGACAGTTCAGGGAAACGAACGAACCAAAGCTTACCTCGCGGCAGGCGCAACGAGAGCGGAAAGAAGACCGACGCCAGGTAATAGCACCGCGCGTCCGATTTGGGACGCGACCCGCCTTCGTCTGTCGGGCGCGAGCGTAACAATTCCCCCACGCCCGGATTACACTCCTGTTATCTTTTCTTCCCCGCGTCGCCATGAGAGCATCTCGCGCGTCAATCGCGGCGACACCACACCATGCGAAAACTCCTGCTGCTCTCCCTGTATGCCCTGGCTGGATTGAACCTGCACGCCCAGGGAACCCTCTCCGGCCACGTCGTCACCCCGGAGAAAGAGTCCGTCCCTCTGGCCACGATCTCTGTTTCGCAGCGGAACACGGCCGTCACCGCCACCGCCAGCGACAGCGCAGGACGGTTTGCGATCACCAACCTCCCCAACGGAGTGTACACACTCACCGTCGCGATGGCGGGCTTCGACCCGCACCAACGCGAGTTTGTGATCGGCAACCTGAACAAGACCCTCGATTTCGGCCATATCACGCTGCAGCGCTCACCCGTATTGATGGGGGCGATGACGGTCTCCGGGCAAAGACTCACCGTGGCGGATACCCTGGACAAAAAGAGCTTCTCCGCCGCCGAGATGATCGCCAGTGCCGCCGGCTCGGCGCTCGATGCCATGAAACAACTGCCCGGCGTGACGATCGATCAGGAGAGCAAGGTGCAACTCCGGGGCAGCGACAAGGTCGCGATCCTCATCGACGGCAAGCAGTCGGCTCTCACCGGCTTTGGCAATCAGAAGGGGCTGGAGAATATCCCCGCCTCGCAGATCGAATTCATCGAGATCATCAACAACCCCTCCGCCAAATACGATGCGGCGGGTATGGCGGGCATCGTCAACATCGTGCTCAAGCCGCAGCAGAAAACCGGCCTGCACGGCGAGGTCGGTTTCACCCTGGGCATGGGCCAGCTCACCCGGCGCCGGGCCGATCTGCCCACCGGCATGCCGAGCTACGCGCAGAACCCCAAGTATTCGCCCTCGCTGAACCTGAACTTCAAGACGGCCAAGATTAACCTCTTCCTGCAGTCCAGTTGGTTGAACCAGGAGAAACTGCCCAACAACGAATTCTCGACCCGGTACTATCCCAATGGCGACAGGGTGGAGAGCCAGGTGGCGGAGAATCGGAAACAGGACCACTACAACGTAAAGGCGGGATTCGACTGGTACCTGGCCGACAACCAGACGCTGACCGTGTTCGGCTTGTACGACTACGAGTGGCACATCGACACCAGCAAGGTGTGGTATTTCGAAAACCGGCAGTACGATGCCCCGATCAGAAAGTGGGGCTTCCGGGAGAGCGAGGGCACAGGGCTGACCAACGTGACGCTCCAGCACAAGTTTCGCTTTGTCCAACCGGGGCACGAGTTGAACTCCCAATACCTCTACACCAAGGGCTGGGAGGACGAGACCTACAACCTGTACCAGGACGCCACCGCGCGATTCCCGGCGATCACCGGCGACCGGACCGCCGTGCTGGCGCCCGAATATCTGCACCAGGTCAGCTCCGACTACCTCAAGCCGCTCCCGTTCGGCCGCCTCGAGGCCGGCATGCAGGCCCGGTTCCGGCGCATGCCCATCACCTACACCCTGACACGCTCGCCGGGCAACACGGCCCTCCTGTTCGACTACGGCAACTGGAGCAAATGGAACGAGGATCTGGCCGCCGCCTACGTCAACCTGGTGTCGGAATTCAAGCGCTGGGACGTCGAGGCGGGGCTGCGCGGCGAATACACCAAAGTGGGCTACCGATTCGCCCCCAACCAGTACTTCCGGGACGACGCTTACGATTATTTCAAGCCGTTCCCCAATGTCCGGCTGACGTTCAAGGCGGATCAGAACAACGCCGTGTCACTCTTCTTCAACCGCCGGATCGATCGCCCCGGCGAGGACATCCTGCGCATCTTTCCCAAGTACGACGACCCCGAGTTGCTGAAGATTGGGAACCCCAAACTGCGGCCGCAACTCACCAGCGCCTTGGAACTGGCCTACCGCCTGACCTGGCCGGGCGGCTCCTTCTATGCCGCCACGTATCACAAGGAGATCTCCAATCACTACACGCGTATCTACATCCAGGACCCCACGCACCCCAACATCACCGTCAAAGGGTACAGCAATGTGCCCGAGGCGACCAACACGGGACTGGAGCTCAACTTCGATCAGAACGTCACCAAGGCGTGGAAGCTGAACCTGAACGGCAACCTCTACCGCAACCGCATCCAAGGTTACACGGGACAGATCGATTTCCCGACTCCGGTGACCTATGTAATCACCTCCCAGCGCGACACTCCGTGGCTGATCAAGACCAACAACCTCATTTCGATTTCGCCCCGGGTGAAGTGTGAGATCGGCGGGACTCACTTTTCCAGCAAGGCCACGGCCCAGGGCGCGGAGTTGTCCCGCTGGGGCGTCAACTTCGGCCTGCGAACCCTGTGGCTGAAGAATGCCCTCGAGGTGAATCTCACCGCCAGCGACCTCTTCAACCGGATGGGCCTGCGCACCCAGGTCAATCAAGGCGGCGGGTACTCCACCCTCTACCAGAACTACTACGAGACCCAGGTCATCTCGCTGAGCTCGAAGTATAAGTTCTAACGAGGCTGCTCCCCGTTAAGGAGATGGCCGCGTCGTAATTCGCCGGTAAGGTGGACCGGCGAATCGCGTCAGCCGCGCCCTTCCCGCGTCCGCCAATGCTGGCGCGATCCCAGCACGCGGCCATCGAACTCCGGCTCGCTCGCGCAAGAGATTTTCCAATCCGGCCTCTGTCGGCTACTTTCCCCGCACGAGCTCCTGCTGCCGCCACGACTTCCTGAAATCCGCCGCGCACCTGCCCCTCGCCCTTGCCGCGCTCGTCGTGCCGGGCCTCGCCGCCGCCGGAGCCGTGCTCGCGCAGCGACCCTACCCGCCCGGCAGCAAGCCGCCGACCGAGCTCAAGGCCGGCGTGAACGGCAAGCGCCAGATCAACTACTACGACCCCGACGGCACGCGCGTGGAGATCATGGAGCCGCGCACGCACGACGGCAAACCGCGCCCGCCCGCCACCGCCCCACCGCCGGTGGCGGAGCCGCGGACCGCGCGTTGACGACGCCCTGGCACGCCCACGGACGCGGAGGTGACAGCCCACGCCCAAAGGGGTTGTGTTCTTCGGGCGGGAAGTTCCTCTGGTCCCACTCCATGACTCAACGAAACCCCTGGCGGAAGCTCGTGGCGGCGCTCGGGACCGCAGGCCTGGCGCTGTCCACCGCGGTTGCGTCCGCCGCCGCTGATGTCCGCCCGAACATCCTGCTCATTCTTTCGGACGACCACAGCGTGCCGCATCTCGGCTGTTACGGCAGCCCTAATGCGGTGACGCCGCACCTCGATCGGTTCTCCGCGGAAGGCATGCGCTTCAACCGCGCCTACACCACCTCGCCGCAATGCGCGCCCTCGCGGACGTCGATGTTTGCCGGCCGCTCGCCCGTCGCGCTCGGAGTCACGCGCTTTGCGCAGCCGGCCCCGGCCGACACCGTCTTCTTCACCGACGTCCTCCGGCGGGCCGGCTACTGGGTCGGGCTCGAGGGACGTTATCATCATCTGGCCGGCCGGGTGCGCGAGCAACCGGAGATCGCGGCGGCGCTCGAGGAGGCGGGGCTGAACTACCTCAAGCAGCGCTTCGATCATGTGAACATCACCAGCACCAAGGGTGAGCCCGGGCTGGCGCAGGCGGCGCAACGCTTCAGCGACACGTTGGCGACGGTGCCCGCCGGCCAGCCGTTCTTTCTCTACTTCGGGTTCAACCAGCCCCACCGGCCGTGGGGTCGGAACGTGGACAAGAAGATGTTCGATCCCGCCAAGTTCGTGTTGCCCCCGGACTGGCCGGACCTGCCCGAGGTGCGCGAGGATTACGGACAGTTTCTGCAGGATGTGTACGAACTCGATCGGGGCTTCGGCAGGCTGATGGAGGTGCTGGAGCGGCGGGGACTGCGCGAGAAAACCCTCGTCCTGTTCATGGGCGACAACGGCGAAGCGCTCTGGCGAGGGAAGGGCACGCTCTATGACCGCGGGACGCACGTGCCGCTGCTGGTGCGCTGGCCGGGCGTCGTAAAGCCCGGCTCGCAGTGCGACGCGCTCGTGAGCGGCGAAGATCTGGCGGCCACGTTGCTCGGAGCGGCCAGGTTGGCGGTACCGCCGAAGATGACCAGCGTCAGCTTTCTTCCCGCGCTCCAAGGGGCGGTCTTCGCCGGGCGCGACTTTGTGTTCGCCGAGCGGGGATGGCACTTTGGACCCGTCACCCGGACCGACGGTCTGGACCTCTCGCGTTCGGTCACCTCACGCCGTCATCGGCTCATCTACAACGTCCTGCCCGAACGCGCCTACACGCCCGTCGACGCGACAGGGACCGCCGCCTGGAAGGCACTCACCGCCGCCAGCCAGGCAGGCACGCTCAGCCGGCTGCACCGGCGGCTGTTGTTCGAGACGCCACGTCCGGTGTTCGAACTTTTCGATCTCAAGGCGGACCCCCATGAGTTGAACAACCTCGCCGGGAAGCCGGAGCATGCCGAGGTCGAGAGGACCCTGCGGGCGAGCCTGGGGGCCTGGATGGTGCGCGAAGGCGACTACCTGCCACTGGCCTCGCAGAAACTGCCGCCGGACTAGTCCCCATCGATCGTGCGGAGACCGTCCTCTGCTCCCGCGGATCCAATCTTGCCGCTCCCTCCACCCCGGCCCTTAGTCCGCCGCATGCCCGCGAGCCCCGATCCCCACGATCCGTTCCGCGACGCCCGGCGGAACGACGGCGTGCTGCGCTGCCCGTTCCAGGGCGAGACGCTGCCCATGATCCTGCGCCATGCCGACGTGCGCGAGGCCGCGCGCGACTGGCACACCTACAGCTCCGACGCCCCGTTCCGCGTGCCCATCCCCTCGGAGGAGGCGGTGCGCACGATGCGCCAGCTCCCGATCGAGACCAACCCGCCGGAGCACACCGAATACCGCGCCATCGTCGAACCGTTCTTCCAGCGCGCCAAACAGCCCAAGGTGATCGCGCGGATCGAGGCGCTGATCGCGCGCCACCTCGACGACGCCCTCGCCCGCCCGGAAATCGAGGTCGTCAACGAATTCTCGCTCCCGATCCAGTCGCGCGCCCTCACCCACCTGCTCAACGTGCCCGAAAGCGAGGGCGACACCTGGATCCGCTGGGGCATCCATGTCTTCAAGGCCACCGGCGGCGACTTCAAGACCGGCACCGTGCTCGAGGACTACCTGCACGCGCAGTTCGACCGCGCGACCGCCCAGCCCGGGGAGGATTTCTTCAGCGCCCTCGCCCACGCCACCTAC
This sequence comes from uncultured Opitutus sp., assembly GCA_964504885.1. Classification (GTDB taxonomy): domain Bacteria; phylum Verrucomicrobiota; class Verrucomicrobiia; order Opitutales; family Opitutaceae; genus ER46. The sequence goes on from CAZDGC010000122.1 coordinate 8,646, forward strand.
CGCGGCCGCCGCCTCACGCGCGACGAGAGGATGGGTTTCGCCAACCTCACCTTTGCCGGCGGCCGCGACACCATCATCCACACGATCTCCAACATCGTCGCCTACCTCGGGCGGAACCCGGAGGCGCTCGTCTGGCTGCGCGCCGATCCGCGGCGCCTCGTGCACGCCGGGGAGGAATTTTTCCGGTATTTTATGCCGCTGACACACATCGGCCGAGTGTGCCCGGTCGAGACGGACGTGCACGGCGTGAGGGTCCCGGCCGGCGGCCGTGTGTCGCTGGCGTGGGCGGCGGCGAATTTCGACGAGACCGTCTTCCCGGCGCCGGAGGAAATCCGCCTCGATCGGAAGCCCAACCCGCACGTCTCGTTCGGCTTCGGCCCGCACCTCTGCCTCGGCGCCCCACACGCGCGGCTGATCGTGCGCACGCTCCTGCAGGCGCTGGTCGACCGTGTCGCCGCCATCACCGTGCTCGCCGCGCATGAAAACGTGGAACGCGAGGCCGCCTACACGCGCGTCAACGGCTTCGAGTCGCTGACGGTGCGGTTCACGCCACGGTGAGCCCGCGTAGCGACGAGCGGAAGCGAGTCGTCGCCATCTCCTCGTAGCGACGGGCGGGAGCGAGTTGACGTCCCCAGCCTCACCCCCACTCGCTCACGTGGCTACAAATGGTGGCGCACCCGACAGGGTCAGCTTGCGGGCCCGGCACGGAATCCCGAGCGCGCCCCCGGGGGAAAGCACCTCGCCGGCGACCCGCAGGTGGGGCTCCGTCAGGTGCGCGCGATCGCCTCCCGCAACCTGACGCCGTCCGCTTGACCCGCTACCGCGGCCACAGGGCGGCGACATACGCGGCATAGCCCAACACGAAAACCGCGCCTTCCGCGCGGCTGATCCTGCGCCCTGTCGCCGCAAACACCAGCAACAGCACCGAAACCCCCATCATCACTGGCGCGTCGAACCGCACGATGCGGCCCGGCGCCTCCCCCGGGGCCATCAACGCCGTGGCCCCGCCGATGGCGAGAATGTTGTAGATGTTTGAACCGAGCACATTGCCGAGCGCGACGTCGGCGTGTCCGCGCAACGCCGCCACCGTCGAAGTCACGAGCTCCGGGGCCGAGGTGCCAACCGCGACGAGCGTCAGTCCGATCACGGCCTCCGCCACGCCCGCGCTCCGCGCCAGCGAGACCGCGCCCCGCACAAGCAGATCGCCGCCGAGCACGACCAGCACGAGCCCACCCACCGTCGCCAGGGCCGCCACCGCGATCCCCCCCCGGGCCGCCGTCGCTTTCCCTGGGCGTGGCACCACTTCATCGTGCGCCTCCGCCTTCTCGAACGCCGCCGTATGGCCGCCGGTCTCCACCCGCGCCGCGTCCCGCTCCTGCCGGTAGGCAAACACCACGTAACCGGCCGCCGCCGCCAGGAAAGCCACGCCCGCGAACCGACCCAGCATCCCCCAGGCCATCACCGCCCAGAACGCCATCCCGGTGACGAGCACCATGGCGCTGTCGCGCTTGAGCGCCAGGGTACCCACCGCCACCGGATGAATCAGCGCCGCCAGGCCCAGAATCAGCAGGATGTTCGCAATATTCGAGCCCACGATGTTGCCCAACGCGATGCCGGGCGAACCGGCCAATCCCGCCTGCACGCTCGTCACCAGTTCGGGCGTCGAGGTGCCGAAACCAACGAGCGTCAGCCCGATCAGCAGCGGCGACATGCCGGCGCGCTCCGCGATCCTCACCGCTCCGCGGACCAGGATCTCGCCGCCCAGAATCAGCAACATCAGGCCACCGAGCAGGAGTAACAGCGCACTCATCGTCCCATCAGGAAACGGTTCCACCGCAGTTCCCGCCAGCCGATTTCCCTGTCGCGCGAGCCCCTGCCTCGCGCGACAGTCGGTGGCGATCCGGAGGCGTTCCCCTGGACCCCTCCAGCCAACTCCTCCGGTTCGACCCACTACCAACCGCCGCACGCACCAGGCCCGGTCAAGCATCGCGATGTTTGTGCCGCCGGGAAATCGGCTGCGCCTTGACCCACCAAGCTCAAGCATCATGATGCCTTGATGCGAACCACCTTGACGCTTGATCCCGATGTCGCCGCAAAGGCGAAGCAAGGCGCGATCCGGATGCGGAAACCTTTCAAGGAGGTCATCAACGCCGCGCTGCGGGTGGGGTTGGATGAGATTCTGGCGCCGCCGGCCGCCAAACCCTATGTGACCAGGGCGCGCCCGCTTGGGCTCCGCCAGGGCTTCAGCTACGACAACATCTCCGAGCTGATCGCCGCCGGGGAGGGCGAGGACCATTCATGATTCTCGTGGACGCCAACCTGCTCCTTTATGCTGAGGACAGCCTGTCCGAACATCATGAAGCGGCGCGCACCTGGTGGGATGATCAACTCAGCGGCCTGGAGCCGGTGGCGCTGTGTTGGCCGGTGTTGAGCGCCTTTGTCCGGATTGGCACCAATGCCCGGCTGCACCAGCGTCCGCTGCTGCTGAAGGAGGCGATCGCACGCGTGCAGAGCTGGCTCGACCAACCCTGCGTGCGCGTGATCCAGCCCGGCGATCAGCACTGGTCCCTTTTCCAGCAGATGCTGCGGAGCGGAAACGCCGTGGGTAATCTGGTTTCGGACGCCCACCTCGCCGCGCTGGCGGTGGAGCATAACTGCGTGCTCCATTCAACGGATGCCGACTTCTCGCGCTTCCGCGGGTTGAAGTGGCGCAATCCGATCGGCCACTGACCGATGGGCGGAGCCCTTGCCCCAGTCCGAGTGCCCGCCACCACTACAGCATGGGGGCGTGATCACAGAGTCAGTAGGTTGCACGTTGCACTTCTCGGATCACGTTCGCGACCGACGGCGCAGACTTCAGATCTGCAACATGCAACAGGCAGACCCGTTCGGCTTGCCCGCAAGTCACGACCCTCCGGCCGGAGCTGGCCTCGGTCATGGCAGTCCTGACCAGGTACAGTCGAGAGTCGCGATGTGACCCCGTCGGATCGCGCACCCGGCACCCTTCACAGCAACTGGCTCAACAAGGTGCGCGCCGGCACCACCGTCGGCCCTCGCTCCGCGAAACAGTCGGCCTCGACATACGGCAGATCCATCACGGCCTGGAAGGCGTGCGGCGCTTTCGTCGCCGCCTGGAAATATCCGAGGGCGGGCGACAGCGCACGCTCCGAGGACTTCACCTCCACGAGCAACCACGGCTTCCGATCCCGCACGACGAGAAAGTCCACCTCCCGTTTCAGCTTGTCGCGCAGGTAGCGCAGTTCGAAGCGCCCCAGTCCCAGATCCGTCCATCCCTCGACCGCCTTGAGCAGATGACACGCCACCAGGGTCTCCGCGCGGGCGCCGGCCTCGTCGATCCCCGACCAGTCGCGCAAGAACCACTTGGGCTCCTTCCGCAGGGACTTGGCGACGTTGGCGAACCAGGGCCGGACCAGGAACCCATAGTGCAGGCGACCCAACAGATCGACCCACCGGCGGGCGGTGTCCACGGCGACGCCCACCTCCTGCGCGAGATTGGCGTAAACCAACTGCTGTCCCGAGCGCTCCGTCAGCAGCGTGGCAAACGTTTCCAACGTCGCCAGCTCCTGCAACTGGGCGACCTCGCGGACATCGGTCTGGAAAAACTGTTCGTGGCGCAGCGTGCGCCAACGGTTGGTGAAACGCGCCTCGCGTCGCAGAAAGGGCTCGGGAAATCCCCCGTGCCGCCACAGCGCCTCCCACTCCTCGTCGGGCAACGACTGCGGGGCGTGGATCGGCTGGTCGGACGGCGCGGTCCGCAGGCATTCCGCCACCGACCACGGGTGCATCCGAAACGGGAAGTAGCGCCCCATCAGGCTGTCATCCCCGCGGCGAAAAACCTCCAAACGCGCGCTTCCCGTGACGACCATCCGCACCCGGTCCCCGTAAACATCAAAAAAGCCCTTCAGGAAATCCCGCCAGCGGCCGTGCTTGTGCAGCTCGTCGAAGACCACAACCGGCCGCCGTGCCTGCAAGGTGGCCAGTTCCAGTCTCTCCGCCACCGCCGCCGGCCCGCGCAGGATGACGCGCCGGTCATCGCTGTTGTCCCAGTTCAGGTAGTGCGACGCCAATTTCCGGCCACAGGTCGTCTTGCCGACCTGCCGTGGGCCGCTCACCCAAGCCATCTGGCGGTGCTCCCGCAGGTGGGCCGCCAGGATCCGATCGTAGAGTCGCGGGGCCGGCGTCATCCGGACCAAAATCGCCGGTATCGTAAAATAGTCCAGACCGTCTTACGGCATATCGTAAAATGGTCCGTCTGCCGGGCCGGCCGCTCGCCCGCCGCCTGGGCCGGCGATCCCCGCCGTGCCCCCCCCGGGATCGCGGCGTGAGTCGCACCCGCCCGGCCATCCGCTCGGTCAAGAGTCAAGCCATGACCCCTTCCGAATGCCTTGCTCGACGAAAACTTTCCGCGCGCGGCGACAGAGGCGTAGCCCGCCGCAGTAGATTTCCCGGGCCGGGCTTTTTGGGGGGGTGACCCGGCGTTGGAACCAGAGGGGCGTTTCGCAGACGGCACTTGGCATCTTGCTGCTTTCTGCCATCTTCCAGGCATGGCCAGTTCCTCCTCCGCCGCTCTGCGCGAGCGCATCCTCTCCTGGGAACGCGCCGCCCCGGAGTTGGAGGCCCTGCGTCGCGAGGAGATCCGCCGCAGCGATCAGGCGAGCATCCCGGCAGTGATTCCCACGGCTGATCTCATGCAGCGCCTGGGGATCGATCTTTCCCCCGCGACGGGACTGGTCGAGCAGCAGGCCTGGTTCGGCAAGTTGCGGCATGCCTGACTTGCTCGACGCCGCGCGCGAGATCGACGGCTTTTGCCGGCGTCAGGGTTGGCGCTATTGCATCATCGGCGGCATGGCGCTCTTGCGCTGGGGCGAACAGCGCATGACCCGAGACGTCGATCTCACCCTCCTCACCGGTTTCGGCGGAGAGGAACCGTTCGTGGCCGCGCTGCTGCGAGCCTTCGAGCCCCTCGTGCCGGACGCGATGGCGTTTGCCTTGCGCAACCGTGTGCTGCCCATCCGGACGAAGGCCGGTTTCAAAGTGGACATCGCGCTCGGCGGCCTGCCGTTCGAAGAACAAGCCGTTGCGCGGGCCACCGACTATCGCTTTGCCGAAGACGTCGTGCTGCGAATCTGTTCGGCCGAGGATCTCTTGGTGATGAAGGCCTTCGCCTCCCGCCCGCAGGATTGGATCGATGTCGAGGGGATCCTGATTCGCCAGGGCAGTGCCCTGGATTGGCCCTATGTCTATGCGAACCTCGAACCCCTTGCCGCGGTGAAGGAACAGCCGGAGTTGATCACGCAACTGCGCACGCTGGAGCGCAAGTGTTGCGAGGCAGAATAGCCTGCCTTTTCGGAGGGATTTCCAGCGTCCGGGTTTGGGGGTTGGGATTCTAGAGTCCTTGAACTCCTAGATTCGTGGTGAACAGGTCAGGTCTCTTAAACCAGAGAACCACGGATGGACACAAATGAACACGGATGAAGATCGCCCTATCGGTGTCCATTCGTGTTCATCCGTGGTTGAAAATGTCTGAGGCGCTGATAACGCCCCAACCGCAAAGCGATCCTCTTGGCCGCCGCCGTTGGCGCCCGCGCCGGAGTCGGAGCGCGGCCTGGGGAACGAATTCTTGCCGCTTGGACGCCGCGGCTTACCCTGTTTTCATGTCCTCCCTGGCCGCAACCGCCCACGAGCTCGCTGCCCGCGAGCGGCAAGTGGCCATCTGCCGCGCGCTGACACCCCAACAGCGGCTCGCTCAGGCCCTGCGGATGAACCAGACCATGCGCTCGCTCCTGGCCGCCGGTTTTCGCAACCGCCATCCGACCTGGACGGAGGCCGAAGTGCGCCACGCCGTCGCCGACCGCATCCTCCATGCCCGCACCGGATGAACTGAGCCTTTTCGTCGCGCGCCTTGAGGCCATCGGCGCGCCCTACATGGTTACGGGTGCGACCGCCGCCATCCTCTACGGCCAGCCTCGCGTGACCAACGATCTCGACGTCGTCCTGCGCAAGCTCGAGTATTATCGCGAAGGCCGCTCCACCAAACATCCCGCCGACATTCGGACGATCGTGGAAATCACGGGGGTGGACGAAGCATTGATGACCCCGTGGCTCGCCCGGATGGGGCTCAACGCGCTCTGGCAGGAGATCTCAGCGGCGCCGTAGCCGTCCGCTCCGCCGCCCCGGAAACGTTGAGTCGGGTCTGGCTTGCCCTCGCCCCAGCCCGAGCCAGTCGCTCGGTCACGAGCCAAGCCATGACCGCTTCGCCAGGCCAACTGTAATAGTTTAGGCCTGACTCTTTTGGCCCCCCTGCCTCAGTAGGCGAGGATGCGCAGCCCCGGCACGCGGGAAAATGCCTGGTCCCGCGTAACGAGCGGGAGGCCGTGGCGCAGGGCCAAGCCGGCAATCCACAGATCGTTTTCGCCCAACTCGAAGGCGAGCCGGGCCTGCAAATGACCCGCAAAAATCGCATCTTCGCGGCCGAGTGGCATGGGCACGTAGCCCCGGAAGAACCGGCGCAGAGCCGGCCCGCTGGCGCCGCCAACTGCAAATTCGCCCAGCGTCACCGTTGCCACCCATTTCGCGTGCCCGCGTTGGGTCGCGAGAAAAGCTCCCGCCGGCCCGGGTGTGCCGGCGAAGATCTCGCGTTCGAGATCGATGAAGAAACTGGTGTCAAACAGCACGAGCAGGGCGCCGTGAGCGCGGCGGGGTTTTCTGCCGCGCTACCACGCGGGCGCGACCTGAGGCGGAAAATAGTCCCTGACCGCCGAACTCGGCAAACAACGCATCGACGTGCGCGGAGGGGTCGTAATTCGCCTCGCCATGTGCGGCAAAAACACGGCGCACCACGTCGCCGTAGGATTCGCGCGGGCCTTTGGCCCGTTTGAGCAGCTTGAAGGCGGCCAGATCGACACTGACGGTCTTGAGTTTAATCATGGCAGATGAACACACGAAAAACACACGACGTCAACCCAGGTCGGGAGAACGAACGGCGCCACCCAGCGCCGCGCGCGGGGACGCAACAGGCGACTGGGGTGAGACCACGGGTTCAGTCCGCTGATTGCAAGGTCCGTAGCGATCGACCGACATTCAGCCGGCCCGGGTGCCCGTGCCCGCCAATTCCGCCAGTCACCCGCGCATACCAGCGGCTCAGACAGCCAATATTGCCATCAGCGGACTGACCCTGTCCGGGTTTCCCGACCGGCACGCGGGTGTGATCGCCATTACGTTGGCCCAACCCAATCGGGCGGCCTTGTTGTCGCGCCTCAAGGACGCCGTCGAACGGTTGCGCACCGAGGAGGAGTTTCATCGGGTCTGGCTGCTCACGGATGACCGGCTGTTCGAGCGGTAGCAGCAATTTGGGTCCGACGGCTTCGTCGTCCTCCCCTCCTGCCGGGCTTGGGTCCGATTGATATATCAAAGTGGATGGCTTTTGGCGGCCGGCGAAATGGAGACGCGTGCCGGTCGCTCGTGTAACCTGTAACAGGCAGACCTTCTTGGCCCGCGCCCCAGCCCGAGCGCCCGCCGGGCCAGTCGCTCGGTCAAGAGTCAAGCGATAACCCCTTCGCCGGGCTAAACGCAATAGTTTAGGCCTGACCCTTTCGGGCTCCCCGTGCTCGGAGAACCAGCGGGCCTGTTCGACGGACGACATGAGGGGAAACGAACATCTGCCGCCAACCGGCGGCACGTCCCCGTGAATTCCGCCCGGTGGTGCGCCATGTCGAGTGTGTTTTTGGCCACGCGGATCAAATCGGAGATTATTACCCTACCGACCCAGCCAAAACGCCGGCCGCTGCGTCTAAAGCCAGGCGCCTCGTTTTCGCATCCGCTGATGCTCGCTCCCGCCGCCGTTTTCGTCAGCCTGGCGCCAAACGCCGCTTCCTGCCCCCTCCCGCCACCTCGCCGTGAAACCGCT
>CAZDGC010000122.1:16582-19346 GCA_964504885.1 uncultured Opitutus sp.
CGCTGGCCACGCTGCCCGCCGCCCCGGCCCCGACCCCGCCGGCCCGGCCGGTGCAGGGGGCCGCCGCCGGCCCCGCCGGCGCCCACGTGCTCTGGTACCGTGCCCCCGCGAAGGTGTGGGAGGAGGCGCTGCCGGTGGGCAATGGCTTCATGGGGGCGATGATCTTTGGCGGCATCGCGACCGAGCACATCCAGTTCAACGAGCACACCGTCTGGACCGGCCGGCCCCACTCGTACGCGCGCCCCGGGGCGGTGCAGGCGCTGCCGCGGCTGCGGGCGCTGCTGCAGGAGATGCGGGCACTCGAGCGCGAGGCGTTCGCCCTCGACCCCACGGGCGGGTCCGCGCCCGCCCGGGAAAAGCTCGTCGCCGCCCGCGCGCGGCAGAAGGCGGCCGAAGACATCGGCCTGAAAGAGTTCATGAGCGATCCGCTGCGCCAAAGAGCGTATCAGCCTTGTGGCGACCTCTGGCTCGACTTCGCTGACGCGCCGGACGTGCGCGAGTACCGCCGCTGGCTCGACCTGGATGCGGCCCTGGTGGTGACCGAATACCGCGCGGGCGCGACCCAGTATCGCCGCGAGGTTCTCGCCTCGCATCCCGATCGCGTCATCGTCGTGCGGGTCACGGCCGAGGGCCCCGCCGGCATCGATTGCCTCGTGCGGCTGGGCAGCGCCCATCGCGACCACCAGGTCACCCCGGAGGGCCCGGACACGCTCGTGCTCCGCGGGCAGGTCGAACCCGAGGGCGTCCGCTTCGAAAGCCGCGCGCGGGTCGACACGATCGGCGGACGCGTCGAGGCGAAACCGGCCGGCCTGCAGGTGTCCGGGGCGCGGGAAATCGTCATCCGGCTCGTCGCGGCCACCAATTTCAAAAACTACCGCGAGCTCTCCGCCGATCCGACGGCAGAGGCCCGGGCGTTGGCGCGCCACGCCGCGGGCCGGTCGTGGGAGCAGTTGCACGCGGCACACCTCGCGGATCACCGGGCACTGTTTCGCCGCGTGGACCTCGATCTCGGCCGCACCGCGGCGGCCGCCCGGCCCACGGACGAGCGCATCCGCGACTTTGCGCGGGGGGACGATCCGCAACTGGCCGCGCTCGTCTTCCAGTTCGGCCGTTACCTGCTCATCGCGTCGAGTCGCCCCGGCGGGCAGCCGGCCAACCTGCAGGGCATCTGGAACGACAAGCTGCGGCCGCCGTGGGACAGCAAGTACACCTGCAACATCAACACCGAGATGAACTACTGGCCGGCCGAGGTCACGGCGCTCGGCGAGTGTCACCAGCCACTCTTCGCCGCGCTGGCGGATCTCGCGGAGTCGGGTCGCGAGGTGGCGCGCGAGCACTACGGCGCCCGCGGCTGGGTGGTGCACCACAATTTCGACCTGTGGCGCGGCGCCGCCCCCATCAACGCCTCCAACCACGGCATTTGGGTGACCGGCAGCGGCTGGATGGCCACGCACCTGTGGGAGCACTACCTGTTCACGCAGGATCGGGCCTTCCTGGCGCGGCAGGCGTATCCGCTCCTCAAGGGCGCGGCGGAGTTCTATGCCGATTTTCTCTTTGAGGATCCGCTCACCGGACACCTCATCAGCGGGCCCTCCAATTCCCCGGAGCACGGTGGGCTCGTGATGGGGCCGACGATGGACCACGCCATCATCCGCGCCGTGTTCCGGCAGACGGCCGCGGCGGCCAAGCTCCTGGGCGTCGACGCGGACTTCGCGGTAAAACTGACGGCGCTCGCCGCCCGCATTGCCCCCAACCAAATCGGGCGGCACGGGCAACTGCAGGAGTGGCTCGAGGACAAGGACGACCCGCAGAACACCCACCGCCACGTCTCGCATCTCTGGACCGTCCATCCCGGCGATGACATCACCTGGCGCGATCCGGCACTGTTTGCCGCGGCCCGCCAGTCGGCCCTGCACCGGGGCGATGCGGCCAACGGCTGGAGCATGGGTTGGAAGACCAACCTTTGGGCGCGCTTCCTCGACGGCGACCACGCGCTGCTCATCCTCGGCAACCTGCTCTCGCCGTACACCGGCCAGCGGGGGCGGGGCGGCCTGTATCCGAATTTGTTCGACGCCTGCCCGCCCTTCCAGATCGACGGCAACTTCGGTGCCTGCGCCGGCATCGCCGAGATGCTGCTGCAGTCGCACCTGCGCACGGAGGACGGCGGCTTCCTCCTCCACTTGCTGCCTGCGTTGCCGGCCGCCTGGGCCGATGGCAGCGTCCGGGGCCTGCGGGCGCGCGGTGGCTTCGAAGTCGATCTCGCCTGGGCCGGCGGGAAGCTCACCTCGGCCCGTCTCCAGTCGACGGCGGGTGTGCCCAGCCGCGTCCGCTGGGGCGACCGGGAGGTGGCGCTGCGCCTCCGCGCCGGCGAGGCGGTGGAACTCGACGGCGCGTTGCGCGCGCGCTAAGCGGCGTCCCCTCGGCCCCGGCAATCCGGGCTCCCGCGAAGCCGCGAGGCGGCGAAGTCGGGCGGGGCGGCTTCGCGCTTCGCTATTCCGCGAGATACTCTACGTTGGCCGCGAGGGATTTCCGGGGTCAGCCTGTTGCACGTTGCACTTCCCGGATCGTGTTCGGCACCGGCAGCGCAGACTTCAGATCCGCAACATGCAACCGGCAGACCCCTTCATCCCGCCGCCCAACTCCATCTCGCCGTCGCCCCACCGGAATATGTCGTCCTGCGCAAGCTCGAGTATTATCGCGAAGGCCGCTCTGTCAGGGGTCGGTCAAAACCAGCCAGGTAGGGTCGATTCAAAACCAGCCACTT
>CAZDGC010000123.1:0-19233 GCA_964504885.1 uncultured Opitutus sp.
GAGAGGGTGTCCAAGAGGCACGTACACCTCCTGCTTCGGAGGGCGCTGCTCCGTCAGCGCCGCTCGTCGGACTGCGGCGGCGACGGAGCGCCGCCCTCCAGAAATCCGATTTTTGCGACGCCCTCTGAGGCGCAACCGCCTCCCACCCCTCGCTCCTCGATCGCGCGCCACCGCGATCAGGGAGCGGGGTTCTCCTGACACCGGTTTACAGCGCCTGCTTCGACAGCCAGTCGTAGCTCGCGCGGGTGAAGTCCCAGACCGATCCCTCACCGCGATCCTGTTCGTAGATGTACCACTCGATGCCTGAAGCGCGGCCCGCAGCGAACACGTCCTTCCAATTCACCGCCCCCTGACCGAGCGGCACGAGCTTGTGCTTCTTGTCCGCGGGACTCGGGATGACGTCCTTGGCGTGGACGACCGGACAGCGGTTCTTGAGCTGCCGAATCAGCGCCGCGGGATCGACGCCCGCCGCCAGCGCCCAGGCGATGTCGATTTCGCCGGCGAGATTCTGCGGTTTGGTTTCGGCCATGAGGACATCGTACTTGGTGCGGGAGTCGCCGGGGAATTTTTCGAACTCCATCTGGTGGTTGTGGAACGAGAGTCGCATACCGACGGAGCGCAGCTTGGCGCCAAGGGCGTCGAGGCGGCGCGCGCCGCGTTTCCAGGCGGCGAGATCGGCGAGGCAGTCCTTCATCATCCCGCCGGGGGCGACATCGAGCGCGCCGACGGTCTTCCAGAAGGCGACCTCCTGATCGAAGTTCTTTTCGAAGGCCTCGATGCTCACGTGGGCGGCGATGGCCTTGAGGCCGGCGGCATCGAGCGCGGCGCGAATCTGGTCGGCCGGCATCGCCGGCATGCCGCTCCACTGCACATAACGCCAGCCCATGTCGGCCGCGCGCTTGAGCGTGCCCTTGGGGTCCTGTTTCGCGGGTTCGCGCAGCGTGTAGAGCTGCAGCGCGATGCCGGGCTTCTTCGCGGATCCACCCACTTTCTTTTTCTTCTCGGCCCCCCAGGCGGAGGAACCGAGGAAACCGAGCAATCCCAGGGTACCCAGGGCCTGCCGGCGCGTGAGCGACGTGGCGGCGAAACCCGCGTCGCGGGAGGAGGTAAGGCGTGCGTTCATCGGCCCGATTACACTCCCGGGCGAAGCCGGAATCCAGCGGCATTGCTGCGCGTTCCTTGGCCGGGAACGGTCGCCGGTTTGCCGGCAATCGCCGCGAACTACGGCCCCCGCGTGAGGGTCGCGCCCCCGGCAGGCGACGCCAATGTGGGCTCGCCGCGCAGGAAGCCAAGTCGCACCAGGAAGCGATCCGCCTCCCGGAGGGTCACGTCCTGCCAGGGCGGGCGGTTGAAGAAACCGTGCGACTGGCCGGCCGCCAGCCAAAGCTCCGCCCGGCTTTCGCCGCGGGCGCGGAGCTGTGTCAGAAGCGCATCGGTGCCCGGCTTCCACGCGGCGTCCTCGGTGCCGAAGAAGATCACCGCCGGCGCCAGGCCGCGCCCGAGATGCGCGAGCACGTCGATCGCAGGATCCTCGCGATCGGTGGCCCGAAACGCCGGATTGAAGAGCAGGTAGGCGGCGACCCGCGTGTCGATACCCGGCGGATCCGCCGGGTCGTCGAGACCCGGAGTCAGCGTGGCGAGGACCGAGATATGTCCACCCGCAGACCCCCCGCCGGTGATGAGGCGCGCAGGATCGATCCGCAGCTCCTCCGCGTGCTGCTTCATCCAGCGGATCGCGCTCTTGGCGTCGGTCACGCACACCCGCTTGTAGGATTCGCCCGCCGGGAGCCGCTCGCGCTCGGCCCGCGTCAACATGCGGTAGTTGGCCGTGGCCGCGACCAGTCCGCGGCTCGCGAGGTAACGGCAGGCATGGCGAAATTGCGTCAGGCTGCCGCCCGACCAGCCGCCGCCGTGAAACAGGATCACACCCGGCCCGCGCGGCGCCGTTCGGCTCCAGCCCGGCGGAAAGTAGATCTCAAGCTGCCGCGGCGCGTCCCCCGAGTGTTTGTAGGTGTAGACCTTGCCCGGCGGCACGTCGGCCCCGGGCATCGCGGTGTCGGTCTCGGCTTTCGCCGCCTTGCCTTTCGCCGCCGCCCTCGCGGGGAACGGCGCCGTGAGCGCGACGAAGGCGGCGAGCAGGCAAATCGCGTGAGACGAAACCATGCGGACAGATCGGCGGCGGAGCATGGCGCCGACTTCACACACGCCGCGCCCCGAGGTCGAGCCACGAGGCAGGCCGGACGTTGCCGCCACGCATCCACGGGCCGCGTGCCCCGCTTCGTCAGAAGCGGGACCCGTTCCCCGCACCGCATTTCTCCCGGCGGCGCCCCCCCGGGCCACCCCGGGCTCGCACTTTTGGCATGGCGTGGCGTGGCCCGACCGCAAATCCTCCCGGCCACTCCGCCTGATCATGAAACCCGCCCGACCCCTCTCCCTCTCCTTCTGGTGCCTCGCCGCGCTCGCCGCTTCGGCCGCCGCCTTCGCCGCGGCACCAGCCGTTTCCCGCGACCTTGTCGTCTACGGCGGCACGAGCGGCGGCCTCGTCGCCGGATTCCAGGCGAAGGCGATGGGCCACTCCGTGATTGTGATCGAGCCCTCGGCTCGCGAGGGCGGACTCACCACCGGCGGCCTCGGCCAGACCGACATCGGCAACAAGATGGTGATCGGCGGCCTGGCGCGCGAATTCTACCGGCGCATCGCGCAGCACTACGCCAACGACCGGGCCTGGAAATGGCAGACGCGCCAGGAATACCGCGACTCCGGCCAGACCCGCACCGCCCCGGGCGAGGAGACGATGTGGACCTTCGAGCCGTCCGCCGCGCTCCAGGTTTATCGCGACTGGATTGCCGGCACCGGCCTCGAGGTTGTCCGCAGCGAGCGCCTCGACCGCGCCCGTGGCGTGCGCAAGGAAGGCGGCCGCATCGTTGCCATCACGATGGAGTCGGGCCGCGTGTTCGCCGGGAAGATGTTCATCGACGCCACCTACGAAGGCGACCTGATGGCCGCGGCCGGCGTGCGCTATACCGTCGGGCGCGAGGCCAACTCGCAATACGGCGAGACGCTCAACGGCGTGCAGACCGCGCAGGCGCGGCATCATCAGTTCGTGCGGGGCGTCGATCCCTACATCGTGCCCGGGAGCCCGGGGAGCGGGCTCCTGCCGTTCATCGATCCCCTCGGGCCGGGCAAGGAGGGCGCCGGCGATCAACGCGTCCAGGCCTACTGTTTCCGCATGTGCCTGACGGATCACCCGGACAACCGCATCCCCTTCGCCCAACCCGCCGGCTACAACGAACAGTGGTACGAACTGCTGCTGCGCAACTACGAGGCGGGTGAGACCGGCCTGCCCTGGATCAATTCGGCCATGCCCAACCGCAAGACCGACACCAACAACCGCCTCGGCTTCTCCACGGATTTCATCGGTCAGAACTACACGTATCCGGAGGCAAGTTACGAGGAGCGGGCGGCGATCGTCGCCCGCCACCGCCTCTACCAGCAGGGCCTGATGTGGACGCTGGCCTACCACCCGCGCATGCCGGAGAAAATCCGCGCGCAGATTTCGCGCTGGGGCATGACGAAGGACGAGTTCACCGAGGGCGCCGGCTGGCAGGAGCAGATCTACGTGCGCGAGGCGCGGCGGATGATCAGCGACGTCGTGATGACGCAGCATCACTGCCAGCAGCGCGAGAAGGTGACCGATTCGGTGGGCATGGGCGCCTACACGATGGACTCGCACCACGTGCAGCGGCACGTCGACGCCAACGGCCACGTGCGCAACGAGGGCGACGTGCAGGTGGGCGGCTTCCCGCCCTACCCCATCAGCTATCGCTCGATCGTGCCGCGGCGCGCCGAGTGCGAGAACCTGCTCGTGCCGGTGTGCCTATCGGCCACGCACATCGCCTTTGGCTCCATCCGCATGGAGCCCGTGTTCATGGTGCTGGGCCAGTCGGCCGCCACCGCCGCAAGCCTCGCGATCGCCGCGGGCACGGCGGTGCAGGACGTGCCGTACGCGAAGCTCCAGGCGCGACTCGCCGCGGATCGGCAGGTGCTCGACTACACGCCGCCTCCGCGTCCCGCGGGCAAAACCGGCGCCACCGGCGCGACGGGCACGCCGCGCACCGCGTTTGCCGGCGTGCTGGTCGACGACACCGAGGCGGCCGTCACCGGCTCGTGGGCTTCCTCCCATCTCGGCGGCGGCATCCATCAGGGCTACCGCCACGACGGCGCAGCGCGCGACGGGAGCGCCTCGGCTGTATTCACCGCGACGCTTCCGGCGCCCGGCGACTACGACGTGCAGGTCGCGTGGACGCGCAACGCCAACCGCGCGACCAACGTCCCCGTGACGATCAAGCACACCGGCGGCCAGGCCACGGTGAAGCTCAACCAGCGCGAAACCCCGCCGATCGAGCGACACTTCGGCTCGGTCGGCCGCTACCGCTTTGAGCGCAGCGGCACCGTGACGATTACGAACACCGGCACCGACGGCCACGTCATCGTCGACGCCGTGCGCTGGGTGCCGGTGAAGTAGCCGCCGGCAGCACGCACGGGGCGGCGCATCTCCCGGGGTGCCCGCTCCGAACACATCTTCGCAGATCGCGGCGACCGTTATCGTCTGCTGGAGCGATCGAAACCGGACCGCCGCGTCCGGAGCGGAAAACACCTCGCCCTGTCAAACTGAACTGCGGCGAAAAGTCGTGACCGTGAACGGTTGACCGCTTCCCCGCGCAGGCGGGGCCGTGGGCACGGTTGGCTTCAGGGCGGTTTGGGCTCAGGAAAAACCCGAACACCGTAGTTCCAACTCCACCCGTTTCGAATCTTCGCGGGGGGCAAAGTGCGGTCTTTGCGACGGTGGGCCAGCCAATGTCCCACCCGGTGGGGTATCGTGGGGCCACCATGAGACCACGTCATTCGCGCACCGGTTACGGAGTCTGGGATCTTTCGCGGCAGGTCGCCCGCCGCGTCCAACAGGAATGGGAGACGGTCGAGAGCCCGCCCTGGCCGCCCCGGTTGCTGGCAGCGCCGCCCAGCCAGTTGCCCTCCCCGCCGCCGCTCCCGCGCCCGACCGAGCGCCGGCCGCTGGCGGCGTGAGCGATTCCTGGGGGCAAATCGCGAAACGCGAACGCCCGCCAGGCGGACCCCGGTGAGCGGCACCTCGCTGTAGATCCCGCTGCTCCCGAAGCGGGACACGCTCCGGGCGTGTCGGCCGGGTGGGCTCGCCTCGGGAGAGGACGGGCCGCCTACCGGGGGAGGCACCCATCTCCCCGACCGCCCTCACGCCCGCACCGGATAATCATAGTTGTACGGCGCCCGCAGCGGCTTCGACAGCAGCCGGGCCGCCTCGTTGTCGCCGACGATCTGCTCCCGCTTCGGATCCCACTTGATCTTCCGGTGGAGCTGCATCGCGATGTTGCCGAGGTGGCAGAGGCTCGCCGTACGGTGGCCGGTCTCCACCGGCTCCATCGGCTCGCCGCGTGACTTCACGCAATCGAGGAAGTTGCGGTAGTGGTTCAGACTGACGGGCAGCCGGAAATCGTTCGGGCCGAGGGGCGACTTGGCGATCGATTCCGGCCCGCTCTCGATCTTGCGGCTCAGCACCCGCAGCCAGCCCTCGGTGCCGTGGAAGGTCGCGCCGAAACTGAGCTTGTCGGTCTTGCACTCGAGCACGACCCCATTCTCGTACCGCGCGCGAAAGGCGACCTTGGTCGCAGTGTTGAACAAGTCGCCCTCGGGCGGGAACTCCGCGCCCAGATCCTCGACTTCGATCGGGCCGGTGTGGTCCATGTTCATCGCCCAGTGGGCGACGTTGTTGGAGTGGCAGCCAAAGTTGGTCGTCTGCCCGCCGGAGTAGTCGCGGATAAAGCGGAAGCGGTAGAAACAGCGGTCGTGATGGTAGGGCGCCTGCGGCGCCGGGCCGAGCCAGCGGTCATAGTCAAAGTTCGGCGGCACCGGCATCGGCTTCCAGCCCGGGCCCGGACCTGTGAAGTTGTTCGCCGCCACATAGGTTTCGACCCGCTGCAGCTTCCCGATGCGCCCGTTGCGCACCAGTTCGCAGGCCTGCCGCATCAGTGCATGCGACCGGTACTGGCTGCCGGTCTGCAGCACGCGCCGGTACTTCCGCACCGCCGCGATCATGTCGCGCCCTTCGGCCACCGTGAGCGTAAGGGGCTTCTGGCAATAAATGTCCTTCCCCGCCCGGGCCGCCATCACCGTCATCACCGCGTGCCAGTGATCCGGCGTGATGATTGCCACCGCGTCGACATCGGGCCGGGCCAGCACCTCGCGGAAATCCGTGTAGGCCTGCACGCCCTGGTAGGTTCCGCTGGTCGTCTTCTTCGCGTACGCCTGGTTGACGAAGTCGCGCTGCGGCTCCCACCCGAGGAACTGTTTGTCGTTCTTGTAGCCTTTGCTGGCGCGGTTGACGTCGCACACCGCCACGATCTGGCAGTCGTCGTTCTTCAACCACTCCGGGATGTCGACCGTGCTCTGGTTGCCGCAGCCAATGATGCCGAGGGTGATTCGGTTGCTGGGGGCGTTGCGGCCGAATACCGACGACGGCAGGATCGTCGGCGCCGCCACGGCGGCGGTCAGTGCGGCGGACGAGCGGAGGAAGTCGCGGCGGGAGAGCGGAGAGCAGGAGCAGGGAGTCTTCATGACCGTAAGCCAGGAGAGGGGGGCGTGAATCGAACCGGAACCCCCGGAATTTCGCGCTGGAACACCCGGCGGGTCAACGCACCCGCTCGGCCGCGCAACGGGAAGTAGCGCCCCTCACGGGCGTGCATCGAAAAACCTTATGCGGCGGCGGTGATTCACCACATGGTCTTGCCCCGGGCAATCCGAGCCGCGAACCTCGCGCGACCCCATGAAATCCTCGCTCCTCCTCGCTGCTCTCGTGCTCCTCGCCGCCCCGCTCGCCTCCGCCGCGGATGGCTTCGTCTCCCTCTTCAACGGCCGGGATCTCTCGGGTTGGAAAATCCCCGAGGGCGACAATGGCCACTGGAAGGTTCTCGACGGCGTGATCGACTACGACGCGCGCAGCGAGGCCAAGGGAGACAAGAACCTCTGGACCGAAAAGGAATACCGGAACTTCGTGCTCCGAATCGACTGGCGCATCAAGGAAACCACCGGTCTCTACAACATGCCCACCGTGCTCCCCGACGGCACGCACCAGAAGGGCCCCGACGGCAAGGACATCCTCACGCCCACGCCCAACGCCGACTCCGGCATCTACCTGCGCGGCTCCAGCAAGGCGCAGCTCAACATCTGGTGCTGGCCCATCGGCTCCGGCGAGGTGTATGGCTACCGCATGGACAAAAAGATGCCGCCCGAAGTCCGGGCCGGCGTAACGCCCAAGGTCC
Organism: uncultured Opitutus sp.; assembly: GCA_964504885.1. Taxonomy (GTDB): domain Bacteria; phylum Verrucomicrobiota; class Verrucomicrobiia; order Opitutales; family Opitutaceae; genus ER46. Next base: position 7,353 of record CAZDGC010000123.1, read on the forward strand.
GCGCCGACAAGCCTGTCGGCGAATGGAACACCTTCGAAATCACGATGCGGGGCGACCGCCTTACCGTAGTGCTCAACGGCCGGACGGTGATCCGGAACGCGCAACTTCCCGGCGTGCCGGAGAAGGGCCGCCTCGCGCTGCAGCATCACGGAGGCTTCAAGGACGGCAAGTACAGCCCCGCCTCCAGCCTCGTGCAGTTCCGCAATATCTCCATCAGGGAACTGCCCTGAGGGCGCATTATTCCAGTTTCATCCGGAACCCAGCCGCGCACGCCCGGCCCGCGCTGGCCCGGCCGCATCGCCGCCACCCGCCTCTTCGAAGCATCGTGGCGATAACCCCCGGGCCAGCCCTGCCGGGCCCATTCTCCGGTGCTGCGGGCGAGGCTGCGCTCCTTACCGAGGTTCCAGCGCGCGGCGAGCGTCCGCTCCCCCGGATTTCGGGGTAATCCGAGCCTCGCGCCCCGCGCCTCCCCCCCTTTATGGAGCGCGGGCGTAACGCGCAGCGTTCGCCCGCTCCCCTCCGCGCGCCCGGGCTCGACGACGGCGCCCGCCCCGCTTTGCCTTGGCCGCCCCGCCCCCATGCACCGCCTACGCCTTCTGCTGTTTGCGTTTCTGCTTTCCGCCCTGCCCGCCGCCTCCGCCCACGCTCCCGTCGAGGATGCCGCCGCCCGCGCCGCCCTGCCCGAATTCAAAGTCATCCCGGCGGCGCGCGCCGAAAGCCTGACGCCCGCCGCTCCGGTCGATCCGGACATCTTCCGCCGCTGGCCACGCTCCCAGGGCGACAACGGCGCGCGGCGCTATTCCGCGCTGACGCAAATCCACCGCGGCAACGTTCGCGAGCTCACCGTCGCCTGGACCTACCGCTCCGGCGACGGCGCGGCCAACATCCAGTGCACGCCGATCGTCGTCGACGGACTCCTTTTCGCCCCCACCCCGGGTCGCGCCCTCGTCGCACTCGACGCCGCCACCGGCGTGGAACGGTGGCGCCGCCCGCTCCCGCCCGCGAAACCGGTCCGCCTGCAGGACGCTCCCGCCCGCCGCGGTCTCGTTTACTGGCCCGGCGCACCTGGCCAGGCTCCGCGCCTGCTTTTCGGCGCCGGCGACTGGATCTACGCCGTTGATCCGCAGACTGGCGAACCGATCGCGAGTTTCGGAGCCGGCGGCCGCACCGCCATTCCCACTGGCGCCACCGCCAGCGGAGCCATCTTTGAACACATCTTCGTCACCTGCGGCCTGCTGGGCGACGCCTACGGCTACGATGTCCGCACCGGCGCGCTGCTCTGGCGCTTTCGCTCCATCCCGCGCGAGGGTGAATTCGGGGCCGACACCTGGGACGGCCCGCAGCAGGGTGCCAACGGCTGGAGCGGACTCTCCCTCGACGACACCCGCGGCCTCGCCTTCGTGGCTTTCGGCGCGCCGCGGCCCGACATGGTCGGGGTGGGCCGCCACGGCGACAATCTGTTCAGCAACTGCATCGTCGCCCTCGACGCGCGCACCGGGCGGCGCCGCTGGCATTTTCAGGACGTCCGGCACGACCTCTGGGACCTCGACGTCTGCGCCCCGCCCAACCTCGTCACGATCACGCGCGACGGGCGGCGCGTCGACGCCGTCACCGGTGTCTCCAAGGCCGGCCACCTGATGCTGCTCGACCGCCTCAGCGGCGAGCCGATCTTCCCCTGGCGACTGCGGCGCGCGCCCGTCTCCAAGCTGCCCGGCGAACGCACGTCGCCCTACCAGCCCGACCCCGAGTTGCCGGAGCCGATTTCGCGGATGGAGTTTCACCCCGATCTGATCACCGACCGCACGCCCGAGGCGCGCGAATGGGTGCAGCGCGTCGTCGAAAAGTCGACCTACGGTTTCTTCGAGCCGTTCACCGAGGGGAAGCCCAACCTCTTCATCGGTTCGCGGGGCGGCGCGGAATGGTCGGGCGCCGCAGTCGATGTGCCCACCGGGCGGCTGTATGTGACCTCCAACCGCTGGGTCTCCCGGATCACGGTCTTTTCCAATGACGACCGCGAACGCGACCCGCGCTTCCCGCCCTCCGCCGGCGAAAAACACTACCAACTCCACTGCGCCCCGTGCCACGGCCCCAACCGCGGCGGCCTCGGCATCGCCCCGCCGCTCTTCGGCCTGCGCCACCGGCTGACGGACGAACAGGTGCTGGACCTGCTCCGCACCGGCCGGGACGCCATGCCGCCCAACCTGCTCCTCACCGACCCCGAGCGCCGCGAACTTCTCGACTACCTCTTCCGCCGGAACCAGCCGCCGTCGCGCCGGTCGCGCGCCGAGGACGGCCCGGCCGGCCGGCCGTCGTATTCGTTCGACGGATTCAAGTTCCTCGTCGACCACGAAGGCTACCCCGGCATCAAGCCACCCTGGGGCCTGCTGAACTGCTACGACCTGAGCACCGGGCGGATCCTCTGGCGCGCCCCGCTGGGAGAACTGGAGGCGCTCACCGCCCAGGGCGTGCCGAAGACGGGCTCGCAAAACCTCGGCGGCGCTACCGTCACCGCCGGCGGTCTCGTCTTCGTCGCCGGCACCGAGGACGAGCGGGTTCGCGCCTTCGACGCCGACACCGGCACGGAGTTGTGGGCGGCGAAACTGCCCTTCGCGGGCACGGCAGCCCCGGCCGTGTACGAGGCGGGCGGACGGCAGTTCGTCGTCATCACCGCCACCGGAGGCGGCCGCGTCGGCGGCCCGTCGGGCCCCGGCGACGCCATCGTGGCCTTCGCACTGCCGCGGTGAGGCGGCGCGGGCGATGCCATCCAACGTGGACGAGGCATCCTGCCTCGTCTTCGCGGCCACAAACACGAGGCTGGAAGCCTCGTCCACCATTGGCCGCGGCTCACGCAAGCGGGAGAATGACACCGCGCGTGCGGACGCACCCTCCCGCGCCTGGCCCCATTGACACCCCGGGGGGTTCGCCCTACGCCTCCTCCGCCCTTCCTTCCCCCATGAAATTCCGCCCCCCCGCCGCGGCCGCCGTCGCCTTCACCGCCCTCGCCACCGTTCCCGCCCGCGCCGCCGAGGCCGGCGGCACCTGGCACGCCCAGACTCTCGGCCAGGCAATCGGCTACATGTTGCTTTTCGCCTTCATCGGCATCCTGGCGGCCATCGCCGGCTACAAGCTTTTCGACAAGTGCACGCCCGGCGACCTGCACAAGGAGATCCTCGAGAACAAGAACGTCGCCGCCGCCATCGTGGCCGGCAGCGTGATCCTCGGGGTGTGCCTCATCATCGCCGCGGCGATGCTGGGTTGAGCCGCGCGCCGCGCCGCCTCCGCCCGTGAAACGCAGCCGTCGCGTCCAACGCGTGCTGCTCGGCGGCTTCACCGCCGGGCTGATCTCGGCGTCCGCCGACGCCGCCGAGCCCCGCATCACGCCCGACCGCCTCTACACCAACGACACCCACATCCAGGGCGCCGGCCACTACCACGCCCCGTTCCAGCGATTCTACCCGTACCCGTACAACCATTACGACGCGCAGCGGCGGATGTACTACTACGGCGGCCAGTGGGGTCCCGCGCCGCACCGCAGCGTGGTCAACATTTCCGCCCCCACGCCCGACGCCGCCCAGGCGGCCCAGCTCGCGCGCACCGATCAGGCGCGATCCTCGACCACGCCCGTGCCGCGCTCCGGCTTCGGCAGCTCCTCCCGCTCGCACTTCTCCGGCTCCTGATGCGCCGCCACCGCCGCCAACCGCGCCCCGCCTGGCGGGACCAGGTCGAGGAAATCGGCCTCACCTACCACACCCACGACGAAGGGCCGTACTGGGACGAGTCCGCCTGCTACGAGTTCGACGCCGCGCAGATCGACCGGCTCGAACGCGCCGCCCGCGAACTCCACCACCGCTGCATCGACGCCGCCGGACAGGTCATCGCCCGCGGCTGGTGGGACCGCCTCGCCATCCCGGGGGCCGCCATCCCGGCGATTCTGCGCTCCTGGGAGCGCGACGACTTCAGCCTCTACGGCCGCTTCGACCTCGCCTTCGACGGCCGCACCCCGCCCAAGCTCCTCGAATACAACGCCGACACCCCGACCGCGCTCGTCGAGGCCGCGGTGGCCCAGTGGTTCTGGCTGCAGGACACCCACCCGGACGCGGATCAGTTCAACTCGCTCCACGAACGCCTGATCGAAGCGTGGCGGCGCTGGGCGGGCACGACGATCCACTTCAGCGCCGTGCGCGACAATCCTGAGGACGAGCAGACCGTGCTCTACCTGCGCGACACCTGCCTGCAGGCCGGCGTCGCCACCGCCGCCGTGCACATCGAGGACCTCGGCTGGGACGCCTCCCGGCGGCGTTTCATCGACCTGGAGCTCCGGCCGGTGACGCACTGTTTCAAGCTCTACCCGTGGGAATGGCTCTGGGCGGAGGAGTTCGGCGCCCACCTGGCGCACGACTCGGTGCAGTGGATCGAGCCGCCCTGGAAGATGCTGCTGAGCAACAAGGGCCTGCTCCCGGTGCTGTGGGAACTCTTCCCCGGCCATCCCAATCTCCTGCCCGCCTACGACACCGCGGCGGCGCTGCCGGAGCGCCACGTGCGGAAGCCCAAGCTAAGCCGCGAGGGCGCCAACGTGACCTGGTTTGAAGGCGGCACGGCCGTCGAGGAAACCGGCGGCGACTACGGGCACGAGGGGTTTGTCTACCAGGCGGCCGCGGAGCTGCCGGAGTTTGAGGGCCACCGCCCGGTTTGCGGCGTGTGGATCGTGGATCATGAACCCGCCGGGCTCGGAATCCGCGAGGACACCCGGCGCATCACCGGCAACCTCAGCCGCTTCGTGCCGCATTTCTTCCGCTGAACGCCCGACTCCTCCCATGTCGTTCGAAAATCCCACCCCGCTCTTCGTCGGCGCCCGCGGCACCCTCCACGGCTGGACGACGTCGGTGGTCGGCCGCGTGGTGCTGGGGGTGGAGATCGACGGGGAGCGGTACTATTGGAACGAATACCACCTCGTCGACAGCGCCGGCCACTCCGGCACGCTCGTCTTCGAGGAGGGCGAGGACGGCCCGGAGTGGAAACTCTTCCGCCTGCTCGTGCCGCCCCAGCCGCTGTCGGTCGACGAGGCCGCGCGAAAGCGCGTCGGCGACCGGGTGAGCTTCGGCGGCCCGGCGATTCCGATCACCCTGGTCGATCGCTCCCGCGTCTATTTCATCGAGGGCCGGGCCCCGGAGGGCGTGGAGGTCGGCGACCTGGCGGACTTCTTCAATGCCGACGCCGGCGACCACATGATCGTGGCGAGCTGGACGGGCCACGAGATCGAATTCTACGAGGGCCGCGACGTCCCCGCTGCAACCGTCGCGCAGGCGTTCGGCATCGCGCTGGCCAAGCCCGCCGCCACCCGGGCCGACGCCGACGACTCGCCGACCAGCTCGTTCTTCCGGCGCGGCGAAGAGGAGAACGCCGGCGCGACCGGAACCGGCACGGCGAAGCGCTTCGTCAACGGCGTGCTCACCGCCCTGGCGGCGTTTGTGGTTTTCTCCTGGAACTCCTGCTCGATTAGCTGCGGCTCGTCGGACCAGGTTTTCGACAGCACACCCCGCAAGCAACCCGCCTCGACCGTGCGGCTCGCACCCGGGAGCTCCGGCACGCTCGGCTCGCAGGCCTACACCCTCGGCAGCCACACCCTGGTCGAGGTCGGGCGGACCAACGGCCGCTTTGAACGCCGCGAATACACCCTCGGGGGGATGCGCGATTCCGCCCTGCTCGTGAACGGACTGACCGGCGGCCGCCAGCAGTGGCACCTGCTGCGGCCGGTGCCGCCGGCGCGGCCGTTCGACGGTTTCGACGCCGCCACCCAGCGCAAGGGCAGCCAGGTCAACCTCGCCGGCGTCACGATGACAGTGACGGAGCTCTTCCTCTCCGAGCCGCGCGAGGTGAATGGCGAAACTTCGCCGGCGGCGCACCCGGTGGGCCGGCAGTACGGCTTCATCGCCACCAGCGGCGGGGTCTGGTGGCTCGCACGCTGGGATGAGCAGCAGTTCTCGCTGCTCCGCGGCCAGCCGGTCGACGAGAAGGACGTACTCGCCGCCTTCGGTGCCGGGGCGAAGCCGTAGCGGGCCGGAGAGCGGACGAGGCTGGGAACTCTTGGTCGCACTACGAGCCCGGCGATACGCTGGCTTACCCTTCTCCAGCCGCAGGCGAATGACCGTGGCACCCACTGTCGGATTTCCGACAGAACGTCGGCCTTACTTACACTTGCTAATACCTCTTCCACACCTATCGCGTCACGCTGAGAATCTAATATCTACTTAACTCATTTACAAAGAACGATTGCGGTCAGCAGTTTACCTGTCTGGTACTCGGCAAGCTCGAATTTCAGGTGAGAGTCTCAACCCGTCTAATCATGAGAAAACTAATAACCCTCGGCCTGACTGCTTTGCTCGCCGGTGCGCCCTCCGCACAGGCATTGGATTTCGATTTCCAAGGTAATTTCACCAAAGACAACGATGTGGTGATCCTGAATTTCACCGTCGGAGCGCCGAGTGTTGTCACGGTCTTCTCGTCTTCGTGGCTGAATCCTCCGGATGGAACGGGCGTTCCAACGGGCGGTTTTGATCCGATCCTCGCCATCTGGAGCAGCGCCGGGACCCTGCTCTCGGAGCAGGACGACGGTGGAGTTATAGGCAATACGATGTCGAATGGTGTTTCGTACGCCCACGGAACTTGGGACAGCTACTACCAGGTGACCTTGGCCGCAGGGGCATACAAGGCGTCGATTACTCAGTACAATAACTTCGCGGCCGGAACGACTTTGGCGGCCGGGTTTTCCCAGGACGGCAATCCTAACTTCACCACCACTTGGGGACAGCAGCCCAATTTCAACGGGGTATGGGAATGGCAGACCGCTCCCGATCCACGGACTTCCTTCTGGCGGTTCCACCTCCTGAATGTGGAGGAGGCCTCCCAGCAACCGGTTCCCGACGGTGCGTCGACGTTCGCACTGCTGACCATGGCGCTGATGGCCGCGTTCGGTCTGCGGCGTCGTCTTCGCTAGGTTCACCTTGCGGCCGGTCCGCACCGGCCATCAATTCAGGCAGGCCGCCCGGGCAGCCTGCCTTTTTTCTGTTCTGTGCAGCCGGCATTCCGAGGCCGGCGACCGCACGCTGCCGCGCGGAGTGGAACAAAGGCCAGTCTGGCGGGTGGGCCGGCGGAGCGGAGGGGGAGTGGCTTCGTCACCGCCCTCCGCCGCGGCGCAGCTCGGCGGCGCGCTCAAAATGCTCCAGCGCCTCGCGGTTGCGACCCAGGGCGCGCAACACCTGGCCTAACTGATCGTGCACCCCGGCGTCTCCGGGCTGCAGGCGCAGTGCCGCCCCGAAGGCGGGCAATGCTTCCTCCAGGCGGCCGGCATTCACGCGCGCCACCGCCAGGCGGATGTGCACCGCAGCATTGTCGGGCTGCGCCTGCGCCAGCCACTCGAACTCCCGCGCAGCCTCGGACCACCGGGTGGCGGCCAGCAGCGCGTTGCCGAGGTTGAAGCGGGCACCGGCGGACTCCGGCGCCAGCTCCACCGCGCGCTGGAAGTGCGGCAGCGCCTCGGGGCTCCGGCCGGCCTGCGCGAGCGCCGCACCCAGGTTCTGGTGGGCGTCGGGCAGATGCGGCGCCAGTTCCACCGCGCGCTGAAAATGCGACAGCGCCTCCGCCGGCCGCCCCGCCGCAGCCAGGCCCCGGCCCGCCAGGCCGCGGATGCCCGCATGATCCGGGTTGAGCGCCACCGCCCGCTCCAGCGCCGGCACCCCCTCCGTTCCCCGCCCGGCGCGGACCAGCGTGTATCCAAGACCCGCCCACGCTTCCGGCAGGTCGGGACGCACCTCCAGCGCCTCGCGGTGGCGCGCCAGCGCCTCGTCGAATCGTCCGAGCGTCCGCAGCGCGCCGGCGAGGTGGTTGAGGACGATCGCGTTGCGCGGCGAGAGCCGGAGCGCAGTCTCGAAATGCGCCAGCGACTCGGCGGCCCGGCCGGCGTCGGCGAGCTCGGCGGCGAGGTTGCCGCGGGCCTCGGCATACTCCGGATCGAGCTCCACCGCACGCCGGTAGCACGCCAGCGCCTCCGGCGCCCGTCCGAGCAGGCGCAGCGCGTTGCCCAGGTTGTTGTGCACCTCGGGACGTCGCGGAGCCAGTTCGACCGCCCGGGCCAGCGCTGCCCGCGCCTCCTCCGCCCGCCCCCGCAGCAGGAGGATGCCGCCGAGGTCGTTATGGGCGTCGTGAGACGCCGGCCATTGCCGGGCCACTTTTCGAAAGATCGTCTCCGCCTCCAACAGCCGCCCCCGTTTCAGCAGGGTGTCGCCGAGGTTGAGCCACGCCATCGTCGCGTCCGGGTTGCGGGCGAGCGTCGCCCGCCAGAGGCGCTCGTTGTCGAGGTACTCGCGGGACTCGCGCGCGGCGAGGAGCGTGCACGCCAGGAGCACGGCGGCGGCGGGCCACCGGCGCCAGCCGCCGTCGCGGGCCACTGCGTCCGCCTCCCCCGCCAGCCGGGCCAGCGCCACGCCGCCGAGGGCCAGCGGACCCATGCTGGCAAGGTACTGGAAGTGGTCTCCGACAAACGAATACCGGAAGAAGTACACGTTGAAAAAGCCGAGCACGGGGAACAGGAGCGCGATGAAAAAGGCCGCAGCGAGGAAACCGGCCGCCCCGGCGCGCCACCGCCGGCCCAGGTGCCACAGGCCCGCCAGTCCGCCGAGTGCGGCCGCCAGCGGCGCAAAAGCCAGGGGCCCGTCGGCGGCGATCGCCCACCGCGGATAGATGAAGAGCAGAGGTTCCGGCCAGAGGAGTTTGCCGAGGTAGAACCAGATCACCCGTCCGGCGATCACGAAACGCTCGGGCAAAGTCTGGCTCCATTCCGGACCGATCGCCCCCGAGTGATGCTTCTGTTCCCAGATGGTCCAGCCCGCCGCCAGGGCGGAAAGCGCCAGGAACGGCGCCAGCGGCAGCCAGTCCCGCCAGTCAACCCGGCGCCGCACCCACCAGGCGACCAGCGCGAGCGCCACGGGCAGCATCACGGTCGACGGCTTGCTTAGAATCGCCAGCCCGGCGAAAAGGAGCGCGAGGCCGTAGCACCGCCCGCCGGTCCCACGCGCCGGCCGCGCATCCGGGGAGGCGACCCGTGGTTCCAGCCAACGCGAGTACCAGAGAACCGCCGCGAGAAAAAAGACCGCCGACTGCGTGTTCTTGAGTTCGCAGATCCAGGCCACGGACTCGACCTGCACGGGGTGCAGCGCCCAGAGCGCCGCACCCCACCACGACCCTGGCACCCGCAACTGCGCCAGCACGCGCCACAACAGCAGGGCGGCTCCGACGTGAAAGACCAGAGTGACGATCCGGTATCCCAGCGGCTCCAGGCCCCACAGGGCGTGCTGCAGCCAGAAATTGGTCAGCACCAGCGGGAAGTAGTTCGCGCGCGCGCTGGTCCAGATTTCCTTCAAGCCGAGCGGTCCGATGATGGTCGGATTGGCCGTGATATGCAGATCATCATCCCAAAGAAACTCCCCGGGCAGCGACCAAGCGTACGCGCCGAGGATCAAGCCGGCCAGCAACCCGGCGGCCGGCAGGGGGCGGCGAAGGAAATTAAAGGCGCGGGAACCCGGCATCGCGCCCGATTGCCTTGGCGCCGCCGGACCGGCGCAATGTCAAAACACACGCGGGAGTAGCGCCCGCTCGGGGTTCGAGCAGGTATTCCCGCCGCAGCCTCGGCGAAGGCGGAACGCCGCGAAGAAGCCGAAGGGAACGCCTCCCAACTCTTCGCGGCCTGAAGCCGCTCCTGCATCGATGCAGGAGCCTGCGCTACTATCGATTCAGCCGCTCCTGCCTCCCGACGATGCGCTGCGAGGCCTCGCGGTTACCACCGACTAGCACGGCGGTCCGTGGGACGAGTCCCAGGAATTCGGCCGTACCTTCTGGTTTGGCCTCAAGTGCAAGTCTTGAAGAACTGCTGGGCCGCCCCAGGTGCAGACGTTGAGTCAGCCAGGAATCAGCGAGGCCTCCGCCCTCCTGAAGGACGGTGTTTGCCTCACTCAGGGTCTGACCTGCAATCGTTGTTTGAGGAAAGTTAGCGAGTTTACCGATTTCTTGTAAACCATGGTAACATTGTTATAACTTCACACCATGGACCCGATCAAGAATCCCTATGCCCCACTTCGCTGGGTCCGACGCGGAGCCAGTTGATCGTAAAGGGTATGATTTGGAGTCCAAACCACGGAGACACCGCTTTTACGGTCCCGCTGTTTGACGAGTTCATGAAACGCATCATTCCCGGCGGCGACTGGAAGACCTAGTGCAGCGGCGGAGAAGGACCGCGGATGAACTTCCTCAGGCGCCGCGGACGATCGGCGCTGGCGGGGCGATACTCCCGCGCCCTCGGCAGGGCGACTCCTACCTGTCCCGGAACTGGTCGAACACCTGCAGGGCGGCCGGGAAGGTGCGGCCGGTGCGGCGCGAAGCTTCGACCTCCTTCTTCTCCCCGGGGTCGATCCAGTGGACGAAGTACTCCTCCTGCGTGCGGCTTTGCATCGGATTGAAGCCGGCGGGCCACTTCACGTAGCGCCAGTGGGCGCCGCGGTGGAAGGGCGTCGACCAGCCGTTCACCCAGGCGGCGTCGGCGAAAATGATCTCCTCGATCTGCGCGGCGAGGCGCTTGACCTCGTCGAGGGTTTCCGCGCGGTCGTAGGCCTCGATCAGGCGGTCGAGTTCGGGGAGAAACGTCATCGTCATGTTGTTCGTCTGCACGCGCACCTGCTGCGGGCGCGGGTTGGGTGTGCCGCCGGTGGCGACGGCGACGGGCCGGCCGTCGCGGGAGTAGGCGTCGGCCCAGGCGTTGGAGCCGTGGTAGATTTCCCAATACCGCGGGTAGAGTTCGACGGAGCGGGAGAGGGCGACGAGGGTGATTTCGTGGTTCTTTTCCTGGGCCTTCTTGAACCCGGTGGTGCGGTCGAGCACCTCGAGCTTGAGCTCCAGCCCCGCCTTGAGCGCCTCCTGGCGCAGGATGGGGAGCAGGTCGCGCAGCTCCTGGCGGCCGGTGGTGACGGTGAACGAGAGCCGCTGGCCGGTGGCGTTGATCAGGACGCCGTCGGCGCCCTGGCGGGTGTAGCCGGCCCGGGCGAAATACTCCCGCGCCTTCACCGGGTCGAAGGGCCGCGGTCCGATCGTCGGGTGCATGCGCCACCCGTAACCGTCGGAGCGCGTCTGGAGCCGCACGGCATCGCCGCGAAAAAACTGCGCGCAGACCAGATCGAAGTTGGTGGCGTGCTGGACGCCGAGACGGACGTCGAGCTGGTCGAGCGGCGGCTTGGCGCGGTTGATCCAGAGACCCCAATCGGGCTGCGGCACGCGGTTGAAGAACTGGTAGCGCTGGATGCGGCCGGCGGCGACGTCGGGATGGGACTGGGGCAGCGTTTCGTACCAGTACTTGGGCGTGCCGAGCGGAATCATGTCGAGGTCGCCGCGGGCGAAGGCTTCAACGGCCTTGTCGGGATCGCGGATGACCTCGAGGCGGTAGCGGTCGGGGTTGAAGCGGCCGCGGTAGAAGCGTTTGTCGGCCGCCCACCAGTCCTTGACGCGCGTCAGCGTGACGGCGCGACCCTTTTCAACGTCCTGGTCGTGGAGGACGTAGGCGCCGAGTTTGGGCTGGGTGCGCCACTGGAAGCGATCGAGCCAGTCGGGACCGAAGTCCTTGTAGGCGTGGCGCGGATACGGGGAGAAATTGCCGAAGCGGGTGGCGAGGTCGGGCTTCCGCTCGGGGTGAACGAGGGCGAAGGTGTAGCGGTCGTAGACGATGAGCTGGCGGTAGTTTTTCGAGAAAAAGTCGTTGTACCACGGCTGGCGCAGGTGGGGGCTGCGGAAGAAGTAGAAGGTGAAGACGACGTCGTCGGTGGTGAGCGGGCGGCCGTCGGAC
>CAZDGC010000124.1:0-19196 GCA_964504885.1 uncultured Opitutus sp.
CCGACGGGACGCGCACCTTGGTCGAGCCGTCGTCGCGCCGCTCCACCGTGGCGAATACGCCGTTGATCGAGACCCGGTCGACTGCGGTTTCCGACCGGACCTGGTTGCCCTCCTTCACGCTCAACGTGACCGTCCGCTCCGCCGGCGCCAGCGGCGCCCGCGCCGGAGGCGGCGCCGCGGAGCGCCGCGGGCGAGCCGACCCGGGCCGAACGCGCGGCCGCGCGGACGCTCCGGGTCACGGCCGAGAATCTCAACCGCCTCCTCGGCCTGGCGGGCGAATCGCTGGTCGAGTCGCGCTGGCTGCGCCCCTACGGCACGTCGGTGACGCGGCTCAAGCGTCTGCACCGGGAACTCGCGGTGACGATCGAGCACCTGCGCGATCGGGTGGATGCGGGCGAGCCGGGGGATCGGGTCAAGGAGGTGTTGCTGGAGGCGCAGCAGCGGCTGGCCCATTGCCGCGAACACCTGGGAGGGCGCCTCGATGAACTCGAGACCTATGATCGGCGTTCGACCAACCTGGCGCAGCGGCTCTACGCGGAGGCGCTGGCGGTGCGGATGCGGCCGTTCGCGGACGGCGTGACCGGGTTTCCGCGCCTGGTGCGCGATCTGGCGCGCTCCCTGGGCAAGGAGGTGCGGCTCGATATCCGAGGGGAGGATACACAGGTCGACCGCGATGTGCTGGAGCGGCTCGAGGCGCCCCTCGGCCACCTGCTGCGCAACGCGGTGGACCATGGCATCGAGGCGCCGGAGGCGCGGGTGGCGGCGGGCAAGCCGCCCGGCGGGGTCGTGCGGCTCGAGGCCCGCCACCGGGCCGGCGTGCTGCTCGTCACGGTGCAGGACGACGGCCGCGGCGCCGACCTCGAGGGCATTCGCGCGGCGGTGGGGCGGCGCAACCTGGCGCCGGCGGAGACGGCGGCCCGCTTGAGCGACACCGAATTGCTCGAGTTCCTTTTCCTGCCGGGTTTCACGATGAAGGCGGCGGTGACGGAGATCTCCGGCCGCGGCGTCGGGCTCGATGTCGTGCAGAGCATGGTGAAGACCGTGCGCGGCAACGTGCGCGTGGCCTCGACCCCGGGCGGCGGGATGCGTTTCCAGCTCCAGTTGCCGCTCACGCTCTCGGTCGTGCGGGCGCTGCTGGTGGAGATTGCCGGGGAGCCGTATGCGATTCCGCTGGGCTTCATCACGCGCACCTTGCGGCTGCCGGAAGGGGAACTGGCGTCGACGGAGGGCCGGCAGCATTTCGCCTTCGAGGGCCGGCGGGTGGCGGTGGTCGCGGCGCACCACCTCCTCGGCCGGCCGGGGGCGCCGCGCCGCGCCGATCTGCCGCTGGTCGTCCTGGGGGAGGGGGATCAGCTCTACGGGCTGGTGGTCGACGCCTTCCTTGGCGAGCGCGAGCTGGTGGTCCAGCCGCTCGACCCGCGGCTGGGCAAGGTGAAGGACATCGCGGCGGGTGCCCTGATGGAGGACGGATCGCCGGTGTTGATCGTCGATGTCGAGGACCTGGTGCGCTCCCTTGAGAAGGCGGCCGCGGCGGGAACCCTCGGCGCCGTGCCGCCGGCGGCGGCGGGCGCGGGGGCGCGGCGCAAGCGGGTGCTGGTGGTCGACGATTCGCTCACCGTCCGCGAACTGGAGCGCAAGCTGCTCGAATCGCGGGGCTACGCGGTCGAGCTGGCGGTCGACGGCATGGACGGATGGAACGCGATTCGCACCGGCGCGTTCGATCTGGTGGTGAGCGACGTCGACATGCCGCGTCTCGACGGCATCGAGCTGACGCGGCTGATCAAACAGGATCCGCGATGGCGCGAGCTGCCGGTGATGATTGTCTCCTACAAGGATCGCGACGAGGACCGGCGCCGCGGCCTCGACGCCGGGGCCGACTATTATCTGACCAAGGGCAGCTTTCACGATGACACCATGCTCAACGCCGTGCGCGACCTGATCGGGCCGGCGCAGGAGGCATCGTCCTGACGGGAGCAGGCGGGTGATGCGCCTGGCGATCGTCAACCACCTCCCGTCCGCGCTCGACGTGCTGCGGCGCGTGCTGGGGCGGAGGCCGCAGCACCGCATCGTGTGGACGGCGGCGGACGGCCTGGAGGCGGTGCGGCACTGCGCCGCGGAGCGGCCGGATCTGATTTTGATGGAGCTGGATCTGCCGGGGCTGGACGGAGTGGAGGCGACGCGGCGCATCATGGCGGCGACGCCGTGTGCGATTTTGATTGTGACGAAGACGGTCGAGGGCGCCACGAGCCGGGTGTTCGACGCTCTCGGCGCCGGTGCGGTGGACGCGGTGGACACGCCGACGGCGGCGGGGGAAGGGGTGGGCGGGCTGCTGGGCAAGATCGATAGCCTGGAGCGGTTGATGAGCGACGCAGGGGGGGCTGCGGCGGGTGGCCGGCCGCCGGTGGCGCCGCGGCCGTGGTTGATCGGCATCGGCGCGTCGGCGGGCGGACCGGCGGCGGTGGCGGAACTCCTGCGTGGGTTTGCTGCGGATACAGGGGCGGCCTTTGTGGTGATTCAGCATCTTGACGAACGTTTTGCTCCCGGGCTGGCCGACTGGCTGGCGGGGCAGGCGGCGCTGCCGGTGCGCCTCGCGCGAGAAGGGGAAGCGCCGGAGCCGGGAGTGGTGCTGTTGCCCGGGCGCGACGACCACCTGGTGCTGACGGCGGGCGGCCGCCTGGCGTACCGGCGCGAGCCGGCGGACTACGTCTACCGGCCCTCGGTGGACGAGTTTTTCCTGAGTATGGTGGCGCACTGGCGCGCGCCGGGGGCGGGCGTGATCCTCAGCGGAATGGGCCGCGATGGTGCGCGGGGGCTGAAGGCGATGCGGGAGGCGCGGTTTCCCACCTTTGCGCAGGAGCAGGGTTCGTGCGCGGTCTATGGCATGCCGCGGGCGGCGGCCGAGGAAGGGGCGGCCGGGGCGGTGCTGCCGGTCCCGGAAATCGCCCGGGCGCTGCGACAGTTGCTTTCCGCCTGAGCCCGGGCTAGCACTCAGACACGCGATCCATGGCCCACCCGCGCCCGCCCTTCTCCCTCTCCATGATGGTGCTGCTGGTCGACGACCAGCCGATTGTGGCGGAAGCCGTGCGGCGGGCGCTCGCCGACCAGCCGGAACTCGACTTCCATTATTGCCAGGATCCGCGCCAGGCCCTGGCGCTGGCGACGCAGCTCCGGCCCACCGTCATCCTGCAGGATCTCGTCATGCCCGAGCTCGACGGTCTGGAACTGCTCCGGCAGTACCGCGCCAACCCGGCGACCCAGGCGGTGCCCGTCATCGTGCTGTCGGTGAAGGAGGAGCCGGCGATCAAGGCGCAGGCCTTCGAGCTGGGCGCCAACGACTATCTGGTGAAGCTGCCGGACAAGGTCGAGCTGGTCGCGCGGGTGCGCTATCACTCGGAATTCTACATCAGCGCGCGGCAGCGCGACGAGGCCTTCCGGGCCCTGCGCGAGAGTCAGCACGAACTGGCGGCGCGCAACGCGGAGCTGCTCACCCTCAACCAGCAGCTCGAGGAGGCGACGCGGGCGAAATCGGAGTTCCTCGCCAACATGAGCCACGAGATCCGCACGCCGATGAACGGCGTGATCGGGATGACCACGCTGCTGGCGGGCACGTCGCTCTCCGTGGAGCAGCGTTCGTTCGTCGACACGATCCGGAGCTGCGGGGAAAGCCTGCTGACGATCCTCAACGACATCCTCGATTTCTCCAAGATCGAGGCCGGCCGGATCGAACTGGAACACCATGCGTTCGACCTGCGCCAGTGCGTGGAGGAGGCCTGCGAGCTGGTCGCCCCGCCGGCGGCGGAAAAGGGACTCGATCTGGTGGCGTTGATCGCGCCCGGCACTCCGGCGGTGGTCGTGGGCGACGACACGCGGCTGCGGCAGGTGCTGGTGAACCTGCTGGCGAACGCGGTGAAATTCACCCCGCGGGGCGAGGTGGTGCTGTGGGTGCGGGCGGATCCCCCGGCGGCCGAAGGCACGGTGCGGCTGCACTTTGCGGTGCGCGACACCGGCATCGGCATTCCGGCGGAGAAACGCGACCGGCTGTTCCAGTCCTTTTCGCAGGTCGACAGTTCGACGACGCGGCAGTTCGGCGGGACCGGACTGGGGCTCGCGATTTCGAAGCGCCTCGTGGAATTGATGGGGGGTGCCATCGACCTGGAGAGCGAACCGGGGCGGGGCTCGACGTTCTTCTTTCATGTGACCGCGCGGGCCGAAGCCGGCGGGGGGCGGATGCGAGGTGAACCGCCGGCAGCTCTGCGCGGCCGGCGGGTACTGGTGGTGGACGACAACGCCTCGCAACGGCGCCTGGTCGTTCATTGCGCGGCGGGCTGGGAGGTGACGGTCGAGGAAGCCGCCTCGCTGGGGGAAGCGGAGGCGGCGCTGGCGGGGGCGCCGGCGGGGGCGTTCGACGTGCTGTTGGTCGATGCAGGCCTGCTCGGCGCGGAGCCGGCGGCATCCCTGGCGCGCCTGCGGGCTCCGGAGGCGGCGGGGCGGGTTCCCTTGGTGCTGTCGACCGCGCGGCGGCTGCGCGCCGGGGAACTGGAGGCGTGGGGAGCGGCGGCCTGCGTGGTGCGTCCGGTGCGGCCCGCGCGGTTGCAGGAGGCCTTGTTGCAGTCCTTGCCGGCGGTGGAGGTGGCGGAACGACGCACGATCCCGGTGGAGACGGAACTCGAGTCCCTGGCCGCCACGCTGCCGCTGCGCGTGCTGGTCGCGGACGACAACGCGGTCAACCAAATGGTCGCCGTGATGATGCTCAAACGCCTGGGTTACTCCGCGGACGTGGCGGCCAACGGCGCGGAAGTGCTGCGGGCGGTGGAGGCCAGCCCTTACGATCTCATCCTGATGGACGTGCGCATGCCGGAGATGGACGGCTACGAGGCGTCGCGGCGGATCGTCGAGCAGTGGACGGGCCGCGGGGAGGTCCGGCCGCGGATTATCGCGATGACGGGCAATGCGCTGCAGGGCGAACGGGAGCGCTGCCTGCAGGCGGGCATGGACGACTACCTGGCGAAGCCCTTCCGCATCGAGGAACTCGCGGCGTTGATTCGCCGGTGGGGACCGCGGCCGGGAAGCGCGCCGGAGTAATCACGCCTGTTCGTCGAAAAGACGGGAAAACGTCGGCAAATTTTACACTTCTCCAGCAGGCTGGGGATTGTTCCTTACTCAAGCCGGCGCCACTGGTCAGAAAAGAAAGGTGTTACTCATCCTCCTCTCGTGTTTAGCACGACAAACTAATCGGGCGGATAAGGAACTGTACGGCTTGGCGTTCCTGATGCTGCGCAGGTTGCCCACGGATGCGTTCTGTGTCCCACCAGGAATCCTGGTCAACCCACCCCAAGGATTATGTCATGAAAATCCGAGCAGTTAGATTGGCAGTTGCACTCGCCGGGGCGTCAGCCCTTGGCTTACCGGCACACGCGTTGGTTATCGACGGACTGACGTTTGCGGCCGCATCCGGTTCGGTCGCCTTGATTTCCCTTACCGGGTCGGGGACCTTGGCCGATCCCTATGTATTGACCGAGAAAGTCAGCAGTCCGGATGTGATCATCTCCATTTCGGGATTGGACACGTGGGGGCATGGCAACCTGAGCGGCAGTGGCCACTCCGCAGGCTTCGTGCTGCGCAAGGTGATTACCAACGACACGGGTTCCAATTGGACATTCTACGACAATGAGTTGCAGCAGACCTTGGGAATCCCGAGCACGGACGGAGATGGTCTCTCCTTCGCGCAGGGTAGCTCGAGTGTACGGCCTTTCACGGGGGATTTGCTCCCCGTCGTTACGGAGATCGATTTGCCGCGCGATTACGTGAACTTCTCCGGCGGCACGGTCCTCCCGGGCCAGGTTCTGACGTTGACGTATACGATTACGGATAACTCACCAAATAGTATCTTCTACCTCCGCCAGCGCCCGAACATCACGCATGAAGGAAACCCCGTTCCGGAGGAGGGGGCGACTCTGGCCTTGCTGGGCCTTGCGCTCTTGGGGATCGGCGGTCTCCGCCGCAGACTGGGCTGAGGCGGCGCTGATTGCCTCGGTTTGCCCTGCCACCGGCTCCAGCAGTCGGTGGCTCTTTATTGGGTGGAGTCCGATGTATTGTTGCGGCGAAAGGCGGTGGACAAACGCGCCCTGCACCGAACCACCAAGGAATGGGTTGACAGGGCCGGAAGGCGCATCGATTTTCGCCCTCCCTTACGGCGGTCATAGCTCAGTTGGTTAGAGCACAAGATTGTGGATCTTGGGGTCGCGGGTTCAAGTCCCGTTGGCCGCCCCAGCTTTCGGTTCCCGCAGACGAGTGGCCGCGAGGAGGAGCGTTGCACGATGAGACTGTTGAAGAGCCTGATTAAACGCGCCTTCGCGGCGGCCGGCTACCGGGTGGAGCGGCAGGGTAAGCCGGGGCCGGGGAAGGTCCCCTGGGAGACCTTCTCCAACCTCGCGCGCGCCCACGAGCACCTGCTGAACGCGCGCCAGCCCATGGCGGTGCTGGCGCCCGACGAGGGCCGGCTGGCGCTGCTGCCACGGCTTCTGGGCACGCTCCCGGCCGAGGCTTACGCGATCCTCCAGGGGCTGGCGCGGGCGTCAGCCGTGCCCGGGGCGGTGTGCGAGTTCGGCGTGGCGCAGGGGGAGACCTCGGCCCTGCTCGCCCACGAAATCCTCCGCTCCACACGCGAACTCCACCTGTTCGATTCCTTTGCCGGTTTGCCGGCGCCGACCGCACAAGATCGGCTCAAGGACGACATCTTTGGCCTTGGCCGCATCGAGGCCTATGCGGGCACGATGGCGTTTCCGGTGGAGCGGGTGCGGGCGCGACTGCAGGCGGTGGGATTTCCCGAGGCGCGCACGGTCATCCACGCCGGCTTCATCGCAGACATCCTGGCGACGGATCGCCGGCTGCCTGCAGCGGTGGCGTTTGCCTATGTGGATTTTGACTTCTACGCGCCGATCAAGGCCGCGCTCGAGTTTCTGGACGGGCGCACCGCGCCCGGGGCGGTGATCGTGGTCGATGATTACGACTGGTTCTCGACCGGGGCAAAGACGGCAGTCGATGAGTTTCTTGCGGCGCGCAACGCCGGCCGCGAGCGATACCGCTGCCAGATCCCGGATCCCGCGCTCGGTTGCTTCGCCGTATTGGATCGGGTGGCGTAGCGGCGTTGATTGGCATTGCACCGTCCGGCGGGTTCATTCTTTTCGGGGCATGCAAATCAAAGGCTGGCGCGGTGCCTGGCAGCGGGTGAAGGCCCGGCTGCATGGAGCCATCCTGCAGGACTGTCCGCCTGAGCTGGCGGCCTGCCAGGTGTGCAACCGCCCGCACTGCGCCAACGAGACATGGCTCAACTGCGAACGGCGCCTGGCCGCCCAGCGCTACCTGGCCACGGGCGATCAGTCGGCGGTGGAGCGGTTGCGCCAGCAGCAGGCGGCGGCGGCCACCTGCTGTCCGCAGGTGTCGCGCGGACAGCCGTCGCCCTGACCCGGATTTATGAAACTGACCCTGGCGTGGGCCGTCGCCCTCGCAACCGTGGTCGCCCTTGGCGGCGCGGAGCCGGCGGGGCGCAAGCCGCCCGTCCAAGGGCACGCGGTGCAGCGGGTGGCGGAGAAACTGGATCGCGCGGTCGTCGCAGTGCGGCACGGCGCCGGTGTGTACGTAAGCTGGCGGCTGCTGCGCAGCGACGGGCTGGCGGCGGCCTTTGACGTCCACCGCGTGGGGCCGGACGGCCGCGCGGGCCGACCGGTCAATCCGCGACCGATCACGCAGACGACCGACTATTTCGATGCCGCGCCCCCCGCGGGCGACTGGCGTTACACCGTGACCCCCTTCGGCGGCGGGCGCGCCGCAGCCGTGCCGGTCGCGCCCGCGGCGGTGCAGGAGACTCCCTACCGCGCGATCAAGCTGCAGGGAGACCATCAGTTCTACAAGGTGGCGGTGGCTGACCTGGACGGAGACGGC
This sequence comes from uncultured Opitutus sp., assembly GCA_964504885.1. Taxonomy (GTDB): domain Bacteria; phylum Verrucomicrobiota; class Verrucomicrobiia; order Opitutales; family Opitutaceae; genus ER46. The sequence continues at coordinate 7,942 of CAZDGC010000124.1, forward strand.
CGGCTCGACTTCGTGATCAAGCAGCCCCAGGGCAACGTCGATCCCTACGAGAAGTACTGGAAGCGGAGCCCTGATACCTACAAGCTTGAGGCCTACACGCACGACGGGCGGTTCCTCTGGCGGTACGACATGGGCTGGTCGATTGAGCAGGGCACCTGGTACGCGCCGTACCTCGCGTATGATTTTGACGGAGACGGCCGCGCCGAGGTCGCGGTGAAAGCCGGCGAGGGCGACCCGCGCGATCCTGACGGTCGCGTCACCAGCGGTCCGGAATATCTCGCCCTGCTCGATGGCCTCACCGGCCGGGTGGTGGCGCGGCTCGACTGGCCGGATCGCACCGGGTTTCCCAGCTACAATTACTACTGCCGCAATCAGCTCAGCATGGCGTACCTTGACGGCCGGACCCCGTGCCTGCTCGTGCAGCGCGGCACCTACAACACGATCAAGCTGATCGCCTACGAGTATCACGGTGGCGCCCTGCGCCAGCTCTGGAACTGGGAGGACTCCCAGGAAACCGGCGGCGGCTACCGCGGCCAGGGGGCGCACTGCCTGCGCGCGGCCGACATCGACGGCGACGGGCGCGACGAGGTGATCCTCGGCTCCGCCTGCATCGACGACAACGGACAGGGACTCTGGACGACGCGTCTCGGCCATCCCGACCACGTCTACATCGGCGACCTCGATCCGGATCGGCCCGGACTCGAAATTTACTACGGGCTCGAAACCCGGCAGCCGCGCCACGGCATGTGCATGGTCGACGCCGCGACCGGGCACCTGCTCTGGGGCTATCCCAAACCCACGCGGCATGTGCACGGCCAGGGGCTAGTCGCCGATCTCGACCCGCGGTATCCGGGCGTCGAGTGCTACAGCGCCGACACCGACGCGCAGAAGAAACTCGCCTACGCGGTGCTCCACGACGCCCGGGGTAACGTCATCGGTGGCGAGGATCTCGGCGGGTTTGCGCCGTTCGCCGCCTACTGGGATGCCGATGTCCAGCGCGAACTCATCGTCAGGAACCAGCCGACCAAGCTCGGCGGCGCGGCCGTCGGGCCGAAGGTCGAGGGCCGGATCCTCGCCGTCGTGGATCTGGTCGGCGACTGGCGCGAGGAAGTCATCACCAGCGTCGCCGGCGAACTGCGGATCTACACGACGACGACTCCCGCCACCCACCGGCGCGTCTGCCTGCTGCAGGACGATTTCTACCGGCTCGACGTGACGTCGTCCTCGCAGGGCTACTACCAGATTCCTACGCCCCGGGAACTGCCGCGGTGAACCCGGCGCGTGGCTTGCCACGCCGCCGCCGCCGCGTTTCCGTGAGACGGCCATCATGTCGCGGCTGAGACTTGTCACGTTCAACATCGCCCACGGGCGCGGGCTCAACCCGATTCAGGGTCTGACCTCGCCGCGCAAGCTGCGCGTCAATCTCCGGCGCATCGCGGCACTGCTGGAGCGGCTCGCGCCCGATGTCGTGGCGCTGCAGGAGATCGACGAGCGTTCGCGCTGGGCGGGCAATTTCGATCACCTCGACTATCTGCGCGTCCACACCCGGTTTCCGCACACGGTGTTTGGCATCAACAATCGGCGCGCCGGGCTGCTCAACCTCAGCTACGGCAACGCCCTGCTCTCGCGCCACCCGATTCACGCGGCCGAGACGGTGGTGTTCGGCCAGCGACGGCTGGGGGAGAAGGGATTCCTGTATGTGGAACTCGACGTGGGCGGGCGGTGCCTGCCGCTGGTCAACCTCCACCTGCACTTCAGCTCCCGCTGGCGACGCCTGGGTCAGCTCGAACACCTGCTCGCCTGGTTGCGGGAGAAACACCGCCTGCACCGCAAGCGTTGGGCGGTGCCGCCGATCATCTGTGGCGACTTCAACAATCCCGGCACGCGGGACGACGCCACCGCCTCGCTGCTGAGCCACCTTTCGGACTACTGCGACTACGTGCTGCACCCCGTGGCGGCCAAGACCTTTCCCTCGCCGCTGCCGCGACGCGCGCTCGACTTCATCTTCCTGCCGGGTGGCTGCGTCGACGTGCGATGCGAAGTCGTGCGCTCGCTGCTCTCGGACCACCTGCCGGTGGCGGTGGAGTTCGATTTCTGAACGTACCGGACAAGTTCCGAGCAAAAGACAAATTCTGCACGGAAGTTCGGGTTCCGTTCCGGACCGGAGTCGTTCAGGCTCGCGCATCATGCGCTTCCCTGCCGGCTGGTTTGTCCGCGCCGTCGTCGTCGTGGCGGCCGCGTCCGCCGTGTCCCCCCGCGCCGCCGAGGCGCGTTTCCCGTTCGTAATTCCCGGCGACGACGCCTCACCCTCCGCCACCAACTTCGCCGCCCTCTCGCCGCGCCCCGCCGGAGCCGACGGTTTCGTGCACATCCGCGACGGCCGCTTCCACACCGACGCGGGCCGCCTGCGCCTGTGGGGCGTAAATGTTTGCTTCAATGCCAATTTCCCCGAGCGGGCCGACGCGGAGAAGGTGGCGGCCCACCTCGCCAAGCTCGGGATCAACGCCGTGCGGTTCCATCATCACGACACCCAGCCCGCGCCCCGCGGCATCCTCGGGCCGGTGCGTGGCGGGCGCCGGGCGCTCGACCCCGTGCAGGTGGCGAAGCTGGATTACTTTCTCGACCAGCTCCACCGCCACGGCATCTACGCCAACCTGAACCTGCATGTGGGCCGCGAGGTGACGGCGGCGGAGGGTTTTCCGCGCGAGGGCATGCCGTATTCGACCCGGTATGACAAGTACCTGCTCTACTTTTCGACGGAGCCGCAGGCGCGGCTGCGGGAGTTCTGCCGCGACTACCTGCTGCACCGCAATCCGCACACCGGCCGGCGGCGCGTCGACGATCCCGGCATCGCGCTGATCGAGATCACCAACGAAAACTCCTTCAGCAAACTCGGGCCCGGGATCGCCGCCGGGCTGCCCGAACCGCACCGCGGCGAGTTTGCGCGACAGTGGAACGACTGGCTGGCGCGGCGCTACGCCGACACCGCAACGTTGCGGCGCGCCTGGGGCGGCGCCAACGAACCGCCGGGCGCGCCCCTCGCCGACGCGGTCGCGTGGCGCCAGGGGCTCGGAGCCTGGCGGCTGAAACAGAGCAAGGAGTTTCCCGTCCGGACCGCCTTCGGCCGCCCCGGGCCGGAGGCGGGTCTGTCGGCGCTGGAGCTGGCACCGCAGGGCCGGGCGGCGGAGCTGATGGCACAGGAGCTGCATTTCCCCGGATTGAAGCTGCGGCCGGGGCAGGTCTACACGCTGTCCTTCTGGGCGCGGGCGGAACAGGCGCGCAGCCTCCAGGTGGATGTATCGAATGCCGGTCCGGCGAACTGGAACGCCGTGGGACTGCGCGAAACGCTCACCCTGGGGCCGGCCTGGCAGCGGGTGCATCGCGTCTTCCGCGCCAGCGCGAGCATCCCCGGCGCGGTGCGGATTTGCTTCAAGTTCGGCGGCAGCGACGTGCCGTTCGCGCTGGCGGGACTCACGCTGCGACCGGGCGGCGACTGGATTGTCGTGCCGGAGGGGCAGACGGTGGAGGCACGCGCGATCGGGATTCCCGTGGCCGGCTGGAGTGAGGCGGCGCAGCGGGACGCCGTCGCCTTCATGGCGGAGACCGAGGAGTCGTTCCTGCGCGGGATGGTCGGTTTCCTGAAGCGCGAGCTCGGGGTGCGCGTGCCGATCACCGCGTCGCAGATCACCTATCACACGCCCGCCATCGTGGCGGCCACCTGCGATTACACCGACATCCACTCCTACTGGCAGCACCCGCGTTTTCCGCGCCGGCCCTGGGATCCGGTCGACTGGGAGATTCGCAACACCCCGATGGAGCGCAGCCCGGAGGCCGACGCGCTGCTGGCCCGGGCGCCCTGGCGGCTGCTCGACCGGCCGTTCACGCTGTCGGAGTGGAATATCCCCGATCCGCACGACTACGCCGCGAGCGTGGTGCCGTTTGCCGCGCTGGTGGCGGCGCTGCAGGACTGGGACGGGGTGTTTTTCTTCCAGTATCATTCCGGCGGAGACGACGGCTGGTACACCGACCGCGTGCAGCGTTACTTCTCCTTCAACGGCCAGCCGGCGAAGCTGGCGCTGCTGGCGGCGTTTTCCGCGGTGTATCGCCGCGGCGACCTCGCGCCTCTGCCAGCGGTGGCGGCGGGCACGGTGGATCGATTGGTGCCGGCCACCCTCGCGCTGTCGCACCAGGTCGGGATCGACCCGCGGGTGAAACAGGCCGCCACGACGCCCGCGCCGGCGGGCCAGCGGCTGGCGTCGCCGGGCGGCCGCGCGGTGTGGGACGCCACCGATCCTGCCCGCGCGCAGGTGACGGTCAACGTGCCGGCTACGCGGGCGGCTTGGGGCTTGATCGGCGGGCAACGCCTGCAGCTCGGCGATGTGACGCTCGCCGTGGGCGCGGTCGAGCGGGACTACGCCGCGTTCGTGCTGACTTCGCTCGACGGCCAACCGATCGGGACCACCTCCCGGGCGCTGCTCGTGGCGGTCGGCTCGGCGGTGAACCCGGGCCTGAAGTGGAATGCCACCCGCACGTCGGTCGGCCGCGACTGGGGCCGTGGCCCGGCCGAGGTGAACGGGATCCCGCTGGAGATCACGCTGCCGCGGGGCGGCGCGCGCCTTTACGCGCTCGACGGCCGCGGCCAGCGCCTGGGCGAGGTGGCGCCGGCCGACAGTGCCACTCGCGCCCGCTTCCACCCCGGCCCCGAACAGCGGACCCTGTGGTACGAGATCGAGTGGTGAGGCGGCCGCGACGGCCCTGCCATCAGGACGCTGGTCCCGTGTCGTTGCGGCGCAGCTCGCTGGCGACAAGGTCCTGCGCTTGGGCGACTGTCGCGCCGTAGGGACGGGGGCACGGGGTCAGCCTGTTGCATGTTGCACAGGCCGTCTCAGCGACGACTGCCGGGCCACGACTGCAACACGCAACAGGCTGACCCATCTGTTCGACCCCGCCTTCGTCGGCCGCATCTTTCATCGTGCTCGCCCGCCTCCCGCGTGTGCTCCCGCGAGCGCTAGTCGGTTTCGGCCACCCCTGCGCGCGCTCTTTCTCAAGAAAACGCTCCGGCGCCGAGCGCTTTGGCCGGAAAATTGCGCACATAGGATTGAAACCCGTTGCGGCCGCCGTCAGTCAGCCCGCTTGACTGCCGCCCGACCCGGCGATAATCAAACCTTGGTTCCCCGGTCGTATGCTTCAGCCCGCCGCCACGGCGCAGGAGTTTTTTTGGGACGACCTCCTCGAGTTCATCGAAGAGCGCCGCGTGATTCCGATTGTCGGTGCGGAGCTCCTGACGGTACCCGGCCGCTCCCCGGAGGCGGCCGAGGCCCCGCTGCTCACGGTCCTCGCCGGAAAACTTGCGGAGCGCCTGCATGTCCCGGCCGACGACTGCACCGACGACGATGCGCTGCACCAGGTGGTATGCCGCTACCTGCAGGCCGGCGGCCGCCGCGAGGAAATCTACCCGCGCCTCCGCACGCTGCTGAAGGAACTCGCTCCGCCCGTGCCTCCGGCCCTGCGCCAGCTCGCCCGTATCCGGCATTTCAATCTCTACGTCACCACCACCTTCGATTCGCTGCTCGCCCAGGCGCTCGACGAGGAGCGTTTCGCCGGCGCGCCCCGCACGACTTCGCTCGCCTACGCACCGAGCCATCACCAGGACCTGCCCGCCGAGGCCCGGCAGGCCGACACGCCGATCGTTTTTCATCTGCTCGGCCGCGCCTCCGCCGCGCCCGACTACGTCATCACCGAGGAGGACACGCTGGAATTCTTCGCCGCGATGCAGTCCGAGGCCAAGCGGCCCCACGTCCTGCTCGACGAACTGAAGGCCAGCCACCTGCTGCTCATCGGCACCACGTTCCCCGACTGGCTCGCGCGCTTTTTCATCCGCATGGCCAAGAACGGCCGCCTTTCCCTGCAACGCGACGAACTCGAGGTCATCGCCGATCGCCGCATGCACGAGGACCGCAGCCTCGTGCTGTTCCTGCGAAACTTTTCCTACCGCACCCAGATCTTTGAGCAGGGTAACGCCGCCGACTTCGTGGCCGAACTGGCCCGGCGCTACGCTGACCGGCACCCCTCTGCGGCAGCCGGGGTCGCCGAACCGGACCCTTCCATCCCACCCTTCGGCACGACAGCACTGAGCGCTGCGAGACCGGCTGCCACGGCTGCCGAACCCATCAAGCCCGGCGCGGTGTTCCTCAGCTACGCCAGCCAGGACGTGGTCGCCGTGCGGCGCCTCCGCGACGCGCTCGAGGCCGCGGGGATCGACGTCTGGTTCGATCAGCGCCACCTCGAGGGCGGGGACGAGTGGGACGCGCAGATCAAGCGCCACATCCGGACCTGCGCGTACTTTGTGCCCGTCATCTCCGCGAATACGCAGGCGCGGCACGAGGGATACTTCCGCCTCGAGTGGGATCTCGCCGTCGAGCGTTCCCGCCTCATCGCCGACTCCATCCCGTTTCTCCTGCCGCTGGTCATCGATCCGGTCGGCGAAGCCGACGCGGTCGTGCCCGAGCGTTTTCTCAAGGTGCAATGGACCCGCCTGCCCGCCGGCGAGCCGACGTCCGAGTTCGTCGAGCGCATGGTGCGTCTCATCCGCGAGCACCGCAAACGCGAGCGGGGACTGCTGTGAGGGGCCGCTTCGCGGCCAACGTTCGACGCCGAACTTTCAACCCTTAACGCTGAATGGACGAACCCTCCCAATTGAAAGTGAAGCGTTCAGCGTTCAGTGTTGGGCGTTCGGGCACAGAGGCGCCGGCCACTGACCCGGCCAATCCCTGGATCGGGCTGGAGTCGTACACGGAAGCATCGCGCCAGCTCTTCTTCGGCCGCGACAAGGAGGCTGCGGAACTCGTGCGGCTCATCCGACGGCAGCTGCTCACGGTGCTTTTCGGCCAGTCGGGCCTCGGCAAGAGTTCGCTCCTGCAGGCCGGGGCGTTTCCGCGCCTGCGCGAGGCGGACTTCCTTCCGCTCTACCTGCGGCTGAACCACGATGCCGCCGCCGCGCCGCTGGTCCAGCAGGTGAAGGAGGCGCTCGTCGCGGCGTACCACGAGGCCGGCGCCGACGCCCCGGTGCCAGGAAACGACGAAACGCTCTGGGAGTATTTTCACCGCAAGGACACCGACATTTGGAGCGCCAAGAACCGCCTCCTCACACCGGTGCTCGCCTTCGATCAGTTCGAGGAGATCTTCACTCTCGGTCGCGCCGACGACGCCCGCCGGGCGCGTGGCGCCGCCTTTCTCCAGGAGTTGGCCGACCTCGTCGAGAACCGCCCGCCCGCGGCGCTGCGCACGCGCCTCGACGCCGGCGATCTCGACCCCACCCGCTACAACTTCGACAAGTCCTCCTGTCAGGTCGTGCTCGTCCTGCGCGAGGATTTCCTGCCCGACCTCGAGGGCCTCAAAGGCGAGATGCGCTCGATCCTCACCAACCGGATGCGCATCCGCCGGTTGAACGGCACGCAGGCCCTGGAGATTGTGCAGAAACCCGCGCCCCACCTGCTGGCGGAGGGTGTGGCCGAGCGGGTCGTCGAATTTGTGGCCGGCGCCCGCGGGGGTTCGGCGGATCGCCTGGCCGAGCTGGAGGTGGAGCCGGCGCTGCTCTCCGTGATCTGCCGCGAGCTGAACGAGCGCCGGATCAAGCTCGGACACGACCAAATCACGACCGATCTCGTCACCGGCAACCGCCGCGAGATCCTCCATGATTTCTACGAGCGCAGCGTGGCGGATCTGCCCGCGGCGGTGCGCGAGTTCGTCGAGGACCGCCTGCTTACGAAGTCCGGCTTCCGCGACAACTTCGCCCTCGAAACCGCACTCGAGTTGCCCGGCGTGACGCGTGAACTGATCGACACGCTCGTCTCCCGCCGCCTGCTCCGCATCGAGGAGCACCTTGGCGTGCCGCGCGTGGAACTCGCGCACGACGTGCTCGCAGAGGTCGTCCGCGCCAGCCGTGACGCCCGGCAGCAGCGGGTCGCGCTGAAGGAGGCCCGCCGCCACACGCGGATGCTGCAGGGCCTCGCCGCCGGGCTCGTCGTGCTCCTCGCCGGCGCCAGTTGGATCGCCTGGCGCGCGGTGCAGGCCCGCAAAGCCGAGGCCGCGCAGGCCAGCAGGACGGATTTCATGGTCGGCTCGAAGCTGCTGGAGGAAGGCAAGACCCCCGAAGGCCTCGCCTACCTCGTCCGCGCCGGCCGCACCGATCCCACCAACCACGTCGTCGCCACGCGGCTGATGTCGGAGCTCGCCTTCCGCAATTTCGCGCTGCCGGTGGGCGAGCCGATGGAGCACGCAGCCGAACTCGGCTGGGCAGGCTATTCGAAGGACGGTCGCCGTTGCCTGGTTTGGGCAAAGCCGAAGTATTATCTTTGGGATCTGGAGAACGGGAAGCTGCTGAGGGCTCTTGATCCCGGAGTAGAAGTCACCTCCGGTGACTGGAGCCAGGACGGACGACTTGTAGCAGTGTGTGGCGCAGACGGTTCAGCGCAGGTATGGGATTTAGAGACCGGCAAGAGAGTGCTCGACCCGATGCAGCACGAACAGCAGCTGCGGTACCCGAAGATTTCACCCGATAATCGGTGGCTGTGCACACGCGGTAGCGACAACATTGCGAGGATCTGGGACCTGACGACCGGAGAAGTGATAGGTTCGATGCAGCACTCGAGCACCTTCAACCAAGTTGCCTTTAGTCCCGACGGCCGGAGACTGTTGACTTTTTCTCTTCAAGGCGAGTGGCGCGTGTGGTCGGTTCCAGATGGGAAGCCAATTACGGAGATGATGAAGTCGACCCCGGTCTTGAGCTACAACAGTTCGATCGCCTTTCATCCTGGGGGGCAACTGGTCGTGATCCCCGACAGCCCGACTAGCATGCGCTTCTATGATGCAACGACAGGGGCAGCAGCAGGCGCACGCATGGAACATGAGCTTAGGATCTATTGGTCCGCTCTTTCAGGGGACGGACATATCCTAGCCACAATCTCCTTGGATCAGACGGCAAGACTCTGGGAGGCACCTTCCGGTAAGCCCTTGCTCGGTCCCTTGGAGCACGGCGAACCACTGAGAGGTGTACTTCTGTCGAGAGACGGTCGGCGTTTGGCAACTTGGAGCCAAGAGCGGAAAGCCAGGATTTGGGACACTGCGACCGGGAAGATGGTGATCGCACCGGTGACCCTCCCGTTCTGGGATTTTCGTTTTGACGGCGGTGAGTTCTTACCGCGCGCAGGAAACATCGTCCAACGCTGGGAGACAACGCCGAGTGCCGTCACACCCTTGTATTTCGCGCCGACACCGGGGCGAGTCTACGTGCAAAGAGATCAGATCATGCCGACGGCGTGGGCCTTTTTTCGAGATCGACTGCAGGAGATTGATATCCTCACAGGACGTCCAACTGGTGCGCCGCGGTTGTTTCCACACCGGGTCACTCCACATCTACTCTCCCCAAACGCTCGATATTTATACCTCTCGAACAACGCAGGTGAAGTGGAACTGTGGGACCTGCGCGGAAAGGACATTGTGCGGCACAAATTGGGGATGCTGCTAGAACGCGGAGACATTGTGAATCGAGACGGATTCTTCAGTCGAGATTCGTCGCGCTTTGGACTTCGTTACAAACAACACTTCGTCCGTGTGTGGGACACTGCAACGGGCAGCACGGTCGGCAAAACACTGGAACATAAGCCCCGTATCAATGGCGCGACGTTCTCCAACGACGGAAGCATGGTGATAGTCGCTACGGTTGGCGGCTACTCGGTCTTGTGGGACGTCAAGACCAGCCAGAGTATTGGGTCGCCGCTGCGTGACCCCGGAAGACAATCCCTTACGACGAATCAAATCAGCCCAGACCGCAGGTTTGCAGCTACCGGCGGTTTTTCCGGAAATGTGCAGATCTGGGATGCGAACACGACCAATCCCCTCGGGTCACCGCTGCAGCACCGCAACTTGGTCAACCAGGTATTGTTCACAAGAGACAGCCGCCGTCTGATGACCCGCACGGCATGGCAAATACGCATGTGGGACGTTGCCACGGGTGCCCCGCTTACTGAGCCAATGGAGCAGCCCTACGTTACCAAAGACCCGCTGGCTGGGGCCGTCTTCAGTGACGACGATCGACTCATCGCATCCTGGACAGGACAAAGCGAGGTGCGGGTGTGGGATAGTGTCACCGGCCTGCTGATCGCGGGACCAATCCAGTTTCAGAGGCAGACGAGGTGGCTGAGCTTCTACTCCGAAAACAAGTATCTCGCCGCAAGCGATTCGCTGGGCGGGTTTGCTGTCTGCCCACTACCAACCTGCCCAGCCGGTGCGTGCACTCCGCAGTGGTTGCTGAGGTTGGCCGAGAACCTCGCTGGCGGTGAGATCGATTCGCGCGCGATCTTTCGTGTTCGTCCGGTCGATCGCCAGGTTTTTGATGAGATTCGCGAACAACTCTCCGCCGCGCCGGACGACGCTCCCTTCGTCGAGTGGGGCCGGTGGTTCCTCGCCGACCGCGCGACACGCCCGGTCGGGCCCGGGATGAAGCTCACGGCGGAGGAAGCCAGGAAGCTGGCCGCGCCGGATCCCCTTATCGCGCTAACGACCCGGGAAAACGAACTGCGGCAGCAGGGCAAGTACGCCGAGATTGAACCGCTCAATCGCGAGTCGATTGGGATTGCGAAGCGGCAATACGGCGAGAACTCCCCGGAACTCGACTTCAGGCAATTCAGGCTCGCAGAAACTCTTGTGATGATCGGCCGATTCGAGGAAGCCGAACGGCTGGCCCGAGCATGCCTCGTCTTCCGCGAAAAGCAGGGCGACACCGAGTTGCAGCTGGCCTGGGCCCGCGTCACATTGGGCTCCGCACTGGTTGGCCTGAAACGTTACGCTGAAGCCGAACCGCTGCTGGCTCCGGGATGCGAGTTCATCCGACAAAAACGGGGGAATGTGAGCCCACGTGGCAGTGGGTTGATGATGCACGTGCCTCAGCTGATCCAGCTCTACGAAGCCACCGGCCGCCCGGAGAAGGCCGAGGAGTGGCGGAAGTACCTCGCGACACTGTGACCCGCATCGCCGCGGCGTTTCCCGCCTGGGTCGCAACCTTCGCTGCCGCGGTCAGACGCGAACAAAACTGGTCGGCCGCGTAAGGCACCGGCGACCCGCTGCCGCCCGACATTCAACGCGCCGACCGCCGCAAATTGCCTCAACTCGACGTCGCCGACCGGCTCGACATCATGCGCTTAGGCGCCAGCCGCGATCGAGGCCGGTCGCAACCTCGCGACCAGCGTACCGGACCG
>CAZDGC010000125.1:0-18740 GCA_964504885.1 uncultured Opitutus sp.
GGCGTTTGGGTCGGCGCTTTTTGCGGCACGGCGGCGGCCGTGCTCGTGGCGTTCTGCGGACCGATCTTCGGTACGGATCCGGCCACCAGCGCGGACCCGATCAGTTTTCAATGGATCGCCCCGGCGGCGCTCGTCGGCACGGCCGAGGCCGACGACCTCCTCGCATTCGCCGCGCGCGCGGGCCGCCGCATCGCCGTGGCCCATCAGGGTCGGCTTTCACCCGCCACCCTGCTGCTCAAACGCCGCCTCGATGAGGGACTGTTCGGCGAGCTCCTTGAGATCCGCGTCCATGGCAAGCAGGACCGCCGCGCCGGCGGCGAGGATCTGCTCGTGCTCGGCACCCACCAATTCGACCTGGTGCGCTTCTTTGCCGGGGATGCCCGGTGGTGCACGGCGCGCATCCTTCAGGGCGGCCGCGAGGTGCGGTTGAGCGACGCCCGCGCCGCCACCGAGGGCATCGGTTCGGTGATCGGCGACGAAATCGATGCCACCTTCGACCTGCCCAAAGGCGTGCTCGTCCATTACACCAGCCGCCGCCGGGTGGCCGCCGGCCAGGGGCCCTGGGGCATGGAGCTGATCGGGACCAAGGGCCGCGCCCGGCTGCTCAACGATCAGCACACCCAGGTCTTTGTGCAGCGAGCCGGCGCACTGAACGCTCGCGGGCAGGAGCTCGCGTGGACGCCCCTTGCCCCGGAATCCGCCGGCCCGGCCGCCCTTGCCGGCGGCACCGAGGCCGCGAACCGCCGCGTAGTCGACGACTGGCTCGCGGCCATCCGGGGCCGGCGCGAACCAGCCTGCAGCGGCCACGCCGCGATGAAGGCATTGGAAATGATTCATGCCGTCTTTGCCGCCGGGCTCGCGCGCACCCGCGTCGCTCTTCCGCTGGCCTCGCGCGCCCATCCGCTGGCGGCGGCGTGAGCGCGCAGCAGCGGGAACACACATTTTTCTTCATTCCCCCGGCGGTTCGGCGCAACGATCCCCGCATGAACCCCGCTTCCCGCCGCCTCCTGCTGGCCCGCCTGTTCGCCGCCGTCCTGCCGGCGCTGCCCGTCTCCGCCGCGACCCCGCCGGCGGCGCGCGTCTTCAAGGCGGGCGCCGCCACCAGCAACATCACCCCGCAACTCGGCGATGGCATCGTGGGCAACTTCGACATTCCGCCCGCCACCTACGTTCATGACGAGCTGCACGCGCGCTGCCTCGTGCTCGACGACGGCGCCACCCGGCTGGTCTTCGTGGTCGTCGACAACGTCTCGGTCGCGCGCGAGGTCTTCGACACCGCCAAGCGCCGCCTGCAGGAGCTCACCGGGATTCCGGCCGCGCAGATGCTGATGTCGTCCACGCACACGCACTCGGCGACCAGCGCGCGCGGCACCAACGCCATGGTGATGCGCAACCCGGGCGACGGTTCGCCGCTCGACGACTACCAGGCGTTTCTCGCCCGGCGAATTTCCGACGGCGTGCAGCGGGCGATTGTCAACCTCGAGCCCGCGCGCATCGGCTGGGGCGAGGGCGCCGTGCCGCAGCACGTATTCAACCGACGCTGGGTGCTCAAGGACGGCAAGACGGCGGTCAATCCCTTCGGCGGACAGGATCGCGCGGTCATGAACCCTGGCTCGCGCCCGGACCTCGAGCGTCCCGCGGGGCCGGTCAATCCGGCCGTATACTTCGTCTCGATCGAGTCGGTCTCCGGCCGGCCGATTGCGCTGCTGGCCAACTACTGGCTGCACTACGTCGGCGGCGTGCCGCGCGGCCACCTTTCCGCGGACTATTTCGCGGTCTTCGCGGACCGGGTGCAGCAACTGCTCGGCGCCGATCGGCAGTCGCCTCCGTTCGTGGGCATCCTCGCGAACGGACCGTGCGGCGATGTGAACAACATCGACGTGGCGGCGCGGTCCCGCCCCAAACACGCCCCGTACGAGAAAATTCGGATCGTGGCCGACGATGTTGCGCGCGAAGTGCTGCGGGTGCGGGCGACCCTCGCGCACCAGGACTGGGTGGAGCTCAAGGCGGCGACGGCGGAGCTCGCGCTGCAGACGCGCCGTCCTTCGCCGGAGCTGGTGGCGCGGGCGAAGCAGGTGCTGGCGCGGCCGCCCACGGTGCATCCGGTGCACCGGTTGGAAAAGGCCTACGCCGAACGCACGCTGTCGGCGGCCAACTGGCCCGAGACCCTGAGCATCCCGCTGCAGGTGGTGCGGCTCGGCGGCCTGGGCATCGCGGCGATTCCGTTCGAGGTGTTCACGGAGACGGGGCTCGAGATCAAGGCGAGGAGTCCGTTCCGCGACACCTTCACGATTGAGCTGGCCAACGGCGGCTACGGGTATCTGCCAACGCCGGAGCAGCACGCACTGGGCGGCTACGAAACCTGGCTGGGCACGAATCGCGTCGAGCGCGAGGCCTCCCGCAAGATCGTCGACACCCTGCTCGGGCTGTTCGAACGGGTGAAGTGAGCGGCACCATGGGCACGCCACTTTGCCGCCGCGCCCGCCGGGTCACGGCGCTCTTGGTCCTCGCGGCGGCGTCCGTCTTCTCGGCGCCGGCGGTTCCCGCCGCTCCCGGAACCGCCGCACCGCGTCCCAACATCCTGCTCATCTACGTCGACAACGTCGGCTACGGCGACCTCGGCTGCTATGGCAATCGCGAGGTGCTCACCCCGCGCCTCGACCGCCTCGCCCGCGAGGGCGCGCGCGGCACGGACTTCTATGTGGTCACGACCAGTTGCACGCCCTCGCGCGGCGCGCTGCTGACCGGGCGTTATCCGCTGCGCAACGGGCTGGTGCACCAGCTCGCCTCGACCGAGAACTGGACCGGCGTCGGTCTGCCGCACCGGGAGCGCCTGCTTCCGCAGTATCTCCGCGCGGCCGGGTATGCCACCGGCTGCTTCGGCAAATGGAACCTCGGCTTCGCCCCCGGCAGCCGCCCGACCGAGCGCGGGTTCGACGAGTTCCTCGGCTTCCGCTCCGGCAACATCGGGTACTACGAACACCTGTACAACCACGAGTACGATCTTTTCCGCGGCACCTCGCCGCATCGGATGGAGGGATACAGCACGGATCTCTTCGCCGCTGCCACGATCGACTTCATCCGCCGGCATGCGGAGCGGCCGTGGTTCGCCTACCTCGCCTTCAATGCCGCCCACTTCGTCAACGCCGGCAACGTGGGCCCCGGCCGCGCGCCGATCTGGCCGGCGCCGGCCGCGGTTTTCGCCCGTTACGGCTGGAGCCCGGATGAACCCGACGAAAAACGCCGCTACCGCGCGGTGCTCACCGCCCTGGACGACGCCGTGGGCCGCGTGCTCGATCAGCTCGACGCCCTCCGGCTGCGCGAGCGCACGCTGGTGATTTTCATTTCGGACAACGGTGCGTTCATGCTGAAGGGGCGGGGACTGGAGGTGGCGTCGAACGCGCCCCTCCGTTCCGGCGGCACGACCTGCTACGAAGGTGGCACCCGCGTGCCGGCGATCTTCCGCTGGCCCGGCCGCATCCCGGCGGGCAGCGAAGTGCGGGCGATGCTCAGTCATCTGGACGTGCTGCCGCTGTGCCTGGCCGTTTCCGGGGCTCCGGCGCTGCCCGGCCGGGTGCTGGATGGACGCGACCCGCGGCCGGCGCTCCTGGCCGGCGGCCCGAGCCCGCACGAGCGGCTGTTCTTCGCGTACGACCAAGGCGCGGCGCTGCGCGAAGGGTCGCTGAAACTGGTGCGCCCGTCCCCCCGCGCGGCGTGGGAGTTGTACGATCTCGCCGTCGATCCCGGTGAGACCCGCAATCTCGCCGCGGAGCGCCCGGCCGACGCGGCGCGTCTCGCCGCGGCCTTTGCGGCGTGGACGGAGGAGGTGAAACACGACGCCAGCCCGCCGGCGCCGCGGCCGGGGCGGAGCAAGCAGAAGTGAGACTCCTGTTCACATTGGCATGGCTCGTCGGCGGCGGTGCCGCCCTGGTGGCCGAGGTGCACCGTCTGGCGAGCGACCGGCTGCAGGTGGGCGTCGACACCGGTTCCGGCCGCCTCGTCGAACTGATCGATCGCGCCTCCGGCTACAACCTGGTCGGTGGACCGGGTCCGGGGCGGGGGCTGTGGGCGATCGAGCTGGCGACGCCGGAGAGCCCGCTCCGGCTCGAACCGGAGGCGGCGGCGCGGTGCGAGGCCGTGCCGGTGGCAGGTGAGGCAGGGGGGAGGCGGTGGCGCTGGAGCGGCTTTGGCGGGGCGGCGGCGGGAGTCGCAGTGGAAGTGACGGTGCGCCTCGCTGCCGATCCGGAGTTGAGCCGATGGGAGCTGGCGGTGACGAAGCCGCGCGAACTCGGGCTCGCCCAGGTTTACTTTCCGCGCTGGACGGGCGGGGTGGCGCAGCCGGAGGAGCGGCTGGCGGTGCCGGCCTGGATGGGCGAGCTCCATGCGGATCCACGCGTCGCCCTGCTCGGTGCCGGGGGGCGTGGGCGGCGGCTGACCTGGGAATACCCCGGGCGCCTGTCGTTGCAGTGTCTGGCGTTCTACCGGGACGGCGGTCCGGGGCTGTATCTGGCCTGTGATGACACCGAGGCCTGGCGGAAGAGTTTCGTCGCCCTCGGCGACGGTCGGGGCGGGGTGGCCTTCGAGGTCGGCCATCTGCCGGAGGACGGGGCGCGGGGGCAGGAGCGATTCGCCCCGCGCTACGGAGTCCTGCTCGGCACGCTGCGCGGCGACTGGGTGACGGCGGCGGAGCGATATCGCGGGTGGGCGGAGCGGCAGCCCTGGGCGCGGGAGAGCCGCGCGGGGCAGGGTCGCGTGGCGCCCTGGGTGGAGGGGACGGCGTTGTGGATTTGGAACCGCGGGCGCTCGGAGGGCGTGCTGGGGCCGGCTGCCGTGATGCAGCGCGAGCTCGGGCTGCCGGTGAGCGTGCTGTGGCATTGGTGGCACGGATGCGCGTACGATGCCGGTTTTCCCGAGTACCTTCCGCCGCGCGAGGGCACCGAGCCGTTCGTCGCCGCGGTGGCGGCGGCGCAGGCGCAGGGCATTCACGCTCTCGTCTACATGAACCAGCGGCTGTGGGGGCTGACGACGCGGAGCTGGACCGAGGAGGGGGCGGAGCGGTTCGCGGTGAAGGGGCCGGACGGCGCGTATCGAAAGGAAGTCTACAACACCTTCACGCGGCAGCCCTGCGTCTCGATGTGCCTGGGCACGGAGTTCTGGCGGGACAAGTACGCCGGGCTGGCGGAGCGGGCGCTGCGCGAACTCGGTGTGGCGGGCGTTTACATGGACCAGGCGTGCACGAGCCTGGCGTGTTTCGATCCGGCGCACGGCCATCCGCTGGGCGGAGGGCGTTTCTGGCTGGGAGGATTCCGACGCCTGGCCGGCGACATCCGCGATCGGGCGCCCGGGCGGAAGCCGGTGGGGCTGGCCGGGGAGGGGACCGGCGAGGCCTGGCTGCCGCACCTCGATCTGATGCTGAGCCTGCAGGTGAGCCGGGAGCGGTATGCGGCGCCGGCCGACGGCGTGGAGCCGATTCCGTTTTTCCAGGCGGTCTACCACCGGCATGCGATCCAGTTCGGCAACTATTCCTCGCTCACGTATCCGCCGTACGACGACCTGTGGCCGGCGGAGTTCGCGCCGGCGGAGCCACTGCAGTTGCTGGACCGGCGGTACGTGCGGCAATTCCGGCTGGAACAGGCGCGGGCCTTTGTCTGGGGCCAGCAGCCGATGCTGGCGAATTTCCTGCCCGCGCAACTGCAGGAGCGGGCCGACGAAGTGTCCTACGTGATCCGGCTGGCGCGGCTGCGCCACGCCACGCTGCCGCACCTCCGTCACGGGGAGTTTCTGCGGCCGCCACGGCTGGCGATGCCGGCGATCGAGAGCGAGCTGTCGCGCCTGTCGATTTATGCGGGGCAGAAGGGTGCGGTCACGACATTCCGGCGCGCGCTGCCGCAGGTCGTGGCGGGAGCATGGCGGGCCGCGGATGGCAGCGTGGCGGTCGCGCTGGCGAGCCTCGCGGAGGAGAGTCTTGAGGTGCCGCTGGACTTTGGTCCGGCCGACGCGGGAGTGGTCGGGGCGCGGGAGGTGGTGAGGGTGGAGGAGAATGGCAGCCGCCGGCCGGTGGCGGGGCCGGATGCGTCGGGGTTTCTGCGGGTGACACTGCCGCCGCGCGGCGCCTGCGTGCTGGAGTTTGTGCGGTGAAGGTGCGGGGCACGGTTGCTCCCTGGCGTCAACCGGGAGGGGCGTGAAGGCAGGCGCAAGCGTTGCCCGCCCGGGCGGTCGGGGCGGACGATCGCCTGCGGCGATAAGTCCGCGCCCCTCGGGCGCGCTTTTCGGGCGAAAAGGTTGCGCGAGGGGGGAAAGCTCCTTCACTCGGTTTTCTTCCCATGAGTCCCCTCTTTTACAGCATCCTTCACGTCATCTCGGTGCTCGTGCTCACCGGTTACACGTTCTACGCGTTTGCCGCGCCGCCGGAATCGAAGAAAAAGGTCATGATCATCACCGGGGTGGCGAGCCTGCTCGCGCTGGTCGGCGGTTTCGGCCTGCAGGCGAAGCTGCAGGTCGGCTGGCCGGGCTGGTTTGTGGTGAAGATGCTCTGCTGGCTCGGGCTCTCGGCGCTGGCCGGCATGGGCTATCGGCGCCGGGCGGAGGCGGGCAAGCTGGCCATCGCCGCAATCGTGATCGTGGTGGTCGCCGTGGTGGTGGTTTACCTCAAGCCGTTCTGAGGCGGGGGCGGGTATGGCCGGGTCGCTGTGCGGGCTGTGGGTCGACGAGGCCGGCCGCGTGCACACCACGGTGGAGACGGAAACGGGCGGTCGGGAGGACCGGATCGACGACCTTCGGCCGTTTGCGTGGCTGGCGGGAGAAGGCGGCGAACCGCCGCCCGTCGGAGTGGAGATTGAACGACTGCAGGGGGAGGGGCCATTCAACCGGCTGGTGCATGGCGAATCCTTCGAGGTTTTTCAGGAGTTTCTCCGGGGGGGCGGCCGGGAGTGGGCGGGGGTTGATCTGATCCGTCCCTGGGAGAGCCAGTACCTGCTCCAGCGGCGACGCCGGCTCTACGACGGGATGACCTTCGGCCGCTTGCGGCGCTGCCAGCTCGACATCGAGGTGAGTTCGCCGGAGGGAGGTTTTCCGGATGCGAACCGCGCCGGCGATCGCGTACTGGCGATCGGGCTCCGGCAGGACGGGCGCTGCCGCCTGTTGATGCTGGAGGAGGAGAGCGACGCCGCGGAGCGAAGGCTCCTGGAGAGCCTGAACGCGGCGCTGGCGGAATTGAATCCCGACGTGATCGAGGGGCACAACCTGTTCAAGTTCGACCTCGACTACCTGCGGCACCGCGGGCGGCGGCTCAAGGTGCCCTGCGCGTGGGGTCGTTATGGCGCGAAGGCGACCTTTCGCAACAGCCGGCTCAAGGTGGCCGAGCGCTGGCTGGATTTTCTGCGCTGCGATCTGCCGGGGCGGGCCGTGGTCGACACCTATTTTCTCGTCCAGCTCCACGACCTGACGGCGCGCGAGATGGCCTCCTACGGCCTGAAGGAGTCGGCGATCTATTTTGGCATCACCGACGACTCCGCTGGACGCACCTACGTCGCGGGCGACGAGATTCAGCAGGTGTTTCGCACGGATCGCGCGCGGTTCTGCGCCTACCTCGAGGATGATCTGAGGGAGACCGCGGGGCTCGCGGAGCAACTGCTGCCGACCTACTTTGAACAGGCGCGCACCTTTCCGGCGCTGCTGCAGGAGGCGACCCTGCGCGGGGCGACCTCGAAAATCGATCTCCTCTTCCAGGAGGAATATTACCATGCGCGGCAGGCGTGCCCGGTGCCGCCCGAGGTGGCGCCCTTCGAGGGCGGTTACACCCGGAGTTTCCATGAAGGGGTGTTCCGGCACGTGCTGCACTTCGACGTCGCCTCGCTGTATCCCAGCCTGCTGCTGGCGATTGGCCGCAACCCGCGGACCGACACCCTCGGCGTGTTCATCCCGCTGCTGCGGCGCCTGCGCGAGTACCGGCTGCAGTACAAGCAGCTCGCGCGGACCGCGCCGGACCCGGAGGAGCGGGCGGAGGCGCAGGCGCGGCAGGCCAGCTTCAAGATCCTGATCAACTCTTTCTACGGATACCTCGGATTCAGCGGCGCGCGCTTCGGCGACGGGGAGCTGGCGGCCGAGGTGACGCGGCGCGGGCGCGAGCTCCTGCAGGCCCTGATCGACGAATTTGCCCGGCAGGGCGGCACGATTCTGGAGGCGGACACGGACGGAATCTACCTGTCGTCGGAGGAGCATTTCGGCGCCCCCGAGGCCCTGCTGGCGAGGGTGACGCCGGTGCTGCCGGAGGGCATCGAGCTCGAGTACGATGGGCGTTACGAGGCGATGTTCTGCTACAAGGCGAAGAATTACGCGCTGTATGACGGGCGGAAGGTCACGTTGCGGGGCAGCGCGCTGCGCTCGCGCGGGATTGAGCCGTTTCTCAAACGGCTGACGGATCAGTTGATCCACTTCCTCCTGGGGGTGACGAAGGAATCTCCGCTCGACCTGTGGGAGGACTACCGCCGCCGGTTGCCCGGGCGGGAGGTGCCGGTGGCGGAGCTGGCGAAGAGCGAGACCCTCAACCAAAGCCCGGATGCGTACGAGAAGTTCGTGGCGGGCGGCGGCAAGCCACGTCGCGCCTCGGCGGAGGCGGCGCTGCAACTGACGCCGCGGCCGCGGCTGGGCGAACGGGTGACGTATTACCTCACGGAAAAGCGGAAGGGGCAGACCAGCGACTGGCAGCGGGCGCGGCCGCTGGCGTTGTTCGATCCGGAAACCTCGCCGTATTCGTCAGACTATTACATGGCGAAGCTGGACGACTGGAAGGAGCGTTACGGGGCCTTTCTGGGCGGCGGGCCGCAGCCAGCCGCGGCGCAGGGCGAACTTGGGCTGTGAAACGCGGTGGCCGGAGTCAGGCGGATTCCGGCGCTGCGGCGCGCAGGAGGGCGGCGGTTTCGGGATCGAGCGGCGCGTCGGCCAGTGCGTCCTGCAGGGTGGCGGGATCGGGGGCGTGGGCGGGCAGGGGGGCGGTGGGAAACTCGATCCGGGCGCGCAGATAAAGGCGCAGCGCGTTGAGGGTGCTGGCGCGGGCGAGTTCGCGGCGGCCGATCAACTCGTAGTTCCGGCCCGCCTCGGCACAGAGGGCGGCGTAGAGCAGGATCTTGTCGCTGGCCATCTCCGGCGGTTCGCCCTCGGCGAGCATCGCGAAGTGCTGCTCCGGCGTGAACTGAAAGAGCTTGTCCGCTTCGAGCCCGAAGAGCCGTTCGCAGCCGCGGACGACGGCGTCGAGGGCGTCCAGAGGGGCGGATTGCTGGCGTTTCATGAGGGCGCGGGCGAGGAGCCGGCCGACTTCGTCGATGAGCCGCAGGAGGTAGTCACGCCGGGAGGTAAGCATAAAAAGGGGCGGGAGTGAACCCCGCCCCGTGGCATTCGCGCGACCGGGCGCTCAGGTCCAGCGCAGGTCGGCCCGGCTGAGGGGCATCTGGCGGACGCGTTTGCCGGTGGCGGCGAAGATCGCGTTGCAGATGGCCGGGGCGACAGGTGGGAGGGCCGGTTCGCCGATGCCCGTGGTCGGGTGGTTCGTGGGCAGGAAGTGCGTCTCGATTTTCTTCGGCGCCTCGGTGATGCGAAGGAGCGGGTAGTCGTTGAAGTTGCTTTGCACCACGCGGCCGCGCTCGATGTTGAGCTCCTGTGCGAGCAGCACGCTGAGCCCGTCGACGACGGAGCCTTCGACCTGGTTTTCGGCGCCGCTGAGGTTGACGATCTGGGCGCCGACATCGCCGCCGGTGACGAAGCGGTCGACCGTGAGCTGGCCCTCCTTCGACACCGTGACCTCGGCCACCTGGGCAAAGTAGCCGAGATGGCTGAAGTGGAAGGCGATGCCCGCGCCGGAGCCCCGGGGAAACTGTTTCTTCCCCCAGCCGGCCTTTTCGGCGGTAAATTTCAGGATGTTGCGCATGCGGGCGACGTTATAGCCGCCGCCGGGCCTGCCCTTGGCTTTGCCGCCGGCGCTTCCGGCCGGCATTTCGTCGCGCGAGCCGAGGAGTTCGAGGCGGAGTTCGAGGGGATCGCGACCGGCGGCGTGGGCCAGTTCGTCGATGAAGCTGTGGATCACCCAGGAGAACACGCAACTGCCGGGTGCGCGCCACGGTCCCATCGGCCAGCCGGTGTCGAACATCGTCTGTTCGGCGAGGTAGTTGGGCACCCAGCGGCCGGGAAATTCATCGGCGTTGAGGGATCCGCCGCTGCCGGGGCTGCCGCCTTCGCCGAAGGTGAAGAAGTGATTCTTCCAGGCGATGATCCGCCCGCGGGCGTCGAGTCCGCCCTGGAGGAAGTGCAGCCCGCCGGGCCGGTACTGGTCGTGCTTCAGATCATCCTCGCGCGACCAGGTGAGCTTGACGGGGGCGGGCACGCGCTGCGCGATGGCGGCGGCCTCGACGAGGTAGTCGGTGCCGATGCGGCGGCCGAATCCTCCGCCCGCGCGGGTGATGTGGAGGGTGACCTTTTCCGGCGCGATGCCGAGGACACGGCTCACCATGCCGACGCCGGCGGCCGGCACCTGGGTGGGTGACCAGACCTCGAGGGCGCCGTCCTTCCAGACCGCGGTGGTGTTCTGCGGCTCCAGATTGGCGTGGGAGATGAACGGATACACGTATTCCGCGGTGACGGTTTTCGCCGCGCCGGCGAGGGCGGCCGAGACGTCGCCGTCCTTGCGCAGCGTGCGCTGGCCCGGCTGGGCGGCTTGGGCGCGGGCCTCCTTGACGTAGGTCTCCCAGCTCTGGCCGGCGACCGGACCCTCGTCCCAGGTGACCTTGAGCTGACGGCGGGCGCTGAAGGCGGCCCAGGTGGAATCGGCCACGATGGCGACACCGGGGACGAGTTCCTTCACCTTGCCGTTGCCTGCGAGCACGAACGCATCGCGCACGCCGGGGAGGCGCTTGATTTCGTCGAGGTTGGCGCTGACGACCTTGCCGCCGAAGGCCGGGCACTTTTCGTACACGGCGTGCAGCATGCCCGGGACCTTCATGTCGAGACCGAAGAGGGGCTGGCCGGTGACGATCGCCGGAGTGTCAATTTGTTCGATGCGGCGGCCGAGCAGTTTGTAGTCCTTCGGCTCCTTGAGGCGGACCTGCTCGCGGGGAGGCACGGGCAGGGTGGCGGCGGTGGCGACGAGGGCGCCGTACGGCAGGCGTTTGCCGGAGGAATGGATCACGCTGGCGTTTTCGGCGCGGCATTCGGTGGCGGGCACGCCCCAGGTCTGGGCGGCGGCCTGCACGAGCATGGTGCGCACGGTGGCGCCGAGGAGGTGGAAATTGTCGTAGTTGTTCGGCGTCGAGCGGCTGCCGCCGGCGCTCTGGTTGCCGTAGAGCTTCTCGTTGAAGTCGCCCTGCTCGATCGTGATCTCGCGCCACGGCACTTCGAGTTGCTCGGCGATGATCATGGGCAGGGAGGTCTTCACGCCCTGGCCCATTTCGGGCTGCTTCGAGACGATGGTGACGGCGCCGGTCGGAGCGATGCGGATGAAGGCGTTGGGCTGGAATTCCCCGGCGGCGTTGGTGGTGGCGGCGCGGGCGGAGCCGCCGGCCCGGAGGTAGAACGCGAGGGCGAGGCCGCCGCCGGCGAGGCCGGTGAGCTTGAGGAAATCGCGACGGTTGACGGGAGCGGAGAGGGTCGCGGTGCTCATTGGGCGACCTCCTTTCCGGCCGCGGTGCCGGCGGCCAACTTGATCGCGGCACGGATGCGCAGGTAGGTGCCGCAACGGCAGAGGTTGCCCGCCATGGCGCCGTCGATGTCCTCGTCGGTCGGCTGCGGGTTGTCCTTGAGCACTGCGGCGGCGGTCATGATCTGGCCCGGCTGGCAGTAGCCGCACTGGGCGACATCGAGCCTGGTCCACGCCTGCTGCAGGGTGTGCAGCTTGCCCGGGGCGGGCGCCAGGCCCTCGATGGTGGTCACGCGCATCCTGCCGACGGTCGAGACGGGGGTCATGCACGAGCGGGTGGGCACGCCGTTGAGGTGCACGGTGCAGGCGCCGCACAGGCCGGCACCGCAGCCGTACTTGGTGCCGACGAGATCGAGGTGGTCGCGAAGCACCCACAGGAGCGGGGTGTCGGGGGCCACGTCCACGGTGCGGGACTGGCCATTGACGTTGAGGGTGTATTTCATGAACGGGATGCGGGAAAGCCGGGCGGGGATCGGGCGGGGGGCGCGCCCGAAGCGGCGGACCGTACCGAGAGGTCGGTTTCGGTCAATCGGCGAGATGGAATTTTTTCAGACCTGATCCGCGGCCCCGGGGTGTGCCCGGCGACGCCGCCTGGCGGGGCGGCCAGGAAGCGACCGGGGCGAAGCGGGCTGCGGCCGGCGGGAACTAAATCGCGCCGCCGGCCGGGGTGGGTGGGAAGCAGGGGCGGAGATCAGTCAGGAGGGTTAGAAGTCCACCGTGACGCTGAAGTCGGACGAGAATGGGGTGAGGTAACGGTAGATGTAGCTGGTCGGGGTGCCGCTGGCATCGACGGCCCGCACGCCGGTGATACGCATGTCGTCGTTGTTTTCGAGGTCGTAGAGGTTCTTGAAGCCGAGCCGGAAGCTGGTGGCGCGCCCGAACAGGCGGCGCTGGTGGATGAGGTACGCGCCGACCGGATGGACGGCGCCGCCGCGGTACATGACGCCGTTGAGCAGGGTCATGTTGTACTTGTCGCGCCAGGTGCCGTAGATCGCCGCCCGGGTGCCGCGGAGCCTGGAGTCGCGCGGGAACTGATAATCGAGGGTCCAGTTCACGGAGTTTTCGGAGCTGCGGCTGCCGGTGACCAGTTGGACGCCGTCGTTGGCATCGAGGATGCGCTGGGCGTCGGCGATGAGGGTGGGGCTTTCGTCGCCGCGGGCGATGGCGGCGGCGAGGTAATCGCGGAATTTCGAGAAGTCGCGGGAGACGGCGATTTCGTTGTGGGCCAGGGTGAACCGGGCCTGCACGCCGCGGATGCGTTGGAGGAGCAGGGTGGCTTCCACGCCTTCCGCGCGCTCGGTGGCGGGCACGGTGCGATATTCGTCGTTGGCGCCCGGGGCGGGGACGAAGTACCCGGGGTCGCCGGGTTGCAGGTTGTTCGGATTGAAGAGGCTCTCCATCTCGGAGGGGGTGAGGTCATTGGGGCTCCACACGTACCGGGTGTTGGCGCGATCGGTGCGGTACACGCCGAGCGTGGCGGTCAGGCGGCGGTCAAAAAGCGAGGATTTCACGCCCACCTCCTTGGTTTCCCCGATGACCGGACCCAGCGGCTTGCCGGTGAACTCCTCATAGGGCTGCCAGCGGAAGGACTCGGCGTAGGTGGCGTACAGGCTGGTGCCGTCCTTGAGTTTGTAAACGAGGCTGCCGGTGTAGGAGGTGTGGCTGAGATCGTAGGCGGGGTCGAACGAGTAGGCCTGCGGGGCGGATTTGTCGTCGCCGAGATAGACGAACTGCCCGATGGAATCGAGGGGCAGATCGGTGATGCGCTTGCGCTTGAACTGATCATGGCGCACGCCGAAGAGGGAGTGAAGGCGGTCCTTCCAGTAGCGTCCGGCGAGCGAGGCGCTGTAGGCGCGGGAGGAGCGGATGTCGATGAACGGCAGGTCGGTGGTGGTGGTGTTGTACCAGCCCGGCTGAAAGGTGCTGGTCCGCGGCAGGTTCTCCGGGCGGAACTGCTCCCAGAACTGCCGGCCGGGAAAGCCGGGGTCGTCAAGGTAGGCGCGGAAGAGCACCTGGTGGTTGGTGATGGTGACGGGGCCGCCGCCCACGACGGCGAAGTTCGCGAGGTTGCGGCGGAAATTGAAGAGCTGGTCGCGGATCGTCTCGGCGCTGACCACGACGAACTGCTTCATCCACCGGCCGAACTCGAGGGGGTAGGACGCGGTGGCGCGGACGATGCGCACGTGATCGCCGAAGGAGCGATCGTTGATGCCGAAATCGAGGTAGGGGCGTCCGTTGCGGTCGACCGAGACCACGCTGTCGAAGGTGCCGTCGGTGCGCTGCTGTTCCTGGTCCTGGCGGTTGAAGGCGAACTCGAACGCCAGTTTGCCGACCTGTTGCTCGAAGTAGGCGGTGTACGTGGTGTACGGCCGGTCGAGAAAATCGATCGCCCCGCGCAAGCTGGTCTCGCGGGGGTAGCCGCGGAGCGTGAGGGTGCGGCCCGAGGCCACGTTGGCGTTGCCCACGCGATCCATCAGCATCACCTCGGCGGTCTGGCCCTCCATCAGCGAGACGACGGTGCCGGCGGCGGCCGAGCGGTCGAGCGCGGAGGTGTTGGCGGTGGTCACATGGCGGATGTCGCCGTCGGAGGTCACGTACCACCGGTTGGCGGTGGAGAAGCCGAGTCCGGGCGCCGACTGCGGGCGCACGCTGAGCGTATTGGTACCGCGGATGCGCTCAAACTTGCCGGTCTCGATCTCGAAACGCACCTGGGTGCGGCGGAACGGGCGGTAGGCCACCGCGCCGTGGATGGCCCGCAGGCTGTGGTGCGCGTGATCGAGGTAGGCCTGGTCGTCGCGGTCGACCAGGTTGAGCCGCACCGCGAGCTGGTCGTGGAGCTTGCGGTTGAGATCAAGCTGCGCCCGGTACGAACCGAAAGAGTCGAAGCGCGCGGTGAACTCGCCGGAGTTCCGGAAGCGCGGGCGCTTGGTGTAGCTGTTGGCCATTCCGCCGGGGATCGAGTCGCCGTAGATGAGCGAGTTGGAGCCCTTGCTGAAATCGATCCGGTCGAGGTTGTAGGAGTCCGTCGGGGTGAACCACGGGAAGAAGTTGCGCGAAGACTGGGCCACCTCGCGACCACCGAGCTGCATGCCGCGGAAGTTGACCCGGTTCTCCTCGGCGCCCGACTCGAATTCGCTGACCACGTCGACGCCGGCGACGAACTGGGCGATGTCCTCCAGGCGGTAGACGGCGAGGTCGCGCATGAACTCGCTTGTGATGGCGTCGATGCTGGCACCCACGTTGACCAGTTCGGTGTCCATGCGGTTGCCGGCGAGCGTGGTGGCGGCGACCCAGCCGGTGTCGCGGTCGGTGCGCACCTCGAAGGGCGAGATCTGCACCACTTCCTCCGCGGCGGGCGACGAAGGGGGCGGAGCTCCGGCGGAGGCGGCGAAGGCCGGGGAGGCCAGGGAAACGGCGAGGGTCAGCGCGATTCCCGGCAGGGGATTGGGACGGGTGTTCATGGTGGTTGCTGGTTCGGGAGAGCGTGGCGTTCTCCGGCGCTTTCCGCCGGGTGGCGTCCGCCGGTGTTGGTTGATCAACCAAGGTGAGAGAGCGGGCGACGGCAAGCACCGCCTGGGTGGTGGCCCGGGCAACCCGGCGGGTGGGGCGGCGGCGCCGGCTTGACGCCGCCCGGCCGTCGGAACCGAATGCGCCGGCATGGGAAACGAGCCGCTCACCGAAATCGCGACCAAGCTCGGCCTCGAACGCTGCCGGCGCCACATTTTCCTCTGTGCGGATCCGAGCGAGCCGAAATGTTGCCCGTCGGAAGCGGGGCTGGCGTCCTGGGAGTATCTCAAGCGCCGGCTCAAGGAGCTCAGTCTCGCGCAGCCGGGCGTCGTGATCCAGCGCACGAAGGCCAATTGCCTTCGCGTTTGTCAGCGCGGTCCGATCGCCGTGGTCTATCCCGACGCGGTGTGGTACCACTCGTGCACGCCGCCGGTGCTGGAGGAGATTATCCAGCAGCACCTGGTTGGCGGGCGGCCCGTTGCCGCCTATGTCTTCGCCCGGGGGGAGCGCGAGGGGGGCGGGCCGACCTCACCGTGAGGGTGGTATTACGGCGGGAGAAATTCCGTCGTCATCACCCCGGCGGTGGTGAGTTTGCCCTTGGGCAGCAGCCCGAGTTCCTCGAGTTGGGCGATCTGGCGCGTGAAACGCGCGGGATCGAGCCGCCCGACCCGCCCGGGGCCGCCGTCGGCATCGCGCCCGGTGACCAGCCGCTCCTTGAGGATCATGTCGCGTGAGAACGCCATGAACCCGTCGGTGTTGTTGGCGTTCGCCTGCTTCATCGCGGCGTGGGCGGGCGCGGGATCTCCCGCAAGGTAATCGCGCCAGCCGCGGAGGTAGGCGGCGGTGAACGCGCGCAGCTCGGCCGCGCGCTCGCGGGCGAAGCGGCGGTTGGTGATGAGCACGGCGTAGCCGCGGAAGCCGGCCTCCCAGGTGGAGAGGAAACGCGGCATCTTTCCGCCCGCCTGGGTGATGTGGTAGGGCTCGGCGATGTAGTAGCCTTGTTGCAGCGCCTCCCGGTTGGAGAGAAAGGCCGCGCTGGAGAAGTTTTGCGCCACCACATTGACGGTGAGCCCGTATTTCCGCTTGAGGAATTCGAGGAACGGCCAGCCCGGGCGGGCGATGATGGTCTTGCCCTGCAGATCCTCAAATCGGCGCACGCTGCTGTCGGCATGCACGAGGATGCCCGACGGATCGTCCTGAAAGACGGCGGCAAACTGGACAAACGGCAGCCCCTCCGCCTGCTGCAGGAGGGTGCTGATGTCGTCCGCCTGTCCGATGTCGGCCCGGCCCGTGGCGACGGCGGGCATGACGTGCGTGCCGGGGCCGCCGGGGATCAGGACGACATCGAGACCGGCCTCGCGGAAAAACCCGCGGGCCTGCGCCTGGTAGAAGCCGCCGTGTTCGGGTTCGGCCATCCAGTCAAGCTGGACGGTGATCTTCGCGGGGGGCTGACTGGCGGCGGCGGCCGCGAACGGAAGGGCGCCGAGGAGGAGGGCGAAGCGGTGGAGCGACTTCATGCGCGGCGTCATTGGGAAGCCAGGAACGCCCTTTTCGCAAAACGGCGGGCAAGATTACTGGTCCGTGCGCTCGTAGGAGTCGTGCCACTGGTGCAGGGCGAACCAGGCGAGCGCGAGGACGGCGGCGTTGAGGGTGAATCCGAGTACGCAGGTGGTGGCCGCGGTGGCGAACAGCGCGGGGTACTTGGCCTGGCTGGCGAAGATCACCGCCTGGAAACCGAGCCCCCCGCCGTTACCCGCCGACGAGCCGGCGTTCATTTCGGCGACGACCGCCCCGATGGGCGCGATGGTGGCCGCGATGCGGAGTCCGGTGAAGAAGTAGGGCAGGGCGGCGGGCAGGCGCAGGAGGAACAACTGCTGCCACGGGCGCGCGCGGTAGAGGCGGAAGAGTTCGACGAGGTGGCGGTCGGTGGAGATCAGGCCCTGGGTCGTGTTCACCACCAGCGGGAAGAACGCGATGACGAACGTGAGCAGGGCGACGCTCTTCAGACCCGCCCCGACCCAGATGACGCAAATCGGCGCGAGGATCGGCAGCGGGGTCATCTGCAGCGCCATCAGGTACGGGTAAAGGCTGGTGCGGATCAGGGGGGAAAGGGAGAGCAGCACGGCGAGCATCACGCTGACGCCGACGGCGAGGCTGAAGCCGAGCAGCGCGCCCTGGGTGGTGGTCAGCGTGGCGCGCGCCAGGGTGTCGCGGTGCTCATGAAAGGCGTCGAGCACCGCCCCCGGCGACGGCAGGAGAAACCGCATGTCGTCGGACAGCCCGCGGTGCACCGCGTACCAAACCGCGACCACCAGCACGCCGGTGAGCGCGGGCAGGAGGAGCTTGAGCAGCGGGCGGGGCATGGCGGCAGGGCCGGGCGCGTTCAGCGGACGGTGGCGTCCTCCACCGAGCGAAGGAGGCGGGACACGTCGGCGACGAGTTCGAGGTAGGGACGCGACAGGCGGGTGTCGCTGGTGCGCGGATACGGAAACGGCACCACGATTTCGGTGTGAAGGCGGCCGGGGTTGGCGGCGAGGACGAAGAGGCGGCTGGCCAGAAAGACGGCCTCGGCCACGGAGTGGGTGACAAAGAAGGCGGTCCAGGCGCCGGAGCCGCGGATGGCGAGCAGTTCCTCGTTGAGGTGCTCGCGGGTCATTTCGTCGAGGGCGCCGAAGGGCTCGTCGAGCAGGAGCAGGGAAGGTTCGACCGCGAGGGCGCGGGCGAGCGAGACCCGCATCTTCTGCCCGCCGGAAAGCTGCCGCGGGTAGGCGCGGGCCTTGTCGCCCAGGCGGACGAGTTCGAGCACGCGCCGGACCGTGGCGTCGCGGGCGGGGCGGTCGACGCCGCGCAGTCGCTGCGGCACGGCGACGTTGCGGGCGACATCGAGCCAGGGCAGGAGGGTGGGCTCCTGGAAGACGAAGGCGAGTTCGGCGGCCGCCTCGGCCGGATCGCGGCCGTTGACCGTGATGGCGCCGGCGGAGAGCGGGCTGAGCCCGGCGAGGAGGCGCAGCAGGGTCGACTTGCCGCAGCCGCTGGGGCCGATCAGCGCGATGAAGTCGCCCGGGCGCGCGGCAAACGAGATGCGATCGAGCACGAGGGGCCCGGCGCCGAAGCGCTTGGAGACCTCGCGAAATTCGACCGGATGCGCGGCAGGCATGACGCTCCCGAGTGGGAAGCGGAGCGCGCAGGGGGTCGAGTGGGAAAAGGTCAGCCTACTCGTAGCGCAAGGCGTCGATCGGGTCGAGTTGGGCGGCCTTCCAGGCGGGATAAAAACCGGAAACGATTCCGACCATGGCGCTGCCGGCCACGGAGATGAAGATCCACGTCGTCGGCACCAGCACGGGCCAGCCGTTGTACGTGGACAGCAATTGCGAACCCGCGATGCCGATCGCGACGCCGGCGAGACCTCCGAGGGAACTGAGGAGAATCGCCTCGATGAGAAACTGCGTCAGCACATCGCGGCCGTGGGCGCCGATGGCGAGACGGATGCCGATTTCGCGGGTCCGCTCGGTCACCGACACGAGCATGATGTTCATGATGCCGATGCCGC
>CAZDGC010000126.1:0-18454 GCA_964504885.1 uncultured Opitutus sp.
ACCGCGGGCCTGGCGGCGGGCGCCGACGCGTGGTGGCCGCTGGCCGGGACGCCAGGCGCGGAGGCGCCAGGCGGTGCGCCGCGCGCCGCGCTCGTCATCAGCCTCACCTGCCCGGCCTGCCTCGACCTGCTGCGCGAACTCACCGAGTCGCCAGCGCCGGCGGGCCGATCGGGACCGGCCGTGTACGTGAAGGCGGAGCCGCGCGAACGGGCGCTGGCGGTGGCGTGGATCGCCGCCGGCCGCGACCTCGCGGGCAGCACGCCGCGCGATCGCTTCCTGGCGGTGACCGCGCTGCTGGTGGCGCAGCGCGAACTCGTGACCGCGGATCCGGACGCGGCGGCGGCGTGGCTGGCGGGCGTGTTTCAACCGCCGCCGGAGGCGAGGGCGGAGGCGGAGGCGCTGCTGGC
This sequence comes from uncultured Opitutus sp., assembly GCA_964504885.1. Taxonomy (GTDB): domain Bacteria; phylum Verrucomicrobiota; class Verrucomicrobiia; order Opitutales; family Opitutaceae; genus ER46. Next base: position 408 of record CAZDGC010000126.1, read on the forward strand.
GCGCCAGGCCGTGCGGTTGGCGGAGTCGGGCATCGCGACCACGCCCTGGTTCCTTCCCCCGGGCGGCCCGCCGCGCGCGCGGGTGACCGCGGCGGAGCTGTGGTAGGGCGGGAGTCAGCCGGCCTGGCGCGACCCCGCCGGCCCGGTGAGCTACCGGAGGTTCGCCTGGAGGCGGGCGAGGGTCGCGGCGAGCGTGGCCACCCGCTCGCGTTGCGCGGGGTCCGCGGCGAGATTGCGCTGCTCGTGCGGGTCGGCGGGCAAGTCGTAGAGTTCCGCAAAGCGGCGGTCCGTGGCGGGGTCGACCCGTGTCTCGATGTACTTCCAGCGTTCGGTGCGCACCGCCCAGAGCGGGCGCGAGCCGAGCTGGGATTCCGGCGCCTCGTAGAGAAACTCCCGGCGCCAGTCGGCCGGCGCGCGGCCCTGCACGAGCGGCAGCAGGCTGCGGCCGTGGAGTTCCGGCGGGCGCGGCAGGCCGGCGAGCTCGAGCAGCGTCGCCGTGATGTCGATACCGAGCACCAGGTGGTCGTCCGTGCGCGCCGGGAGCCCGGGCCCGGCGAGCAGCATCGGCACGCGGATGCTCTCCTCGTAGGCCAGCACTTTGCTGGTGAAGCCGTGATCGCCCATCATCCAGCCGTTGTCGGACAGGAACAGGATCCAGGTTGAGTCGCGCAGCCGCAGGCGATCGAGCGCGGCCAAGAGCGGGCCGAGGGAGGCGTCCATCTGTTCCACCGCGGCGTAATAGTCGCGGGTGTGGGCGCGGATGGCGGCGGGATTTTCATAGCCGTACGCGAGCGCCTGGGTGCGGCTGCGCGACTCGCGGAGGTAGGGCGGCTTGCCGGCGAGGGAATCGTTCCAGGTCGGGCTGACGGGCAGTCGGGCGGGGTCGTGCCGTTCGCGCCAGCGGGCCTCCGCGGGCCAGGTGTGGCGGTGATCCATGTGCGGCACCTGCGTGCAGTGCCAGAGGACGAACGGCTGTCCGGCGGCGGCGGCCTCCTCGATGAAGCCCACCGACTCGCGCGTGATGAAGTCCTCCACGAACCCCTCCGTCGCCACGCGCCGCCCCTGGCGGGTGAACGCGCGGCCGTACCACTCGCGGTTGCCGAAACACACGCTGGCGAAGTCGAAGCCGCAGGCGGCGGGCGGGTTGCCGAGGTGCCATTTGCCAGTGACGCCGGTGCGATAACCGAGCTCCTTCAGGCGGTGGGCAAACGTGAGCTCGCGATCATGGATGCGTCCCTGGCCGACGGTGGTGCAGCCGTTGGCGCTGTTGTAGCGGCCCGTCAGCAACGCGGCCCGGCTCGGTGAGCAGATGGACAGGGTGACGAACGCGTTGCGGAAACGCGTGCCGCGCGCGGCCAGGGCGTCGAGATTCGGCGTCGCGAGGTGGGGATTGCCGGCGGCGTGCAGGGCATCCCAGCGCTGGTCGTCGGTGAATACGATGAGGAGATTGGGCCGGGCCGGGCGGCCCGCCGCTGCCGCGGCGCCGGAAACGAAGGCGGCCGCGCCAACGAGGGCGGAGGCGAGCAGGAGGCTTGGAAGGCGGAAGCGGAGCGGCCGGGGCGCGTTCATCGGGGGTGGCACGAGCGTTTGCGTCCCGGCGGGCGGTTGCACGCGGAATCGAGGGCAGCGGGCCGCCGAGGGGCGGAGCGGCGGGTGGGGTGTGCCTCCGCCATTGACCCGCTGCTCCCCGGCGGGCCCCGCCTTCGCCAAAGGCTTCCGGCTTCGCCAGGCCTATGCCGGACAAGATGGCGGGCAGGCTGCCTCGTCCACGACTGAAAGCAGCCGACGGGCGCAGGTGGCTGAGGCGTCCCGCCTCAGCTTGGCGGTGGGCGAAGCGGCGGCCTGCTGTCTGGGTCCGGAAACTGGGATGCGCTCTTCACCCGGCCGGAAACGCTTGCGGGCGGGCGGAGGCCTGCGGACCGTGTCGGTCATGCGCCCCGTGTTTTTCGTCGCGACTTCCGCCGCGAAGGCGGGCCTCTTCGCCGCCGCCGCGCTGTTCGCCGGCGCCGCCTCCGCCCGGGCCCAGGCCGAGTGGCGGAGCACGTTGTATCCGGAAAACTGGGAGCCGCTCGCGGCGCTCCGTTTCGAGTCGGACAAGCTGATCCAGGATTTCTCCTATGCCGGCTACCGGCGCGGAGAGATCGAAATTCCCGCGGTGCGGGGTCCGGTGTTCGACGTGCTCGCGCACGGCGCGGATCCGACGGGCGAGACCGACTCGACGAACGCGATCCAGGCGGCGATCAACGCTGCCGCGGCGGTGGGCGGCGGGGTGGTGCTGCTGCCGGCGGGCACGTTCAAGGTGTCGCCGCAGGGCAGCAATGCCTACGCGTTGCGCCTCGCGTCCGCCGGGATCGTGCTGCGCGGGGCGGGGGCCGGACGGACCTTCCTGTTCAACGACGCCACCGCGATGCGCAGCAAACACATCATCCGCGTCGAGGGTTCGGGTTCGAGCTGGGGCACGGTGCCGGCGGGCAGTCCGCAGCCGCGGATCACCGAGGATCTGCCCGGGCCGGCGACCTCGCTGCCGGTGGCGAGCACGGAGGGGCTGGTCGCGGGCGACTGGGTCGTGGTGCGCGCAGATGCCACGGATGCGTTCATCGCCGAGCATGGCATGACGGATCTGTGGGGCGGGCGGGGCGGCAGCCTCGGCGGCGTGATGTTCCTGCGGCAGATTGTGGCGGTGGACGCGGCGGCGTCGCGCCTGACGATCGACGCGCCGACCCGTTATTACCTGAAGACCCGCGACAATGCCCGCGTGCACCGGGCGGTGCCGCACGTCGAGGAGGTGGGGCTGGAGGATTTCTCGATCGGCAACCGCGAGCATCCGCAGGCGGCGAGCCGCACGGGCTGGGGGGAAGAGGACTACAACACTGCGACCAATCCCTCGTACGACACGCACGCCTCGTGGGCGATCGCCTTCCTGCGGGTGCGCAACTCATGGATCTCCGGTGTCGCGTCGTACCGGCCGCCGGGCAACACGGTGGACACGCATCTGCTGTCCAACGGCATCCTGCTGCAGAATTGCCGCGGCGTGACGGTGCGGAACTGCGACTTCCAGCGGCCGCTCTTCGGCGGCGGCGGCGGCAACGGCTACATGTACCGGCTGCAGGCGAGCAACGAGTGCCTGGTGCGCGACAGCGCGGCGCGCTACAACCGGCACGGCTTTGTGTTCTCGCACATGGCCTGCTCGGGCAACGTGATCCTCGGCGGGATCGCGCAGGTGACGCGCACGCAGGCGGCGGGTTCGCGCACGACCAGCGGTGAGGGCTGCGATCATCACATGCACCTGAGCCAGTCGAACCTGATCGACGGCGTGCAGCTCGATCGCGATTTCTTCACCGCGCACTACCGCGGCACCTCGGGCACGCCGCCGCAGCACGGCCACGGCGGCACGCACAGCGTGTACTGGAACCTGATCGGCACCGCCTACCAGCCGGGCAAGAGCTACATCGTGCGCAGCGAGCAGGCGCGCTACGGCTACATCATCGGCACGCGCGGGCCGGCCGCCGGCACGACCGCGCCGGGCAGCGCAACCTCCCGCACGGCGCCGATCGATCACGTCGAGGGCGGCGGTCGCGGCGACACGTTGCGCCCGCTTTCGCTCTATCACGACCAACTGGCGCGCCGCCTCGCGCGGCTGCAATCGGGCCCCTCCACCGCGCGTCTCGTCAATCTCGCCACCCGCGCGCTCGTGGGCGGGGCGGCGGGCACACCCGTTGCCGGCTTCGTGATCGGCGGCACCGGCGCGAAGCGCATGCTCGTACGCGCGGCGGGCCCCGTGCTGATGGCGTTCGGCTTGCCCGGCGCGCTGGCCGACCCGAGCCTGGCCGTCGTGGCGACGGGTGGCGCCACCGTGGCGACCAACGACAATTGGAACGCGGCCGACGGGGCGACGTTTGGCGCGCTGGGGGCGTTTGCGTTTCCGGCCGGCAGCCGCGATGCCGCGCTGGTGACGTCGCTGGCCGCCGGAGCCTACACCACGCCGGTCGGGGCCGGCGGCGGCAGCGGCGTGGCGTTGCTCGAGATCTACGACGGGGATCCGGCGAACCGGGCCGCCTACCTCGTCAACGCGAGCACGGGGGCGTTCGTGGGGACGGGCGACGGCGTGTTGATCCCGGGCTTCGCGATCGCCGGGACGGGTGAGGTGCGGCTGCTGATCCGCGCGGTGGGGCCCGGGCTGGCGGAGTTTGGGGTGACCGGGGTGCTGGCAGATCCCGAGCTGACGCTCTTCAGCGGGCCGCAGGCGATCGCGGCCAACGACAACTGGGGGACCGCGTCGCAGGCGGGCGACGTGCTGGCGGCGGCGCGGCAGGCGGGCGCGTTTGCGCTGGCGGCCGGAAGCCGGGATGCGGCGCTGCTCGTGGCGCTGCGGGCGGGCGCGTACACGGCGCGCATCGGCGGTGTCGCCGGCGCGACCGGGGTCGCGTTGATGGAGATCTACGTGGTGCCGTAGGCGGGCGGTTGAATTTGTAGCCGCGCTTGAACGCAGTGAAAGCGTGGCCCGTCGCGAGACCACGTGGTCGCTGTGCTCCCACGCGGCTACAGCGGCCTACGGAAGCATTCCTACCGCACCCAGGTCACCACGGCGTAGTAGGCGCCGAGTTCGTCGCCGGTGGCGGTGGTGAAAACCGGCGCGAGTTGGTGCGAGCCGGCGGTGAGCGTGGCGGTGAACGTCACCTGCGTGTCGCGCGGGCCGACCGGCTTGGTGGCGAGGTCGCGGCCGTTGAGGCGCAGCGTGGCGCTGACGGCAGGCACGGCGACGCCCGGACGGGCGCGGAAGGCCTTTTCGGTGCCGGGCACGTCGGCGCCGGGTGGCAGGCCGGCGGTGATCGGCTGGTTGGCTTCGACGGGCCAGCGACGGACGCTGATCTCGTAGGTGCCGGCGCGCACGGCCTTGACGGCCCAGTGGCCCTGGTGCACCGCGGGACCGGCCGGCGCGGCGGCCGCCTTTTTCGCCTTCACCTTGCCGGCGGCGCTCGGCTGCGGCTCGCCGCGGAGCCCGTACGCCACGCGGATGTGCTGCTGGTTCCACGGCGGCAGCGCCTCCTGGATCCAGTCGTGGCCGGTGAGGCTCACGATCGGATGGTCCGGGTGGCCGAGGTAAATCTCGGTGGTCTGCGCAAACGTCGGTTCGATTTCGGCCCACCACGCTTCGTAGAACGCGCGCATTTTCGCGACCTGCTCCGGGTGCTGCGCGGCGACGTCGTGCTGCTGGCCGGGGTCGCGTTTGATCGCGTAAAGCTCGCGGCCGTTGATCAGGCGCCACTCCTGCGCCATCACGGCGGACTGCTTCCACTTCACGGGATCGCGGACGCGCTGGGAGTCGGTGACGACAAAACGCTCCGGCCAGGGCGCGCGGGGGGCGGCGGGATCGAGCAGCGGGCGGAGCGAGCGGCCGTCGAGCTTCACGCCGGCGGGGGCGCGGGAGCCGGTGAGCTCGAGCAGCGTGGGCACCAGGTCGACGGCGTGGGTGAGGGTGTCGCTGACGTGCCGGCGGGTCCAGCCGGCGGCGGGCCAGTGGGCGAAGAACGGCACGCGGTGGCCGCCGTCGTATTCGCTGCCCTTCTTGCCGCGCATGCCGGCGTTGAAGACGCTGTCGCCGGTGGCGGTGCCGTTGTCGGTCGTGAAGAGGAAGAGGGTGTTGGTTTCGAGTCCGACCTCGCGCAGGAAGGCGCGCAGGCGGCCGACGTTGTCGTCGATGTTGGCGATCATCGCGAAGAAGGCGGTGACGGCGGGTTTCTGGTCGCGATAGCGGTCGAGGTACTCCTGGGGGGCGTGGAACGGGCTGTGCGGGGCGTTGGGCGCGACGTAGGCGAAGAACGGCTGCCGCCGCGCGGCGCACTCCCGGATGAAGCGCTGTGCCTCGGCGAAAAACACGTCGGTGCAGAAGCCCTTGGCCGCGACGAGGCGGCCGTTGTGGAAGTAGTGCCCGTCAAAATACGCGTTGTCCCAGAGATCGGGTGTTTGGCCGACCCCGCCGCCGCCGTGGTGATAGGCTTCGGTGAAGCCGCGGTCCTGCGGACGGTAGGGGTAGTTGTCGCCGAGGTGCCACTTGCCAAAGATGCCCGTGGCGTAGCCGCGGTCCTTGAGCATCTGCGCCACGGTGACCTCGTTTTCGCGCAGCATGGAGCGGCCGTTGACGGTGTGCCACACGCCGGTGCGGTTGGTCCACCGGCCGGTGAGCAGGGCGGCGCGCGTCGGCGAGCAGGTGGGGGCGACGTGGTAGTCGGTGAGCTGCGACGACTCCGCCGCGAGGCGGTCGAGGTTCGGCGTCTTCACGACCGGATTGCCCGTGGAGCCAAGGTCGCCGTAGCCCTGGTCGTCGGTCATGATCAGGACGATGTTGGGCGGCGTGGGCGACGCGGCAGCGGCGGCGAGGGAAAGACAGAGGGAGAGAAGGAGAGAGAGGGAGACAGGGAGACGGAGAGACGGGGAGAGGAGGAGAGGGGGAGAGGGGGAGAGGGGGAGAGGGGGAGAGGAGCGAGCATGGGAGGGCGAAGGGTGACGGGGTGACGGGGTGACGGGGTGACGGGGAGGGACAGGCGGGGAGATTAACCGACCGTGAGCATCGCTGGAATGGAGGAATGGGGCGAACGGATGGAGAAACTTGGCCGCTACGCGGCGCGGGTTCGTGGGATCGCCGACAGGAACGCGGCAAGCGACAGGGCATGAACCCGCCGGCGATGCAAGAAGCCAGCGGAGGAATCGCCCGACGGGAAGGCCGAAGTGGCAGAGCCGTCCCGGCTCTGAGCACGGCTCAGCCGGCTCAATTCAGTTCAACCACGAAGGGACACCAAGGAACACGAATGAGAATTCACGGTTTGAGGGGCTTGTATCACTATCGATCCACTTCGTACGGTTTCGCGACGATTTTCCCTCCGGTGTAGCCGCGTTGGAGCGAGGCGACAACGTGGTCTCACGTTCGGCCACGCTTTCACTTCGTTCAAGCGCGGCTACACCTTCGGCCTTCCCATCGCTCATTCCCCGATCGGTTCACTGTCCCTTTCACTTTCCCTACTCCCTCCCAACGCGGCCAGCTCAGCACCACCTTTGGTTGCGGCCTCGAGCCGCGTTGGGTGTATTCGTGTCGATTCGTGGTTCTCCTCTGAATACTTACGGCTCAGAGCACTCTGGCACCCTGGACACCGCCTGGGCATCGCGTCATTCCACCCGGCCCGCTTTCGCCCGGCGCCGGAGGTTTAGAGCCCCGTGAGGCGCAGGCCAGAGAGGCGTCCTTGGAACTTCTCGCGCACGGGGGCGGGGGTGACGGGTTTGGCGTTGTCGTGGCCGAGGCAGAAATCCTCTTGCGGCTGGCGTCCGATCAGGGCGGCGGCGCGGCCGGTGACGGCGGGTTGGCCGGAGACGGTGAGGGTCATAGCGCCATCGGCGGCAAGGGTGGCGGTGACGGCCGCGGCTCCCTGGAGTTCGACCGGTGAGACGATCTCGGTGAACGCGGCGCCGCCGCCGTGGCGCACGAGGAAGGCCACGCGACCGCCCTTCAGGTAGAGGGCATAGCCGGCGCTGAGCCCGCCGTGTGCGACGAGGATCGTGTCGCGCTGCGCGGTCTCGACCGTGCAGGCGAGGGTGAAGCCCCGGTTGGCCACGGCCGGAGCGGTGGAGGACGGGAGAGTGGCACCGGGTTGCAGGCTGGCGAGGTCGGTGGGGGCGGCGGCGTTGCGGCCGGACTTGCCGACGGCGGTTTTCCGTTTCGCCTCTTTCGCGCGCGGGGCGGGGGCCTCGGAGGGGTACAGCGTGCGCGGGTCGCTGACTTCGCCGGCGGGACGTCGGGCGGCGGGGGCATTGCCGCCGATCTCGGCGTTCATCTTCGATGCCAGGGCCTGCAGGCGGGCGACGACCTCCGGGTGGCGGGCAGCGAGGTCGGTGCGTTCGCCGATGTCCTGATCGAGGTGATACAGGCGCGGGGCATCGCCGATGCCGGGCGAGAGCGTGTCGCGGCCCATGGTTTCGCGCTGGGCGGCGATCGCGAGCTTCCACGGGCCCTGGCGGACTGCCTGCAGGTTGTAGCCGGAGAAGTAGTAGTGTGCTTCGCGGGGGGACTCCTGCGATCGGCCGAGCAGCAGTGGCGAAATGTCCCGCCCGTCGATGGCGGGCGTGGCGGGCACGGTGCCGCCCGCGAGGGCGACGGCGGTGGGCAGGAGGTCGATGGTGCCGGCCACGGCGTCGCACACGCTGCCGGGCGGGATGCGACCGGGCCACCAGGCAAGGGTCGGCACGCGCACGCCGCCCTCCCAGGTGCTGCCCTTGCCCCCGCGGAGCGGGCCGGCGCTGCCGCCGTCGGCGCCCTTGATCAACCAGGGGCCGTTGTCGCTGGTGAAGACGACCAGGGTGTGCGTATCCAGTTTCAAGTCACGCAGGGTGTCGAGGATGCGGCCCGTGCTCCCATCGACCTCCTCGACCCAGTCGCCGAAGCGGCCGTTGGCGGACTTACCGCGGAAGGCTTTGCCCGGGTAGATGGGCGTGTGCACGGCGGTGTGCGGCAGGTAGAGGAAGAACGGGCGGTCGCGGGATTCGAGGATGAAGCGCACGGCCTCGTCCGTGTAGCGCGCGACGATCGTGCTCTGGGCCTCGTCGGTAAGCAATTCGGCCACCTGCTCGTCGCGCACCAGCGGGACGACGCGTTCGCCGGTCTGCGTCGACTTGCGCTGCATGTCGTTGGAGTAGGGGATTCCGAGGTAGCGATCGAAGCCCTGCCGGGTGGGCAGGAAGGACGGGTGGTCGCCGACGTGCCATTTGCCGATGCACGCGGTGGCGTAGCCGAGGGCCTTCAACCGCTCGGCGATGGTGACCTCGGCGGGATTCAGGCCGTTGCGGCTGGCGGGCGGATAGACGCCAGGCACGGAGATGCGCGCGCCGTAGCTGCCGGTGAGCAGTTGCGCCCGCGACACGGAGCACACGGGCGCGGCGTAGAAACTCGTGAGCTTCATGCCCTCGCGGGCCATGCGGTCGAGGTGGGGCGTCTGCTGCTTCGTGGCGCCGAAGGGCCCGATGTCGCCGTAGCCCAGGTCGTCGATGAAGATGATGACGACGTTGGGTTTGGCCGGCGTGGGCGCAGCGGCAAGTGCGGCGGGGGCGGGGAGGCCGGCTGCGAGGCCCAGGAGGAGCGGGCGGAAGAGGGAGAGACGGAGAGAGGGGGAGAGGGGGAGCATGAGGAACAGGTTACCGATGCGGCGGTGAAGAGGGCGATTCATGAAAATCCGGCGAAGCAGGCCGGGATTTCATGGGAGTTCGTAAGCGGTTTCGCGTGAGGAATCTATCAAGGCGGAGCAGCGCCAGCATGGCCGCTGCGGGTGCGCCCTGAGCTGAGCGGCCTTCCGTTTGGGCCGTGTTTGCGAGCCAAGCCGGTGCTCTCACCACAGCCGTTTGATGCCGTAGGCGTCGAAGGCGGTGTCGCGACTGACGACACAGAGATGCTCCGTTTCGCACTGCGCGACCAACAGGCGGTCGAAGGGATCGCCATGATGGTGGGGCAGCCGGGCCACGCGAACGGCATGGGCAAGGGAGATGGGAAGGTAGGTGAATCCGTTGCCCGCCACGAAGCGCTCCAGCCAGCGCGTCAGATCGCGATCCAGCTTCAGCTTACCGAGGCCGATCTTGATCGCCAACTCCCAGACGGTGGCGTGACTCACCCGGATTTCGTTCCCTGGATCCACCATCCCTTCGCGGGCGGCGTCGGAGAGGGCGGCGTCTCCCGCGGCAAACCAGAGCACGGTGTGCGTGTCGAGGAGCAGCCTCATTTCATGTACTCACGGAAGGAGTCGAGGGGAGCGTCAAAGTCCGGCGCCAGGTGGAGCACCGTGCCTTTGCCGCTGCCAAACCGCGCGCGCGCGCGCCGGGGCGCCACCGGCCGCACCTCCGCAATCCGGCGCCCGTGTTTGGTGATGTAGAAGCTGCGGCCCTTTTCCACCTGCCCCAGCAACGCGGACAGCTTGGTCTTGGCCTCGAACGCCCCGATTTCGGCGATCTCCGTGCTCATCGCGGCAAACTGGTTGAACTGGTTGAAATGTCAACGAGCGGCCCGGCCACGCGGACCGGGCCGTCGGACCGATGGGGCGAAGACACCGGGTGTGACCTCGCGGCGGAGCAGGGGAGGAGAGAATTCGCACTAGCGGAAACGCGCGGCCCGTTCGTTAATGCAGAGCCCATGTCCGCCCCGCCGCCAGACGACGCCCGCTGGTTTACCGCCGAGGTGCAGCCGCACGACGCGGCCCTGCGGGGCTGGCTGCGCACCCGGTTTCCGGCGTTGGGCGACATCGACGACCTCGTGCAGGAAACCTACACGCGCGTCCTGCAGCTCCGCGCCCGCGATCCGCTGCGCCAGCACGCGGTGAAACCGCTGCTCTTCACGACCGCGCGCAACCTCGCGCTCGACGAACTCCGCCGCCGGCAGATCGTGCCGATGTTCGCGCTGCCGGAGGAGGGCGACGCGGCGGTGTTCGCCGACGACGCGCCCGGTGTCGGCGAAACCGTGAGCCGGCGCCAGGAACTCGCACTGCTGGCCGAGGCGATCCAGGCGCTGCCCGAGCGCTGCCGGCGGATCCTCACGCTGCGGAAGATTTACGGCCTGCCGCAGAAGGAAATCGCCCGGCAACTCGGCATCTCCGAGCACACCGTCGAGGCGCAGGTGGGCATCGGCATGCACCGCTGCGCGGATTACCTCAACCGACTGGGACTGCCATGAAACCGGCACGACGCAACACGGGGCGACGATCTTCCGAATTGCGTAGCCGCGTTGGAGCGCAGCGACAACGTGGCCTCACGCCCGGCCACGCTTTCACTGCGTTCAAGCGCGGCTACAGCTTCGGTTTCGGCCCTGAGCCGTGGTGTGACCTCCCCGGTAAGACCCCAGCATGAGCGCGTCCGACCAACAGTCTTCAAATGATCGCCACGCGATCGCCGCCACGGCGGCGGGCTGGCTGGCGCGGCGCGATCGTGGGTTCACGCCGGCGGAGCAGGATGCGTTTCTGCAGTGGCTCGCGGCCGATCCGCGCCATCGCGCGGAAGTCGCGCGGATCGAGACTTCGTGGCGCGCGCTCGATTCCCTCGCCGCGTGGCAACCGGCCGATGGCACGGCGCCCAATCCGGATCTGCTGACACCGGCGACCGCCGCGCGCCGGCGGCGCTGGTTCTCCCGCGTGGCCTACGCGCTCACCGGCGCCGGGCTCGCGGCCGCCGCGGCGGTGGCGCTGGCCCTGTGGTGGCCGGCACCGGTGGCGCCCGTCGCCTCGCCGGATAAGACACCCGCCGCAGCCGGCGTGCGGGTGCTGCCGCGGCCGGAAGCGCAGGCGCTGGCCGACGGCTCGGTGGCGGAGGCCCGGGAGGGCGCGCGGCTGGAGGTGGCTTTCGACGCCGCCGAGCGCCGTGTGCGCCTGCAGGAGGGCGAAGTGCACCTCACGGTGGCGAAGGACGCCGCGCGGCCGTTTGTCGTCGAGGTCGGCGGCGTGCGGGTGCGCGCGGTGGGCACGGCGTTCAGCGTGCGCCTCGAGCGTGACCAGGTCGACGTGCTCGTAACCGAGGGTCGCGTGGAGGTCGAAGCGCCGGGCGGCGCGCCGGTGCCGGTGGCCAGCGGCGAACGGGCACGGGTGGGCGGCGATTCACGCCCCGTGGTGGCGGCGGAGAAACCCGAGGTCATCGAGCAGGCGCTGGCGTGGCGCGCGGTGCGGCTGGAGTTCGAGGGGCTGCCGCTGGCGGCGGTGGTGACGGAGTTCAACCTGCGCAACACGCTGCAGTTCGCGATTGGCGATGTGGCGGCGGGACGGGTGAAGGTGGCGGGCACGTTCCAGGCGGACAAACCCGAGGCGTTCGCGCGGTTGCTCGAGGCGGGCTTCGGCATCGCGGTGGAGCGGCGGCCCGGCGCGGCGTGGGTGTTGCGCAGCGCGGCACCGGCGAAGCCGTGATCGAACATGGGGCCGTTAATGGAAATTCAGATACCAGCCTGTGGGCCCACGGAACACCCTCCTTCGCCGAGCCTACGGCGGGCAGGCACGGAAGACACGGAAAAGCAGAGTTCCGTGTATTCTGTGTGTTCCGTGGGCAACCTGCCTGGGCTGGGTTTGGCGGTCCGTCGTATCAAGAGACAGGTGACGCCTTTTGATGGAAAGATCGCAAAAAACTCCCCCGCCGCTTAACGGAATCTCTCCTCTCATTCGTTAAACCCGCGGACCGGCCCCGCCGCCCCTTTTCCCTCTGCCGAGCCGGTCCGCCGCATGAAGCAACCATGATTTACCCCCGCCCCGTCGCGCGACCTTTGCGTCTCGTCCTGGCGTGGGCCTGCCTGTTTCTCAGCGGTCCCTGGCTCACCGGAGCGGAGGTGACGCGCTCTTCGTTCTCCCTCCCCGGCGGCGACGCCGCCGAGACCCTCCGACAACTCGCGCGGCAGGCCCGCGAGTCCGTCGTTTACCCAATTGATCTCGTCCGCGGCGTGCAGACCCATCCCGTGCAGGGCGAGTTCACCGGCCGCGAAGCCGCCGAACGGATGACCGCCGGCACGGCGTTGTTCGTTTCCCAGGATACACAGACCAGCGCGCTCGTGATAGCGCGCCGCACTCCGCCCCAACCCGCGGCGGTGCTACATTTCCCGTCTCCTCAACCTTCTCCCCCTCCCATGAAACCTAAGACCATCTGGAGCGCCCTTCGCGCCACGATCGGCCTCGTGCTCGTCCCTGCCTCTAGTGCCACCGCTGCCGATGGCGGCGTGCTGCCGACGGGCACAATCACCGGTCGCGTGCAGAACGCCGTTACGGGCGAGTTTCTCAACAACGCGCGGGTAGTCGCCGAAGGCACGCAGGCAGAGGTGTTCACCGATCAGACCGGCGAGTATCGGCTGATGGGGCTGCCCGCCGGACTGGTACGCGTGAGCATCTCGTTCACAGGACTGCAGGGAGTGACGGAGAGTATCTCTCTGGCCTCCGGCGTGACTGAGCGGCGGGACTTTTCCCTCCACCCGGTAAAGTCACGCGCGCATGAGGACGCCGGCGCAGTGGTGCGGCTCTCCGATTTCGTGGTTGGGGCCAGCCGGGAGATGAACGCCGCGGCCATCGCGATCAACGAGCAACGTCATGCGCCCAACCTCAAACAGGTCGTGTCCACCGATGAATATGGTAACATCGCCGAGGGGAACATCGCGGAATTCCTGAAGTTCGTTCCGGGCATCACAGTGGGCTATACCGGCGGCAACGCCCGCGAGATTTCGATCAATGGAACTCCTTCCGCGAACGTCCCCATTTCCGTTGGCGGCTTCGGCTTCGCCAGCGCGAGCGTCGATACCAGTGCCAGCCGTGCGGTCCAGGTGGACATGCTTTCGCTCAATGCTCTTGCACGCATTGAGGTCTCCTACTCGCCCACCCCGGAGACGCCAGGGGGCGCCCTTGCCGGCTCGGTAAACCTTGTTCCCCGGAACGCCTTCGAGCGCGCTCAACCTGTAATCAACTCAAGCGTCTACGTGATGATGCGGGACAACGCCCGCGATTTTCAGAAGGTCCCGGGACCAAAGCCAAAACCGACACGCAACGTCCACCCCGGCTTTGACTTCTCGTGGGTCAACCCCGTCAGCCGGCGCTTCGGCTACACGCTTACGCTCGGGCACTCCTCGCAGCTCTCGTCCCAGGATCTCACCCAGATGGCATGGCGTGGCACGCTCCAGCCCACCAACGGAGTGGCGTTCCCCCACACCACGCCGGACCAGCCCTATCTCACAACCTACGCCTTTGGCGATTCGCCCAAGGTCACTGCGCGCAACTCCGCCGGGCTGACGCTCGACGGCCGCCTGAGCCCACGCGACACGCTCACGTTTGGGCTACAGTACTCGTCGTTCACAGTCGACTTCCGCAGCACTATTGTGACTTTCAACGTCGGGCGCGTGCTGCCCGGCGGATTCTCGCTCTGGGAGACACGGGGAGCGAATCGCGCCGGCAACATCCAGATGGCCGCAGTCGTCCGACATCGCGTCAACCGCACACTAATGCCGACGTTCGTATGGCGTCATCATGGGCAAGTCTGGAAATCTGAACTTGGCGTCGGGCTCTCGCGGCAGAAAGACAGCAACCCGGATGACACCCGCGGATTCTTCCGCAACGTCACAGCGAGCCGCACCGATCTCACCGTTGCATTCCAGGATCTTCAGCCGATGCGGCCGGGTAGCATCCAGCTGCTCGATGGCGCTACCGGCCAGCCAGTCAATCCACACGCCCTGAGCACCTACACGATCGCCTCCACCTCACTCGATGGCCGCATCATCAAGGACGAACAGCGCACCGCCTATTGGTCCGCGAACCGCTACCTGCCCGGTCGTTGGCCCGTCGCGTTGAAGGGTGGGCTGGACTTCCGGCAATCCTTGCGCGACGCCAGCGGCGGTCAGTCAACTTTCAATTTCGTCGGCGCTGACGGGCGTGCCAGTTCCGTGCCCTCTGGGGGCGACGATCAGGCGCTTCCGTTTCTCGATCCGGTCTTTTCTCGCCGCATTCCGAACTACGGCTGGCCCCGCACCGATACCATCGCGTCTGAATCCGTTTACCGGCAATATCTGTCGAATCCGAGCCACTTCGTCGGCAATTCCATTGCAGACTACCGAAATGCCGCGACGTTTTCGCGCCACTTATCGGAGCTCATCTCGGCCGCCTACTTGCGCAGCGACGTCGCGCTTTTCGGGCAGCGCCTGAAGCTCGTCGGTGGGCTTCGCGCCGAGCAGACCAACATCAAAGCAGAAGGCCCGTTCACCGATCCCACGCGCAACTTTCAGCGCCGAGCTGACGGGACATTCGTTCTCGGCCCCGCCGGCCGCCCGTTGCCCGTGGCTACCGACGCCTTGCAAGTGTTGCGTGCCACGCTCGTGCCACGCGGCATGGAGGTGGACAAAGAATACCTCCGCCTTTTTCCGAGCCTAAACGCCAGTATGGTCCTCGGCCAAGACTGGATCGCGCGGGCAGCTTACTACCACTCCGTCGGTCGCCCCGACATGAATCAATACGCGGGCGGGCTTACGGTTCCCGACACGGACCGGCCGTCCGGCCCTGGAAACTATATCGTCGTCAATAACGCGGCCATCAAGCCTTGGAATGCGCGCTGCGTTACAGTGCGGCTGGAGCGCTATTTCGAGGGTGTGGGCCAGATTTCGGTCGGCGCGTTCCGTCGCGACATCCAGAATTTTTTCGGGAATACGATTACCGCTGCCAGTCCTGCGTTCCTCGCACTCTACGACCTCGATCCGGCGACCTACGGCAACTACGAGGTCAGCACGCAGGAAAATATTCCCGGCACCGTTCGCATGACGGGCCTCGATGTGAACTACAAGCAGGCCCTCACTTTTCTGCCGCCGTGGGCCCGCGGCATTCAGGTCTTTGCTAATGGCAGCGCCCAGCGTGCGACTGGGGCGAGGGCTCAGAACTTCGCCGGCTATGTCCCGCGCAGCGCGAGTTGGGGCGCCAGTTTCACCCGCGAACGTTTCAACGTGCGCGCTAATTGGAACTATCGCGGCCAGCGACGTATCGGCCAGATCGCGTCTGGTGCGAGCATCGCTCCCGACACCTTCACGTGGGATCCCAGCCGCCGATACCTTGATCTGAGCGGCGAGTTTCACCTCACACCACGTTTTGCGCTGTTTGCGACGTTGCGCAATTTCACCAATGAGAGGGATACTCGAGAAGTCTACGGTTCCGCGACGCCCGCAGTGGCGCGCTTTCGCCAAGCCGTCGACTACGCCTCGCTCTGGACGTTTGGTTTGAAGGGTCGTTTCTAGAGCCGCATCGCACCTGTATGATCCCCCGTCACGCCGGTCTCGTTCTACGCCTCGCCGCGCTTGCCTCCCCGCTGTACGTTTCCAGCACCGAGGTTCCTGCCCGTGAAAATTTCTTTCGGGTCGAACAGCGCGCGAACCGTTGGTTGGTGCTTGATCCCGATGGTCAGCCTTTCCACCTGCGCGGCATCAACCATCACAGCGACGGTTCGGCTATGCCGTGGAACCGCGCGGTTCGATACAAAGACGCCGCCGCTTGGCGCGCTTCCGTACGCGACCGGCACCGGGAGTGGGGTTTTACCTATGTGCCACCCTCGATCGGCCCCGTGGCTCTCGATCCCGCCACCGTCAATGGTCCACCCACACGTGCCAAGCTCGTTGCACGTCGACCCGAGTGGCCCGCGGCTGCGTTTGCGGAGATCGAGTATCCGTTCACGGCCTTTCTCGCCGTGCCCAAGGAATACATGTCTGGCGCCAACATGCCCGATGTGTTCGGGCCGGAGTTTGCCGCCGCCGTCGATGAGCGCTGCCGCGAGTTCGTGGCGCCGCTCCGCAACAACCGCCACCTGATTGGCTACCACTTCTCGCACAACCCGCCATGGAGCCTCGCCGCGCCAAGCGCCGAGCAGTGGATCGCCGACTGCATTCGGCCTGGTTCGCCCGGCCGCGCCGCCTGGGTGCGACTCATGCAGCAGATATACGGCTCGATTGAGCGCTGGCGCGAGACTTACGGGGTGCCGATCCGCTCGTGGGAGGACATTGCCGGACTGGAAAACCCTCTCAGGGGCTACGTCTCTCAATCGCGGCAACGCGAGGACAAGGAGACTTTTCTCCAGTGGATTTGCGAAGAGTGGTACCGGGTTCACCACGCGGCGATCCGCCGTTATGACCCGAACCACCTCATCCTTGGCGACCGGAACACGCTCCACCTCCAGCCCGCGCCCGCACCGTGGGCGTATCATATCATGCGACGCTACATCGACGTGCTCTCCGTGAACGTCATGGGGCCAGCGCGTACTATCATCACCGTGATGGAAACCGCCACGCGTAATTGGAACGGCCCCATCCTGATCGCCGACACCGGCGCCGGCTCCTACACAGGGGAGCCCGGAAAGTCTGGCTACCAGGCCAGAGATCTCGATGAATTCGAAGCGGTTTACTCTAGTCTGGCGCACCTGAGTGTTGATCATCCGCAGATAATCGGCTTCGCGTGGTGCGGATGGTACGAAACGCCGCCGCCGAGTAATCGCAGCGGCTTGGTCGACGTGGCCACCGACGAGCCCCTCTCCGACCGGCTCGGCATCATCCGCCGCTGGAATCTGTGGATCGAGCGTGAACACTCGGCCCGGTGGGGAGAAAAGCCGACGGGATCAGCCCGATGATCGTAACAGGGCGGTCAACGGAGAGAAGGCCAAGGGCGGGGGAGAGGGACGGGGTCAAAGCGCGAAACGCGAAGGCTCTCCAGATGGTTTTGTCGCGGCACAGCGTGGCACGCCAAGCGTCTGCCGGGTCTTCGCGATTCGCGATTTGACCCCGTGGGCAGACCGAAAGGGTCAGGCCTAAACTATTGCGGTTAGCCCGGCGAAGGGGTCATCGCTTGACTCTTGACCGAGCGACTGGCCCGGCGGGCGCTCGGGCTGGGGGAGCCCAAAAGGGGGCGCGGGCCAAGAGGGTCTGCCTATTACAGGTTACACGAGCGACCGGCACGCGTCTCCATTTCGCCGGCCGCCAAAAGCCATCCACTTTGATATATCAATCGGACCCAAGCCCGGCAGGAGGGGAGGACGACGAAGCCGTCGGACCCAAATTACTGCTACCGCTCGAACAGCCGGTCATCCGTGAGCAGCCAGACCCGATGAAACTGCTCCTCTGCCGCCGCGCGGTAAGCGACCGGCCGAAGACCCCCGGCTGAGTCGTTGATGGACAGGGCGCCGGTCACAAGATGTCACGGTCAGTTACCAACCGAGCGGCCCAAGAAGGGTCAGGCCTAAACTATTGCGGTAGGCCTGGCGAAGAGGTCATGGCTTGGCTCGTGACCGAGTGACTGGCTCGGGCGGGGGCAAGGGCAAGCCGGACGCGACTCAACGTTGCCGGGGCGGCGGAGCGGGCGGCTACCACGTCGCTGTGATCTCCTGCCAGAGGGCGTTGAGCCCCATCCGGGCGAGCCACGGGGTCATCAATGCTTCGTCCACCCCCGTGATTTCCACGATCGCCCGAATGTCGGCGGGATGTTTGGTGGAGCGGCTGTCACGGGTCACTTGAAAACCAGCCACTCGTGGTCGATTGAAAACCAGCCACC
>CAZDGC010000127.1:0-18256 GCA_964504885.1 uncultured Opitutus sp.
GAAACAGGTGGCCCCGTTCCCCGCGCAGCCGGTTGAACCGCGTGGCAAACGTCGACTGCAGCCACTGCATCCCGGCAACGAGGTTTCCGGTCGGCGTCTCCACGGCGAGATGAAAGTGGTTCCGCATGACCACAAACGCGTGCAGCACCCACCCCGACTTCTGACCCGCCTCGAACAGGCAGTCTTCAAACGCCTCCCGGGCCCCGGCCGTCCCGAAGACGTCCGCCCGGTAATTGCCCCGGTTGATGACGTGGTAGATGGCTCCGGGGAACTCGAGCCGCAGCTTGCGCGCCATGCGTCGATCCGAGCACAGCCTTGCTCGAGGGTCAATCGCAAGTGTTTAGGCCTGACCCCTTTTATTGGTCTCGCTCGCGACGCAGAGTTTCCTGTGGCGGGATCGGCTCGTCGTCACCAGCGGCCTGCGCCAGGACGACAACACCGCGTGGCGCGGCACCCCCACCGACTTCAACGGGCTGCGCGACGCCAACAACCTCGCGCCCAGCGGCGACCGCTTCGACATCCGCACGTTCCTGCCCGGCAGCCGGCGCGAGCGCGGCGGTCACACCTACACGCGGGGCCTCGTCTTCCACGCCACGCCGTGGCTCAGCCTCACCTACAACGCCTCGAACAATTTTCAGGTGAACGACTCCCGCCTCAACGTCTACGGCGACCTGCTCCCCAATCCGTCGGGCGAAGGCGAGGACTTCGGCCTCAAGCTCTCGCTGTTCGACCGGCGCGTGTTTCTCGAGCTCACGCACTACACCAACCGCAACCTCAACGCCGTCGACGCGATCTCGAATACCGCTGCCGGCGATTTCAAGACCCCGCTCGACCGCCTCTGGATCGCGATCGCCACGTTTACCGGCGACAACAAGTACAACACCTATCCCTACAACGCCCTCGGCACCACGTGGCAGGACGCCGTCTCCACCACGTCCAAGGGCTGGGAGTTCTCGCTCACCGCCAACCCCACGCCGCGCTGGCGCCTGACGCTCAACGGCAGCGCGCGCGGCGACAACACGACCACCGCCCGCGGCCCGTTCATCACCGCCTACCTCGCCGAGTACCTCCCCATCATCAAGGCGCATCCCGAGTGGCAGAACCTCAACGTCGGCACTCTCAACATTCCCGTCTCCGCCGCCGTCGCCGGCCTCGAGCAGACCCTCGCCAACTTCCAGAAAATCCGCGGCAGCCCCTCGTCGCACTTCGCCTCGAAGTGGACGCCCAACCTCATCCAGAGCTACGACCTCGGCGGCTCACTCAAGGGCTTTTCCGTCGGCGGCAGCATGAACGCCCGCGGCAAGGCCATCGGCGGCTTCGCCATCGACTCCGCCAACCTGCTCGACGTGACGCGGCCGTACTACACGCCGAGCTATGCCAACTTCGGCGCGTGGGCCTCGTATCGCCGGAAGATCTTTCGCGACCGCATCGACTGGCGCCTGCAACTCAACGTCCGCAACGTCCTCGATGAAAACACGGTCTATCCGCTGTTCATCGTCGATCGCCGCGACGGCCGGAACACGCCCGACACCGTCTATACCCTGAAGGAACCGCGCACCTGGCAATTCACCAGCGCGTTCCGGTTCTGAACTGCCACCCGCCGTCGCCCGCTGTCGCCCCCTCCACCGTCGTCTGCCCGGGCGGAGCTCCCCTCCGCCGCGCGGGCGCCAGCGAAGCCCCTTGCCCGCACCGTGAAATCCCCGACCTTCTCCCTCTCCATGATCCCCCACTGTTGCCGTCTGCCCGCCACGCTGGCCGCCCTCCTCCCGGTTGTCCTTGCCCCGGCGGTGGCCGCCGCCCGCCCCAACGTCCTCTTCATCCTGGCCGACGATCTCGGCTGGGCCGACACCACGCTCTATGGCCACACCCGCCTTTATGAGACTCCCAACCTCGAACGACTCGCGCGGCGCGGCATGGTCTTCACCCGGGCGTACTCGGCCAGTCCGCTTTGCTCGCCCACCCGCGCCAGCATCCTGACTGGCCAGACCCCGGCCCGCACCGGCTCCACCGCGCCCGTCCATCACACCGCGCCCGTCCGCCTGCAGCCGACCGTGCAGAAAAAGGCGCCCGCCGGCAACAAGGCGCTTCAAACCGAGTCCGCCACCCGCCTCGACTCCGCCCTGCCCACCCTCGGCCGGCTCTTCCGGCAGGCGGGTTACGCCACGGCCCATTTCGGCAAGTGGCATCTGGGCCCCGAGCCCTACAGCGCACTGCAGCACGGCTTCGAAGTCGACGTGCCCCACTGGCCGGGACCGGGACCGGCGGGCAGCTTTGTCGCGCCCTGGAAGTTCAAGACCTTCCAGGCGCGCGCCCCCGGCGAACACATCGAGGATCGCATGGCGGCGGAGGCCGCGGCCTGGCTGCGTTCGATTCCGAAGGATCGGCCATTCTACCTCAACTACTGGCAGTTCTCCGTGCACGCCCCCTTCGACGCGAAGCGGGACTACATTGAAAGGTACCGCCAGCGCATCGACCGCTCCTCCCCCCAGCACTCCCCCACCTACGCCGCCATGGTGAAGTCGATGGACGACGCGGTGGGCACCCTGCTCGACGCGCTTGACCAGGCGGGCCGCGCCGACCGCACGATCATCGTGTTCACCTCCGACAACGGCGGCAACATGTACAATGGCATTCGCGAAAGAGGGCGCGACGGCCGCGAGTTCATCACCGCCCCCACCAGCAACCGCCCGCTGCGGGGCGGCAAGGCCACCGTCTACGAAGGCGGCATCCGCGTGCCCACGGTGGTCGCCTGGCCACAGGTCGCCCAACCCGGCAGCCGCAGCGACGAGATCATCCAGAGCACCGATTATTATCCCACCCTCCTGCGCGCCGCGGGAATTGCCCCGCCGGCCGGCCACATCCTCGACGGCGTCGATCTTGCGCCTGCCTTGCGCGGCGGAACACTCCCCGCGCGCGGCATCTTCACCTTCTTTCCCCACAGCCCGGCCGTGCCGGACTGGCTGCCGCCCGCCGCCGCGGTCCATCGCGGGGACTGGAAGCTGATTCGCCTCTTCCACCAGGGAGAAAACGGCCGCCATGCCTACCGGCTGTATCAGCTCGGGGCGGACCCGGGTGAGGCCAACGACCTCGCCGCCGCCCGGCCCGACCTCGTGCGCGAACTCGATCGCCTGTTGCAGGATCATCTCGATTCCGCCCGGGCCATCGTGCCCCGGCCCAACCCCGCCTTCGACCCCGCCCAGTACCACCCTGAACGCATCGGCCTGCAGCCCGGCGGCCTCAAGGTCGCCGCCGGACCCGCGCCCTGAGGTTTGTCCCTGCTCCGTCGTTTCCCGCCGGCCCTGCCGTCTTCGCCGCCCTCCTGCTCGACTTCCCGCTTTCGACGCTCGCCGGAACGGGAATACGAGTTTACGCCCGCCGTTCCCGAGACCGGCGATCTGACCATCGTCCCAGCGACCTCCGGGCCAACACCTCGGAGGCGGTACTGAGGTGGCTCAATGCGATCGAAGCGGAGAGATCCGACGAAGTCAGCCTCTGAAACGTTAGCTGACGCTGCGTCGAATCCGCCCGCGATGCCCCGGACCCGTTCCGATTCTTCGCGGCGTTCCGGCTTCGCCGGGCCTTCCCCCGTCGCTCTTCGAGCTATGGCGGACCAGACGCCGGACAGGAAAGCCACTCCTCTTGCCGGTGCCCGCTCCGCCTCAGCGGCGCCTCCGTTACGCAAAACCACAACGGATTCGTCACCTCTCCATGTCTTTCCGGACCGGCGACCTGCTAGACTCCGGACCGCGACTCCCCGCGCCCTTATGTTTGTCCCTGCTCCGCCGTATCCCGCCGGCCGCGCCTTTTTCGCCGCCCTCCTGCTCGGCTTAACGCTTCCGGCGCTCGCCGGCGCTGCCGGCTCCGCTCCGCCGGCGGCCCCGCCCAACGTCCTCCTCATCGTCGCCGACGACCTGGGGTTCTCCGACCTTGGCTGCTACGGCGGCGAAATCGCCACGCCGCACCTCGATCGCCTGGCCCGGGACGGCCTGCGCTTCACCCAGTTCTACAACACCGCCCGCTGCTGGTCCTCCCGCGCCGCGCTGCTCACCGGCTACTACCCGCAGGCCGTCCGCCGCGATCTCCTGCCCGATGAGGACCGCGGCGAATACGGCATGTTTGGAAAAATTGCCGGCGCCAACGGGGTCCGCCCCCGCTGGGCCCAGGCCCTGCCCGCCTACCTCCGGCCCCTCGGCTACCGCTCGTACCACTCCGGCAAGTGGCACCTCGACGGCGATCGCCTCCCGGCCGGCTTCGATCGCTCCTACTCGCTCGAAGACCACAACCGCTTCTTCAGTCCGCAGAGCCATTTCCTCGACGACGTGAAGCTCCCGCCGGCGCGGCCCGACGGGTCCTACTACGCCACCACCGCGATTGCCGACCACGCCATCCGGTGCCTGCGCGAGCACGCCGCGCATCACGCCACCCAGCCGTTCTTCAGCTACCTCGCCTTCACCGCCCCGCACTTCCCGTTGCAGGCCCTGCCGGAGGACATCGCCCTTTACCGCGACCGGTATCACGTTGGCTGGGACGCCATCCGCCGCGCGCGTCACGCCCGCCAGCGCCAGCTCGGCCTGCTCGACGGCGAACTCTCGCCCCTCGAGCCCGACGCCGCGCCGCGTTGGAACCTCACCGCCGAGGAGCAACGCACCCAAATCGGCTCCGGCGAGGTCGCCCACGCCGTGCCGTGGGCCACGCTGACCGCCGCCCAGCGCGAGCTCCAGGCCGCCAAGATGGCCATCCACGCCGCGATGATCCACCGCATGGACCTCGAAATCGGCCGCGTGCTCGCGCAACTCGAGGCCATGGGCGCCCTGGCAAACACGCTGGTGATTTTCCTCTCCGACAACGGCGCCAGCCCCGAGCAGATCCTGCGCGGCGACGGTCACGACCCCGCCGCCCCGCCCGGCTCCGCCCGCACCTACCTCGGGCTCGGCCACGGCTGGTCCAGCGCCGCCAACACCCCCTTTCGTCTCCACAAGGCGTGGACCTACGAGGGCGGCGTCACCACGCCCTTCATCGTCCACTGGCCGGCCGGCGTGAAGTCGCGCGCCGGACTCCGCACCACGCCGGGCCACGTCGTGGACCTCGTGCCCACCGTGCTCGAACTCGCGGGCGGCGCCGCGCCCGCCACCGTCGCCGGCCTGCCCGTGCCGCCCTTCCACGGCCGCAGCCTGGTGCCGGCCTTCGCCCGCGACGTGACGGTGCCGCGCGACTCGCTCTGGTTCTACCACGACGGCAACCGGGCCATCCGCCTGGGCGACTGGAAACTCGTCGCGAACCACCAGGCGCCGTGGGAGCTCTACGACCTGCGCACGGACCGGGCCGAGATCCGCAACCTCGCCGCCACCCAGCCCGACCGCGTGCGCGACCTCGCCCGGGCCTGGCAGCGCGTGGCCGACGAATGCCGCGAACTCGCCGCGCAGGATCCTCCGGCCGCCGCGGCCACCCCGGCGATCGACCCGAACGCCCCGCGCCGGACCAGCGCGACCCCGCGCGGCGCGCCGGAGGCCCGGCCGGTCACCGTCGCCCACAAGCTCAAACTCAAACCCGGCATGGCCGCCGAGTATCGAAAACGCCACGACGCCATCTGGCCCGAACTCGCCACCGCCATCCGCGCCGCCGGCATTTCCGACTACTCCATCTTCCTCGACGAGGAGACCCACACGCTCTTCGCCGTGCAGACGCTCGCCCCCGGCCACACCGCCGCCGAGTTGAGAAAGACCGCGGTGCTCCAGAAGTGGTGGGCCCACCTGGCGCCCCTCATGGAGGTGAACCCGGACAATTCCCCTGTGCGCGTGCCGCTGCCGCTGGTCTTCCACCAGGATTGACCGCCGCTCCGCCGCGACGTCGGCTCCGTCGTACCCCTTGCCCTCTTCCCCGGAAACTCTCCCACCGCCGGCAGCGAACCCCGACGCCCCACCCGCGCCCGCGACCCCCGGCCGGGGCGTCCGATTCGCCTACGCGTCGACCGCGTTCGGCGAGAACCTCGCGCTCAACTCCGTCAATCAGCTCGCGTTTGCGGTCTTCAATCTGACCCTGCTGGTCAGCCCCGCTTTGGTGGGCATCGCCCTCGCGCTCCCACGCCTCCTCGATTTGTTTCTCGACCCGCTGATCGGCGGCTGGAGCGATCGCCTGCGTTCGCGCTGGGGCCGCCGCCGCCCGTTCATCTTCGTCGGATCCCTCCTGTGCGCCGCGGTCGCGACCGGCCTGTGGTTTTTTCCCGCCGATCGCACGCCGACGTTCTATTTCTGGTGGCTCACCGCCGGCTCGGTCGCCCTGGCCGTGGCCTACAGCATGCTCATCGTCCCGTACGGCGCGCTCGGACTCGAGCTCGTTTCCGACTACCACGAACGCACGCGCCTGATGGGCACGCGTTCGCTGCTGCACAAGGCCTCGGGCGTCGTGAACCAGTGGCTGCTCAAGTGGGTGCAGGTCGCCGGGGGCGGCAACCTTGTCGTCGGCGGGCGGCTCTGCGCGCCGCTGCTCGGTGCCACCATCGCCGGGCTCGGCCTCCTCACCGTGTGGAAGACCCCGGAGCGTCCGACGCCGGCCCACGCGCCCGCCCCACGCCGCGTGCCGCTGATCGAGAGCTGGCGCGTCACGCTCGGGCGGCCCGATTTTCTCCGCCTTTGCCTCGTGCAGGTGCTGATCGTCGCCAGCCTGCTCGTGATCGACAACACCGGGTTCTACCTGAACGTCTTCTACGTGAACGGCGGAGATCTCGGCGCCGGAGCCTGGATGAAGGGCTGGTACGGCACGGCGCTCCAGGCCGGCGGCATGCTGGCGATCCCCGGCGTCGTCTGGCTGTCGCATCGCTACGGCAAGAAGCGCACCCTGCTCCTCTGCACGCTGCTGCACGGCGTCGGTGGCCTCGCGAAATGGTTTTGCTACGTCCCGGGTGCCGGCTGGTGGCTGCTGCTGCCCTCCGCGTTGATGGCCCCCGGCCAGGTGGCCGTGCTCGTCCTCATCCCTTCGATGACCGCCGACCTGTGCGACCTCGACGAGGCGCAGAGCGGCGCCCGCCGCGAGGGCATGTACAACGCCGTGCTCGCCTGGACCATCAAGATCGCCCTCTCCGGCTCCATGCTCCTTTCCGGCTGGGTCCTTTCGCTCACCGGTTGGGTCACGGAGCTGCAGGCCCAACAAACGGACGCCACTTTCCTCGCCATGCGCGTCGCTTTCGCCGGCGGCACCGTCCTCTTCGCCGCCCTCGCCGCGTGGCTCATCGCGGGCTACGGCGTCACCGAAGCCGCCGTCGCCGCCTCCCGGCAGACGGTCGCGCAACGCGCTCGCGGCGCCGGCGGGCCGGCGTGATAGGATTGTCCGCATCCCCATGATTGCGACGTCCTCCTCGTGCTCGTTCCTCGTCCTCGTTCTCTTTCTCCCTGCAAGGCCGAGAACGATGAACGAGTACGAAAACGAAGAACGATTCGGCCGGATTCGCACCTTGGGTTGCGACCGTCGAGCCACGTAAACCTTTTCCACTCCTTCACTCCCATGCGCTCCCAGCTCCGCCTCCCCGCCCTCTCCGCCCTCGGCCTCCTGCT
Source organism: uncultured Opitutus sp. (assembly GCA_964504885.1). Classification (GTDB taxonomy): domain Bacteria; phylum Verrucomicrobiota; class Verrucomicrobiia; order Opitutales; family Opitutaceae; genus ER46. Next base: position 7,548 of record CAZDGC010000127.1, read on the forward strand.
GCTCGCCGCCGCGACGCCGCCGGCGGCGGGCGCCCCGGTCCACCTCGTCGACGAGACGCCCGTCGCCATCACGAGCGTCGCCCCCGGCGTGCAGCTCGTCGATTTCGGCCGCGTCGCCTTCGGCAACTTGCGACTCCTCCCACCGGCCGGCACCCGCGCCGGCATTACGGTGCATTTCGGCGAAGCCTTCGCCGGCGGCCGCATCAACCGGAAGCCCCCCGGCTCCGTGCGCTACGCCACCGCCGCCGTCACCCTCGCCGGCGCCGCGCCGGTGGTCGCCGCCCCGCCACCCGACGCCCGCAACACCCGCCAGCTCACCGGCACCGAAAAGCCCGACCAGCACGGCCATATCACACCCCCGGCCATCCTCACCCCGAAGGAATGGGGCGTCATCCTGCCGTTCCGCTGGGTCGAAATCGAAGGCTGGCCCGGCGAACTCCGCCCGGAGCACCTGCGCCGCCAATCCGCCTTCGCCGCCAACTGGGACGACGACGCCGCCGCCTTCCGCAGCTCCGACGAGCTCTACAACCGCATCTGGGAACTCTGCCGCTACTCGATCAAGGCCACGACGTTCGCCGGCGTCTACGTCGACGGCGACCGCGAGCGCATCCCCTACGAGGCCGACGCCTACCTGAATCAGCTCAGCCACTACGCGACCGATCGCGACCTTCAGATGGCGCGCGACACCTTCGACTGGCTGATGCGTTACCCCACCTGGCCCACCGAGTGGGCCGCCCACCTGATCTTCATGGTCCACGCCGACTGGCTGCACACCGGCGATCGCGCCTGGGCAGCCGCCCGCTACGAGTCGCTGAAGCCGAAGCTGCTGCTGGAGCGCGCCCGCCCCGACGGCCTGCTCACCAGCAACGCCGCCCAGATCAAAAAGGGCGACCTCGTCGACTGGCCGCCGGCCGAGCGCGACCGCTTCGTCTTCACCCCGGTCAACACCGTCGTGAACGCCTTCCACCTGCGCAGCCTGGTCTTGATGGCGGAGCTGGCCGACGCCCTCGGCCACACCGCCGACGCCCGGTCGTTCCGCGAACGCGCCGCCACCACCCAGGCCGCCTTCCAGGCCAAACTATTCGATGCCGCCCGCGGCGTGTATCGCGACGGCGAAGGCACCGATCACGCCTCGCAGCACGCCAACCTGTTCCCCCTCGCCTTCGGGCTCGTGCCGCCGGGCGAGGTCGCGCGCGTAACCGCCTTCGTCGTCTCGCGCCGCATGGCCTGCTCGGTCTATGCCGCGCAATACCTGCTCGAAGCCCTGTTCGAACACGGCGCCGCCGACGCCGCGCACGCGCTCATTGTCGCGCCCACCGATCGGAGCTGGCGGCACATGGTCGAAAGCGGCACCACCATCACGTGGGAGGCCTGGGACCAGAAGTACAAGCCCAACCAGGACTGGAATCACGCCTGGGGCGCTGCGCCGGCGAACCTGTTTCCGCGCTACGTGCTCGGCCTCCAGGCCGACGCCCCCGGCTGGAGCCGCGCCCGCCTCCGGCCGCATCCGGGACCGCTCACCCACGCGTCGGGCAAGGTCCCCACTCCGCGCGGCCCTGTCTCCATCGACTGGAGACGCGACGCCGGCTTCCGCCTCGAGGTGGTGCTCCCGCCGGGAATCGCGGCCCGGCTGGAACTCCCCGCCCCCGCCGGCTCCCGCGAAGTGCTCCGCGACGGCCGGCCGGCCCCCGCGCGCCGCGAAGGCGACCGCTGGGTGCTTGCCGACGACGTCACCGGCCGCGCCCGCGTCGAGGTCCGGTAGGCTCCATCGAGCCACTTCGCACCGTTGCGCGACGGTTTTCTCGTTCTCGTTCCTCGTTCTCTTTCTCGTTCTTCGGTCGAGAACGAGAAGCGATTGCGAGCACGAGGAACGATGTCAGCCGGGCGGATCCTTTGAATCGAAGCCGGGGCCATTCCGCGAAGCTTGCTTCGTACGTTGCTGCGATTCCACGAGCCCGGTCCGCGAAGCGGTCGCGTGGCCGCGATGCCCCGGCGCTTTCTCCGTGGGGGGCCAGGCGAAGGGCGGGTGTTCACTGGGCCCCCGAGCGGCGTTGGGATCCATCGTGCGCGCGCCGCGTGCCGGGTTGCCGCAGGAGGTAAAGCGGCGCCCGATCCCAAGCCCTGCGCCCAACCGGCGGCAGCGGAGGCCCGTCCTTCCCGGGAGCACAGGGCAACCCACTCTCCGTCGCCACAAAGAGGATTGTGCCCCGCCCGACGCGTCCCTCACCGTACCGCGCCCCCTCCCCGCATGCCCCCCACGCCCTCCACCGAGCCGGCCCCGACCCGCACCCGCGACATCCTGCGCCACCTTGGACCCGGCCTGATCATCACCGCCACCATCGTGGGCTCGGGGGAGTTGATCGTGACGCCGAAGCTCGGCGCGAGCAGCGGCTTCACGCTCCTGTGGTTCATCATCGTCGGCTGCCTGCTGAAGGTTTTCATCCAGATCGAGTTGGGACGGCACGCGGTGGCCCGCGGGGCCTCGTCGCTGGAGTCGATGAACCTGATGCCCGGGCCGCGGCTGGCGGCCTCGTGGATGGTGTGGGTGTGGCTGGTGATGTTTGCGGCGACCTTTTTCCAGGTCGCCGGGATGCTCGGCGGAATGGCCAGCATCCTTTCGCTCGCGGGCCTGCCGGTGGCGAAAACCGTCATCGCCGGCGCCGTGGGCGCGCTGACGGCGGCCCTGCTGGTGGTCGGCCGCTACCGGTTGATCGAGCGGGTGTCCACCTGGATGGTGGTCGCGTTCACGCTCAGCACGATGGTGGCCGTCTTCGCCCTGCAGTTCACGCCCTACGCAATCACGGCGCGCCACCTCGCCGAGGGCTTCAGCTTCCACCTGCCGCCCTCGTTCACGGTGGCGTTTGCCGCCTTCGGGATCATCGGGGTCGGCGCCTCCGAATTGATCTACTATCCCTACTGGTGTCTGGAAAAAGGATACGCCCGCCATGTCGGCCCGGCGGACGGCACCCCGGCCTGGACGGAACGGGCCCGCGGATGGATGCGCGTCCTGCACGCCGATGCGTGGGTATCCTGCGCGATCTACACCGCCGCCACGCTCGCGTTCTACCTGCTCGGCGCGGCCGTGCTCCACGCCAAGGGCCTCGATGTCACCAATGCCGACATGATCGCCACCCTGTCGCACATGTACATTGAAACCTTCGGCGCCTGGAGCCTGTGGTTGTTCCTGATCGGCGCCGCCGCGGTCCTGTACTCCACCATCTTCGCCGCCACCGCGGCGAACACCCGCCTGATCGCCGACGCCCTGCAGGTCTTCGGCCTCCGCCGCTATGCCTCCGACCAGGAGCGCCAGCGGGTCGTGCGCGCACTCTGCGTGTTGGTGCCGATCGCGTGGACCATCCTTTACCTGTTGTGGGAATCGCCGGTGACGCTCGTGTTTGTCGGCGCCGTGGCGCAGGGCCTGATGCTGCCGTTCCTCGCGGTGCTGGCGCTGCGCTTGAACTACCGGCACACGGACCCAGCGCTGCGCACCGGGAGCCTCTGGCGCGCCGGACTCTGGTTCTCCGCCGCCTGCATGGTCGCAGTGGGAGCCTACCAGGTGGTGGCGACGCTGCGGTAGTTGCGGCGCTCCAGCGCGGCGAAGGGATCGGGCGCACGGTCTCCCTCCGGCGCCCTCAGGGTCGCCCCCCTCCGCCAGCCGCGGCCGGGGGCCGCACCAGGTCCGCCTCGGTCACAAGATACGCCCGGATCCGGTTGCGCGGATGATCGCCCGCCGCGGCCGCACCCGGGTGGCGGAGGTTGGTGTAATCGACGATCACGATGCGGCCGTCCGGGAGCTGCGTCCATGAGCTGTAGCCGCAATCGGAAGCCGGATACGCATAGTCGAGCACCACCGTGCGATCGCGCCGGAACTGATCCGGGTAGCCGTCCGCCGGCGTCCAGCGCCAGTCGATCGAATAATCGCGGGCGTCGTTCTCCACCCGCACCCGCACCGCCCGCCAGTGGCTCACCGCCCGGTTCTGGGAGTGCGACTCCCCGGCCCGTGCCACCGCGCGATTGCCGAAGCGCACCTCGCGCACCCAGATTCCGTCGATCCGCTCCCGCAGCTTTTCCACGCCGTCGGCGAAGATCGCGATCTCCCCCCGCTCTCGCACCACCCGGTAGGTGTGCCAGCCGCGGGTGTCGAAGGCGAAGCCCGCCGCCGGCCGCCCCGCCAGCGAGATGCGGCCGGGCTCGAACCGCACCCAGCACCCCGCGCTGATCGCCACGCCGTTCGGCTCCGCGGCGTCGACCTTCAGCGTCGCCTCGAATTCCACCCGCGCCCGGTCATCCTGCGCCGGATACAGGTTGAACTCCACCGCCCCGCGCCGGCCGTCGCCGGTGCGCAGGGTCAGCGCCTCCGCCGTCAGTTCGCAACGCGCTTCGTCGGTGAGGTAGGAAGTGGGCTGGAAGCCGAGCGGCTCCGTCGGATCGAACACCAGTGCGCGACTGCCCGGCGTGCCCCAGACGTTGCGGTAGGTCGCCAGCAGGCGGCCCGACTGCAATTTCCCCAGATGCACGCGCTGGCCGTAGAAGGGCGCCGGCTGCGCCCGCGGCCAGGTGCGCCCGCCGTCGTCGCTGAACAGCAGCCGGCTCGGATGCCCGAAACGGCCGTTGCCCAGCCCGATCCGCGAGGCCGCGATCAGCCGGCCCGGCGCCAGTTCCGCCAGCCCGACCTCGCAATCGCCATGGAACGGGCTGTCGGCCAGCCACGCGGTCCGCGCCCACCGCTTCCCGCCGTCGTCGGAAAACACGATCTCGTTGCGGTAATAAATGTCGTTCCACGGCGCGGGCGGATTGCGGAGCTGGTCGGTCTGCTTCGACGACGTGCGCGTGAACGCCAGCGTGCCGTCGGCCAGCTCGAGGACGTAGCCCGGCTCGCCGCCGACCGAGTCGACCTTCTCGCCTTCGCTCCAGGTGCGCCCGTGGTCGCGGCTCCAGAAAATCCAGTTCGACATGCCGCGGTCCGGCTTCTGCCAGGCGCTCAACATCGGCATATCCTGCCCGGGCGAGCGCTGGCCGCGATCGCAGACGATCACGATGCGTCCGTCGCGCAACACGCTCATCTGCGGCACCACCCAGATCGCGCGGTGCTCCCAGACGTTGGCGTGCGCGATCGGCTGGTGATCCGTCCAGGTGCGCCCGCCATCCGTTGATCGCGCCACCATGATCCAGCTCGTGAGCGAGGTGTGCTGATCCGAAAGCTGCCAGCAGGCGACGAGGCTGCCGTCGGCCGCCCGCACGACGTTGGCGCACTTGTAGTACCAGCCGCGCGGATTCGGGTTGTGCAGGCCCGGATAATCGTCGCGCGTGACGGTGAACTTGGCCGCCTCCGGCACCGCGAGCGAGTCGCGGTGAAACCGCGCCGCTCCTGCCGAGAACAAGGCTGATGAGATCAGGTCGATGCCCACCACCCCCAAAATCGCCACTCCCATCAGCTTCCTCGCCGCTCCGCGGCGAGTTAAGGAGTTGGCCGGCGCCGCCCCGTGGCAGCCAGTAAGACTGCACCGCCTGGCGGATCGTGCCCGTTTCACGCCGGACAAACTCCTATCGCGCATGTGCATGAGGATCCCCATCGTCGAGGTTGAGGTTCTCCGGCCAGGCCAGCTCCACCCCTCGGGCCTCAAGCCGCCTCTGGAACTCGCGCGTGCGGCCGGCACTCGCGTGCACCGCCCGTGGCGTCGTCCCGTGCTCCAGGCAGTGCGCGCAAAGGGCGCCGGCCGCCTCGCCGATGTTCCACTCCACCGGATGCAGGCGGTAGCAGCCATTCGTCAGGTGCGTGGTGCCGAGGTTCTTCGCGGCCGGCAGGAGGTTGTCCATCCGCACCGGAATCAGCGCGCCCAGCGGAATGCGGAACGGCAGCGAAGGGACGTCGATGTAATTATCACCGCCCGTCGAGGGGTGGAGGTCGATGCGGTAGTAGCCGAGGCCCACCGAATCCTCGTAGCGCTCCGCCAGGGTCTCGCCCGGGCGAAAGGTCGCCGACACTTCGCGCTCCACGATCGTCTTCATCGCCCGGATACGGCGCGACTCGCGGATGTAGGGCGCCATCGCGAGGCCGTCCTCCGTGCCGAGCACGTCGCCGCGCAGGCGCAGCCCCGGCCAGCCGGCGCCGCCGTCGGGCCGGGGCGCCTCGGTCTGCAACCAGTGCACCATCGAAAGGCTGAGCTGCTTCGCGTCGGCGATCCGGTCCGCCCGCGTGGCCTCGTCGCCGGTGAGCAGGTCGCCCTCGAGGTAGTCGATCATCGGCCAGTTCACCAGGCAGAGATCGCTGGCATAGGCGCCCGGCAGGAACTGCGCGCGGTCGATGATGCGCCGGAACGCCCACAGGCCGGAGAACAGGCCGGGCTTTTCCCGGTGCGGATGGAAGTGATACCGCATCTCCTCCATCGTGCGCGGATTCAGCCCGGCCCAGCCGAGCAGCGGCCCCGGCCAGGGCGGCCGCAGCCGCGGGACGTAGCTGCGCCAGAAGTCATAGCGCTCCGGCCGCGGGATCACGTGGCTCTCCCCCGCGAGCTCCTCGAGGACAAAACACACCGAAAACGCCTGCACATTGGCCGGCGCCGCGTGCTCCGGCGCGCTGGCTTCGCCGGTCTCCGCCTGCGACTCCGCGCCGGTCACGTGCTCCACCCCCGCCAGCGGCAGCAGGTCGCCGTTTTCCGTCGCGTCGAGGAAGTACCGCGCCCGCAGCTCGCGCTCGCCGCCCCGCTCCCGATCGCGCACCACCACCGCACCGACGCGGTCCGCCCCGTCGGCCCGCACCGCCACCGGCCCGTGGCGTCGCAGGATGCGCACCCGCCCCGCCGAGACCTGCGGCGCCAGCATCGCCTCCAGCGCCGCCAGCGCCACCCGCGGTTCGTGGCACAGCGGCGAAACCCAGCCGTTGCCGGGATTGAGCCGTGGATTGGCCCGGCACTCCGGCCGCAATGGGTAGTGCTCCCGATAATACGCCCGCACCAGCTCGCGGAACCGGCGGTAGCTGCGCGTGCAGCCGAACCGCTCGATCCACCCGTGCTCATCCGGCGGCACCGCCTGCGAGGTGAGCTGCCCGCCAATCCAGGAAAATTCCTCCGTCAGCACCACCGTGCGCCCCGCCTCCGCCAGCGCCAGCGCCGCCGCGCAGCCGCCGACCCCGCCGCCAATCACCGCCACGTCCGCCGTCAATGCTTCCATGGCCGCTCAGGAGACCGCCGCAAAGGTCTTCACCAGCTCGCGCACGCCGAGCTGCATCACCTTCACATCGCCGCCTGCGCAGACCAGCCGCGCCCCCGCCGCATGCACGCGCGCAAACATCTCCGCCCCCACCGCCACCGTGCCCCACCACTTGCCGGCCGCCCGCACCGCCCCCGCCACGGTTTCCATCGCCGCGCGCACCTGCGGGTGGTCGATCTGGCCCGGCAGGCCGACCGACACCGAGTAGTCCCCGGGGCCGAAAAACAGCCCGTCGACGCCCGGCACCGCCGCGATCGCCGCCGCCTCCGCCACCGCCGCCGCGTTCTCAATCTGGCAGATGATCATCGTCTGCGTGTTCTGCTGCCCGATGTAGTCGAGCGCGGGCAGCGTGGCATAGGCCGCGTCGATGTTGCCCCCGTTCCACCCCCGCGCGCCTGTCACCTCGCCCGGCGCGGGGGCCGGATTGTGAAACTTCGCCCACTGCACGATCTGCCGCGCCTCCGCCGCGCTGCCCACCATCGAGCACATCAGGCCACCCACCCCGGTCTCCAGGATGCGCATCGCCGTCTGGTAGTCCGCCACCTTGAGCCGTGCGATCGTCGTCACCGGAAACGCCCGCGCCACCAGGTTCAGCACCGCCAGCTCCTGCGTCGGCAGGTCGAAGTGCTCGAGGTCGAACCAGATCGCGTCGAACTGCCCGGTCCGACAGATGAAATCGACGTGCCGCGGCGACGCGAAATTGCCGGTGACGTAGAGCTTCACGAGCTCCCCGGCGCGCAGCCGGGCGAGGGCGCGATTCGCGGAGGGAGGCGGCGAGGCGGGCGGATGACTCATGCGCCCGAGCCAAGCCGCCCGCCTCCACCCCGCCAATCTCCGACTTCCGGTCTCCCCGGGAAACCATCCCCGCCCCCCGGCGCACGTTCCGATCCGTTTGTCATCTATTGAATGACAAGACCGGCCACCGGCGGCCCAGTCCCACGCTCCCGCGGTTGTCGTCCAATGGATGACAAGACCTCGGACGGCGGGCGCTTCGCGATTGCCAAGTCCGGCGGCGGCGGGCGTGCTCGGGCACGCTCTCCGATGCCGCTGCAATTCCAGTCGATCGCCGCGCAGCTCGCGCAGGCCCTGCGCCAGGGCATTGCGGACGGCACCTGGTCCCGGGCGCTGCCGGGGGAGCGCCAGCTTGCCGCGCACTACCGCGTCAGCCGCAAGACCGTGCGCAAGGCGTTGGCGGAACTGCGGGCGGAGGGTGCGCTGCAGACGGCCCGCAGCCGCGGTTCGCAGGTGGCGACGGCGCGCGGGCGGCGGCGGCCGGAAAATCCACGGATTGCCCTGCTGCTGCCGGAGCCGCTGGAAGGTTCGCGGCCGTTCACCGCGCTGTGGGTGAACCGGTTGATGGCCCTGCTCCAGGAGATGGGCCACCCGCTCCAGATTTTTCACGGGGCGAAGTTCTTCGGCGCCGATGCCGGGCGCCCGCTGGCACGGCTGACCGGCGCAAACTCCGCCCGCTGCTGGATCATGGCGCGCTCGAACCGCCCGCTGCAGACCTGGTTCGCGGCCAGCGGGCTGCCGGCCATCATCGCCGGGTCCGCGCACCCCGGCATCGCCCTGCCGAGCGTCGATGTCGATCACCGTGCGCTGTGCCGCCATGCCGCCAGCCACCTGCTGCGCCACGGGCACCGGCGGCTCGGGCTGATCCTGGAGCAGGGAGGCTACGGGGGCGACGTGGAGAGCGAGCAGGGATTCCGCGAGGGAGTGGCGGCCGGGGCCGCCGGCGCCGAGGCGATGGTGCGCACCGCCGAGCGCAGCGCCCCATCGATCCTGCGCGAACTGCGCCACCTGCTGGCGCGCCCCCATCCACCGACGGGCCTCCTGCTCGCCAACTCCTACTCTTACCTGACGGTGCTGAGCTACCTCGGCTCCCTGGGCCAGCGGGTGCCGCGCGACATGTCCGTCGTCTCGCGGGACGAGGAGACCTTCCTGCGGTTCATGTATCCATCTCCCACCTACTACGCGACCCCGCCGGCCAAGTTCGCCCGGGCGCTGCTGCAGGGCCTGCGACGGGTCCTCGCCGGCGACCGCACCGCCTTCGCCCTGCGCATCATGCCGGACCTGATCAAGGGCGACTCGGTGGGGCCGCCCGGCTGAGGTGGCGCCGCGCCCGGCGGTGCCGCCGAGGGGGTCGGATGAATCCATGGCGCCCGGCCAAAGGAAGGCGCCGGCGCGCCGCCCGGCCGCGGTTTCTTTCCGGGACCGGCGTTCCGGGCTTCCCTGGCCTGCGCCGGCGCGGCACAACCGCGCCATGCCCACCCCGCGCACCTGCCTAATCGGTCTCCTGCTGGGAATCATCCCTGGTCCCGCCCCGGCCGCCGAATCCTTTCTGCGCCGCACGGTGTTGTTCGAAGCCGGCCAGCAGGGCTACTTCACCTACCGCATCGCCTCGATGGTCGCGACGAAACCGGGCAGCCTGCTCGCGTTTGCCGCCGCCCGCCGGGGCCAGGGCGGCGACTGGGATCCAATCAACATCGTCCAGCGCCGCAGCACCGACGCCGGGCGCACCTGGGCGCCCCTGCGCGTCGTCGTCGCCGACGGCGACCGGCCCTGCGACAACGCGATGCCGATTACGGACTATGTCACCGGCGAGGTGCACCTGCTCTACCAGATCGACTACGCGCGCTGCTATTACACGAAGTCGGCCGACGACGGTCTGAACTGGGCGAAGCCAGTCGAGATCACCGCGACCCTCGACGCCTTCAAGGCCGTCTACCCCTGGGTGGTGCTGGCGCCCGGCCCGGGCCATGGCATCCAGTTGACGAACGGACGGCTGGTGGTGCCGTTCTGGCTCTCGGACGGCGGGAAAAACCCGACCGCCAAACGCCGCAGCCACCGGCCCTCGATTGTGGTGTCGGTCTACAGCGACGATCACGGCCGCACCTGGAAGGCGGGCGAGGTCGCCGTGCCCGACAAAGACGTCACGGTGATTCCCAACGAAACCTCCGTGATCCAGCTCGCCGACGGCCGGGTGCTGTTCAACTCGCGCAATGAGTCGATGAACTACCGCCGGCTTTTCACGACGAGTCCCGACGGCGCCACACGATGGTCGCAGCCGTATTTTCACGATGCCTTCTTCGAGCCGATCTGCTTCGGCAGCATGGTGCGCCACTCGCAGCAGCCCGCCCAGTCGCGAAACCGCATCCTCTTCTGCAACCCCGACAGCCGTCACGACCCCTGGGTGGCCGCCCGGGCCAGCACGCCGCGCTCGGCCCGCAACCGCCACCGCACCAACCTCACCCTGCGGATGAGCTATGACGAGGGCCACACCTGGCCGGTGGCGAAGGTGATCGACCCAGGCATCGCCGGTTACTCCGACCTCGCGGTGACGCCCGACGGCCTGATCCACGTGCTCTACGAAGGCGGCGCCATCCCCGGATTCGACAACAGCCATTTCAAGAATCAGGCGATGAGCGTGGTATCGCTGAATCTGGAGTGGCTGACCGACGGCGCCGATCGCCTGTCCCCCGGGGACCAGCCGTTGAACC
>CAZDGC010000128.1:0-18014 GCA_964504885.1 uncultured Opitutus sp.
CGCTGCCAAAAAAACACGCGGATCGCTCCAAGCGTGATTTTCCAAGTCCGACGGGTTGCTAGCCGAGGGGACTCCACCGCTGGGCCGGCACGGCGGCAAACCGGCTCCGCCAGGCGGGGGTTATTGCTCTTGCACGAACTTCCGGTGCCGCGCGAAGACGCCGCGCAGCGCCTGGCTCAAGTCGTCCTGCAGCGCCTGCTGTTCCCGATACCGCGCCGCCCGCGCCCGATCGGGCAGGCACCGCGTCGCCTCGTTGAGCGCCACCACGCCATCGGTGAACTCGCTAATCTTCGCCTGCCGCCGGCCCGTGCGCCGCGCCACGCACCACGCCGCCTGCAGGGCGCCGCCGAGCGCGGCCCCTTCGTCCTCCTTCATGCCGACCACCGGCACCCCGAAAATGTCCGCCATGATCTGCCGCCAGACCGCCGACTTCGCGCCGCCGCCGGTGAGTCGGATTTCCCGCGCCTTGACCCCGAGTTCCGCCAGCCGCCGCAGACCGTAGTTCATGCCCATCGTCACGCCTTCCATCGCCGCGCGCGCGAGCGGGCCGCGCTGGAGCGACGCCGCGTTGAGGCCGAACACCACTCCGGTCCCATCCGGAACGTTGGGCGTCCGCTCGCCGGCGAAATACGGCAGCAGCACCAGCCCGTGCGCCCCGGCCGGCGCCCCCGCCACCGCCTCCTCGAGCGCGGCGTGATCGTAGCCGAAGAGGGCCCGCATCTGCTCGGTCACGGTGGTCACGTTCATCGTGCACAACAGCGGCAGCCAGCCGCCGGTCGACGAACAGAAGGCTGCGATCTCCCCCTGCGGGTCCACCACCGGCTTCGCGGCGTGGGCGTAAATCGTCCCGCTGGTGCCGAAGCTCGCGGAGATCACGCCAGGGGTCACGTTGCCCGTGCCAATCGCCCCCATCATGTTGTCGCCGCCGCCCGCGCTCACCACGACCTCCGGCGAAAGGCCGTACTTCCGCGCCAGTTCGGGCCGCAGGGTGCCGGCGGCCTCGTGCGACTCGCTCAGTGGCGGCAGCCAGTCGGCGAGGTGGCGGTCGATGCCCGCGATCGCGGCCTCCGACCAGACGCGCCGGCGCACGTCCATCAAGGCCGTGCCCGAGGCGTCGCCGTACTCCATGAAGTAGTTCCCGGTGAGATGGAAGTTGAGGTAATCGTGCGGCAGGAGCACGTGCCGCAGGCGGCGGTAATTCGCCGGTTCGCGCCGCTTCAACCAGAGGATCTTGGGGGCGGTGAACCCGGGAAGGATCAGATTGCCGGTCTGCCGGATCGCCGCCCGGGGACCGCCGAGCCGTTTCGTGAGCAGCGCGCATTCGGCGGTCGTGCTGGTGTCGCACCACAACTTGGCCGGGCGGATGACCTGCCCCGCGGCGTCGAGCGGCACGAAGCCGTGCTGCTGCCCTGACACCCCGAGGCCGCGCACGCGCGCCCGATCGATCTTGGCCGCGACCTCGAGGATCACGGTGTCGAGCGCGGCCGTCCATTCCTGCGGATGCTGTTCCAGGTGCCCGACCGGCAGGCCGGGGATCAGCCGGTGCGGGGCGCGCGCCTCCGCGATGACCTGGCGGGTGTCGAGGTCGAGCACCACCGCCTTGACGCTCTGCGTGCCGGAATCGATGCCGAGGTAGAGTGACATGGGGAGAGCCGCGATCGGCGCAAAATCCCGACGGCGGCGCAAGCCGGACTTCGCGGCGGGGACGGATCGCCCACGGCAGAGCCAGTCTCCCACTGGACGCGGCGTCCGGCCTCGTGACCAACGAGGCAAGAGGCCTGGTCCGTCACGGGGCGGGAACCCGCGCCGGCGCCGGCGGGCAACGCGCGGCGCGGCGGAAAGTGGCCCAACTCCAGAACGAGGCAAGAGGCCTCGTCCCCATTGCCGGGCAACGCCTCGGGATCCTGGAATGGCACCGCCGTGACGGGTCGCCGCACTTGCCGCCGCGGGCGCGCGCCCTCAGCGTGCCGGGTCCCATGTCCACCACCGCCGCCCCCGTCGTGCCCACGCTGTTTGCCGTGCTGGCGTTCAACCCCAGCAACCAGTTGGCCGTGCGCCGGCTGGGTTCGAAGCGGGGTCTGCCGTTCACCGGCAGCGATCGGGCGATGGCGGTGGCGCGGCTGGAGGCCTCGTTCCGCGAGCACACCCCGCCCGCGGAGTATTTTGCCACCACCGCCGGCGGGCGCACCCACCGGGTCTGTTTCGTCCAGGTGGCGGGCTCGCCGGCCGATCCGGAGGTCGAGTTTCATTCCCTGGACGATCTCGCCGCGGCGCCGGCGAGCCTCGCGCCCTCGCTCGCGGCGATCCTGCAGGATCTGGAACCGCATGTCGTCGACATCCCTTACCTGCACCTCGGTGAAAACGACTTCATCTACAAATTCCGCCCGGCCGGGGAGCGCAACGCCGCGATCTACGCGCAGGACGCCGCCGCGGACGCCCTCTACCAGTCGCGGCTCTGCTCCGCCATCAAGGCCCTCGCCCGACAGCACGAACGCACCGCCACTGCGCCGGTCACGCTCGACTTCGGGGCGGTCAGTTACGCCATCCCGAGCCACTTCGGCTTCTGCCTCGGCGTGAAGAACGCCATCGAGCGCGCCTACGAGACCCTCGCCGAAAACCCCGGCCGCCGGGTCTTCATGCTTTCCGAGCTGATCCACAACCCGTTCGTCAACGAGGACCTCATGCGCCGCGGGCTCCGCTACCTCCAGACCGAACGCGGCGTGCCCTATCGCGACGGCGACCGGCCCGGCGCCCCCCTGCTCTGGGACACCCTCACGCCCGAGGACATCGTGATCATCCCGGCCTTCGGCGCCACCGACGAGGACAAGCGCCGTCTGGTGCGGAAGGGCATCGCGGTGTACCACTACGATGCCACCTGCATGCTGGTGGAGAAGGTCTGGAAGGCGGCCCGGGCGTACGGTCGCGAAGGATACACCATCGTAATCCACGGCAAGCATGAGCACGAGGAGACCAAGGCGACCTTTTCCAACACCCGGCGCTTCGCCCCCGCCGTGATCGTGCGCAACCTCGCCGAGGCCCGCCTGCTCGGCGAAATCATCGTCAGCGGCGACCCCGCCGTCCGCCGGCAGTTCCACTCCCGCTTCGCCGGGCGGCACACGCCCGACTTCGACGTGGAGCGCCAGCTCGAGCGGGTGGCGGTCGTGAACCAGACCACGCTCCTCATGCACGAGACCCTCGAAATCATCGAGCACCTGCGCGGGGTCTTTCGCGCCCGGTTCGGCGACGACACGCGCGTCGGCGGAGGCGGCCGCCGCGACACGCTGTGTTACGCCACCCAGGTGAACCAGGACGCGCTCGCCCGCGCGCTGGCCGGACCGCTCGACGCCGCCTTCGTGATCGGGGGCCAGAACTCCTCCAACACCTACCAGCTCTTCCGGCTCTGCGAACAACAACTCGGCGACAAGGCCTTCTTCATCCAATCGGAGTCCAGCATCCGCTCCCTCGCCGAGGTCGATCACTACGTCTACGATGGCTCCGGCCGCGGGCACGTGGAAACCCGCCCGCTCTGGCCGGCGGCGGCCGCCGCCGGCCGCCGCAACCGCGTCACCGGCGGGGCGAGCTGCCCCGATGGGATCATCCAGCAGGTGATCACGCGCATCAATTCCTTCTTCCCGCCCGCGAACCTGCGGAGCATCGACGAGGTGTTGCGGGATCTCGAGCCGCCGAGTCCGGCCGGAAGATCCGCCGGGGAGTGAAGCCGGTCCGCCGCCTTGCATTTCCGCTGGCTTCGCATCCGTCTTATCGCGTGTTCTCCCGTCTCCTTCCGCTCTGCGTTGGACTGGCCGTCCTCGGCACCTCCCTCCCGGCCGACCCCCTTTCCCGCAAAACCGAAATCGACTTCTACCGCGACGTCCCCAGCCGCAGCCTGAAGGGCCTCGCCACCCGCTCCGACGGCCGCCTCGTGGCCGGACCCACGCTGGTTGAACTCACCGGCCGCGCCCCCGCCGACCTGCTCTGGAGCCTTGAACCCACCCCCGATCCGCACCGCTGGCTCGTCGCCACCGGGCCCGACGGACGCATCCTGGAGATCACCCTCGATCCCGAAGCCGCCACCTACGAGTCGCACGAAGTCGTCCGCCTCGACGACCCGCAGGTGTTCGCCCTCAAGCGGCTCGCCGACGGCGCGCTGCTCGCCGGCACCTCCCCCAAGGGCGCGCTGGTCCTCGTGCGCGACGGACAGGTCGTGGCCCGCACCCTCCTCCCGGTCGACTCGATCTTCGACCTGCTGCCGCTCGACTCCGGCACGATGCTTGTCGCCACCGGCAATCCCGGCCGCATCTACCGGGTCGATCTCACCCGCTTCGCCGCCGCAGGGATATCGGACGAGAAATTCACCGATCCCGCCCTGCTCGCCGCACGCGGCCTCACCCTTTTCGGCCAGATCCGCGACCGCAACGTGCGGCGGCTCGCCGCCCTCGCCGACGGTCGCATCGCCGCCGGCTCCTCGCCGCGCGGCATGATCTACGCCTTTCCGCGCGATCCCGGCCCGGCTCCCACTGGAGGCGCCCCGGTGATCCTCCAGGAACACCGCGACGCCGAGGTCACCGACCTGCTCGCCACCCTCGACGGCGATCTTTTCGCGACCGTGGTCTTCTCGCCCACCACGGGCGAGTCCCGCATCCTGCCGCCGGCGGGAACCCTGCGCCCCGCCGCCAGCCCGACCTCCCCGACGTCTCCGACCAGCCTACCGGCGCCGCGCGATCCGTTTCCGCCCCCCGCCACTCCGGAGCGTTTCGGGGGACGCAGCGTGCTGCTGCGTTTTCCCGCCGGCGGCTTCGTCGAAACCCTCTCCACCCGGCCCAACACCGCCCTCTACCGAATCGCCCGCCGCGGCAACCTGCTGCTGTTTTCCGGCGGCGAACAGGGCGAACTGCTCGGCTACGATCTCGAGGCGCGGCTGTCGGTCACGTTTGCCGGCAGCGTCTCCGCCCAGTTGAACGGCCTCGTCCCCCTCGCCGGTGGCGGGCTCACGCCGGATCGTTTTCTGATCCTGCGCAACAACGCCCCGGGCTTCGCCCTCCTCGATTTCGGTCGCGGCGGCCGGCGCGAGGCGGAAACCCGCCGCCTCGACCTCTCCCTGCCCGCCCGGCTCGGCGCCCTCCGCTTCAACCGCCTGCGGCAGATCGACGACTCCCGCCTCTCCGCCGAGCTGCGCACCAGCCACGGGAGCGACGAAGTCGAGGGCTGGACCGACTGGTCGCCGCTCACCCGCGACGCCGACGGCGGCTGGCGCGCCGGCGATCTGCGCGGGCGCCACGTGCGGCTCCGGCTGGCCCTTGACGACGCCGCCGGCCCCTTCGAAATCGATCGCGCCACGCTGCACCACCTGCCGCAGAACCGCCGCCCGCAACTCCAGGACTTCCGCATCCTGCCACCCGGTCTCAGCGTGCTCCCGGCCCAGGAGCCGCCGCCCCCGAGCTCGGTCTCCCTGAGCCAGCTCCTCCAGCCCAGGCGCGACGAGGACCGTCGCCGCAGCAACTTCACCAGCAGCCAGGTTGTGCCCTCGCCCGGCACCCAGCTCGTCGTCTGGACCGTGGCCGATCCCGACGGCGATGCCGTGCGCTACACCTTTTCGATCCGCCGCGACGGCGACGTTCCCTGGATCGACCTCGTCACCTCCGCCACCGAAAGCTACGCGCAGTTCGACACCCGGCACCTGCCCGAAGGCCACTACTTCACCCGACTCGTCGCAACGGAGACCGCGCCGCGCCCGGCGGCCGAGCGCCTCTCGCACACCTTCGAGACCGACGATTTGCTCGTGGACCACACGCCGCCCGATATCCTCGAGGCCACGGCCCGCCGGACGGCCGACTCGCTGGTCGTGACGGTGCGGGGCCGCGATGCCCTCGCGCTGCTGGAGGGCATGGAAGTGGTATTCAGCAACCACGTGCGCGAGACGGTCGAGCAGCCGCTCGATGGCATCCGCGATGGCCGCGAAGAGACCTTCGTGCTCGAAATCCCCCTTGCCCGCGTGGCCAATGCCACCACGCTGGAGGTGTCGCTGTTCGACCTCGCGGGCAACCGCGCCGCCCGCCGTCTCTCCTGGTAAATCCCGAGTCCCCGCCCCCCGCCTTCGCTTATGCAACGCCGTACCTTCCTGAAGACTGTTGGAGCCGCCGCTGGTGGAGTTGCCGCCGGCTTTCGTCCTGTGTTCGCCGATCCCGCCGACCCGTCGCGCCGGCTGATCTCTCATCCCAGCGGGATGCCGCGCCGCGTCCTCGGCCGCACTGGCCAGGCGGTCTCGATCATCGGTTTCCCGGGCCTCGTGCTCGGCAAGCTGACGCAGGAGGAGGCCAACCGCGCCGTGCGCTCGTCGTTCGATCAAGGCGTCAACTACTTCGACGTCGCCCCCGCCTACGGCAACGGCAAGGCGGAGATCGCCATGGGTCCGGCGCTGGAGGGTCTGCGCGACAAGATCTTCCTCTCCTGCAAGACCAAGAAGCGCGACGCCAGGGGCGCGATGCAGGAGCTCGAACAGTCGCTGCAGCGCCTCAAGACCGATCACTTCGAGCTTTACCAGCTCCACGTGATGTCCACTGCCGCGGAGGTGAAGGAGACCTTCGGCCCGGGCGGCGCGATGGAGACCCTGCTGAAGGCCCAGCAGCAGGGCAAGGTGCGCTGGCTCGGCTTCTCGGCCCACACCAAGGAGGCCGCACTCGACTGCCTGCGGATGCACCAGTTCGAGACCGTGATGTACCCGGTAAATTTCATCGAGCATTACCAGCACAAGTTCGACCCCGAGGTGCTCACGCTCTCCAGGCAACACGGCGCGGCGGTCATCTCGATCAAGCCGATCTCCGCCGGCAACTGGAAGCCGGGGGAGAAACGCACCCGCGGCAACTGGTGGTACCGCGTGCTGGAAAACCAGGCCGACATCACCCAGGCGATCCGTTTCGCGCTCTCGCTCGACCCGGTGGTGACCGCGATCCCGACCTCGTTCGTCGACCTCAACGAGATGTCGATCGTGGCCGGGAAGACCTTCCGACCGGCGACCTCCGCCGACCTCGACGCCCTGCGCACCCTGGCGGAAAAATACAGCCCGCTGTTCCCCCGCAAGCCACTCTACCTCAGCGCCACCGGCCCGCACACCAACTACGGCGCGCTGGTGTGACGCGCGGCGACGCCCGCGGCGGCAGGAGCGCGCCGGCCCGCGGGCGGAAGGGGGCGGTCAGCAGCGGAACGTGAGGGTCAGAATCCAACGCCGCCGGGATCGGAGCGGGCGCGGCGCGGCGCTGGCTTCGGGTGGGCGCCGCGACACGGTGAAGGCGGCGCGGCGCTGACGTCCCCACTTCGTTCTCGTCGCCCGCAACGCGCGATCGCACACTGCGCCGCATGATGCTCCGCCGTCTCCCTCCCCTCTTCGCGAGCCTCGCCTGGTTCCTCGCTCCGCTCGCCGCCGCCGCCGCTTCCGCGGCCCGCCCCAACATTCTTTTCGTCCTCTCCGACGATCACAGCTACCCGTTCCTGAGCTGCTACGGCGATACCAACGTCCGCACGCCCGCCCTCGATCAACTCGCCGCCGAGGGCATGAAGTTCCACCGCTTCTTCACCGTCGCCCCGCAGTGCGTGCCCTCGCGCGCCGGCTATCTCACCGGGCGGTCCGCGGTCGCCGCGCGCATGACGCGCTTCTCCTCCCCGCTGCCGCGCGACGAGGTCACCTTCCTCGAACTGCTGCGCAGCCAGGGGGGCTATTACACGGGCATCGCCGGCCGCTCGTACCACCTCGACGGCTCGGCCCGCGCCGCCGGCAACGCAATCGGCCGCCTGATGCAACAGCACGGAATGCGCACCTTCGACCAGCGGGTGGACTACCTGCGCACGGGATCCGACGTGCAGGCCATCGAGCAGGTGAAGGAGTTCCTCGATCAAGTCCCGGCCGGCCAGCCCTTCGCCCTCTGGCTGAACTTCAGCGACCCGCACCACGTGTGGAACGCCCCGGCGTCGTTCCGTCCCGCGCCCGCCTCGCTTCAGCTCCCCGCCCATTGGCCCGATCTGCCCGGCGTCCGCGAACAACTCGCCGACTACTGCGCCGAGGTGAACCGCGTCGACGCCTCCATGAAACTCGTGCTCGACCAGCTCGCCGCGCGCCGTCTCACCGCGACCACGCTCGTGATCTTCGCCGGCGACAACGGGGCCGCGCTCCCCCACGGCAAGGGCTCCCTCTACGACCCCGGCTCGAATGTCCCGTTTGTCGTCCGCTGGCCGGGCGTGCTCAAACCCGGCGGCGAATCGCGCACCCTGTTGAGCGGCGAGGATGTCGCCCCCACCCTGCTCGCCGCCGCCGGCCTGCCCCCGGGCCCGAAGATGAGCGGCCGCAGTTTTCTCCCCCTGCTCAAGGGCGAGGCCTACACCCCGCGCACCCATCTCTTCGTCGAACGCGGCCCGCACGGCTCGACCCCGGTCACCGCCACCATCCGCAGCAGCAGCTACGATCTCGGCCGCGCCGTGCGCAGCGATCGCTACAAGCTGATCTACAACTGCACGCCCTGGATCCCCTACTCGCCGGTCGATTCCGCCAGCGGCGCCGGCTGGCGCGAAATGACCGCCGCCAACGAACAGGGTCGCCTGTCCGCCGGGCTCCGCGCCACCTACTTCACCACGCCCCGCCCGGTCTACGAACTCTACGACCTCGAAGCCGATCCCTCGGAGCTCAACAACCTCAGCGGCTCCCCCGCCCTGCGCACGGTCGAGCAGGAGCTGCGGGTCGCGCTCGCGGAAAAGATGATCCTCGACTTCGACTACCTCCCCCTCCCCGACGTCGGCGACGCCACCACCACCCCGGCCGCCGGCGGCAAGGCCGGGAAAGGAGGGCGGAAGAAGAAGTAAACCCGGTCTCGTGCAGGTTGTGAGCCGAGTCCGGACTTTGGGACGATGGGACTTTGGGACTATGAGACTGGGGGACCATGGGACCTCAGAGTATTCCCGCCACCGCACTTCTGTTGTCATCCCAAGTTAACCATGAAGATCCGTTCGCACAAAGAACTGAAGGTCTGGCAGGAGGCCGTGGACCTCGCCATGGCGGTCTACGCCCTTTCCAAAGAGTTTCCCGCGGAGGAGAGGTACTCGCTCACCGATCAACTTAGACGCGCTTCCAGATCCGTCCCGGCAAACATCTCAGAAGCGTGGAGAAAGCGCCGTTACGAGGCGGCATTCCTGAGCAAGCTGAATGACGCTGAAGGCGAAGCCGCGGAAACCCAAACCCACCTCGAAATCGCCCTTCGCAGCGGCTACTGGACCGCCGAAACCACGAAGTCACTCGATGCCCGTTACGAGGTCCTCCTGCGCCAGTTGGTCACGATGTCCCTCCATCCCGACCGCTGGACCATCTGAGTTTCCATTCAGGGTCCACAGTCCCAAGACCCCCAGTCCCCTAGTCCCATAGTCCCCCAACGCGGCAACCGCAACCGAAGGTCTTCAGAAATCGTGAAATCGGTCATCGGTCATTTTCAATCTGTCATCTGGAAGACCGGAACGAGTTTCCCAATTTCAAGATGCCCGATTCTCGATGCCCGATTTCAAGATTTCGGAAATCGTCGCGAGCGTGTCCGAAGTGGATCCACGATAGCATAGTCCCACCGTCTCCTTCCCCCCTCCCCTCATGTCCCGCTCTCCGCTTCTCGTGTTCGCTTGCCTCGCGCTCGCTCTTGCCGCTTCCGCCTTCGCGGCCGCGCCGGCGCAACCCAACTTCGTCCTGATCAACATCGACGATCTCGGCTATGCCGACATCGGGCCGTTCGGCTCGAACAACCCGACGCCCCACCTCGACCGCATGGCCGCCGAGGGCCGCAAGTTCACCAGCCACTACGCCGCCCCCGTGTGCTCCCCCTCGCGCGCCTCGCTGTTGACCGGCTCCTACGCCAAGCGCGCCCTGCCCATCCCGCACGTGTTGTTCCCCGCCGGCGCCGTCGGCCTCCACCCGGACGAGCAGACCATCGCCGAAGTCCTGCGCGCCGCCGGCTATGCCACGGGCTGCATCGGCAAGTGGCACCTCGGCGACCAGCGCCCCTTCCTCCCGCTGCAGCAGGGTTTCGATTTCTACTTCGGCCTGCCCTATTCCAACGACATGGGTCCCGCCGCCGAGGGCGTGAAGAGTAATTTCGGCGCGCCCCTGCCCTCGCCCAAGGCTCCCGCGAAAAAGGCGCCGCCCCCCAACGACGAGGCTGGGATCCGCGCCAACCAGCCACCGCTGCCGCTGCTGGAGAACAACACCGTCATCGCCCGCGTCCGCGCCGAAGACCAGCTCGCGCTCACCCGCCGCTACACCGAGCGCGCCGTCGCCTTCATCCGCGAGCGCCGCGACCGCCCCTTCTTCCTCTACCTCGCCCACTCCGCCGTGCATTTCCCCCTGTATCCGCGCGCCGAATTCCGCGGCCGCTCGCCCAACGGCCTGATCGGCGACTGGGCGATGGAGGTCGACTGGAGCGTCGGCCAGGTGCTCGCCACGCTGCGCGAGCTGCAACTCGACCGCCGCACGCTCGTCCTCTTCGTCTCCGACAACGGTGGTGCCCTCAACCACGGCTCCAGCAACCGTCCGCTCCGCGGCAGCAAGGGCAGCACCCTCGAGGGCGGCATCCGCGTCCCCCTCCTCGCCTGGTGGCCCGGTCGCGTGCCCGCCGGATCGACCTCCGATGCGATCACCGCGAACCCCGACGTGCTCCCCACGTTCGCCCGCCTGGCCGGCGCCCCGCTCCCCGCCGGCCGCCGGCTCGACGGCGTCGACCTCTCGCCGGTGCTGACCGGCAACCCGGCGACGCCGCCGCGCGACTCGTTCCTCTTTTATCGCGGCCTCAGCCTCGAAGCCGTGCGCTCCGGTCCGTGGAAGCTCCACCTCGCGAAGGGTGAATTGTATCATCTTGGCAACGACATCGGCGAGGCCACCAACGTGGCCGGCGCCCACCCCGACGTCGTGCGCCGCCTGACCGCCCTCGCCGACGCCACCGCCGCCGACCTCGGCCGCGACGGCACCGGACCCGGGGTCCGCCCGCTCGGCCGCGTCGCCGAGCCGCTACCGCTGCTCGCCCCCGACGGCACCGTGCGCCCCGACGCCATCGGCCCGGCGGTGCGGTTTCCGTAAGCGTGGTTTTCTCCCGGCCGGCCCGGTCGCCGGCCGGCTTCGTCGGGGTCGCGCGCGTGAGCGGGTGATGCCCCATGCTCCGGCCGGAGAAGGCGTCGAAACTGGTCTCCCGTCGGAGGGTTGCCTTCCATCGCAGCCGTCTGCTGCAATCGCGGTGCCGCTGGAGCGGCGCCCTCCGGAAAGCCGACTTGCCCGACGCCTGCCCAGGGGTTCACCTCCACACAAGGTTGACCCCTGCGGGGCAATGAGATCACTTCAGCCCCACCCACGCCGGTACCCCATGCCGTCACCCCGCCTCGCCTTTGCCGTTTTGCTCGCCGCCGTGCCGCCCGCCGCGGATGCGGCCGACGCCGTCACCTACAACGAGCACATCCGCCCGATTCTCGCGCAGAATTGCTTCGCCTGCCACGGGGCCGACGCCGCGCACCGCAAAGCGAAGCTTCGCCTCGACGACCCCGCCAGCGCCACCGCCGAACGCAACGGCCTCCGCGCCCTCGTCCCCGGCGACCCCGCCGCCTCCGAAGCCTGGCAGCGCATCATCAGCCCGCACGAGGACGAGGTGATGCCGCCGCCCGACTCGCACAAGCCACCGCTGACGTCCACCCAACGCGATCTGATCAAGCGCTGGATCGAACAAGGCGCCGCCTACCAGAATCACTGGGCTTTCGAGCCGATCGTCCGCACTGAAACGCCGCCCGCACCCGCGACGCGTGGCGTCGATACCGGATCCGGAGCCGCTGACCACCCGGTCGATCGCTTCATCGCCGAAAAACTCGCCCCCCACCGGCTCTCACTCGCCCTCGCCGCCCCGCCCGAGACGCTCGTGCGCCGCCTCACCCTCGACCTCACCGGTCTGCCGCCCTCGCCCACCGAGGTCGATGCCTTCCTCGCCGATCGCGCCCCCGTCGCCTACGAGCGTCTCGTCGACCGCCTGCTCGCCTCGCCCCGCTACGGCGAACACTTCGCCCGCCACTGGCTCGACGCCGTCCGCTACGCCGACACCCACGGGCTCCACCTCGACAACGTCCGCACCATCTGGCCCTACCGCGACTGGGTCGTCGGCGCCTTCAACCGCAACCTGCCCTTCGACCAATTCACCGTCGAACAACTCGCCGGCGACCTGCTGCCCGCCCCGCGCCTCGATCAACTCGTCGCCTCCGGCTACAACCGCAACCACCTCTCCACCTCCGAAGGCGGCGCAATCGAGGCCGAGGCGGAAGCCCGCAACACCAGCGACCGCGTCGACACCACCGCCGCCGTCTGGCTCGGCCTCACCGCCAGTTGCGCGTCGTGTCACGATCACAAATACGACCCGCTCACGATGAAGGACTACTACGCGCTCGGCGCCTTCTTCAAGGGGCTCGCCGATCGCTGCTGGGACGGCAACGTGCGCATCTCCGCCCCCATCGTCGTCATCGCCCCCGACGCCGCCACGCAGCGACGCGTCGACGAAATCGCCACCGCGGTGGTACCCCTCGAAGCCGCCGTGCGCACCCGGGCCGAGCAACTCATTGCCGATGGTTTCAAGGTCCCCAAATACGCCCGCACGCCCATCACCTACGAGGTCGTCTGGGCCGAGGATTCCGACCTGCCCACGCCCGACACCGTGCTCGCCCCGCCGCCGCCCGGCGAGTGGCTCGAGGGCCCGGGCGTGCCCGTCGCCGGCGGCCGGCGCGCGCTGCGGCTGGAGGGCGATGTCGAGCGTCCGATGACGTTCACCGCCGGCGACGTCACACTCGTCGTGCGCACCGAGGCCAAGGCTTTCATCTACGTTCACCCCGACCCCGCCCACCCGCCGCGCGCGATCGCCCTCGAGTTCATCAGCGAGGAAAAGACCCGCCGCATGATCTGGGGCGATCCCGCCGCCTTCGGCCCCGAGGCCGCCGCCACCGCCCTGCACGCGGGCGCCCTGCCGCCCGCCGGCACCTACACGCGCCTCGAACTCTGCGCCGGTGACGCCCGGCTCGCCTCCGGCAAGTCCTACACCGGCCTCCGCATCGCCCAGCGCGGCGGCGCCGCCTGGTGGGATCGCTCCGGTGCCGTCTGCACCAGCCCCAGCGCCGCCCAGGATCCCGTGCTCTCGAAGGACGTGTGGGTGAGCGGCCTGCGCAGCGGGGCGCGCGCCTTCTCCACCCTCACGCTGCGCCACGACATCAACTTCCTCGTCGGCCTTTCCGGCACCCAGCAGGTCGAGGAGGAAAAGCGCGCCCTCGAGCGTTTCCACCGCGACTACATCTACGGCCCGCTCCGCGCCGCCCTCGAACCCGAGGTTCACGCCGCCCGCCGCCTGATGGCGGAGCAGATCCACTACGAACAAGAGTTCCCGGTCTCCCCCATCTCGCGCGAACTCGCCGACCCCCGCCCCGCCCACGTTCTCCGGCGCGGCCAGTACGACCAGCCCGGCGAACGCGTCGAACCCAGCACCCCGGCGTTCCTGCCGCCCCTCCGCGCCCGCGGCCCCCGCCCCGACCGGCTCGACCTCGCGCGCTGGCTCGTCGACCCGCGCCATCCGCTCACCGCCCGCGTCACCGTCAACCGCTTCTGGCAGCAGCTCTTCGGCGCCGGGCTCGTCCGCACGCCGGCCGATTTCGGCGTGCAGGGGGAGGCGCCAACCCACCCGGCGTTGCTCGACTGGCTCGCGAGCGAATTTCAACGCACCGGCTGGGACGTGAAGGCGCTGGTCCGCCTGCTCGTGACCTCCCGCACCTACCGGCAGGACGCCCGCGTCGCGCCGGCGCTACTGGAGCTCGATCCGGAAAACAAGCTGCTCGCCCGCGGCCCGCGCCTGCGCCTCGACGCCGAGGTGCTGCGCGATCAGGCACTCGCCCTCGGCGGCCTGCTGGTGCCCGACCTCGGCGGTCCGCCAGTGCGGCCCTACCAGCCGGTCAACATCTGGGAGCCCGTCGCCTTCGGCGGCAGCAACACCAAGACCTACGTGCAGGACCACGGGGCGGCCCTGTATCGCCGCAGCCTGTACACGTTCTGGAAACGCACCGCCCCGGCGCCGGCGCTGAGCACCTTCGACGCGCCCTCGCGGGAGACGTTCTGCGTCGGCCGCGCCCGCTCCAACACCCCGCTGCAGGCCCTCGCCCTGATGAACGATGTGCAGCACTTCGAGGCCGCGCGCGCCTTCGCTGAGCGCCTTCTCCTCCCGACCCAGGGCGACGACGAACGCCTCGCGCACGCCTTCCGCTGCGCCACCGCCCGCCCGCCCACCGCCGCCGAGCAGCGGCTCCTCGCCGGCGCCCTCGCCACCCACCGTGCCCATTTCGCGAAGAACACCGAGGCGGCCAGCCAGGCGATCGCCCACGGCGAATCGAAGCCCTCGGTGCGGATTCCCGTCGTCGAGTTCGCCGCCTGGACCATGGTCGCCAACCTGCTCCTCAACCTCGACGAGGTCGTCACGCGCAACTGAGCCCGCCCGCCGATGAATCCCTGCCACGACTACGTCAACCACCTCACGCGCCGTCAGTTCTTCGCCGGCGCCGGCCTGGCCGCGGGCAGCCTGGCGCTGCACTGGCTCGCCCCCTGTCTCGGTGCCGCCACCTCCTCCCGCAGCTCCAGCCCGCTCGACGCCCGCGTGCACCCGCCCCTCGGCGGCTTCCCGCACTTCGCCCCGAAGGCGAAACGGATCATCTACCTGCACATGAACGGGGGTCCGTCGCAGCTCGACACCTTCGACTACAAGCCCGGCCTGCAGGTGCACTTCGACCAGGAACTCCCGGATTCGATCCGCCAGGGCCAGCGCATCACCACCATGACGAGCGGCCAGAGCCGTTTCCCGGTGGCGCCGTCGATCTTCAAATTCGCCCAGCACGGCCAGTGCGGCGCCTGGGTCAGCGACCTGCTGCCCTGGACCGCAAAGGTGGTCGACGATCTCGCCATCGTCCGGAGCGTGCACACCAACGCGATCAACCACGATCCGGCGTGCACCTTCCTGATGACCGGCAGCGAAATCCCCGGCAAAGCCAGCCTCGGCTCCTGGATCTCCTACGGCCTCGGCAGCGAGAACAACGACCTGCCGGCCTTCGTGGTGCTGACGCCAAAGTTCTCGCCCAAGGTCGCCGCCCAGGCGCTGTTCACCCGCATGTGGAGCAGCGGCTTCCTGCCCACCAGGTTCACCGGCGTCGCGTTGCGCGCCCAGGGCGATCCCGTGCTGTTTCTCGACAACCCGCCCGGGGTCGACGCCGGCACACGCCGCGCGATGCTCGATTCGCTGGCGCAGTTCAACCAGCTCAACCACCAGCGCTACGGCGATCCGGAGACGCTCACCCGCATCGCGCAATACGAGATGGCGTTCCGGATGCAGACCAGCGTGCCCGAGCTCACCGACCTCAGCGGCGAGTCGCCCGCCACGCTCGAGCTCTACGGCCCGGCGGTGAAGGAGCCCGGCAGCTTCGCCGCGAGCTGCCTGCTCGCCCGCCGCCTCGCCGAACGCAACGTGCGCGTCGTGCAGATCCTGCATCGCGGCTGGGATCAGCACGGCACCCTGCCCGAACACCTGAAGATCCAGTGTCTGGATACGGACCAGGCCTGCTATGGCCTGATCACCGATCTCAAACAGCGCGGCCTCCTCGACGACACGCTTGTGATCTGGGCGGGCGAATTCGGCCGGACGGTTTACAGCCAGGGTACGCTCACCAAGACCAACTACGGCCGCGACCACCACCCGCGGTGCTTCACGGTCTGGCTCGCCGGCGGCGGCGTGAAGGGCGGCGTGATCTACGGCGAGACCGACGACTTCTCGTACAACATCGTGCGGGACCCGGTGCATCTGCACGATCTCAACGCCACCCTGCTGCACTGCCTCGGCATCGACCACCTGAAGTTCACCTTCAAGTCCCAGGGTCTCGACCAGCGCCTGACCGGCGTCGAGCCCGCCTCGGTGGTCCGGGGGATTCTGGCCTGAGCGGCGCCGATCGACTTCCGCGTGGCTCGCTTCGTCAGCGGCGGGCCCGGACCGGTTCATCGCCACCTTTCTCCGGGCCGTGACCGGCCCGGACCGGCGGAGAGCCGCCATCGCCTGCGAGCCGTTCCGCCCCAATCCCGGTATCAACGTGACCTATCCTTGTCACCGGCACGGCACCAAACGTCCTTCGCCTGCAACGAAGCGGACCGCCCTGCCTCTGCCCTGCGCAGCACCATCTGTCGGCGGACTTTACATTCCCCAAAAAGATTTCCGAGAACGAACGTTCAGACTTCAAACGTACTGCCCTGGCAATGATTCCGTTACGACCCTTCGCCAAGATCCGGGGGAGGTGGCACACGGCATGCGGCGATTCCTGACTGTCGGTGTATCGCAACAAAAGAACGAAAGGAGACTCAGATGCGTAGAGTACTGCTTGCACTTCTGGGCGTCGCAGGCGTTGCCTGTAATACCCATGCGCTGACGGTCGAACTGGGACCCGGCAACTCGGGAATCGGCAGCTTAACCTATACAGTCAACTGGAGCACCAAGTATATCACACTTAACGAGGTATGGACGGGTACGGGCATGGGCGTACTCAAGTTCACATTCGAATCCGGTGACAGCACAAGTCGAGCCGATTGGCATATTGTAAAGAATATCCAGAATAACAGCGGGTCTCCCTGGACCCGACTGGCGAACGAACTGCTCGACCTTACGGTAGACAGCAACGATCCCACGCAACCAAGCTGGGTTCCCTCCGGGTGGTCAACGTCCAGCGATACCGATGGTCTGAGCTTTGGGCAAGGCTTGGGCTATCCCCGTACCTCCACGACGTTTGGCAGTCTCATTGTGGATGAACTCACCCATAATCGTGACTTCCTTGACTTCTACAACGGCACCCTCGTCAGCGGAGGCACTGACATCATAAACTTCGGCCTCACAACGCCGAACAATGCGAGCACCGACGCGCCGTGGCTGTTGGTGCAACGTCCAAATGCGGTGTCGGCACCCGTTCCGGACGCAGGAGCCACGTTCGGCCTGCTGGCACTGGCGTTCCTGGGACTAGCCAGTCTCCGCCGAGCTCGGAATCAATAAAGTGCGAGTCAGCGCTCTTGCCGGGCCGACTGCCACAGTCGGCCCGTTTTTTTGCGCAACAGGCCAGCACAACAAGTTTCGGAATCGTCATCCCGAGAGGAGCACCCGCGGTTGTGAAGTTCATAGTGCCACGCTCTCCCGGCTAGGGTTTGTGCGGCCTTCCGGCTATGACTCTGCCTTGCTTTCGCGGATCGAAGTACCTTCACGGAGCCCCCATCACTACCGTGCTTCAGTCTTCGTAAATTACTACAGATAAATAGCGTACGGCTGCCAAAGCGGAAGGCGTACGCACCTGGTAAAGTGGAATTGTCAGGATTCTTTACGTATTCACGTTTCACCTGACACGTCCGGCCTAATCGCGGTATCGGCCCGGCTTATCCTTGTCACCGGCACGGCACCAAACGCCCTCCGCCTGCAACAAAGCGGACCACTCTGCGTCTGCCTTGCGCAGCATAGTCATGCACCCATTCCGACCAATTTCCCTGGCCCTCCTCTGCGCTGTGCCGGCGATCCTCCCGCCTTGCGCGGGTCAGGATCTACCGGAACCCATTGTCATCACGAGCCCAGCCGGCGCGACAGCCAAGTTCGAATCCGGGCCGACCGGCTGGCGCTGGATCCACCTGACCACCCCGTCCGGCCCCGCCGACGGTTGGGTGATTGCCGAGGAGGGCGTCGATCTCGCCACCACCGAGCGCGCCAGCGCCCTCACCCGTGGTTGGGCCCTGGTCGAGTCGCAAACGGACCGACTGCTCCTCGCCCAGACCGACGCCGACACCGGACTCGAAGTGCGACGGCTGTTTTCCTTTGGCCCAACTGACAACGTCCTGCGCATCGAAACCTGGGTGCGCAGTCCCGACGACCGCCGCACGCTCGCGCAAATCGGCCTCCTCGATGTCCGGATCGAGGGCGAACACT
>CAZDGC010000129.1:0-14006 GCA_964504885.1 uncultured Opitutus sp.
GCGGCGCCAGAAAAACATGAAAAGCACGGCCGTGCCGAACGACACGTTGAGCGTCATGTGCAGTTGCAGCACGGTGTAGACGCTCGTCATCCGCGTGGCGGCCAGCAGGGCGATGGTGAGCACAAGGGCGATGCACCAGCGCGCCACCCGCACGACGTCGGCGTCGGAGTGGGCCGGGCGCAGGTAGCCGTAGACGTTGCGCGAAAAAAGGGCGGCGATCGCCATGGTCTGGGCCGCGACGGTCGACATGTTGGCGGCGAGCACGCCGGCGAGCATCAAGCCGAGCAGGCCCGGCCCCAGCAGGCGCAGCGACAACTGGCCCCAGACGATGTCGGGGTCGGAAAGGGTGTCCGGACCGGAGAACAGTGCGATCGCGATCAGGCCGGCGAAGGTCCAGAGAATCATCAACAGGCGCTTGGTGAAGGTGCCGGCGACGGCGCCGAAGCGGGCGGCGTACTCGCTGCGCGCGGAGCCGCTGATCGCCATGTTGCCGACGAGGCCGTTGACCTGGAGGAGCGCGGTGAGCCCCATGGCGGCGATGCCCCAGGTGGTGATCTCCGAGGGGCCGCCACCGAACAGGCGGAAACTGGCCTCGGGCACGCGGGCGCCGAGTTCGCCCCAACCGCCGATGGCCGCCAGGCCGGTGGGAATGAGAATGACCGAGAAGACGATGATGAGCACGCCCTGCAGGGCTTCATTGAGGGCGGTGGCCGCCATGCCTCCCAGAATGATATAGAGCCCGATGACGCCCGTGTAGATCAGGTAGAAGGTCCAGGGCTCCAGCGCGGTGATGTAGCTGTGCAGGTCGCCGCGGGCGGACGCTTCGCGCAGGGCATCGAAACGGGCCTGCTCGGCCGCGGCGAGCGGTGCCTGCGCCTGCGCCTTCTCCAGGCGCTTGAGCTCGCGGTAGCCCTCGACCGAGGCCCGCTCGGCCGCCGTCCACTCCGTCTCGGGGCGAATGATGAGCGCCGCGCAGATCTTGTAGGCGACCAGATTGCTGAAGGCCGTCACGACGACGATGCAGACGATCTGAAACAGGGCGTAGAAGGTGGCGAGGCGGCGGCTGCCCAGGCGGTCTTCGAACAGGTCGGCCGTGGTGGTGAGCCGCACCCGGCGAAACCAGGCGTTCATGAACCAGTAGTACGGGTTCAGGAAAATATTCTGGAATCCCACCCAGGTGCCCGCGGCGCCCTGCTGGTACACGATGCTGGCCGTGCTGACCGCTCCGATGGCGTCAGTCGAGTTGCCGAAGTTGAGGAAGTACTGGTAGGCCTTGCCGAGTTTGCGCCCGGCGAGAAAGAATCCCTCCTGGTTCTGGGCGTGTTTCGCCGCGACCTTGCCCAGCACCACCACGACCACCAGGTAGGCGGCCACCACCAGATAGTCCAGGGGGTGCAAGGCGTGCATCAGGTGTCAGATCAGCTCCGACAACCGCACCGCCTCGGGCCGGAGCGCTACGAGCGAGTCGAGGCGGACGGCATGGCCGGATTCCATGCTGTGGTTGGCGGCCACGCCGACGAGAATCGAGGCGGCGCCCTGTTCGTGGCCGGCGGCGCGGCCGAGCGCATCCGCCGGCGGGTCGGGGGAGAAGAGTTGCTCCTGCAGGAGGGCGTCGGCGCCGCCGTGCGCCCCGGCCAACGGCGGAACGTCGACTGTGAACGGTTCTTGGAAGTGGGGGAGCACCCGCAGGGTGGCGCTGCCGCCGTGGAGGTGCTCCTGCCCGACGCGCGGCGCACCGGTCAGGTGCGCGCCGTGCCGTTCCTCGTATTCGAGCCGGCCGCGGTCGCCGGTGAAGGCGACCCGGTAGCCCTCGTAGGGGCTGTAGGCGTTGAGGGAGTAGGTGAGCAGCACGCCCGTGCGGTATCGGACCAGCACGGACATCGTGTCTTCGATCGTGATGCCGTCGCGAAAGACGTTGCGATCGCGGATGTAGCCGGACTCCTCCTCGGCCGCGCCGAGATACAGCGCGCGCTCCATCGGCGCATCCTGGATCATCGACTGGGTGTAGTCGTAGGCAAAGGGATCCCCGGTCGCCTCGTGGCCGAGGTACCGCGGGTAGGCGGCGAGGGCGCCGTCGCCGCGGCGGAGGGCGTTGGCCCGGCCGTAGAAGGCGAGGGTGCCATGGGCGAACACCTCGTCGGGGATCGCGTCGATCCACCAGTTCACCAGATCAAAATGGTGGGTGGACTTGTGCACGAGCAGCCCGCCGGAATCCGCCTTGTTGGCGTGCCAGCGCCGGAAGTAGTCGGCGCCGTGGCTGGTGTTGAGCAGGTACTCCATTGTCACCTGCCGCACCGCGCCGATCGTGCCGGCCGCAATCACCTCGCGCACCTTCGAGGCGCCGGCCCCCCAGCGATAATTGAAGGCAACACGCACGGAGCGGCCGGTCTTCTCGACCGTCTGCAGGATCGCGGCGCATTTTTCCGCGGCAATGGTCATCGGCTTTTCCGTGATCACGTCGCAGCCGGCGCGCAGGGCGGCGGTGATATACGTGTCGTGTTCGCAGTCGACGGTGCAGACCACGACGACATCGGGCCGGGTCTCCGCGAGCAGGCGGTCGAAGTCGGTGTGGCGGTAAACGGGGACGTCGGCGCAGCCGAAGCGGGTGGCCAGCCGCTGCTGGTGCACGCGGGCCCGGACCAGGCTCAGGTCGCACAGCGCGACGATGGCGGAGTGTTCCGCGAAGCGTCCGGCGGCCGGGTCGAGGAACATCCGCACGCGCCCGCCCGTGCCGACGTAGGCGTACCGGATGGGACCGCGGTCCGCGGCGGGACGGGGACGACGAAGGACCGGGGCGGGCACAGGCGCCGGAGAAAGACCTTGCAAGCCGGGCATGGAAGTGGAAAATCACAAGCGGATTGGAAATGCAATCGGAATTCCGCCGACCCTGGCCGCGGAGGGCGCATCTCCGGATGGGCGGTCCCGCCTCCGACGAGGCGAGCCACCCGATCCGGGTCACGGTGACCCCTTCACTCCGTTGCGCCCTGCCTCCTTCCTCCCGGTGCGGCGTTGCACCGGGCAACTCCCTGGGTTGCGGCCTTGAGCCGCGCCGGGAAGGCGGAGAGTGTTCCGCACCTGCTTTGTCGTCTTATGCCCAAACCCAGTCGTCGCGCCGGCCCGGCCGGTCCCATCACCTCGATCGCGCAGTTTGCGAAGTACCTCGACCTCTCGGTCTGGACGGTCTCGCGGGCGATCAACGGGCACCCGGAGGTCAGGGAGGAGACGCGGCGGCGGGTGCTGGCGGCGATGGAGGAGGTGGGCTACCGCCCGAATCCGCTGGCGCGCGGTCTGGGGCGGGGGCGGACGGGGTTGGTTGGGGTGTGTTCCCTCGGCCTCGACAACCCGATCCTCAACCTCAAGATCTACCACCTGCAGGAGTACCTCCGTCGGCATGATCTACGGGTGGTGCTGCAGATGTCGCTGCGCAGCCGGGAAAGCGAACTCCGGATCGTCGAGGACTTCGTCCGGATGCGCGTGGACGGCGTGGTCCTGCTCTACTCGACGCTGCCGTCATCCGCCATCACCCCGCACTTGCGCGGAGTGCCCTGCCTGCAGGTCGACCCGCTCGAGCCCCAGGCTATGCCGAGCATCGCCATCGATCGCCACCGGGCGATGCAACTGCTTTTTGAGCACCTGCTCCGCCTGGAGCATCGCGCCTTCGGCCTGCTCTTCCCGCGCGGCGATCCCTGGCGGGGGCCGGCCCTCGTGACGCTCGCCCGGGCTCATGGGCTGGATCCGGAGCGGATCTTCCGGTATCCAGAACTTCCAGACACCACCCTCAATGGCATCGAGATCGGCCAGCGCATGACGGAGGAGGTCCTGCGCTGGCGGGATCGCCCCACCGCGTTGATTGCCCGCGACGATCAGGTGGCGTTGGGCGCCGTCCAGGGTCTGCGGGAGGCGGGCGTGGAGGTGCCTCGCGAGATGTCGGTGACGGGCTTCGACAATCTCGACCTCGCGCGGCGGCTGCATCCCACCCTCACCACCATCGATCAGGCGCCGCAGCGGCTGATGGAACGGGCCGGCGAGATGCTGCTGGAGGAAATCGCCCGGCCGGCGAAGAGCCGGGGCGCGGCTCTCGCAGAGGCCGTCACGCCGGAACTGGTGCTCGGCGAATCGACCGGCCCGGCCCGACGGGGTTGACGGCGGCCGCCGTCGAATTCACCCCCGCCTGACGAGGCGGCGCCTGGGCCGAGGACCAAAGGAGCCAAGGATCAAAGGACCAAGGGCGAAGAGAAGCGCGCCGGGATCGGATCGCAGTGGGTTCGTTGCGGCAGGGGTGGCCGCCTCGCGAGACGCGGGAGGGGTGAACCAGGGGAGGGCACCATCGTGGGGTAGAAATCGAGTTCGGTTTTTTCTTGCCAGGTGGAGGGCGAGAATCACAATCGCTTGTGATTTAGGATTCGACGCCCCCGCCCGCCCCTCGCTCTCTCGACCCCGCGCTCCCGCGAATCATGAAAACCTTCCGCTCCTCCCTTCGCCCGGTCGTCACCGCCCTCAGCCTGCTGCTGCTGCTCGCTGCGCCCTTGCGCGGTCAACTGGCTCCGCCGCCTCCCGCGGCTGCGGCTGGCGATCCGGAGGTGTTCCTCGATCCATTCACTGTGACGGCGACCCAGGAAGTCGGCTATGTTCCGACCACGTTCCTCTCCGGCAGCCGGGTGGGGCTGGCGCTCGACGAGACGCCCTACACGATCAACATCGTCACCCGCGAGCTGCTCGACGATCTCGGCATCACCGACTACAACGGGGCGGCCGCGCTCTTCTCAGGCGTGCTGCCCCAGGCGGAGACGGAGATCGGCAGCTCGTTCAACGACTACCAGGTGTCGATGCGCAACATCGGCACCGCGGGGAGCGGCACGCCGCCCACGCGCAACTACTTCCAGCTCCCGTTCAACTTCGACGCCTACAACCTCGACCGGATGGAGCTGGTGCGCGGACCGAACTCGTTCCTGAACGACAACAACGACTGGGGATCATTCAATTCCGCGACCAAGCAGGCGATCAAGCGGCCGGTCACGCAGTTCAGCCTGCTGGCCTCCAGTTTCGGGGGCGGGCGGGCCACCGTGGATCTGAAC
Source organism: uncultured Opitutus sp. (assembly GCA_964504885.1). Classification (GTDB taxonomy): domain Bacteria; phylum Verrucomicrobiota; class Verrucomicrobiia; order Opitutales; family Opitutaceae; genus ER46. Next base: position 5,076 of record CAZDGC010000129.1, read on the forward strand.
CGTCCCCTGACCGCGAAATGGGCGGTGCGGCTCAACCTGATGTTCGACGACCAGAAGGGTTGGCGCGAGATCGAGCGGGTGCGGAAGCGGGGTCTGCACGTGACCACCAATTACCAGCTCACGCCGCAAACCCTCCTGCGGGCCGAGTACGAATACGCCGATCGCGATCGCTGGGTGCCGCACGTGCTGGGTGACCTCTACTCCCAGTGGGATGGCGTTACGGTCGTCGACCGTCCCCTGACCGCCAATCCCGCCGCTGCCACGGGGCTTTCGCGCATCACGGTGGACGAGTGGGTCTACAATCCGGCCGTGGGGGCGAATCAGTTCATGAACTTCCGCAACTACGCGGTCTCGAACGGCAGCACGCGGGGCCTGCTCGGCGCCGATTCCTACCGCGAATACGTGCCGGCCACGCTGGACGGCTGGGTGCCCGAGGTGGCGCCGGGAGCGGTGTCGCGTTTCGGCTCCCTCGCCCTGGCGCCGTCGCGCCGCACGACCACGATGCAGGGCGCCTGGCCGGCCAACAACCCCGCCAACGTCGCCTCGGTGTTCCTCACCCACCGCTTCAGCCCGAAGCTCACCTTCGAGTTTGCGGCCGCGTATCTCCGGCAGCAGCGGAGAAACTATTTTTCGGGCAACGCGTTTTGGGACGTGCGCGTCGACGTGGTGCGGACCCTGCCCAACGGGCAGGCCAACCCTTACTTCGGGCAGCTCTATGTGCAGGGGCGCACCGAGTTCGTGTTCCAGGAGAACCGCAATTACTTCGGCCGGGCGCAGTTCGCCTGGGCGGATCAGTTGCCCTGGCTCAAGTACCGCGTGCTCGCCGGCACCAATTACCAGAACCTTGCCTACGTGAACAACACGACGCGCTGGATGATGGACTCGGGCACAAACGTATTTTCCAACGCCAACAACAACCAGTTCCTGCTGCGGCCGCGGATCTACTTTAACGAGCGATTCGGCCCCCTGCCGCTGCCGGAAGGCAGTCCGGCCCCCGGCCTGCAGGTCCGCCCCGTGCGCACCGCCGTCGGCAATCCTTACAACAACACCCGCTACAATCACCAGGTCTCGTTCAGCGGCTCCTGGTTCCGGAGCGGACGCCTGAAGACCATGGCCGCCCTGCGCTTTGACGAGCGCTATCGCGAGAACTTCCACACCTGGGCGGCCGACGCCCGCGGCGAGTTCATCGTGCCACGCAAGGTCGCCGGCACCCGCGTGCCCGACAAGTACGCCACCTCGCGCAATGCCGGCGTCTCGCTCCTGCTCGTAAAGGGTGTGCACGCCTACACGAGCTACTCCGAAAACACCCCGTCCACCGCGACCTCGGTGTTCGACCTCAACGGCAACCAGCTTGACGACGGGGTGCGGCGCGGCTTCGAGGCCGGCCTCAAGGGCACCCTGTGGGATCAGCGCGTCGGCTTTTCCCTGAACTACTTCGTCAATGAGGACACCAACGTATCCACCACCGAACTCGCCTCGGGCGGGGACGACTTCGACGCCCGGCTGGAGAGCATCCTCACGCGCCTGGGCCGCCCGGCGGACCTGCCGGATTCGTTTGCCGACACCCGCACCCTCGAGGTGAAGGGCTGGGAGTTCGAGACCACGGCCAACCTCACCCGCACCGTTTCCCTGCGCGCGGATATCAGCATTTCCGATACCGCGGTCTCCGATGAATTTCCGCGCACGCGCGCTTATCTCGATGCCAACCGGGCGGCGTGGACGACCGCGGCCAACGCCCGGCCGGCGCAGGACCGCGATTTCGTGCTCACGCAACTCGCGCAGATCGATCAGCGGGTGGCGAGCCGGGGCCCGGGGCGCCGCCTGGCCAACACGTACCGGTACACCGGGAGCCTGGCCGTCACGTACCGGCAGACCTCCGGCGTGTTGAAAGGGACCTCGGCCACTTTGGCCGCCATCCTCCGCGGCCGGCGCTATGTGACGACGTACCCGGAGGGGTTCGTCTTTGCGGATGGGCGGGTCGCCACGCCGTACGATTACGTCACGCAGTCGCCGTACGAGATTCTCCGGCTGAGCGTCAGCCACACCCGGAAGGTTTTCGGTTACCAGACCCGCTTCCAGGGCAACATCGAGAACCTGACGGACGACATTCGCCTGATTTGGAGCACCAACAACTTCGCGCAGGTTGATGCCACCGGGCGCCCGAACACCGCCGGCCGCTTTTACGTGCCGAACCGGTTCACTTACACGACGCCCCGCCGGGTGACCGTGTCCACCTCGGTGCAGTTCTGAGCCGCCGCCCCCAACCCTCCGCCCCCATGATGTCGAATCGAATCGTTGGTTTCTGCCTTGCCGCTGGCGTCGTCGCGGTGATTCCGGGCACCCCGGTATCCGCCCAGTTGCTTCCGGATCGTCCCGGCGCGGCGTCCGGTGCGCGCCCGCCCGGGGAAGTGGTCGAGTTAAGCCCGTTTGTGGTGAGCACCGACAAGGACGTCGGTTATCAGGCCGGCAACACGACCTCCGGCAGCCGCTTGAACACGAGCCTCAAGGACACGGCGGCGTCCGTGCTCGTGTTTACCCCGGAGTTCCTGGCGGACTTTGGTGCCAACTCCCTGGCCAGCATCGTCGAATATGCGCCCAACATGATGGTCGACAACGACGATGCTGGAGCCGAAGTCAGCACCGCGTTCCTCGGTGGCGCCAACTTCCGGGAGATTCGCATTCGCGTGCGGGGTTTGTCTGCCAGCACCTCGCTCGACTTTTTTGAGACGGGCATCCCGATGGACAACTACAACACGGAGCGCATCGAGTTGTCCGGCGGACCCAACTCGATCCTCTTCGGCTTCGGAGCGCCGGGTGGCATCGTGAATACGATGTCGAAGCGGGCGCAGACGAATCGGACGCGCACGTCCCTGCGCGCGCAGGCCGGCGAGTGGGCGTTGCAGCGTTACGATTTCGACTACAATCAGGTGGTGTTCGGCCGGCGGCTGGCGGTGCGTGTAAACGCACTACGGGAGAATGCCGGGGGCTGGCGCCGTTGGGATTTCCAGGACGTCGACCGCGCCGCGCTGTCGCTGCGGGCCCTGCCCTGGACCGGCGGCAGCCTGACGCTCAACTACGAGAATGGCCGCATGCAGTCGCATGTTTCCCGCCCGCTTAACGCCTACGACTCGCTGGCTCTCTGGCTGGCTCGCGGCTCTCCCACCAAGAGCGACGCGGCCTGGACCGCCGCCGATCGCGCGCTTGGCATCAACCGTCAGACCGCCACCCGGACCACTTATGTCACCTCCGGTTTCGGTACGCCGCCCTATGTGCTGACCACCAGTAACGCTGTGAACTTCCGCCAGCTCGAGAGCACCTTCGACGATTTCAACCTTCCCGTTGCCGACCGCGCCGGCCAGACCCAGGTGCCCGCCAGCCAGATCCCGTATCGCTACAGTACCTACGGCCCGGGCGCTGCTCGCGACCTCAAGTTTGATCGCGTGTTCGCGACCTTCGAGCAGCGCCTCACCCGCGACCTCACGGTCGAGCTGACCTACAACCGGGAGGACTCCAAGCAGTGGGTGAAGGCGCCCAATTTCAATAATTTCGTGCTCGCCGGCGACCCCAATACGCTCATCCCGGATCCGCGTGGCAGCGCCAGCCCCCTGCCCAACCCGCATCGTGGCGCCCTTTTTCTTGAAACCCGGTGGGACATCGACGAGGGCGTGCGCCACCAGGAGGTGTTTCGCGGCTCGGTGGCCTGGGAGGCGAATTGGGGTCGGTTCGGTCGACACAAGATTGCCGGCATGGTCGAGCGAGCCCGGGTGCGCGCCGCCCGCTACCCAGGCAATGAAATCCTGGTCGATGACAATGGAGTGCCCATCAATAACGCCGCGCTGCCGGAAAATGCCGCCAATTTCGTCTGGCGTCGCCACTATGTCGTGCCCGGCGACTTCGACACCTATGTCGGAGGCAACGGCCAGGACCCCTTCACCGTGACCCGCAACGGTCGCACCTACCACAACACCTTCATCTACCGCACAGCGGTCGGCGGCGACATCCGCCGGACGATGAACAACCTGCTTCTCGCCACGCAAAGCTCGTTCTTCGCTTCGCGGCTCATCCTGACCGCCGGCGTGCGCCGCGATCAGATCGACTTTGACACCTACGGCAGCACCCGTCTCTCCGCCGCCGACCCCGACGTCCGGGCCGGCCGTGCCATCCAGAATACCGTCCGCTTCACCTCCGAGATCGCCGATCGCACGCGGTTCAAGCCTGTGACCAGCACGCTGGGCGGCGTGTACCACTTGTCGCGACGGCTTTCCGTGTTTTACAACCACTCCGACAACAACTCCCAACCCTCCCTGAGTGCACGGGTTCTGCCCGACGAGCGCCTCGCGCCTCCGGTCGATGGCATCACCGACGACGCCGGGTTCATGCTAAACCTCGTCGAGGGCAGGGTCTTCCTGCGGGCCACGGCTTTCCGAACCTCGCAGGAGAAATCCTCTGGCAGTCCCTTCTCCGTCGGCCTCGATCGGGGAGAGTACAACATTGTCGCCGCCAGCACGCGCATCCTTGATACGCTCCTGGCCGCGAATCGCATCACCCCGGCGGAGTATAGCGACCACCGCGTCGGAGAAGCCGTCAATCTTGTCGGCCAATATGACATGGTGAACCGCGGAGGCGAACTCTCCGTCTGGTTCAACTTGAGCCGGAACGTGACGGGGCTCGCCAACTTTTCCTACACGCAGGTCGACCGCTCCAACATCGTCCCTGAGTTTGAGGGCTGGTTTGCGCGGGAAAGCGCCTTTTGGCGTCGCACTCCTGGAGCCGGGGCCCTCGTCAGCGCCGAATCGGGATTGTCCATCGACGGGGAGGCGGCGGAAATCCAGCGCCTCATCGGCGAGGCGCGCAACTACTACAGCTTTCCCTTTGGCGAACGCCCCTTCAAAGCGAACGCCAGTGGACGCTACACCTTCACCGATGGTGCCTTGAAGGGCTTGTTCGCGGGTGGCGGGATCCGCTGGCAAAGCCGGCCCAAACTCGGCCGTGCGCAGTTGGGCCGTTTGCCCGATGGCAGCCGTCTTTTCGGCGAGACCTTCGAGGGCCCGGAGAGTTTCACGGTGGATGCCTTTGCCGGCTATCGGAACAAGCTCTCCGGCCTGCCGCGAAGCCCCGAGTTCACCGTACAGTTGAACCTCTCCAATCTCACTGACGAAGATGAATTGATGCCATTGCGCTATAATGCCCTGAAGTCGGGCTACTCGCGCGTCCTGCTTCCCGAGCCGCGCCGCTTCCGCCTCAGCTTTGGACTTACGTTCTAGTTGCCCGTTCCAGCCGGGGCTCCCCAATCTTGTCATGCGTCGCCGCAACTTCCTGAGCACCGCCGCCACCCTTGTGACGCTGTCCGCGCGGGGCACCGCCGCAGCCACCTCGCCCTCGCGCCCGGCCCGGCGGAAAGGTTTCATGCTCCCTTCGCTGCGCGGCGACCCGAAGCGGCCGGTGCCGCTGCGCGACACGTTTGTGCTGCTCCGCGACACTGGTTTCGCCGGCGTGGAGGTGCGCGGTTCGATGAATCAGCGGGAGGTGCTCGCCGCGCGCGACGCCAGTGGGCTGCAGATTCCCAGCGTCGTGGTCGCCGCGCACTGGACGCATCCGCTCACGTCGCCCAATCCCGCCACCCGGGCGGTCGGCCTCGAGGGTCTGCGCCAGGCGCTTCGCGACGCCAAGGCCTACGGGGCTGATTCCGTGCTGCTGGTGCCGGGGCTGGTCAACCAGGAGATTCCCTATGATGCCGCCTACGCCCGGGCGGCGGCGGAAATCCGCGCCGCGCTGCCGCTGGCGGAGTCCCTCGGCGTGGCGATCGCGATCGAGAACGTCTGGAACAAGTTCCTCCTCAGTCCGCTCGAGGCGGCCGCCTTTGTCGATGCCTTCAAGTCGCCCTGGATCCGGTGGCACTTCGACGTCGGCAACGTCGTCGACATGGGCTGGCCGGAGCAGTGGATTCGGATCCTCGGCCCGCGGATCGCCAAGGTGCATATCAAGGAATACAGCCGCAAACTCCGCGACGAGCGGGGACCACGCGCGGGATTCGAGGCCGGGTTGATGACCGGCGACAGCGACTGGCCCGCGGTCATGCGGGCGCTTGATGAGATCGGTTACACCGGCTGGATGGTCACCGAGCAGTATCGCCCGCCGGGGTTGACCGACGCCGCCTGGCTGCAGCGGCTCTCGGGCGAAGTGGATCGGCTGCTCGCCCTCTGAAACCACCCGCTCTCCTCCCATGAAGATCCCGTCGTCCACCCCGTCGCTTCGCCGCCGCTCCTTTCTCGCCTCTTCCGCCCGGCTCGCCGCCGGCGTCGCGGCGGTAGGCGCGGCGCCCCGCTTTCTTTCGGCCGCCGAACGTACCCGTTCGATCGGGGCCAACTCCCGGATCAGGATTGCGCTGATCGGCTGCGGCGTGCGCGGGCGGGGCTCGCACCTGGACAACGGCATCCTGCCCCACCGCGCCGCGCTGAACTTCGACGTGGTGGCGCTGGCGGATCCCTGGACGCAGGCGCGCGACCAGGCCAATGCGATCCTCGCCAAGCATGGCCTCCCTGCCGCCCGCACCTTTTCGTCCTATCGCGACGTGCTGGCGCTCGACGGGATCGATGCGGTGATGATCGCCTCGCCCGATCATCACCACACCACCCAACTCGAGGCGGCCGCCCGGGCGGGCAAGCACATCTACATCGAGAAGCCCCTGGCCACCGAGTTCGACCGGCTTCTGCGCGCCTACGACGCGGCCAAGGCGGCCGAAGCCCGCGGCAGTATCATCCAGGTGGGTACGCAACTGCGCAGCCTGCCCGGCATCGTCGGCGCACGGGAGCTGTTGCGCAGCGGCTTGCTCGGCCGGCTCACGCGCATCGACGAGACGCGCAACGCCGAGAAACCGTACTGGTACGGCCGCGGCGCCCGCGCGGTTAAGGAGGCCGACGTGGACTGGCAGGAGTTCCTCGGCGACCGCCCGGCGCGCCCGTTCGACGCCCGGCAGTATGCCGGCTGGTACGGCTACTATGAATTCTGTCAGGGGCCGGTTCCCCAGTGGGGCGCCCACTTCCTCGACCTGCTGCACTACGTCACCGGCTGCGGCTTCCCGGAATCGTGCACGTGCCACGGCGGAGTCACCTATTGGAAGGACGAGAACAATTACACCGTGCCCGACAACGTCATCGCCTCGTGGATGTACCCCGAGGGCTTTCTCGTCACCAGTTCGAACAATTTCGGCAACGGGGCGGGCAATTCCCGCAAGTTCTACAGCGACCGCGGCACCCTGGCCGTCGACAACTGGCATGCGCCGACCTACAGCGCGGAGGGCGGACCGAAACGCGACGGCCGGATCCGCGGCAAACAGGAGGTCACCCCGATCGAGCGTCCGGATCACTTTCTCGACTGGCTGCAGTGCATGCGCTCGGGCGCGGCGCCGCACGCGCCGATCGATGCCGGCTTCCAGCACGCCGTGGCCGTCTTGATGGCGGTGCTTTCCTACGACACCGGCCGGAAGACCACCTACGACCCGCGCCTCCGCCGGATTGCCGCCGTCTGAGTCGCAACCCGGCGTCGCCCTCCGCCATGCTGCGCGCTTTGCTCCGGATCCCGTTTCTGCTGGGTGGGTGCCTGCTGGCCGCCACTGGCGCGCCGGGCGGCCCGCCCAACCTCGTGATTCTCTTCGTCGACGACCTCGGCTGGGCGGAGGTCGGGTATCAGGGATCCCATCACCGGACTCCGCACATCGATGCCCTCGCGGCGAGCGGCATGGTGTTCAGCCGGGCCTACGCGGCGTCGCCCGCCTGCAGCCCCAGCCGCTCCGGCCTCGTGACGGGCCGGCACCCGGCCGCGCTGGGCGTGGTCCGGCACCTGCCGGAACGCAATCCCGAGGGTCGCGAATTCTCGCCGCCGGTCGACGATCCCGCCGGCCTGCCTTCGCGCAACCGGCTGCCGGCCGGCGCGCAAACCCTCGGTCATGCCCTGCGGCGCCTCGGCTACCACACGGCGCACCATGGCAAGTGGCACCTCGGGCACGAGGGCCAGCACCCGGTCGACTGGGGGTTCCACGAGCAGGTCGGGACCACCAATCGCGGGCTGGTGGTCAGCCATTTGGCCCCCTTCTGGCCCGACCCGGTTTACACCGACGTGCCCGCCGGCACCTATCTCGCCGACCGGCAGACCGACGATGCCATCGCGTTCCTCAGGGCCAACGCCGGCCGCCGCTTCTTTCTCAACCTGTGGTATTATGGCGTGCATACACCTGTGATCGGCCGGCCCGACCACGTTGCCGAGGCCCGGGCGCGGGGCCTCGCGGACCAGATGGCCGAGTACGACGGCATGGTGCGGGCGCTCGACGACTCGGTCGGCCGCATCGGGCGGGCGCTGGGGGAACTCGGCCTGCGGGAGAACACGCTCCTCCTGCTCACGAGCGACCAGGGCAGTTATTTCGAGCGGTCGCCGCTGCGGGGATCGAAGATCCGCACCACCGCGCTGTTCGAGGGCGGCGCGCGGGTGCCCTTCGTCGCCTCGTGGCCGGGTCGGATCCGGGCGGGCAGCACCTGCATCGATCCGATCTCCCTGACGGACGTGTTTCCGACGCTCGTCGAGGTGGCGGGCGGCGATCCGGCGGCCTTCGCGGGTCTCGACGGCCGGAGCCTGTGGCCGGTGTTGCAGGGGCGGGCCCGGCCGGCACGCGAGCGCCTGATTCTCTATCGCAGCTACGACAACCAGTACGCCGCGGTCGTCGAGGGCCCCTGGAAACTCATCGCCCACCGCGACGGCCGTTTCGAACTGTATCACGTTCTCAACGACACGGCCGAGCGGAACGACCGGGCGGCGGCCGAGCCGGTGCTGGTGCGGCGCCTGGCTGGCCACCTCGCCGCCTGGGAGGAGTCGCTGGGACTTCGGCTGGAGCCGAATTCCAGTTTGCCTCCGGGGTCCCTGCCGTCCGCCTGGAGGAAC
>CAZDGC010000129.1:14106-17645 GCA_964504885.1 uncultured Opitutus sp.
GCCGATCCGCCGGCCGGCCGCGCCAAGGCCGCCGCCACCTTCGCCGACGTGCCCCAGGCCATCTGGCGCGACCGTCTCGGCGTCGGCACGCCGGCCGGCCGCGACTTCTCCGTGCCGCTGATGGTCGAGGCCCGTGAGCCTCTCGCCGCCGGCACGGTGGTGTTCAGCGAGCTGGAGTTTGGATCGCACCCCGGGGCGCCGCGCACCGTTGGTCCCGGCAGTCTCGAAATGGTCGCCGCGGGCGCGGGGGAGGGGCCCGCCTTGCCGCTGCAACTGATTCCGCTCGGCGAAGAGTCCGACCGCGTCGGCGCGGTGCTCGTCTTGTGGGAAATCGATCGCGCCCTCGCCGCCGGCGAGAGCCGCGCTTTTCGGCTGCAGCCGGCCCGGTCGCCAGGGCCGGTGGCCCGCGGCGCGGGCGATCGGCCCCTCGAAGTCCAGGTATCGCCGACTGCCGTCCTCCTGGGCAACGGATTCTACCAACTCGAGCTCGACCCGCGGAGAAACGCGACCCCGACCCAGGTCACCTTTACCCGTTCCGGCACCCGGCTGCCGGTGACCTCCGCCGACGGTCTGAACGGCAAGACCGGCCGGATCGGCCTGGCGGGCGCCCCGATTCGGCTGCGCCTCGGCACCGCGTCCAGCCCGGCGGCGGCGCTGGGTTGCGTGCTCGAGGTGCCCGGGGTGCTCCCGCTGACGCCGCAGTTCGGCGTCCGCTTCCATTTGCGACAGCTCTTCCTCGCCGGCAGCCCGGTCGTCGAGTCTTGGATACAGATCCCGCGGCACACCGTGCCGGAGCGCATCGTGACGATCCAACTGCTCTCGCACCGCTTCCGGAGCGACGATTTCTCGGTCGTTCGCGAAACGGATGAGGAGGAAGAGGCGGACGAACGGAACCGCGGCCCCAACCCCGCCCGGCTGCTCCTGCGGAAGGGTGCGGATGCCTTCGGGCTGGTCGGCCATCGCCTCAGCCATCCGGACTTCGCCGACAGCGCTGTCACGGTGGCCGGCGGCTGGCGCCGCGGGCGCGTGGACGGGCGCACGCAACCGTGGACGGGCGAGGCGATGGCATGGCACGTCCGGGCGTACTACGGACCTGCGGCGGGCGCCGACGCGCACCTGCGCGCGCTGCAGCCGTGGAAGGTGCACCGGCCGGAGGGCGCGGCGCCGGCGTTGGCGGCGTTGCCGGGTGGCGGATCGGCCGGTCCGGCGGTCCGGGCCGCCGTCGACCTGCTGCTCGCGGCGGCGCAGAGCCTGGAACGGCAGGCGTGGGACGCGGAGACGGCACGGGCCTACCGCACCGCTGCCCGCGAATTGACGGAAGACCGGGCAGCCGCGGCGTTGCCGCTCGTCGCCCTGCGCCGGGAGGGATTCGCGGTGCTCGCCAATGCCCGCGCGGCGTACCTCTTTCATCTCGGCGCCCCGCCGGCGTCGCTGCGGGCGGTCTGGAATGCACACGAGGGGATCCCTGCTCCCCACGCCATCGCCCTGAGCGACCGACCGGAGCCGTTGTGGAACCTGCGGGTGATCGAGGGCGGCCAGTGGAGCGAATGGTCGGCCCGGGACGCGCGGCTGCAGGAGGTGCGCCTCGAGCAGGCGCCGGGGGGCGCGGCGACCTTGCACCTCGCCTGGGAGCGCGGACAGGGCGGGCACACCGTGAACGTCGGCGCCACGTTCACCCTTGACGGCGCCTCGGCGCTGTTGCGGTCGCACTTTGAAACCGGCGCTCTGCCGGCCGGGATGGCGCTGTGGGAGGTGGACTTTCCGATCGTCGGCGGGGTGGGGGCGGGGCGCGCGGATCGGCCGGGCGCCTACCTCGCGATTCCCCACTGGACCGGCATTCGCATCGACGAACCCGGCCTGCGCACCTTCACCCCCGACGGCATGTTCTACCCGGGCGCGGCCGGCTGGCAGTTCGTCGACTATTTCGACCGCGGTGGGGGCTTTTATCTGGGGGCGCATGACGAGCGCGGTCATCTGAAGCGGTACCGGCACGACCCCGAGGGCGACCGGCTGACGCTGCGCTACACGCACCTGCCGCCGGACATGGGTCGCAGCGGCAAGGCGTACTCGATGCCGTATCCGTGTATCCTCGGTCCTCACACGGGCGACTGGTACGACGCCGTGCAGATCTACCGCGAGTTTCTCCTGCCGAGTCCGTGGTTTCCGAAAAAAACCCTCGCCGAAGACGAGCGCCTGCCGAAGTGGTTCAAGGAGTCGCCGCTGTGCGTGCGGATTTTCTCGGGCGACAAACAGAACGAAATCTCGACGTTCGTGCGGCCGAACCTCGAGCTGGTGCGCGCGCTGGGCGCCCCGCCGACGCTCGTGCAGTGGTACGGCTGGAACGACACCAAGCCGCACATGGTCGCCCGGCCGGAGCAGCGGCCCGACCCGAAGTTTCCGGCGATCGCGCAGCAGTACGCGGCCGCGGGCTTGCATGTGTTCCCCTACACCTGCGGGCTGCTCTGGGATGTGCGCAACCCGTCCTACCAGAACGCCGGCGGCGAGGCGGCGTCCATGCGCGATCTCGACGGCAAGGTCGTCATGGCCCGTTACGGCGGCCAGCCCCTCGCGATGGTCAGTCCGGTGCATCCGGACTACCAGCGGCTGATGGAATCCGTGATGACGAGGATCATGGATTCCGTGGACGTGCCGGGGGTGTATTTTGACATGTTCGGGGTGGCCTCAGGGGGGCATTACCTGGCCCAGGGCGAGTCGATGGGTGGCAACACCCGCACCCTTGGCATGCGCGAACTCGTCCGGCGGTACAAGGGCGTGGCGCTGGCGCGCAACCCCAATTTCGTGATGTGGATGGAAGGTAACGCGGATTGCTTCCTCGACCACATCGACGGCTACATCTCCTTCCAGGGCAACCTGCCGATGCGACACGCGATCTACGGCGAGTTCCGCCGCCCCTTCGGCGACAAGACCAGCGCCTGGGGCCGGCCTCCGCTCGAACTCTGGTATCCGGCCTGTCAATTCGCCTGGGGCGCGCCCGTGGGGCGGATCTTCGATCGGGAGCTCTTCACCGATCCGCAGAAGACCGTGCTGGATCCGGCCAAGGTGGCGTACTACCGGAATCTCGTGGCCCACCGCACGGCCGCCACGCCGTGGCTCGCCTACGGGCGCATGCTGCGGCCGCTGGTCCGCCGCGACCTGGCCCCGGCCGAGCCGGCGGGAGTGCTGGAAGGCGACTCCGTGCCGCACGCGGTGTGGCGCGCGCCCGACGGCACGGTGGCCTTCGTCTTCGCCAACGCCCGCCGGTCCACGGCGATCGCATTCCGCTGCCTCCTCGACCCCGCCGAGTACGGCCTTCCCACCGACGGCTCCTGGGCGATCCACCGGCTCGCGCCCGAGGGCGAGGGGCCGGCCTGGCGTCCGGCCTTCACCGTTGTTCACCGTATCACCGGACCGGATGCGAAACGGCTGGAATTGACGGAGACCCTCGCCGCCGCCGGGGTGTCGATTCTCGTCGCCCGGCCGGTTGGGCCGTAGGACGGGGTCAGGTCTGGAATCCGGAACAAACCTGGCGGAGGCTGACG
>CAZDGC010000130.1:0-17600 GCA_964504885.1 uncultured Opitutus sp.
CCATGACGCCCGCTCCCGTCACTCCGCGCCCCGCGCACACCGACCGACGTTTCCGCTGATGGACTGGGTCACCGCGAGCCTGCTCTCCGCGCTCCTGCTCGGTTGCTACGATCTCAGCACCAAGCACGCCGTGCGCGAGAACGCCGTCCTGCCGGTGCTGTTCTTCACCAACGTCTGCAGCGCCACGGTGTGGCTCGCGTTGATGCTGGCGGGCCACCGCGCGCCCGGCCTCCTGCCCGCCCTGCTGCAGGTGACGCCGCTCGACGCCGGCCAGCACGCGCTGGTAGCGCTGAAGTCCTTCATCGTGGCGCTCTCGTGGATCTGCGCCTACTTCGCGGTCAAGCACCTGCCGGTCTCGATCGCGGCGCCGATTCGCGCCACCGGCCCGCTCTGGACGCTCGGCGGCGCGCTTCTGCTGCTGGGCGAGCGCCCCACCGGCCTGGAGATGGCCGGCATCCTGGTGACGCTCGCCTCGTTCCTGGGGCTGTCGCTGCTCGGTCGCGAGGAGGGCATCCTTTTTCACCGCGACCGATGGATCGGCTGGCTCCTCCTCGGCACGCTGCTCAACGCGGTCAGCTCGCTGTATGACAAGTATCTGCTCGGCCGGCTGGGCTTAGACGCGCCCACGGTGCAGGCGTGGTTTTCCATTTACCTGGCACTGCTGTTCCTGCCGCTGGCGATCGGCTGGAAGCTCCGCTGGTGGCCGCGCCACGAGTTTCACTGGCGCGGCAGCATCGTGCTGATGTCGGTCTTCCTGCTGGCGGCGGACTTCCTCTACTTCAATGCGCTGCGCGAGTCCGACGCACTCATCTCGATCGTCGCGAGCCTGCGGCGCGGCAGCACGCTGGTGGCGTTTGCCGGCAGCATCGTGTTGTTTCGCGAGGTCAACGGCTGGCGCAAGCTGCCCGCCGTGGCCGGCATCCTCGCGGGCGTGGTGCTGACGCTGCTGGGGTGAGCCGCCGGGCCGGAATTCTCTCGCCGGCCTCGGGCGACCGCGGCTCAATCCGCCGCCGTTGCCCACGCCCCCCCATGCTTATCCTGCCGCGTCTCCCAACAACGGTGTTTCACCGGCGCGTCCTGGCGCCGTTCCTCTCGCTCCTCTCCAGCCTCCTCCTCGGCGCCGCCCCGGCCGCCGCCGCCGACTGGCCGCAGTTTCGCGGCCCGACCGGCCAGGGCCACGCCACCGTGGCAGCCACCCTGCCGCTCGACTGGAGCCACGAGCGCAACGTGCGCTGGAAGGCCCCCATCCCGGGCCACGGCTGGTCGTCGCCCGTCGTCAGCGGTGGATTGGTGCTTCTGACCACCGGGGTGGTCGACGCCGGCGCCACGCCTTCGCTGCGTGCCCTGGCCTTTGATTTCGCGACCGGCGCGCTGCGCTGGAACACCGAGGTTTTCAGCCCGGCCGAAAACGCCGATGCGCCCGTGCACAAGAAGAACTCGCCCGCCAGCCCGACGCCGATCGTGGACGGCGACCGGGTGTACGTGCACTTCGGCCACCACGGCACCGCCTGCCTCGACCTCGCCGGCCGCGTTGTCTGGCGCAACCGCGATCTCACGTACAATCCGGTCCACGGCAACGGCGGCTCGCCGCTCCTCGTCGGCGACCGACTGATCTTCACCGCCGATGGCGCGCGCGATCCCGCTGTCATCGCCCTCGACACCCACACCGGGCGGCTCGCCTGGAAAACCCCGCGCGCGGTCACCGTTAAGCAGCCGTTCTCCTTCGCCACGCCGCTGCTCATCGAGGTCGACGGCCGCCCGCAGGTCATCGCCCCCGGCAGCGGCGCAGTCATGGCCTACGACCCGCGCGACGGCCGCGAACTCTGGCGCGTGCGTTACGGCAACGGTTTCTCCGTGATCCCCCGTCCCATCTTCGCCCACGGCCTCCTTTTCCTCGCCACCGGCTTCAGCAAACCCGATCTGCTGGCGATTCGCCCCGGCGGCACAGGCGACCTCACCGACACCCACATCGCCTGGCGCACGTCGAAGAACGCCCCGCTCACTCCTTCGCTGCTCGTCGTGGGCGACGAATTGTACGCGGTGTCCGACACCGGCATCGCGACCTGCTTCGACGCCCGCACCGGGCAGGTGCACTGGGAGGAACGCGTCGAGGGCAACCATTCCGCGTCGCCCCTCGCCGCCGGCGGGCGGATTTATTTCCAGAACGAGGCCGGCACGGGCACGGTGCTCCAGGCCGGCCGCGAATTCGTGAAGCTCGCCACCAACAAGCTCGGCGAGCGCACCTTCGCCTCCTACGCGGTCGCCGGCGGCACGCTGCTCATCCGCGGCGAACGGCACCTCTACCGCATCGGCGGCGGCGGCTGAGGTCAGTCGGATCAGCCGGGCTCTCGGGCCGCGCGCCCATGGGTTCGGTCACGACTTGCGGAACGGGAGCAGACCCGCCGGAAGCCTGCGACCGGCGTGCCGGGCGACGAACTCGACCACGGCAGCGGCATCAAGTTGCGCCGCCACCACCACGAGCTCGCGACGGGTGAGGACGGCCACACAAACCGCCCGGAGGTCGTCGCCCTCGGTCGGAACATAAACCAGGACGTTTTCCCGGGGTTCGGCCACGCCTGCCAGCCGCATCCACCCGCGGGCCGCCATCTCGCGATCGGTCTGGTTAAACAAGGTCTCCCGCGATCCTTGCGTTCCTGCCGCCACGGGCTGGTAGACGCCGACGCTGACCGACTTCACCGCCTCGAGGGCGGCGCGGGCTTCCCCGAGTTTTTCCTCGGGCACCAGGCGCAGTCCGAAGCGCAGGCACCCCAACGCCAGCCGGCCCACGCTCACCTGCACCTTGGTGTTCCAGGCGTGATCACTGGCGGCCATCGCACCGTCGCGGAGCACGGCCGCCTCGCGGCTGAGGGTGAGGAAACTCACTGCCATCACAGCCAGGAGCACCACCGGGCTGAGCAGGAAAGCCAGCACCCACGGCCAGCGACGGCGGCGGCGCGGAGAAGTATGCGGGGCCTCGGGAGCGTTCATGGGGCGGAGAGCCGGCGGTGACGGCTGCGGCTGGGGATTGGGGTCCGCATCACGACCGGGACTGCTTCGACGCGCCGGCGGGGACCTTGAGTTTCTGCAGCGGCTTGAGATCAAGCTTTTCGCCGAGCTTGGCGATCTGCTCGGCCCGGATGTTGCCGACGACATTCACCAGGACCGCGTTGCCCTGGTGCTCGATGACGGTGACGACAATTCCCTGGATCTCGTCCTCGTTCGACAGCGCGAAGACCGCGACGTCGTCGGTGCGGGCCTGCCTGGGCTCGCGGGCGACCACCACCTTTTCCCAGCCTCGCTGTTCGAGATCGGCGCGAATCTCGTGCACGCGGGCGACCGTGGCGGCCTGGTTCGACTCGTCCAGGCCGACGACGTTGACGCGCACATGGCGAATGTTCCGCAGCAGTTCCGCGGCCTCCGGCTCCTGGGTGGCCGCGATCCGGGCGGCGAACTTCAGCAGGCCGGACTTCACGTTGACTTCGACGAAGCGTGCCTCAGGGGCCGCGGAGAACCGGCCGAAGTCGACATAACCCGGTTCATCGGCGGCACGAAGGGAAGTGGCGAACACCAGCGACAGCGTCGTGGCGGCAAGCAGGGAGCGGAGCATGGGTTTCATGGCGGACTTAATCGAGGTTGGGAGTGACATCCCCAAAACACGGCCGCCCCCGGGAAAGTTGCAGCGGCGGGGCGCCCTGCCTCGGAGAATCAGGTCCGAAGAGGAAGGCGGCGGCGCCACCCGCCGCTGGCCGGCGCCGACCACCTGGGGATCAGTCCCGCCGGGCCCGGCCCGTCCAGCGGATACTTGCCAGCGCGGTCCGCCCGGAGTCTACAATCCGCCCATGACCCCGGTTTCGCCCAGCCGGCGCGGCTTCCTGCGAGGCGCAACCCTCCTCGCTTCCGCTCCGCTCATTGTGCCGCGTCGGGTGCTGGGCGGTGCCACGGCGCCGGGCTCGCGCCTGACGCTCGGCCTCATCGGGGTCGGCCACATGGGGCGGACCCACCTCAAGGCCGTCGCCGGCCGCGAGGACGTGGAGTTGATCGCAGTGTGCGAAGTCGACACCACCCGCCGCGAGGCAGCGCGCCGCCTGGTCGACGAAATTCGCGCGCAACGCACGGGAAGCGGCGGTCGCGGCTGCACCGCGTACAACGATTTCCGGGAACTCCTGGCGCGACCAGACCTCGACGCCGTGATCATCGCCACTCCGGACCACTGGCATGCGTACATGGCCATCGCCGCCGTGCGCGCCGGCAAGGACGTCTACTGCGAAAAACCCCTCACCCACAACATCCACGAGGCGCTCGCGCTCGTACGCGAGGTCCGCCGCAGCGGCCGCGTGTTCCAGGTCGGATCGCAGCAGCGTTCCGCGCGCGAGTTCCG
Source organism: uncultured Opitutus sp. (assembly GCA_964504885.1). Taxonomy (GTDB): domain Bacteria; phylum Verrucomicrobiota; class Verrucomicrobiia; order Opitutales; family Opitutaceae; genus ER46. The sequence continues at coordinate 4,379 of CAZDGC010000130.1, forward strand.
TGTCGCCGCTGAACTGATACGCAACGGGCGCCTCGGCCGGATCAGCGCCGTGCACGTGACGTTCGGCGATCCCGCGTTACCCTGCGCGTTCCCGGAGGAGCCGCTGGAGCCCGGTCTCGACTGGGACCTGTGGTGCGGCCCCGGGCCGTTCGTGCCCTACAGCCCGCAGCTTTCGCCGCGCGGCGTCCACACCCATTATCCGCCGTGGCGCAATACGTGGGAATTCGGCGGCGGGCCGGTGACCAACTGGGGTGCCCATCACATCGACATCGCCCACTGGGCCCTCGGCCGCGACGAAGACGGCCCCGTCGAAGTGCGGGCCCCGCCGGGCGGGCCGGAGGCAAAACGCGGTGCGCAACTCGTCTACGCCGACGGCACCGTTCTCATGCACGTGCAGGGCCGCGAGGGTCTCGCGTTCTTCGGCTCCGAGGGCGAGTTGCGCGTCTACCGCGGCCGGTTCGAACTCAGCCTCGGCGGCACCACCGTCCGGCGGTTCTGGGACCGCGCGGTGGACAAGGGGACTTCGGCGCAGCGCGAAGTCGAACTGACCGCGCGCGAGTATCTCGCCGAGGCGAAGGTGCGGCTGGAGGAGAGCCGGGATCACTTTCAGAACTTCCTCGACTGCGTCCGCTCCCGCCGCCGGCCGATCTGCGACGTCGCCATCGGCGCCAGCACGGTGATCGCCTGCCACGTGATGAACTTCGCCTACCGCCACGGCGCCAGCGTGCGTTGGGATCCCGTCCGCCACACCTTCCGCAACGGTGGCGATCCGCGCTGGCTGACGCGCGATCACTATCGCAACGGCTGGGTCGTGTGAACCGGGGGCAAGCTCGCGGAAGCTGTCCCTTCTCCTCGTGCCACCTTCGACCACTTTTCGCAGCAGACCACCCACATGATCGTGCCAATCGTCTTTACCGTGAACGAAAAGTGATGTCCGGCGGCCGGCCGGCGCGTTTCATCACCGACTCTTGGGCGCAGCCCGTTTGGCGCCGGCGCCGGCCGGCGGCGTAACCGCGAGCACCTGCACGGTGGCGAAGCCGTCGGCGCTCTCCGCCGTCCGCCCGCCAACGAGATGGAGGCGATCGCGATACACGACGGCCGCGGCATGGCGCGCGCCGCGGACCGGCGCCGCAACGACCTCCGACCATCCCGCCCGGAGGTCGTAGGCGAGGCACTGGTCGACGTCATCGTAGTGCCCGAAAAGGTACATCACGTCGCCGAGCACGGCGGCCGCCTGCGCGCTCGCCGGCCGGGGCAGCGGCGGCCGGGGCGCCCAGATGCCCGAGCCGAGCTCAAACGCCTCCACCGTGCGCAGGGCCTCGACGCCGTCGTAACCTCCAGCCACGATGATCGCTGCGCCGCCGGCCAGGACAGCCTCCGCCTCGCGCGCCGTCGGCATCGGCGCTCCCGCCGACCAGCGGCCGGACGCCAGATCGAGCGTCCAGGTGGCGCCACTCCAGGAGGTTCCGGTCTCGCTCTGGCGGCACCCGCCGACGACGTAAATCTGCCGACCGACCACCACGCAGCCGAAGCTCCGTCGCGGCTCCGGCAGCGGCGGCCCGGAGGCGCGGGCACGGGTCGCGAGATCGAAACGTTCCACGGAGGCCTCGGTGCGCAGCGATTTCTTTCCCGCCAAATCCTCGACCACGCTGTCGCCGCCGAGCACGAGCAGGGCGCCGTCGACGATGACCATCCGGTGCCAGAGCCGCCCGCGCGCGAGCTGCGCGAATGGTTCGGATTTTCCCGTGCGCAGGTCGAACCGCTCGATCGAATCGAGCACCCACTGGTCGCCGCTGCTCCCGCCGGAAACGTAAAGGTAATCGCCCGCCGCGGCCGCCGCGGCCGCGAAGCGCGGCTCGAGCAGGCGATGCTCGGCGACCTTGACGAGGGGCGACGCCTCCCTGCCCCCCGCTTCGGGCGATGCCGCCACCAGGGCGCCCGGGACGCCCGCCGCCCCGGCCAGCAGCCCGCCGAGCAGGCGCCGCACCGCAATCCATGACTTGAAGTCCACAGCCGGGAACACTCGCCCCATCCGGTGCCAGCCCGCAAGGATGCGTCGCACAAAATCCGGCACGGTGAGGGCACTGCCTTCCCGGGGAATGGGCATGATTGACGTCATGATTCGTCGGGGCGCGGTCGTAGCGCCGAGGCGATCGTCCGCTCGGTTGGGCAAGGCATTCTCCTATGCCGGCGCCCCACCGGTCAGCAACTGGGACGTCACCGTCAGGGCGACGCGGATCATCCCGCGCTTGTCGCACGCCCGGTGTTGCGCCAGGGTGGCCCGTCCGTTCCGCCCCCCTGGCCCCTCTCCCCTCCCCCTCATGACCGCCGACTTCGTCCTCACCCGCTCCTCCCCCCTGCCCCTCGAGACTGTCTGCCAGCGCCTCGCCGACATCTCGCCCCGCCACAAGTTCGGCGTGCTCGGCGTGCACAACCTGCGCGAGAAAATGGAGAGCAAGGGCGTGCTCTTCACCCGCGAGTGCCGCGTGTTCGAGGTCTGCAATCCCGGCCACGCCAAGAAGGTGCTTTCGGAGAACATCGAGATTTCCACCGCCCTGCCCTGCCGCATCGCCGTCTATGAGGAAGGCGGGCGCACCATTCTCGCCACCCTCAAACCGACGGCGCTGCTGACGATGTTCAACGCCCCCGGTGCCGCCGCGACCGCTCAGGAGGTCGAAGACACGATGCTGCGCATCATGGACGAAGCCTGCGCGGGCGGTTAATCAACGCGGGGAATTCCACGGGGTCGGCCTCTGTGGTATGTGGACGGGGAATTCCACGGGGTCGGCCTCTGTGGTATGTGGACGAACGATGCATCACGGTTGTAGCTGGCTCCGCCGCCATCCGCATAGCTTCCGGCATACCTCGTCGCGGGTTTCCAAGTACAGGTGGGGAGCCTGAATAGAGGGTAAGCCTTCGTGGCAAGTGGCGCTTGAGATCGGCGTTCTTTCTGTAAGCCGCCAGCCGATCACATACCACAGAGGCCGACCCCATGATCTCTCCGCAGAGGCCGACCCCATGATCTCTCCGCAGAGGCCGACCCCATGATCTCTCCGGTTTGTCTCAGGCTCCGCGCCGGCGCCAGACCTGCCAGCGCTCACCGCCGGCGTAGAGGGGCAACGAATCCGCCGCGGGAATCGCCTCATCCTCCACCAGCTCGAATGCCGCGCCAAACAACGACGACGACGACGCGGGCGTGAGCGGATAGGGTGGCGGTTCCGGTTCGTGGCCGTGGAAAAAGATTCCCGCCAGCGCACCGCCGGGCCGAAGCAAAGCCGCCACCCGCCGCGCGTAGTTCTCCCAGCACGCCGGCGGCAGCGAACAGAGGAAGGTACGCTCGTAGATCAGGTCGAACTCCGCCTCGAGGGCGTCGGCAAAGAAATCCGCCTGCCGCACGCACGCACCCGCCGCGCCGAGGACCGCCCGGGCGCGCTCCACCGCCGCCGGAGCAAAATCGATCGCACAAGCCTTCCAGCCCGCGACGAGAAACGCGTTCACCTCGTACCCGGTGCCGCAACCCGGAATCAACACCCGACCGGTCCCGGAGCCGGTGCGCTCCAGGAACGCCGCCAGCGCCGGCGGCACGCCCCCGGCGTCCCACGGCAGCCGGCCGGCGCGATAACGTTGCTCCCAGAATTCGGGTCGGGCGCTCTCCATGCGAATCGGACTCCGGACATGACACGATTCGCCCCGGGTTCCTACTCCGAATTTCACCGCGGCCCGCCGCCCCGGCACGCGGACGGTAACTATCCCCGTGGCAAGCTGCGGAATAGTTGATCAAGCGGCCCCTCGTGCGGGCTCGACGTTTTCCGTTTCTGGTAGCCACGAGCGTGAGCGAGTGGACGAACAACCACTCGCTCGTGGCTACACCGACCAAGTCGAAGCCAGCTTCGGGGTATCGGACCCAAAGCGAATGCACTTTCCCCGTAACTTTGCCGGGGTCGATCGTGTTATCCAGGCATCACCATGAAAGTTATCGGCGTGTTTCTCGTCTGGTGCCTGCTGTTCGCGGTCTGCTGGCCGCTGGCTTTGCTCGCGCTCCTGCTGGCGCCGCTGGTCTGGCTCATCGCGCTACCCTTCCGCCTGGCCTTCGCCGCTCTCGAAGCGGTGCTCACCCTGGTCAAGGCGCTCCTGTTCCTCCCGGCCCGCCTGCTCGGGAGCCGCGCGTAACGCTGCGCCTTCGCAGCCGCGGGCACCCGGCCGGGCGACCCCTCAGCGGAAGTGGTAGCTGAGCTGCGGCGGGTAGAAATAGCCCATCGTCTGCAACGCGACGCTCTTCCGGTAAAGCGGGTCCTGCATCAGGGCCGGCCGGCGCCGCGCCGTCGGGATGGTCGTGGTGTAGATGCGAATCTCGCCCGGCACGCTCACGATGATCTCCTCCCGCCAGTCGCCGAGGAGATCGGCGATCGCGATTAACCGGCCTTCGAACTCGCCGATCTTCCCCTGGCCGTAACTCAGGATGGCACTCGGCGGCGGCACTCCCGGCGTGCCCCCACCACCGCCCGCCCCGCGCCCGCCGCCCGGCCCCCCGCGCCCCGGTCCGCCGCCCCAAGCACCGCCAAAACTGCGGCCCGGAATGTACGCCTTGGTCGAGGTTTCGCCCCACCAGAGAGCCCGCGGGCTGAGTCCACCGAGATTCTCTTCGCTGATGAGTTCGCCGGTCGCGGCCGAATACACCCACTTGCCCGTGCCGTCCTGCTCCGCCCCGTAGAACTCGATCCCCGGCACATGCGGCAAAAAGTCCCCGAACATGCCCTGGTCGTGAATGTGCGTCGTCTTGTACGGATGACCCCAGATGATTTCACCCGTGCGCGCGTCCACCAGGCAGAGCCCGTTGCGCACCTGCGGGTCCTCGTAACCAAACGCGATTTCCAGCCCGGGACGCGTGGGAATCACATCGGTAAGATACATGATGTCGGGGTGCCCCAGGCCAAGATTCCAGAGCACCCGACCCTCCGGGCGCAGCGCCACCGACCCCAGGAAAATCTCGTCGCGCCCGTCGCCGTCGACGTCGGCAACCGCCATCGTGTGACTGCCCTGCCCGCGGATGCGCGGCGTCTCGCGGTCGCCGTCCCAGCGCCAGACGCGCCGGAGCTGGCGGTTCTCCAGGGCATAGGCGTCGATCACCATGCGCGTGTAGGTGCCCCGCGCCACCAGCAGACTTGTCGTGCGCCCGTCGAGGCACGCGAGACCAATCTGGTTGCGGTTGACGCGATTGCCGCGGTCGTCGCCCCAGTCGCGCGGGTCGCCGCGCTCGATCCAGTCCGCCCGCGCCACCTCCCCGCCGGTCAGCCCATCGAGCACGGATACATACTCAGGCCCGCGGATGACAAATCCGCGCGCCGGGCCCTCCTTTTCGACGAACGACTGCTCACGCGTCGCCGCGTAGGGCGCGGACTTCAAGGCGACCTCGGCGCGGCCGTCGCCATCGAAATCCCAGACGATGAACGGGGTCCACCAGATGCCGAGGTTCAGGTTCCAGCCGAGATCCTTCCGCCAAAGAAACGTCCCGTCGTGCCGGTAGGCCTCGAGTTTGTAGGTGTCGGGGCTAAAGGCCGCCGTGCCGGGGTCGAGGCCGGCGTTGGGCTGCTTGATGACGTAGTCGAGCCGGCCGTCGCCATCGAGGTCGGCGAAGGCGATCTTCTGGAACGTCGTGGCGGGGTCCTGCAGTCTGAGGCTGAAGTACGGCTGCACCGGCGCGCGGGCGGGCAGTTCGACACGCGCGAGGATTTCGCCCTCCACCGGCGGACGCCCACGCGGCAGGGCGACGGCGCTAATCCACCAGGCGTTGGGGCGGTCGAGCGGTGCGGCAGCGTCGACAAAGTTGGTGCCGGCCGCGACGGGGGTCTCGTTCAGTTTCCGCGCGGGCTCGCCGGCCGTGGAGCGGTAGAGATTAAACACCCGCCCTGCCGGATCCTCCGCCAGCAGGCGCCAGCCGAGGTAAACCGAGTCCTCTCCGGTGCGCAGGGCAATCAGCGCGCGGTCGGTCTTTTCGGCTGCACCGAGCACCGCCCCCAAGGCGAGCGCCGGCGCGAACCTGGAACCGGGGAAGCGGCGGAGCCAAGCGATGGAAAGTCTAAGCATCAGGAAAGGGGGATCGGCGCGCGATCTACCGAAGCATCCGGCCCGCGACAAGCCGCCGCCTGGGGATTCGCGGACTGGCGGCGGTGGCGGCGGATGCTGCCATGAGGCGGGGACGAGTGAAATCCGGCGCCTGGGTCGGCGTCAGGCACCGCCCCAAGTCCCGTGCTCCGCCGCCCCGTCTTGAATCGGGCCGGCCGGATTCCACTCCGCGCGATTTGACGCTCCGCCAATCCCGCCTAGCCGTTCGCGCCAATGAAACTCCCCGTCCTGTCCCGCTGGCTGCTCGCCTACGGCGCCTTTGTTTTCACCATGGGCCTGCTCGGCTACCTCTCCAACCCGGAGAAGGCCGCCACCGCTCTGAAGTCCGGCGGCACGGTCGCCGGGCTCTCCGTCGTCTGGGCACTGGGCTGGGCGGCGCAACGCCGGTGGGCGCTGGTCGGCGCGGCGGCGACCCTGGGCCTGGTGGGCACGGTTTTCATCTGGAGGTCGACCGTGAGCTGGCTGGCGTACTTTTCCGGTGATACGCACAAGCTCACGGCCGCGATCCTCATCACCGCCATGATGGTGGCGACAGCCGTGGTGCTGCCGCGAGTGGTGGGTGCCCTGCGGAGGCCGCGGGCGGTGGCCGGTTGAAGCAACCCGAAGCGGGGCCAGCCGCCAAGTTTACGGAGGCTGCCCGGTTCCGCCGGTATCCGCGTCAGCCGTCGACCCACACCCCCGGCGGGTTGGCGGGAGGCTTGCCCTGCAAAATCGGTTCAAAGCGGGCGAGCAGCGAGGGTGGGACGAGCCAGCGCCAGCCCTCGGGTGTCTGCACGGCGATCACCGCGGACTCCTTCTTTGCGCCGTCGGTGTACGTCACCCGGAGGCGCGCCATCGCCCAGTCGGGACTATCGGCGCGACCGACTTCCTGAAAGATCTCAAGCGCCGAGACCGGTGTCCCGGCCATCAGCATCGCGGCCACCATGCGTTCGGGCGTGCCGTACTGAGCCCGTTTCGCCGGGTCCAGCCCGGCAAAGAGGACATCGGCGCGTTTCGCCGCCTCACCGGACAGCGCGACCAGTTCGCCCAGGCTCTGCTGGTCGCGGGCGTTGAGAGCCCAGCACAGGGATTCCGTCAGGACCGCGGGCGAGGCGCTCCCGGCATGGCGCAAGTCTTCGGCCGCGCGCTCCCCCGGCGGGAGATCCGGCGGCAGCGGGCGCGGAACATACTGGGAAGGAATGGGTGCATCGACCTTCCGTTGGCGGCTCTCCGAGTGAGCGGCGAGGTCGGCCCGCAGGCGCTGCATTTCGGCAAACTGCTCCCGCCGCTGCTCCCGCAACTCGGTCGGGGGCGGTCCCCCACCAGTCGTGCATTCTCCGCCTGCAGGCGGGTCGCGTCCCGGCGCTGCTCCTCCGACCATTCCCGCGCCGCCCGCAACTGCAGATCCGTCCCATGCCAGCGCAGCCCAACGAAGGCGAGCGCCAGGATGAGAGTGCCGAAAAGGATCCAACGAAGAAGGCGCATGGCTCACCACCAGTGTTGCGGGTTGGTGGGATACGGGGTCGAGGAACTGAAGGATTGGACAAATGTATAGCGCGTGTTCACCGGCTGGCCGTTCTTCCTGCCCGGGGAAAAGGTCCAGTGCTTGACGGCCTCGATCGAGGCCTCGGCGAACTCCTGGTGCGACGCATTCAGCGCCTCGACATCGTGTACCCGGCCATTGGCGTCGATGACCAGGCGCAGGGTCACGCGACCGATCTCCTTGGTCCCACGAAACGCCGCCGGGTAGGTCGGCCTCACCTGGGTCTCGCGGTCCACCTTCGGCACCTGATCGAGTTGGCCGACCTCAAAGAGCGGCTGCCCTTGCCAGGTCGCAACGGGAACCTGCGCCGCCCGCGTCCGCGCAGCGCGGACTTCCCGGTTCTGGCGCAACTTCGCGAGTTCGCCCTCGTCGACCCGCCACCGGGCGAAATCGGCCGCCTCCGCCCGCAGCGCACGGTTCTCCTCCCGCAACGTCCCGAGTCGCTGTTCCTGGTCGCGGTGAACCTCCCATTCCTCCCGCAACCGCGCGGCGGCGGATTCCTGCCAGACCGCCGTGGTGATCACGCCGGCGAGCAGCAACCCGCCCACGGCCCACTGCATCTTGGTCGCACTCATAAGAGCCAGGAAGGCCAAGCCGCCTCCCGCGGCCGACCCGGCCACCGCCGCCCCGGTCACGCTGGCGGCCAGTCCCGCCGGCACCGCCACGACCGGCTGGTTCGCCAGCAGCAGCCCGAGCGCCGCGGCGGTCGAGGTGATTTCATGCCGGGCCAGCCGCACGCGCAGCTTGTCCAGCGCCCGGTCCACCCGCATCCGGACCGCATCCTCACTGCAACCGAAGCGCCCGCCGATGTCCGCCAGCCGCTGCCCCTGGAAAAACCGGAGCAAAAGCACCTCGCGGTCCCGCTCGGGGAGCGCCTGCATGGCCTCATCCAGAACCGGACGCAGTTGCTCCCACTCGGGCGAGGGCGCGGAAGAAGGGGTGAATTCCTGCATGCGCTGGGCCTCCTGTTCGCGACGCTGCCGGCGGGCTTCCGCACGCTTCAGCTTGGCCGCGGCGTAATGGGTGCTCGTGTACAGCCAGGCGACGATCTCGTTGCGCCGCGCGACCGCCGCCGCCTTGCGGGCGAGGTCGATGAACACCTGCTGGGCCACGTCCTCCGCCCGCGCGGCCGCCCCGCTGAGCTGGCGCAACGCGGCGCTGTAAACCAGCGGCAGATGACGGCGCACGACCTCGGCAAACGCCTCCTCCGAACCCGATTCGGCGTAGCGGCGCAGGAGCTCAGCGTCCTCGTTCATGGCACCTTTACCTCACTACCACCCGCCGGCGCCGAAACCGAACACAAATTCCGCGCGAAGACCGACTGAGCGGCCCCGACCCGGGTTCACCGCTCCGGGCTTTCGCGGCAACGCCTGATTGCCTTCACCGTCCTCGCCCGATCTCCCAAGCGGGCGGCGGCGGAGCCCGTTTGACCCCGCCCAACAACGGTACTAAACTCCTCCCGAAGGAGGCACTGCCATGCAAAAGAAAGTCACCCCTGTGAAGCGCTCCACCCAGGCCAAGCCTGTTTCGAAGGTCGTCGCCAAGGATCTCAAGCCCCGCCGTCCCGGCGTGGTGCAGGGCGGCGGCGGCACGGTTGAGCGCACCTGGAATCTCGAAACCAGCAAACGCGTCTGAATTGTCCCCGCCGTAACCGCAGGCGTCCGTGACTCGTCCGCGGAGCAGGCCCAGCCGGCGTCTCGTCCCAGTTTCCGGACACCCGCACCACGATGAAGGGCGCCGGTCCCTCGGCGCCGGAGGTATGGTCGCGACGGCGACCGAGCGCCGCCCTCCACTGATTGGACCCCTTCGCAGCCACCTTTGCCCGCGGGCCGCCTCCGGCCGCGGACGAGGCGCCTGCCCGCCGAAGCCTTTGGCGAAGGCGGGGCTCCCCTCGTGGAGGGTGAAAACCTAGCTGCGCTCCCCCGCCAGCCGACCGGAAATCGAAGCTTGTACGCGGACTCGTTGTGGGCATATGCTCTTTAATCAGCGGACCACAGTCCGCCCGGTCCACCACTCCGTCGCCCCACGGCGACGTGGCCGTCCGGGCGACCGTCCGCGCCCCCCAATCTCTACCATGCTCCTCGCGCTACCATTGACCGCTTCGGACACGTTCTCCCCGCACTATGGCGCCGCCACCAAGGCCGGTCTCTTCGAGGTCGACCCGGAACACCGCACCGTGCTGCGGGCGGTGGCGGTGTTTCCGCCCGAGCCCGAGCCCTGCGGCTGGGCCGACTGGCTCGGCGCCCAGGGGGTCACTGTCATCCTGGCGGGGGGAATGGGCCGGGGTGCCCAACAGCGGATGAAAGCGGCCGGCATCGAGGTGATTGCCGGCGTCCCCACCACCGCGCCCATCAAGCTGGTCAACGCGTGGCTCGCGGGCACCCTGGTCGCGGGGACCAACACCTGCGAAGGTGGGCACCACGGGGAGGGCCACAATCACGAGTGTGCCGGCCACCCTCATCACCACCACCCCGAAGACCCACCGCAATGAAACTCCCCGCCCTTGTCCGCGCGGCCTGGTCCAACCGGGACGGTTACGCCGTCCTGACGACGGTCGACCCGACCGGCACCCCCAACGCGGTCTATGTCGGTGCGGTACGCGAGCACGACGAAGATGCGATCGCGATCGCCGACAACTACTTCCACAAAACCCGCGCCAACCTCCTCGCCGGCAGCAGGGGCGCACTCGTCTTTCTGACCAAGGAGAAGAAGTCGTTCCAACTGAAGGGGCGCTTCGAGTATCACAACTCCGGCCCGATCTTCGACGAGATGAAGCGCTGGAATCCCGCCCAGCATCCCGGGGTCGCTGTCGCCGTGCTGAGGATCGAGGAGATCTACTCCGGCGCGGAGCGGCTTGGCTGAGCCGCGCGCGCTCCCTTCACCGGCCGGCGCCCCGCAAGGCGTGCACCAGGACGATGGTGGCGATCCCCGTCGCGATGCCGGCGCACTGCAACAGCGTCATGCCGAGGCGTGGGTGCGTCCGGTGGTCCGGCGTCAGGTCGGCCAACGCGATGTAGATGAAACTCGCGGCCGACACGGAGAGGGCATACGGGGCCAGCCCCTCGATGCGTGCCCCCGCCCAATACGCAAGCAGCGCTCCCGGGATCGTCGCCAGGCTGGACACCACGTTGCCGGACACGGCCCGGGCGCGGCTCCAACCGTGGTGGATGAGAATCACGATATCGCCGACTTCCTGGGGAACCTCATGGGCGATCACGGCCAGGGACGTCGCGATCCCGAGCGCCCAGGACTGCTGGAAGGCCAGAGCGATCGCCACGCCGTCGATGAAGTTATGGACCCCGTCGCCGATCAGAATGAGCGGCCCCGCCTGCGCGTGCGCCGCGCAGCCCTCTTCGTGGCAATGCCGCCAGACGAGGAGCTTTTCCAGGACGAAGAAGCCCACGATGCCCGCCAGCACGGTCGCCTGCGCCCGCGACGCGCCGAGGTGCGCCAGGGCGTGGGGAATCATCCCGAGAAAGGCCGCGCCCAGCAAAGTTCCGGTCGCGTAGCTGAGTACGGCGGTCTTGAGGCGCGGCGAGAATTCCCGGCCCGTGGCGAAGAGGGCACCGGCGGCGAGGACCACGCCGACACTGCCGAGCAACGAAAACCCAAGAATCAGGAGAAGCGTCATCGAGAATTTGGGGGAGTTCCAGTTGCAGTCGGGGCAGAGGCAGGCGAAACGTCGTGGCCGGCGGCGCGGATGGCCTCCCTCAGCCAACCGAACCGGACATCTCCAGCTCGATGAGTTGTTTGATCTCGAGCGAGTACTGCAGCGGGAAACGCCGCACGAGGTCGCTGACGAAGCCGTTGACGCTCAGACTGCGCGCCGTCTCCTCGGGCAACCCCCGCTGGCGCATGTAGAAGAGCTGCTCCTCGTCGAGCCGTGACACGCTCGCCTCGTGCTGGGCACGGTTGTCGAGTCCACGAACCTGGATGGCGGGATAAGTGTCAGTGCGGCTGGCGCCGTCGAGCAACAGGGCATCGCATTCCGTGTGGTTGCGGCAGCCGCGCACGTTGGCGGGCATGTCCACCCAGCCGCGGTAACCCGCCCGCCCGTCGCCCCGGCTGATGCTCTTGGAGGTGATCGTGCTCGAGGTGCGGGAGGCGCGGTGCCACATCTTCGCCCCGGTGTCGTGCTGCTGGCCCGTGCCCGCGACCGTAATCGACACCGCCTCGGCCGTGGCCCCCTCCCCCTCCAGCAGCGCACAGGGGTACTTCATCGTCAGGCGCCCGCCGACGTTGCAGTCAATCCACTGGACGCTTGCCCCTGCCGCCAGGCGCGCCCGGAGCAGGGCCAGATTGAAGACGTTGGGCTGCCACTTCTGCAGCGCCACATAGTTGAGCTTCGCCGCCGGCCCGAGGACGAACTCGCCGATGGCACAATGCAGGGCCGCCCCGGGTCGCGCCGCCGAGGTGCAGCTCTCGAAAAAGGTCACCTCCGCGCCCTCCCCGGCAACGAGGAGCGTGCGACCAAACTGGCTGCCGCCGCGGGCCTGCAGGTGCATGAAACTCTTGAGCGGCCCGGTCAGTTTTATCCCCGCGGGCACATAGATGAACGAGCCACCCGAAAACACCGCGGCGTTCAGGCGGGTGAACAGGTTTTCATCGCGATCGATCACCGAGCCAAAATGTGGCCGGAACAGGTCGCCGAATTCCGTGAGCCCCCGCCGCGAGTCGACGAACACGACCCCTGCCCGGGCCCACTCTTCCTGCAGGCTGCCGTAAACCACCTCCCCGTCGATCTGCGCCTGGGCGCCGCCCAGGAACGACGCCTCCTCCCGGGCCACCCCAAGCGCATCCAGCACCGCCTGCGTCGCCTCACTGCCGGCGCCGCCCGGACGGCGCCGGGCCGGAGCTGGCGCCGCGTAATAACGCAAAGCGTCGAACGGCAACTCGCCCAGCAGGGCCGGAGCCCAACGCACCTGGCGATCCGCCCGCCCAAAGGATCGGAAGGCCGCGAGCCGCTGCGCCCTCAACCAGGCCGGTTCCCCCTTGCGATCCGACAAGTAGTCGATCGTGCGCGCACTCAACCCCACCCCCGCATCGCGTTCGAGGGGCAGCGGTTTGTCCCGCCCCGCCACGCCCCCCGGCACCTCCCGGCCGGAAGTGCCGGCCGGAACCGGAAGTAGTGTCGGAGGGGATGTCATGCCATGAAATGTAACGAGCATATGCCCATTTGGTCAATCCCCGGGATGCTCCCGCGCCAGCTTTCCAGCCCCGGTTTCCCGTCATCCTCCCCGCCGTGCCGCCTGCCCCGCTCTCGAGGCTCCGCGCCGTCGGGGCCGGCTCGGTGGCAGAGAGGCGGCCCTCGATCGATGCCCGTACCAAGCCGACGCCGGGATCCGCCTGCCAAGTCTGGTGAAATTCGCTCCGGAAAAACCGCCGAACCGGCCCGGCAGACAAGATTCGGGCTTCAAATATCCCCGCGCCTCCGTAGCCGGAGCTCGATCGAAGCCGTCGTCTGCTCTCATCCTCTGCGCCCGATGAACCGAAACCTTCCCCCCCCCCTCCATGCGCGGCGGGGGGGGCCGCGGGGGGGCCCCCCCCCGCACGCCGCCGCCCGCCCCACGGCGCCGC
>CAZDGC010000131.1:0-10007 GCA_964504885.1 uncultured Opitutus sp.
GAATGGTAGCGACGAGCGGGAGCGAGTCGGGGGAGTAGGGTACGAGGACCGGGAGAGACCACTCGCTTCCGCTCGTGGCTACCAGGGATCGAAGATCGGGAGGAATGGTAGCGACGAGCGGGAGCGAGTCGGCTGCCATTTGCCTTGCTCCTCCGGGGGGCGGTGCGGAAAAGAGGGCCGTTCCATGAGCGATTCTCCCCGGCATCCGTTTCTTCACGGGCTCAGCAAGCACCGGGGGGCGCCGCCCACGGTGGTGGTGATTTTTGGCGCCTCCGGCGATCTGACCGCGCGCAAGCTGATCCCGGCGGTCTATAACCTGAGCCACGACAACCTGCTGCCGGCCGATTTCTTTCTCGTGGGGTACGGCCGCAAGCCGATTCCCGACGCGGAATTCCGCACGCTGGCGGCGGCAGCGGTGAAGGAGTTTTCGCGACGCGAGCCGGAGGCGGGGACCTGGGAGCGGATCGCGGCGCACACGACGTATGTGGCCGGTGGTTACGATGATCGCGCAGCCTTCGATCGCCTGGCGGCGCACATCGACGAGATCGAACGCCAGCTTGGCCGCGACCTGCAGCGGCTGTTTTACATTTCGACGCCGCCGTCGGTGTTCGCGCCAATCGTCGAGAACCTGGGGGCGAGCGGCCTGGCGGCGAAGCATCTGCACTCGCCGCTGCATGCCAAGGTGATCATCGAAAAACCCTTCGGCAAGGACCTCGCCTCGGCGCGCGAGCTCAACTCGACCATCCGGGCGGTGTTCGCGGAGCATCAAGTCTACCGCATCGACCACTACCTCGGGAAGGAAACCGTCCAGGATCTGCTCGTGCAGCGGTTTGCCAACGCCATCTTCGAGCCGCTCTGGAACCGCAATTTCATCGACAGCGTGCAAATCACCGTGGCTGAGGAGGTCGGAGTGGGTTCCCGCGGCGGGTACTATGAGCAGAGCGGGTGCCTGCGCGACATGATCCAGAACCACACGATGCAGCTCCTCGCGCTGACGGCGATGGAGCCGCCGGGATCGCTGGCGGCGGAGGCGATCCGCGACGAAAAGGTCAAGGTGCTCACGGCCATCCAGCCGCTGACGATTGGACCGGCGGGCGATGTGGCGCGGGCGCAATACGGCGCGGGCATGATCGGGGGCAAGGCGGTGCCCGGCTACCTCGAGGAGGACGGCATCGATCCGCAATCCGGCACGGAGACCTATGCCGCCCTGCGGCTCTCGATCAACAACTGGCGCTGGCAGGGCGTGCCGTTTTACCTGCGCTCGGGCAAACGCCTGGCGCGGCGCGTCTCGGAGATCGCGATCAACTTCCGACGTCCGCCGGGGACATTGTTTGCCGGCGAGACCTCGCGGTTCGATCTCGCGGCCAACACGCTGTCGTTTCAGATCCAGCCCGACGAGGGACTGAGCCTGATCCTGAACACCAAGGTGCCCGGGCTCGAAACGCGCACGCAACCGGTGAAGATGAGCTTCCGGTATGCGACGACCTTCGGGTCGAATACCGCGGAGGCGTACGAGCGGCTGGTGCTCGATGCGATGATCGGGGACGGCACGCTGTTCATCCGCGGGGACGAAGCGGAGGCCTCGTGGAAGTTGTGCACCCCGGTGCTGGATTACTGGCGCAGCGTCGGGCGCGACGGCATGGATGTTTATGCAGCGGGGGGGTGGGGACCGCCGAGTTCGGACGCCCTGATCGGCCGGCAGGGGCATCGCTGGCGGCAACCGTGAATGGAGGAGCGGGATGAACCACCAGTCCCGGAGATCACGGCGGCCCGCGAATGGCACTGGTAGGGCGCGGACTCCGCTCCGCGCCGCCTGCCGCAAAACGATGAAACCGACCCTCCATGCCTGAGATCTTCAACACCCTGCCCGGGATCGAGGTGCCGGCCGGAGAAATCGGCCGGAGCCTGGCGCGGATGTGGACCGACAATGCCGCGGGCGGACGGCCGGCGCCCGAGGCCGATGATGCGCGGGCCACGCAGGTGAATTTCGTGCTGCACCTCGGGCTGAAGGCGACGCCGGCGGACGCCGCGGAACAGTTCGCCACCGTGGTGCGGTTCTCGCAGCGTTATCCGGGCCGGGTGGTGGTGCTCTGTCCCTTGCACACCGATGTTCCGGAGCCCGTGATCCGCGCGAAGATCTACGGCGAGTGTTTTCTGGGCCGTTCCAAGTCCGACAAGCGCTGCGTCGAATTCGTGATGCTCAGCTATTCGCTGAGCGCCCGCCGGTTTCTCGAGAACCAGGTGTCGATCTGTCTTTCGACCGATCTGCCGCTGTATTACTGGGCGCATCGTTTTTCCGCGAGCGGACGGCTGGCGGACTACCGTTACCTGCTGGGGCAGGCGAAACGCGTCCTGCTCGACAGTGCGATCGCGCCGGCGGATGCCCTGACCTACCCCTGGCCGAATCCCGCGGCCACCCGCGACCTGGCTTACTGCCGGCTCCTGCCGGTGCGGCAGAGCGTCGGGCAGTTCCTCGCCGCCTATCCTCCGGCCCGACTGGTCGAAGGTCTGCGGCGGGTGACGGTGTCGCACGGTCGCGAACTGGCGGCGGAGGCGCGGGTGTTGCTCGCCTGGCTGCGGGAACGGTTGGCCGATTGCGGGGTGCCGGCGGACGGCGGGGCGGCCGGTTCGCGGGAATTGCAGGTGGCGGCGGTCGCGGACACGCGCGCGCTGGGGATCGCGTTTGAATACGAGGGGGACGCGAAGCAGTTCCGGTGGCGGGGGAATCTCGCGACGGGCCAGGCGGAGTTCGAGGCGGAATTTGGCACGGGTCGCACCTCGCTGGCGGCCGGCGTGAGCCTCCTGTCGCCCGAAGCGGCCCTCAGCGAAGCGATGTTTTTTTGAGGACGTGCGGGTGCGGAACCCGAATGGCGCCAGGATCAGTCTGTTTTTAGGGTGGCAGCGGCGTCCCGCCGCTGGGTTTCTCCGAGTGAGCAAAGCCGTGACGGCGCTGCCACTTTGCTGAACCTGACCGACACAACCTCTTTTTCGCGACGATTCTTGGAGCGCGGGCGTAGGCGACAGCCTCGCCCGCATCGGTTGGCGGACGATCGCCTGCGGCGATACGTCCGCGCTCCTTCCGTTGCGATCTCGCGTTGGGAATACTACCGGCTAGGCGGCGGCGGAGTTGGGCTGCAGTTCCGACTGGCGATCGCGGATGTACTGATCGTAGGTCGGCGGGGGAGTGGGGTTCCGGTAAAACACCCCGGTGTAGAGCTCGGTGCTGTAACTCTGGGCGAGCTCCATCGCGCGCAGCTTGTTTGTGGGATCGTGGCCTTCCGCGGCAAGTTTGCGCATCCGCGTCTTCTGCACCTTCATCTGATCCTCGGGATCGCCGAACGTGACGCAGGGGGACTGGATGTTCACGAACGAGAAGCCCGGGTAGCGGATCGCCTCCTCGATCATTTTCGCGAGGCCTTCCATGTCGGCGGGCACGCCCTGGGCGACGAAGCCGGCGCCGTAGGCGAGCACGTAGAGCAGGGAATTTACGGGCTCCTCGATGCTGCCGTAGGAGCTGGTGGGCGTTTTCGCCCCGCGCGGGGTGGTGGGGGACAACTGGCCCTTGGTGAGGCCGTAGATATGGTTGTCCATCACGATGTAGGTCAGGTCGAGGTTGCGCCGGATGGCGTGGGGGACATGGCCGCCGCCGATGGAGAAACCGTCGCCGTCGCCTCCGGCCACGAGGACCAGCAGGTCGGGGTTGGCCATCTTGATGCCCTGGGCGATCGGGAGGGCGCGGCCGTGCACGGTGTTGAAGCCGTAGGCGGTGGTGTAGCCGGGGATGCGGCTGGAGCAGCCGATGCCGGAGATGAACGCGATCTCGTGCGGGGGGCGGCCGAGATTGGCGAGGGCGCGATAGAGGGCGGTGACGACGCCGTAGTCGCCGCAACCCGGGCACCAGATGGGCTTCAGGTCGCTGCGGAAATCCTTGGCGGTATAGGTTTCGATCGACGGCGCGGGCGGGCAGCCGCAGTCGGAGTGGGGGGTGGACATGGGGACGGAGAGGCGGTGGCGGTTCAGGCGCCGGCGGCGGCGGGGGCCGCGGCGAGTTCGAGGATGCGTTGGTGGAGTTCGCCCGGCGTGATCGGGTTGGCGCCGCTCTTGGCCAGGCAGGCGAGGCCGCGCGGAACGTTCACCCACATGCGGATCAGCCGGTGCAACTGGCCCTGATGCGATTGCTCAACGATGAGACCGCGGGTGAGGGAGGCGAAGAACGATTCGTAGACCTCCTCGGCGATCGGATAAAGCAACTTCGGGATGAGCAGCTTCACCTTCACGCCGTCGGCGCGGGCCGCCTGCGTGGCTTCGAGCGCAACGCCGGCGATGCTGCCCCAGGCGATCAGCCCGAGGGGGGCATCGGCGTCGCCGGCGAGCACAAACAGGTCGGTGCGGCGCTTGAGCGGGTCGAGTTTGCGGAGCCGCTTGTCGTTCATCTTCGCG
This sequence comes from uncultured Opitutus sp., assembly GCA_964504885.1. Taxonomy (GTDB): domain Bacteria; phylum Verrucomicrobiota; class Verrucomicrobiia; order Opitutales; family Opitutaceae; genus ER46. Next base: position 4,441 of record CAZDGC010000131.1, read on the forward strand.
TGCATCTCGCCGCTGCTGGTGGGCGAGCCGCGCTCGTTGTGTTCGATGCCGGCGGCGAGGTAGCTGCCCCCTTTCATGCCGGGATGGCTGATCGGGCTGATGCCCGATTCCGTGAAGCGGAACCGCGTGTAGTTCTCGAGTTCCGCGGCGGTCGGCTGGAGCCGGTCCACGAGGCGGAATTGCGACGTGTCGACGGGGTCGACGATGTCCTTGCGCTGGGCGATCTCCTGGTCGGACAGCACGAGCACCGGAGTCTGGTACTGTTCGGCGATGTTGAAGGCTTCGACGGTGACGCCGAACATGTCCTCGACGCTGATGGGGGCGAGGATCGGGCGCACGGTGTCGCCATGGGCGGAAAACGCCGCGGCGAAGAGGTCGGCTTGCTCGGACTTGGTGGGGATGCCGGTGGAGGGGCCGCCGCGCTGGACGTTGACGCAGACGAGCGGGAGTTCGGAGACGCTGGCGAGGCCGAGCACTTCGGCTTTCAGCGAGAGGCCGGGTCCGGAGGTGGCGGTCATGGCCTTGCGGCCGGCGAAGGAGGCGCCGACGGCGGCGGCGATGCCGGCGATTTCGTCCTCGGCCTGGAGCAGCGAGCCGCCGTGCTTCCAGATGTCCTTCTGGAGATGCTGCATGATTTCGGTCGCGGGCGTGATCGGGTAGCCGCCGAAGAACTTGCAGCCGGCGAAGAGGGCGGCCTGGGCGCACATTTCGTTGCCATCGATCACCTGGCGCCGGCCTCCGGCGCCCGCGGGAGGATCGAGGCGCCACTCGGGGCCGATGGGGTTCTGCTCGGCGTAATCGAAGCCGGCGGCGAAGGCCTGTTCGTTGCCCTGCAGCACTTCGGGGCCCTTCTTGCCGAACTTGCGGCGAATCCCTTCGAGGATCGCCTGGCGGCCGAGGCCGAACCAGCCGGCGAGCAGCCCGAGCACGACATTGTTTTTCGCCTGCAGCGTCCGGGCGGCCTTCATGGCGAGCTCGGAGATCGGCACGGCGCGCACGATTGTGGGCGCGGCTTTCAGCGGGAGGGCGGACGGCTCCACGCCGGTCTTTTTTTCATAAATAACGACGGTGTCGGGACCGACCGGCAGTTCGCCGCCGAATTTCAGGAAGTCGTCCCAATTCAGCACGACTGCGACCGAGAGGGCGCCACCGGGATTGAGGACGGGGGTGGTGGCGACGCGCAGGCGGCAGGAGGATTCGCCGCCGCGAATCTGCGAGCCAAAGCTCTTGGTGAGGATGGCGTAGTAACCCTCGCGCGACAGGGCGCTGATGAGGGACTCGCCGGCGGAGACAATGCCGTCACCGCCTGAACCGGCCATGCCGATGATCAGGTCTTTCATTGGGGGGAGTGGGAATGGGCGGGTGCGGCGTCAGGCGCCGTCGTTGCCGATCGATTCGGTGGCGCAAACGCCGATGGCTTCCTCGGCGAGCGCGACCTCGTCGTCGGTGAGGGGCTGCCGCTTGACGTAGGTCAGGCCGGTATCGTCGTTGCGCTCGAAGAGGTCGGGCGCGAGGACGCGGCACTGGTCGCAATCGATGCAACTCGAGTCGACGTAGTAGCGTCCGGGAACATTGTCGGGGGTGCGTTCAGCTAAAGTGGCCATGTCGCCAGCCTAGCAGGCTTGGGCCGGCGGATTCCCTGCGAAGGCTCAGTTTTGTTGCGCAGATTTTGGCAAAGCGGGTCCAGACGGAACGCGGGCGGCGGCAACCCTCCGCGAACGCCGTCCGCGGCCCGGCGGGTGAAGGCTCCGGCCTTTGCCTGGCCACCCCGGAGCAACCTCAGGGGTGGGATCCCGCATCGCCGACCCCCGAGGGGCCGGCGAGAGGTTCCACGGCAAGGTCATTCTCGCGGTCGCGAGGCGATGCTGGCCAAGGTGGACGAGGCATCTTGCCTCGCTGCCCACGAGGCTGGAAGCCTCGTCCGCGTGGAGAATCACACTGCCGGCCCGAGGCCCGGGCAGAATCTCGACTAACCCGGATAATTCGTGCCCGCTGGAAACCCACTCCCACCTTCCTGCGTTCCGGTGTGCTATCGTGGATCCACTTCGGACACGCTCGCGACGATTTCCGAAATCTTGAAATCGGGCATCGAGAATCGGGCATCTTGAAATTGGGAAACTCGTTCCGGTCTTCCAGATGACAGATTGAAAATGACCGATGACCGATTTCACGATTTCTGAAGACCTTCGGTTGCGGTTGCCGCGTTGGGAAAAATCCCGGCTAACTTGACGCCGGCTGAGATTGCGGTTGCGCAGTGGGAAAGGTCGTAGAACGTTCGCGCGCTTCCCGCCGGCTCGTCCGGACGGGGTTTCACCCACCTCGACCCATCACCCGTTCCATGTCCTCTCATGTTCGAATTCTCGCCGGCTTGTCCTTGATCGGGGCGCTGGCCGGTTGCGGTCGGCAGGAAACCTCCGCGGATGGTTCCGCCCCGAAGGCCGCGGCCACCCGTCCCGCCGGGGGCGCCCGGTTCATCAGTGTGGGCACGGCCCCTCCGGGCGGGGCGTTTTTCGTCGTGGGCGGCGCCCTGACGGAGGTGCTCAACGAGAAGAAGGGCGACCGCCGCTGGAACGTCACCGCCGAGGCCACGATGGGTTCGCAGGAGAACATCCGCCGGTTGGTGCGGCGCGAACTCGACTTCGCCGTGTCCAACGCCGCGATCACTTATTTTGCGGTGCGCGGGGAAGGGGAGTGGGAACGTCCCCACGAGGTGCGGTCCGTCATGACCCTGGCGCCGAACATCGCGTTTTTCCTCACGCCGGTGAAGTCGGGGATCCGGCGGATCGCGGATTTCCGCGGCAAGCGGGTGGTGGTGGGGCCGGCCGGATCCGGCATGGAGGCGTTCATCCAGCCGCTGCTTGCGGCGCACGGCCTGAAGTACGCGGATTTCACGCCGCTGCAGGCGACCCAGACGGCGGCGGTCGATCTGCTGGCGGACGGTTCGGCGGTCGCCGCCTTCCTCGGCGGGGCGGTCCCCACCGCGTCCATCACCCAGGCCTGCTCTTCGCAGGAGATCTTCTTCATCCCCTTTGAGCCGGCGGCGCGCGAGGAGTTGATCGCGAAGTATCCATTTTTCAATGCCGCCAAGGTTCCGGGCGGCACCTATCCGGGCCAGAGCGGCGATTTCGAGGCGCTCAACGTCGGTTCGATGCATTTCATCGCGGGGGTGGCGACCGACGAGGACCTGGTTTACCAGGTGACCCGGACCCTCTACGAGAATCGCGAGGCCGTGGTGGCGAAACACGCCGCGGGGCGCGCGATCAACCCGCAGAACGTCGTGCGCAACACCGGCACCCCATTCCATCCCGGCGCCATCCGCTATTACCGCGAAATCGGGATCTGGAAGGACTAGCCTGCCATCGGCGCGCCGCGCCGGATCCGTTTCATGACCTCCCCCCGGTCCCCCCTGTCCGCCCGGATCCTGGGCGTCCTCCTCGCCGTCTTCACGCTCGTCGAGGTCAACTATCCCCGGCTGACGCCGCACTCCCAACTCGCCCTGTTTGCGACCTTCGGGATCGTGCTGTGCCTGATTTATCGCCCGCTCGCGCTTCCGGGGCGGGCACGCGTTGCCGGTCGCGTGATCGACGGCCTGCTGCTGGCGGCGGCGGTGGCATGCGGGCTGTATCTGGTGACGCAGACCGAGCGCCCGTTCACGGGCTGGCGGCTTGGTGGCCTTTCGCTGGGCAACCGGGCCGGCCAGGAGACGCTGGTGGATCTGGCGGTGGGGTTGGCCGGTCTGGTGGTGGTGCTGGAGACGACGCGGCGGCTGCTCGGTTGGGCGCTGCCGCTGCTCTCGCTCGTGTTTCTCGCCTATGCGGCCTGGGGGGCGAACCTGCCCGACTGGCTGTTTCCGCATCGTGGGTACAGCCTCCAGCGGATCCTGTCGCAGACCTACCTGCAGAGCCAGGGGGTGTTCGGGATCGCGCTGAGCGTGATGTTCACCTATGTATTTCTCTTCGTCATCTTTGGCGCCCTGTTGCAGGCGACGGGAGCGACCCAGTTCATCATCGACTTTGCGCGGCGGGTGTTTCGCGGCAGTCCCGGGGCGCCGGCGAAGGTGGCGGTGGTGGGCAGCGGGTTGATGGGATCGCTTTCGGGCAGTGCGGTGGCCAACACCGCCACGACCGGCACCTTTACGATCCCGATGATGCGGGCGAGCGGCTTTCCGCCGCATGTGGCCGGAGCAGTGGAAGCGGCGGCGAGCACGGGCGGCGCCCTGGTGCCGCCGGTGATGGGTGCAGGCGCCTACATGATGCTCGAAATGATCACGCCGCCGGTGACCTACCTCGACATCATCCGGGCGGCCCTGATCCCCGGCGTGCTCTATTATGTGTCGCTATTCCTGCTGGTGCATTTCTATGCGCGGCGGGTGGTTGCGAAGGAGGCGGCGGCTGCCGGGGCGGCGGCCGGCGCGGCGGACGAGGACCGGGCGGCGGCGGTGGCGCCGGTGGTGAATTGGTTCGAAGGGGTCGTGTTCGTGGTCGCTTTGGGTTCGGTGGTGGCCTTCCTGCTGTTCGGGTTCACGCCATTCCGGGCGGTGACGCTTGCGTTGGGCGCGACGTGGTTCTTGAGCGCCTTTAATCCGCGCACGCGGGTCGGGTGGCGCCGGCTGCTGGACACCCTGGTGGATGCGTCACGGGAGGTGACGCCGCTGATCTGCGCCTCGGCGTGCGTAGGCATCGTGCTTGGGGTGGTGACGCTCACGGGTGTGGGAACCCGTTTCCCGGCGCTGGTGCTCCCGCTGGCGGAGGGCAACCTGCTGGCGGCCCTTCTGCTCATAATGGTTTCTTCGATCGTGCTCGGGATGGGCCTGCCGTCGTCGGTGTGCTACCTGTTGATGGCGACCCTGATGGGGCCCGTGCTTGGGCAGCTCGGCGTGGTGCCGTTGGCGGCCCATCTCTTCATCTTTTATTTCGGCATGATGGCGATGGTCACGCCGCCCGTGGCGCTGGCCGCCTATGCGGCGGCGTCGATTGCGGGAGCGGACGTGATGAAATGCAGTTATGCGGCGTTTCGGTTCGCGCTGGTGGGATTTACGCTGCCGTTCATCTTTGTCTATCGACCGGAGCTGTTGTTGCTGCCGTCGGCGGGCGGGCCGGACTGGGGGGCGCTGGTGGCGGCGCTCCTGGCGGCGGTGGCCGGGATTGTCGCTTTCGCCGCCGCGATGGCGGCCTACCTGCGGGCTCCGCTCAACGCAGCCTGGAGGGCGGCGCTATTCCTGGCGGCGGCCCTGTTGCTGGCGCCGGGGCTGACGTTGCCGGTCGCGGGTTTTGCGGTTCCGGTGCAGGACTTGGCGGGCTTTGCGTTGTTGGTCTTCGTGGCCTGGCGCAACGGTCCGCTGCCCGCCGCAAAGACATGAGAAAATCGGTTCCGTGATGCGGCGCGGAGCGGAGTCCGCGCCCTACCGGTGCGAAATTCGACACGAACCCATTCCAGACGATCAACGAATGCACGGCGGCGGTTACGCCGCCCGTAGGTAGGGCGGCCACTCCGCTGGCCGCCGCCGGGGGTGAGAAAATCGGTTCCGCGGTGGCGGCGCGGAGCGGAGTCCGCGCCCTACCGGGTGC
>CAZDGC010000131.1:10107-17588 GCA_964504885.1 uncultured Opitutus sp.
AGAAAATCGGTTCCGCGGTGGCGGCGCGGAGCGGAGTCCGCGCCCTACCGGGTGCCGCCGCGGCGTTTCCTGCGTCGCGTGCTGAGACTGCGGTTACGCAGTCTGCCGGGGCATGGAACGTTCGTGCGCGCGCTTGCCGCCGGTCTTCCCGTTGCGTGGAGTGCCGCGATGGCCGCCGCTACCGCCTCCGACCTCGCGATCGGTTTCGATGCCGATGACACGCTCTGGCACAACGAAAACATCTTCGAGCACACCCATGAGCGCTACCGGGCGCTCCTCGCGCAATACCACGATGCGGCGACAGTGGAGCGCACGCTGTTCGCCACGGAAATGCGCAACCTCGAGCTCTATGGCTATGGGGTGAAGGGCTTCACGCTGTCCGCGATCGAGACGGCCATCCACCTCACCGCCGGGCGGATTCGGGCGGACGAAATCCAGCACCTGATCGACCTCGGCCGGCAAATGCTGGCGCACCCGGTGGAACTGCTGCCCGGGGTGGAGGAAACGCTGACGACCCTCGCGGCGCGGCATCGCCTCCTGCTAATCACGAAGGGCGACTTGCGCGACCAGGAGCGCAAACTGTCGAAGTCCGGCCTCGCGGCGCACTTTCGGCACGTCGAGATCCTGTCCGAGAAGAAAGAGTCGACCTATGCGGAAGTCCTGCGCCGCCACGGTCTCGCGGCGGAGCGGTTCGTGATGGTGGGCAACTCGCTCAAGTCCGACATCCTGCCGGTGCTGGCCCTGGGCGGGATCGGGGTGCACGTGCCGTACCGGCTGACCTGGGCCGCCGAGCGGGTCGAGAAGATGCCGCGAGCGGCGGGGCGTTTCTTCCGGCTCGAGTCGATCCGTGAACTGCCGGCGGTCGTGGCCGACGGCGAGCGGGGCGGGTGAGTACGCCGACGGCGTCCGTTATCGGGGGAACGATACGCCAAGGCCGGGGAGCGGCCCGAAGGCCAGGTCAAAACTGGCCGAGATTGACGACTTCCATGACCTCGTCGCCCATCGCGATGCCATAGATCTTCTCCCGGTTGAGAAACGCAATCACCGCCGGATCGAGATACACGCTCGCCACGGCCGGGCAGATCGCCTTGCCGGCGAGCTCGGGAAAAAACTCCGGCAGCCGAGCGAGCTTTTGATGATATTCCGCCGCCTTGCCGGCGTCCATCCGACGTTTCACCTCCACCACCAACACCTTCGTCGGCCCGACGGCCAGCAAGTCGAGCTCCATCAGCTCTCCCGCGTTGACGGGGTGCCTGCGCTTCACGCGGATTGAACTGGTTTGCGCCTCCTCGGTGGCGAAGATCGCGCGAGACAGATTGAAGCCGCACGGCGCCACCATGTCTTCAATCAGGGTTCCCATGCTATCGGAGAGCTCGGCCAGCCGTTTGTTGAAGTCCTTGCGGTCCTTCTCGGCCTGCTGGCGATCCAGATCCGCTCGCTGGCGATCCAGATCCGCTCGCTGGCGATCCAGATCCGCTCGCTGGCGATCCAGATCCGCTCGCTGGCGGTCCTCATCCGCCTGCTGCCGATCCTTCTCGGCTTGCTGCTGCATCTCCAGCAGTTGCCGGTCGGTTCGCGCGTTACTGGCTCTAATCTCGGCGACGTCCTCATGCATCGCGGCGATGAAGAGATTCGTCTGCTCGATGAACTTGGCCAGCGTAGCCTCCAAGTTGACAACGCGTTCCTCGGTAACCATCCCGCGCAGGGTTATTCGTCCGTCGCCGATCGTCAAGTGCGTGGCCGACAATCGGGGCGGCACGGGACCATCTCCGGGTTTCAACAAGAGTTCTGTGTCGCGCTGTGGCGACACAGAACTCTCCGGGTTGGCGGACTCTGGCAAGAAGACCTTCCTGGAGGGGTACGCCCGGTCGCAGCCGCGTTCCGCGATCGATTTTTCCGTGCGATCCTTCCGGCGACGATGAAGCGTGGCCCGCACCAGCCAACCTCGCGGCCGCAAGCCGGGCGGAGCGAGACCGAGGTGGCGATGCGGTGAGCGGCCGCCCGCAAGTCGTGCCGCGCGTTCGGCAAGAAATGACCAGACAGGAGTAGCCAAGGCCGGCAAAGTCGCCATGGTGAAAGCGCTTGAGCCGCCGCGGTCGGCGGCTTCCCCCTTCATCCTAAACGAAAGAACCAGTTATGAAAGATCCCCAGACTGTTGATTGGTCGCGTCGCGACTTTGTGAAACTATCAGCCGCCGGCGGCAGCGCCGCGGCTTTGGGCGGCCTCGGCATCACCCGGGCCATGGGCGCCAATTCCGGCTCCGATCGGATCCGGGTCGGCGTGATCGGGTGCGGTGGCCGTGGCACGGGCGCCGCGCGCAACTGCCTCGCGGCGGCGCCGGGCGTCGAGATCGTCGCCTTGGGCGACCTCTTCGAGCGCCAGGTGAACGAGGCGCAGAAGAAGCTCAAGCTGACCAAGGTCGAGAAATTCTGGGGCTTCGACAACTACAAGAAGGTCGTGGCGGCGAACGTCGACATGGTGATCCTGGCGGCGCCTCCGGGCTTCCGTCCGGCCCACTTCGAGGCCGCGGTCAATGCGGGCAAACATATCTTCTGCGAGAAGCCGGTGGCCGTCGATCCGGTGGGATGTCGGAACTTCATCGCCATGGCGAAGAAGGCCAAGGCCAAGGGCCTCGCCGTGGTGGCCGGCACGCAACGCCGGCACCAGCAGAGCTACACCGACACCATGAAGCGCATCCAGGACGGCCAGATGGGCGAACTGGTGGGCGGCGCCTGCTACTGGAATGGCACGGGCATCTGGTTCCGCGAGAAGAAGGACTGGCTGGCCAACTTCTCGGACTTCGAGTGGCAGTGCTGGAACTGGTACCATTGGGACTGGATGAGCGGCGACCAGATCGTCGAGCAGCATGTGCACAACATCGACGTGATGAATTGGGCCTACGGTGGTCCGCCGGTGAAGTTCCTCGGCATGGGCGGCCGGCAGACCCGCGGCAACATCCCGGGCAACATCTGGGATCACTTCGCCGTCGAGATGGAGTACGCCAACGGCGCCCGCGTGCAGAGCATGTGCCGCCACACGCCGAAATCGACCCCGCGGGTCTCCGAGCACATCGTCGGCACCAAGGGCGTGGCGGATCTCAACCAGCAGGGCATCGCCACCATCAAGGGGGCGAAGCCGTTCACGTATTCTGGACCGGCGCCCGACCCGTATGTCGTGGAGCACACCCACCTCATCGAGAGCATCCGCAAGAATGCTCCGCTGAGCGAGGGCGAGCAGGTGGCCATCAGTTGCCTGACGGCCATCGGCGGCCGCATCTCGGCCTACACCGGCCGCGAGGTGTCGTGGAAGTGGCTGATGGAGGGCTCGAAGCTCGATATCTTCCCGAAGGATCCGAAACCCGGCCCGGGAATCTTCCCGAAGGTTCCGATGCCGGGCGAGATCGACCTCGTCTGAGTTTCGGCTCCCTGCCGGCTCGCCCTGGCCGGGAGCGCCAGCCCTCCCAAACCAACGGCCCGACCTTCGATGGTCGGGCCGTTGTTCTTTGTCGGGGGAGTGACGAGGAGCCGGGTTTCCGCGGATCAGGTCGCGGCGACGAGGGTGATGCTATCGACGGCAACGCGCTCGATTGGCGTGCTCTTTTCGCCGCCGCCACCGGAGCGGACCGGCACATTGGCGAGTTGTTCGAGCACTTCGTCGCCTTTCACGAGCTGGCCAAAGGCGGTGTACTTGCCATCGAGAAAGCGGGCGTCGCCGTGACAGATGAAGAACTGGCAGCCGGCGGAATCCGGATCCGAGGAGCGGGCCATGGAGATCACGCCCCGGACGTGGGGCTTCGAGTTGAACTCGGCCCTGACGGTGTAGCCGGGACCGCCGGTGCCGGGGATGCCGCGGGCGCCCTCCCGCGTGTTGGGGCAGCCTCCCTGGATCATGAAACCCTTGATGATCCGGTGGAAGGCGGTGCCGTTGTAAAAGCCCTCGCGGGCGAGTTTCTTGAAATTCTCGACTGTCTTCGGCGCGACTTCGGGCCAGAAGGCGAGGGTGATTTCGCCGTAGCTGGTCTTGATCACGGCGTGTTCGCTGGCGGGAGTGGGAGTGCTCATGGAGGGAGGGAGCCAACCCCGGTCCGCCGGAGGCGCAAGGTTCGTTTTCGGTTCAGGCGAACTCGGCGTCGATCCGCTCGCAGAAATGGTGAATCAGGAACAGGTGGGCCTCCTGGGCGGCGGCACCGCTGTCCCCGGGCATGATGAGATCGCAGGTGGACAGACCCTTGGCGCGGCCGCCGCCGCGTCCGAGGAAGGCGATGCTCTCGAGCCCGAGTCGGTTCGCCTCGTGCAACGCGGCGAGGATGTTGGGCGAGTTGCCACTGGAGGTGAGGACGACCAGGAGGTCGCCGGGGCGGGCGAGGCCGGCGACCTGGCGGGCGAAGGTCTGTTCGTAACCGTAGTCGTTGCCGATGCAGGAGAGGAGGGAGCCGTCGGAGGAGAGGGCGATGGCGGGCAGGGAGCGGCGGTTTTTCGCGTAGCGGCCGACGAGTTCAGTGGCGAAATGGGCGGCCTCGGCCGCGCTGCCGCCGTTGCCGCAGATCAGCAGTTTGCCGCTGCGGCGGAGGGTGGCGAGGATAAGGTCGCCCGCGCGGTCGATGGCGGGGCGGAGAGTGGCGAGGGCCTGGAAAGTGCGCACAGTTTCGGCCAGCGAAGCGTCGAAGGTCATGGGGGCGCCGAGTTGAAGGGGTCGCGCCGTGTCGTGCAACGCTTTCGCGTGCGGCGGGGAGGGGCGGGTGAGCCGCGGGAGGCGAATGGCCGGATTTCGCTTCCGCCCGGCGGGGTTCTGCGCGTAATGCCGCGTTCGCACCATGCGCCTGCGCCAGATCACGCTCCGGCATTTTCGCAACGTGGGGTTCGCGACGCTCGAATTCTCCGGCCGGCAGCATTTCCTGGTCGGGCGCAACGGGCAGGGAAAGACCAACCTGCTGGAGGCGGCGGGCTTCCTCACCGCGCTGCGCTCCTTCCGGGCCACGGAGAACCGGTTGCTGATCGGACACGGGCAGCACTGCGCCTCGCTGGCGTATCAGATCGAGCATGACAAACAGGGGGCCACCAAGCTGAGCCTGACGCTGCGCCCGGACGGCAAGGAGCTGTGGTGCGACGGCGAGCGGGTGACGAGACTGGCGGATCACCTGGGCCGCTTTCCGACGGTGGTCTGTTCGTCGCAGGATCTGCAGCTCGTGCGGGGGGCGCCGGCGGGGCGGCGGCGCTGGCTCGATCTCACGCTGGCGGCGATGGATGCCGGCTACCTGCGCGCCCTGCAGACGGCGACGCGGGCGCTGGCCGAGCGCAACGCGCTGCTGAAGTCGGGGCGCGGGACGACGGCCGAATTCGACGCCTTCGAGGCGGCGCTGGCGCCGGCGGCGGCGGACCTGATCGCGCGGCGGGCGGAGGGGGTGCGGGCGCTGGGGCGGGCGCTGGCGGCGGCTTATTCGCGGCTGACGGACGACGAGCCGGCGGGGCTCGTTTACGAACCCAATTTTGCCGACGCGTCGGCGGAGGCACTGCAGGCGCGCCTGGAGGCGGGGCGGGAGCGCGATCGGCAGTTTCGCGCCACGTTGATCGGGCCGCACCGCGACGACCTGCTTTTCCGGGTGCGGCACACGGCCGCGAAAGATTTCGGTTCGGAGGGGCAGCAGCGTTCGCTGGTGCTGGCCCTGCGATTGGCGCAGGCGGCGTGGTTTGCGGAGCGCAGCGGGGTGCGGCCGGTGCTGCTGGCGGACGACGTGCTCGGCGAGCTCGACCCGGGGCGGCGCGCGCGATTCTGGTCGGCGATCGATTCCTCCTGGCAGGTGATTGCCACGGGCACGCACCTGCCGACGACGGAGGAGGGGCGTCCGGATGAGGGCATGGGGGCCTGGCAGGTGTTTCGGGTGGCGGACGGCGTCTTCGAGGTGGATGCGACGCCATGATAACCCTCGACGCCGGGCAGTGGGTGCTGGCGGGAGCGGCTGCCGTGGTGGTGGGGGTCTCGAAGGCCGGCATTGGCGGGCTCGGCATGCTGGCGGTGGTGGTGTTTGCGCAGATCCTGCCGGCGAAACAGGCGACGGGAGCCGTGTTGCCGCTGCTGTGCCTGGGGGATCTGATCGGCGCCGCGGTGTACCGGCGGCACGCGAGCTGGCCGCATCTCTGGCGGCTGTTCCCGTGGACGGCGGCGGGAGTGGTGGTGGGTTACCTGGCGCTCGACCGCATCGATGATCGGCAGGCGAGGTTGCTCATCGGCGGCATTGTGCTCGGCCTGGTGGCGATGCACCTGTGGCGCCGGCGGCACGCCGGCCACGAGTCGGAGCATGGGTCGTGGTTTGCCCCGACGATTGGCGTGCTGGCGGGCTTCACGACGCTGGTGGCGAATGCCGCGGGCCCGCTGATGGCCGTCTACCTGCTGGCGATGCGACTGCCCAAGCTCGACTACGTGGGCACGGGCGCGGTGTTCTTCCTGCTGCTGAATTTCTTCAAGGTCCCCTTCATGCTGGACCTCGGGCTGATCAACGCCGGCAGCCTGTCGCTCAACCTGGCGCTGGCGCCACTGGTGGTGGCCGGAACCTGGCTGGGGCGCGGCCTGGTGGCGCGGATCGAACAACGGACCTTCGAAAACCTTGCGCTGGGCTTGAGCCTCGTGGCGGGGGTGCGGCTGCTGTTCTGAGCCGCCGGCGCGGCCCCGGACCGGTGTCGCGTCCGCGGCCCGTCGATCGATTCGGTCCCTCCGGCGAGCGAGGAGCAGGCTCCGCTCCGGAAACACGCCGGCGCGCCGCGGGGGGGCGCGCGTCGTTCAGACCGCCGCCAGGCGCCGGTAACTGTGCCGCAGGGCCCACTCGGCGAACTGCTGGATCTCCTCCAGGCACCGCCGGACCGCTCGCATGCTGACCGCGCTCGGCTCGCGTTTCACGCCGGCCCGGGCCACCGGTTCCTTCACCGGACTGGCCGTGCAGGCGGCAATGCGGGCCTCGGTCACCCGCCCGATGCGGCGCAGCACGTCCTCGGCGTCGAATTCGTAGCGGCCGTCCGCCGGCTGGTACCCGAGCAGGTCGCGCAGCACCACGGCGCCGCGCGTGCGGCTCATGTTCACCTCCGGGGGCTGCAGCAGGGCGGTCGGGTTGTCGGTGATCGGTATCCGCATGCTGATGACATCGGTGGCGGACGGATGCGGCTCGTGGACGATGGGGCCGGCGGCGATTTTCAGGCGGCCGAGTTCGCGCACGATCGCGTCCTCCAGCGAGGCGCTGCAGCCGGCGAAGAGCGGCGGCACGTGGAAGTAGATGGTGCCGGTGGGCTGCAGCGGGTCGCAGGTGTTGTCGAAGGTGAAGAAATTCATGTACTCGCGGCGCCAGTTCGCGCCGCTGGCGGCGAACTGGGGCACGAGCAGGCGATCGGTCAGGTAGTCGCACAGGTCGGCGATGCAACGGGTGCGCAGCGGATTCGTTTGCTCGGTGAGCGTGAAGGTGAGTTTGCGGTTCATGGCGAGGCCCCGCAGGCTAA
>CAZDGC010000132.1:0-10854 GCA_964504885.1 uncultured Opitutus sp.
GCTTTGCAGGCATCATGGTTGCGTTAACCGATAGCGAACCAGACTCACTGCTGGCAAACTGGATCCTGGGGCCCGGAGGTGGGGGGCGCATCTTCGGGTTGGAGGTCGTCGTGCGATCCGTAGCCGGGGTCGCGGACCCCGGCCTTTTGCTGTCCGGATTTCCTCGTTTGCGTCGCCCTGCCGACTCGGCTTCGTTGGCCGCCAAACACACTCCATGTCCCTCTCCCGCACCCTCGTCAAAGACGCCCTCAACGCCGCCGGCCCGAGCGACGCCCTCCTCCTCCAGGGTTGGGTCCGCACGCGCCGCGACGCGAAGGCGTTTTCCTTCATCGAACTCAACGATGGCTCCGGCCTCAAGGGCATCCAGATCATCGCCAATGCGACCCTGCCGAACTACGCCACCGAAGTCGCCCGCGCCCACACCGGGGCCTCCCTCGAGGTGCGCGGCCGCCTCGTCGCCTCCCAGGGCCAGGGCCAGAAATGGGAGGTGATCGCCGACGCCATCACCGTCCTCGGCGAGGCCGACGCCACTTATCCGCTCCAGAAGAAGGGCCACACCCTCGAGTTTCTCCGCGAGATCGCCCATCTGCGCCCGCGCTCCAATCTCTTCGGCGCCGTGTTCCGGGTGCGCAGCCGTCTCGCCTACGCCATCCACCAGTTCTTCCAGCAGCGGAGCTTCGTCTACGTGCACACGCCGATCATCACGGCGAGCGACTGCGAGGGCGCCGGCGAGCTCTTCCGCGTCACCACCCTCGATCCCTCGCACCCGCCGATGACCGAGGACGGCCACGTTGACTTCAAGCAGGACTTCTTCGCGAAAAAGGCCTACCTCACCGTCAGCGGCCAGCTCGAAGCCGAGATCTTCGCCTGCGCGCTGTCTAATGTGTACACGTTTGGCCCGACCTTCCGGGCGGAAAACTCCAACACCTCGCGCCACGCCGCGGAGTTCTGGATGATCGAGCCGGAAATGGCGTTCTGCGACCTCGGCGGCAACATGGACCTCGCCGAGGAATTCGTGAAATATCTCATCCGCGATGTCCGCGAGCACTGCGCCGCCGACCTCGAGTTCTTCAGCAAGTTTGTCGACAAGGAGCTGCTCTCCCGCCTCGACTTCGTGCTGGAGCGCCCGTTCCAGCGCTGCAGCTACACCGAGGCGATCGACATCATCACCAAGTCCGGCCGCCCGTGGGAGCACCCGGTGATCTGGGGCGACAACCTGCAGAGCGAGCACGAGCGTTTCCTCGCCGAGGAACACTTCAAGTGCCCCGTCACCGTTTACAACTACCCGCGCACTCTGAAGCCGTTCTACATGCGCGTGAACGAGGATGGGAAGACCGTCCGCGCGATGGATCTGCTCGTGCCGGGCATTGGCGAAATCATCGGCGGCAGCCAGCGTGAGGAGCGCCTCGACGTGCTGCGCGAGAACCTCGCCCACCACAAGCTGGGCGAAAAGGACTACTGGTGGTACCTCGACCTGCGCCGCTACGGCACCGTGCCGCACGCGGGCTTCGGCCTGGGCTTCGAGCGGCTGCTGATGTTCGTCACCGGGGTCGGCAACATCCGCGACGTGATCCCGTTCGCGCGCACGCCGGGCACCGCGGAATTCTGAGTGCCCACCCTCACGTGATGCCGGCGGGGCGACCCCGTCCCGCGCCTCCCATCGGAGGGCTGCGCTCCGTCGCAGCCGCGAGATGCGTCCGCGTCCCCGACCATCCTTCCCGGCGCCCACGAAGCAGCGCCCTCCGATTCAGCGGGCGGGGACTGTTTCGTTACCCTCTCAAAACGCGTACGTGGCCGAGAGCCGGTAGCTGCGCGGCAGGGTGTAACTGAAACCGCGCGGGTAGCTCACGCGGGCCGGCGAGGTGAGGTCGCCGTTGAGCGGACGCAGGCCGGCCGTGTTGTAGAGCGGCCGGTCGTAATCGAGGAGGTTTGTGATCGAGAGGTTCAGGTCGACCTTCCGCGCGCCGAACACCTTCACCGGGTAACCCAGCGTCGCCGTGGCCAGGAAATACCGCTGCTGCCATACGGGCGTGTACGCATCGACCTTGGGATCGTCGATCGCCCGCGTGGGATTGGCGGGATCCACCATGGTGTCGGCCCCGCGGTAACCAATCACCTGCGGCCCGCGGAACTGCATGCCGTAGCCCACGCGCAGGCCGCGGAGCCGGCCGTCGGAGAAGCGGTAGTCGGAGTAGAAGTTGGCCGTGTACTTGGTGAGCCGGTTCAGGAGCTGCTTGCCGGTGACCCAGTTGGCCCGGCTGGCGCGCAGGCTGTTCCAATTGTTGCTGACGTTGACCACATCGGGCGAGGTCGCGGTCGTCACGTCGGGCTTCGGGCTGGCGATGCCGCCGGCATCGATCTGGATGCCGGCATCGTCGAGAATCTGGCGGAGCACCGTGTCGTTGGCGTCGATCCAGGCCCGGGTCTGGCGGTAGGCGTTGGTCTGCGAGGCCTCGGCCAGGCCGACGTTGAACGTGAGGCGCCAGTCCTTGGTGAGGTTGGCCACCGTCTCCAATTCATACCCGCGCGTCTGGCGATCGAGCTGATCGGTCCACGCCGGCGGCAGGTCGGCCATGCCACGGCGGTTGCGGCCGTCGGAGCTGAGGTCGCCCACGGCGTTGGCGGCGAGGATCAGGTTGATGTTGGAGTAGCCCGAAGGCTGGGAGATGGCCGCACTGGCCTCCTCGGATTCGTAGCGGCTGATCGTCGCGTAGAAGCGCGGGCCAAACGACACCCGCAGGCCGTAGTCGAGGCCCTCCGAAACCGACGAAGCCGGCGTGCCGTAATCGATGGTGGTGCTGCCGAGGTTCGCCGGGTTGAAGGTCTGGGCGAGATTGGCCCAGACGGAGACACCCCAGCCGAGATTGTAGATGCCGCCCACGGCCTTGGTCGACTTCTGCAGCGACACCGGCGGCGGGTTGTAGTCGTTTTGAAAGCGATCGTTCGCATACTGCGCGAGCCCGACTCCCGCCGAGCTGCGCGGGCGCGCCGCCGCCGTAGCCCGGGCACCTGTCGGCCGACCGGACGCGTCCTTGGGCACAAAGGTCATCCGCCAGTAGTCCTCCGGCGCATCGGGACGATAGCGGAAACTCTCCCGGGTCAGGACCGAGTCCGCCGGGTGGTCCATCGCCGCCAGAAACTGTTTCTGCGAACGCTCGATGTCATCCGCGCGGTAGGCCCCGAGCAGGATCAGCTTTTTCTTGAAGAACGAGAGGTGGGCGAAGCCCTGGTAGTAGGTCGTCTCCGAGCGCGACAGGATGGTCGCATCGGTCCGGTCGGCGGCGAGCACCCAGAGGGGATGGTAGGTGCGCGTCGTGCCGGCGGCGGGGTCCACGACCGAAACTTGATCGAAATCGGGAATGCTGCGCTCCGCCTGGTTCCAGTAGTAGCGGTAACGGATGGTCTGGGTGCGGTTGGGGCTGTTGATCAGGCCCCACTGCCGCGAGTCGGGATCGACCGGCAGCATGAAATACTCGCGGGTGCGGAAACTCTGCTGGCTTTCCTGCGCGCCGATGAAGTTCGTCTTCAGATCGAACCAGCGCGTGCTCCGGGTGTAGGCGGCCGCCAGGCGCAGGGACTTGTTCTCCGAGTCGATCTTCTGCCGCTCCTGCCGGCTGAATTCGTTGTAGGGCTGGAGAAAGTTGGGGTTGACGGTGCCATCCGGCAACTGCCGGTTGATGTCGATGTAGATGTTGGGGTACCCTTGGTTGCTGTAGTAGTCGATCAGGCCGTAGCTGCGCGGCTTGTTCGCGTCGCCCGAGAGCTGCAGCGTGAGCGATTTCCCCACCGCCTGCTCCAGGTAGAAGGTCGCGCCGCGGAAGCGGTTGATGCTGGTCGGATTCGGCCCGAGGTTGGTGAACGAGCGCCCCGGCAGCCGGAACGCGGAGTTCTGCGCCGCGACGTCGTAGAGGCCCTCCGGGGTCACGAACTGATCAAGAATCGCCGCGCCGCTCATCCCCAGATTGGTGGTGACGCGCGTCGCCACGCCATTCACCGGCCGCTGCCCGGAGAAACCCTGGGTCTGCATCATGCCCGTGTAGCTCATCACCGTGTTGGCCCCCTTGCCCGCCGCCGGCGACCACACGAGCGTGTTGCTGCCGACGCGCGACGCGCCGAACGGGGTCTGCGTCGGCAAATTGGCCGGCTGCAAGCCCGTGTAGACCGTGCGCCCATCCCAGCCAGCAAACGCATCCGTCAGCGCCACCATGCCCGCGGTCGAACGCTGCTCGTACCAGTCCCCGATCACCGTCAGGCGGGTGGTGCGGGTCAGTTGCGCGGTCACGGATGGCGAGAGGCCCTTGCGCCGGGTGCGCTCCCAGTCGCGCCAGGTCTGCGTGTCCTGCCAGGTGGCCGCCACCCGGGCGGCGACGCGCCCGCCGATCTTGCGATTCACGTCCAAGGTTCCTCGATACGCCTCCCAGGAGCCGACCTCGACCTTGAGCTCGTTCCGGTTCTGGCCGAGCCGTGCGCTCTTCAGCACGGCGTTGGCCGTGCCGCTGATGGTGCCGGTGCCGAAGAGGATCGAGTTGGGTCCGCGCGCGTAGTCCATGCGGTCGAGGTTGTACGTCGCGGGATTGCCGCCGCCCGCGTTGAAATTGCGCTGCAGTGCGTTGGCGCTGACGCCGCGGATCGTGCTGGAGCCCGTGCCGCCAAAGAGCTGGCCGCCACCGTCGTCGGGGATGGTGGTGGCGTTGACCGTCCAGTTGAGGGCCTCGTTGGCGTCGCTGATGTTGAGGGCGTCGAGAAACTCGCGCGTCTGCACCGAGTAGGCGACGGGCGTCTCCGCCAGCTCACCCGCGAGCCGTCCTCCAGCGAGCGACGTGGCGGCCACGAAACCCACGTCGCGGTCGACCTTCACCGTGAAGGCGTCGAGCATCACGGCGGGATCGGGCGCCGCCGGCGGCGGCACCGGCGCCGGCTGGGCCGCCAGGCCAACGGCCGGCAGGAGCAGCAGGGCGCACCGGTGACAGTAGCGGAGGGATGCGACCAGGGGAGGGCAGGCGGAGTTCATGGGGGATTGGCGGGGGTCAGCGGAAGCAGTGAACCGGGCGCCCGCTCCCTTGGCGAAGACATACCGTGGCCCCGTTGGGCGACAACGGTCACGGATGTGAAACGTTGAATCGCCGGCGGGTCCATCACGGGCAGCTTGCGGCGTTCGATCCGGCGATTCCACGAAACCGATCCAGGCTGCGGTCGCCTGGCCGGGAGACCCCGCGGCTTGCCTCGGGTGGCCAAGTGAAGGGCGAGTGTTCACTCGCCGGCGGCGCCGCGCCCGAGAAGCTCCCTCGTTTCAACGTTTGAAAAGCTTGCCCGTTGCCTCCGGACCGGCCGCGCCTGACCCTCTCCGTGCCTCGCCCTGCCGCCGCCTTCACCTGCCGTCCGTGTCCGCCCGCCCTCACTCCGCTGCCTCGCCGTCGCCCGCCGCCACCGCGGTGAGCGCGAAGCCGGGGCACCCACGGCCCAGCCTGAAAACCGTCGCCCAGGCCGCCCGGGTCTCGGTGGCCACGGCGTCGCTCGCATTGCGCAATTCCCCGCGCTGCGCCGCCCGGACCCGCACCCTGGTTGCACGGGTCGCCGCTCGCCTCGGCTACACGCCCGATCCGCAAATCGCCAAGTTGATGAGCTACCTGCACCGCCCCGGCTGCAGCCGGGGCGGCGCGACGCTGTGTTATCTCACCGCCTTCCCGGAACGCGATGGCTGGCGCGGTCTGCATACCTGGGAGAAGTACTTCACCGGAGCGCGCGAGCGGGCCGAAACGCTGGGCTACCGCCTCGAGGAGTTTTGGCTCCGGGCGCCGGGCATGTCGGAACCGCGACTCAGCCAGATCCTGCTCAGTCGCGGCATCACCGGCCTCATCATCGCGCCGCTGCCATCGGAGCTCACCCGCCTTAACCTGGACTGGCCGCGGTTCTCGACCGTGGCCATCGGCTTTAGCCTGCAGGAACCGCCGGTGCATCGGGTCGCCCACGATCACTTTTCCTCGATGGTCACCGCCCTGCAGCGCATCCACCAGCAGGGCTACCGGCGCGTCGGCCTCGCCATGAGCCCAGCCCATGACCAACGGGTGGCCCGCCACTGGACGGCCGCCTACCTGGCGGAGCAACGGGCCCGAAACAGTCCCGCGCTCCCGATCTGCGACCACCCCGCCGAGTCCGCCGAACTCGCGGCCTGGTTTCGCCGCGCCCGGCCGGAAGTCGTGGTCAGTGACATGCTCGCGGTCGCCCGCGAACTGGAACGCTCCGGCTGGAAGGTGCCCCGCGATTTCGCGTTTGTGCACCTCAACCTCCCCGTGGAAGGACAGGAACTCGCCGGCATCGATCAGCACTCGCAACGGATCGGTGAGGCCGCCGTCAAACAAGTCGTCGCCGCGCTGCACCAGAACGAAACCGGGCTGCCGCGCCTTCCCGCCACCACCCTCGTCCGCGGCGAATGGGTGGAGGGCTGCAGCCTGCCGCCCCGAACCCGTCTCCCGGCCACGCGGGTGGCGATCGCGCCACTGTGGGCGGAGGTTCGCGGCCACATCGAACCGCGCGGACCGCTCGTTCCTGCCGACGCGACGGTCACTTCGCGCGGCCCCCGCCGGCCAGCCGCCGCGGGCACCCGGACCTGAATCCGCTTTGTGCGTACACACTCACTCTTTCCCCACCTCGCCCTCGCCCTCCTGCTGCCGCTGACCGCCGCCGCGCGCACCTTCCACGTGGCCCCCCACGGCGACGATACGGCCAGCGGCGAGGCCGGTGCCCCGCTCCGCACCCTCCAGCGCGGAGCCGATCTCGCCCAGCCCGGCGATACCGTGCTGGTCGCCCCGGGCATCTATCGGGAACGCATCGCTCCCCCGCGCGGCGGCGAACCCGGCCGCCCCATCGTCTTTCGCTCCGCCGTCCTCCATGGCGCCGTCGTTCGCGGCTCAATCGAATGGCGCCCGGAGTGGCGACCGGACGGGCCCGGCCTCTGGTCGGCCGCCCTCGACGAGTCTCTGTTTCCCGACCACTCGCATCGCGATGGCGCGAATCCCTTTGCCATTCCCTTCTCCTCCACCCCCGGCGGACGCGACGGCCGACCCGAACACGAGCGCGGTTACCCGCGCAGCAACCCCGATCTGGTTTACACCCTCGGTCAGGTATTTGTCGACGGTGTGCCCTGGGCGCAGGTGCCGCTCGCGGCCGAGTTTGCCACCACCGCCCGCTCCTGGCGCTACGACGCGCCGACGAAGCGGCTCGCGCTGCACTTTCCCTCCGGCGGCCCGCCCGGGCGCCGGATCGAGATCACCCATCAGCGCCGCCTGTTCGCTCCCCATCGCCGGCAACTCAGCCACCTCACGATCGAGGGATTCGTCTTCGAACACTGCGGCAACCAATACCCGACCAATTTTTGGGAGCCGCAGCATCCCGAGTGGCAGCAGGCCGGCGCCGTCGGCACCCGTTCCGGCCGGCACTGGGTCATCCGCCGCAACATTATCCGCTGGGCCAGCGGCATCGGCCTGGACCTCGGCAACGAGGGCCACGCCGACGTCGATCTCGAGCTCGGCGCCAACGGCCGGGCAACCGGGGCGGGCCACCACCTCGTCGAGGACAATGAGATTGTCGACAACGGCGGCGGCGGCACCGCGAGCTACTACGGCACCCACCTCACGATCCGGCGCAACCACGTCACCCGCAACAACCGCCTCCGCTTCACCGGCCAGAAGCGCTGGGAAAGCGGCGGCATCAAGCTGCACGGCCCGCACCATTCCGCGATCGAGCGCAATGTCGTCCACGACAACCACGGCAAGTGGGGTATCTGGCTCGACCAGGGGGCTGGCCGCGAGACTCGCGTGGTCGGCAACCTCGTGTTTCACCAGGGCGTCGGCCTCGACTTCGAGATCGGCAACGCCGCGCCTGCCCTCGTCGCCCAAAATATTCTCATCGCCAACGACATTGGCATCGGCGCCCGCGAATCCGGCGGGCTCACGCTCACGCAGAACCTCCTGCTCGGCTCCCGCGTCGCCGGCATCTCGTTCTCCGTCGATCCCAAGCGCGGTGGCAACTGGAGCGCGGCCCGGAATTACGTCTACCACAACCTCTTCGTCGGCGGCACCGGGCTTTTCCTGGAACTCACCTCCCCGGACACGCCGCGCTGCGAGGATCGGAAGCTCGAGGGCAACCTCTACACCATGGATCCCGCGGATCGCCGGCTCGCCTTCGCCAGACAGCCGCCGCTCACCCTCGCGGAATGGCAGTCCCGCTGGCGGCAGTACAACGGCGACACCGGCGCCGACCTCGGCAGCCGCGCCGTCGGGGGCAGCACCTACGCCTTCGACCCTGCCACCTTGATCCTGGAGCTGAACCTCGCCGCCGACCCAACCGGCCTGGCGAGTCCTGCCGCTCCTTCCGCGCCGCTCCTCCCGCTCCGCGCCGGCGCCCAGCGTATCGCAACGTCGGATATCCTCGGCTGGACGCCGCGCGCCGCGCCACCCCCGCCGCTGCGCGACTGACCGGTCGCCTTGCGCCCTCGCGCGGCCCCGGCCACTCCCCGCCTCCCCCCGATCCCTTTGTCACGTATTACGTGACAAACCGGATCGGGCCGGACGGGGCGCACGCAACGGCTTCCTCCCGGCCGCGTGTCACCACTGCGACAGCGGCACGATCGGCGCGGCACCGGCTTCGCGACCCGCGCTCGCGGGCACGAGTTGCACCACCACGCGCTGCGGCGCGCCCGCCGGCACCTGCACCTCGAAACCCACCATCCGCGTGCCCGGGTTGCGCGCATCGAGCGACGATGGCGGCGGGTCCGTCGGGTAAATATTGACCTTCGCATTCGCCGGCTCGAGCACGCGCAAGGCGAGCGTCTTGCCCGCCTGCGCCAGCGTGGCCCGGCCGGCGCCGTCCACCTTCACCTCGGCCTGTGTCACCATTGCCCAGCGTACCGTGGCGGGCTTTGCGAGCGCCGTGAATTCGTCCTGCACGCGCACCGAGCGGTCCGGCTGCAGCGCCGCGCCGCGTTTTGCCGCCGCGAGCTGACCCACATAAATGCTTCCCAAATCCACGACCGTGCGGCCGTCCTTCGCCGTCACGATCTTGGCGTCGCCACTCACCCGTTGCTGCTGGCCGTCGACCATCAGCACGTTGTGGCTCGAGGTGCCGAGGCGGAAGACGCGCCAACGCTCCGAGTTCTGGTCCTTGCCCCAGAGCTTCACGCCCTTCGATTCGAGCGAGTTGTAGTCCTGGCTGCCGAGGTCGTCGGCCCAGCGCTGGCCGTCGGCGTCCATCACGAACGCCCCCACGTCCATGTGCGCGTGGTTCGCCGAGGGCGATCCGCCCTTGATCGCCACGAAGCTCGCATGCGCATCCCACGAACTGCGGTGAA
The DNA here is from genome assembly GCA_964504885.1 of uncultured Opitutus sp. Classification (GTDB taxonomy): domain Bacteria; phylum Verrucomicrobiota; class Verrucomicrobiia; order Opitutales; family Opitutaceae; genus ER46. The sequence continues at coordinate 9,347 of CAZDGC010000132.1, forward strand.
ACGCCACTGGCACTGGCCCGTGTGCGGTCCACGACAGCGCCGGTGGCCGCACCGGCCGATCCGGCAGCGCCCCGGCCCACAGCAACAGCATCGGTCCGGTGCGGTCTCCGCCCCGCCGGTTGCGGCTCTCCCTTGGCTTTTCCTGCAGCTTCGCCCGCTCGCTCCAGAGCAGATACGGGTCGCGCCGCTGCGAGGCGAACCAGAACATGGCCGGCGACACCCCCGTCCCGCCGCGCCCGCAATCGGAGTAGTTGAAATAGTAACCCGACGGCCCAGTCACATGCAGGAGGTAGTCGGCCGTGGCGAGAAAGCCCGGCTGCCGCGTCAACCCGAAGTCCGTGCCGAGCGCCGTCTGGAGGGCCGAGATCAGAATCAGGTTGTAGGTCGTGCCGTAGCTCCAATAGCCCGGGCCCTCGGGGTAGGCGCCGTCCGGCGCGTACTCGTGCATGGAAACGGGCACGGTGTTCACCGCCCGCGCGATGATCTGGGCCGCGAGCGCCGGCTCGTGCTTCGCCACCGCCAGCGCGCCGGTCGTCATGCCGCCGTTGCACACCTGGTTCCAGTTGTTGCGGGCCTTCGTCCAGGAACTGCTCTTGAGGCTCGCCTTGAGACCCTGCTCGATGATCGCCGTGCGCAGGAGCTGCCGCGTGGGCTCGTCGAGCGCGGCGTAAAACCAGTCGTAACCGATCGCCACCGCCGTGGTCATCTCGGCCACATCCAGGAAGTGGCTCGGGTTCCAGTCGGCGAACCGGGCCACCGCCACGAGCTCGGCCTGCGCGCGGTCGAGGTATTTCCGCTCGCCGGTCAGTCGCCACGCCATGCCGAGGTGCATCACGCGCGACAGCGCCGTGCGCGATTTGTCGAGCAGACGGCGGCCGATCAGCTTGCGCTCAACCGGCTTGCTGCCGAGGTCGCGGTCGGCCTCGCGTCGCAGCTCCGCCTCCACGCGCCCGAGCAGCGGCTGCGCGGCGATCCGCGCCTTGAGGTCCGCTTCGGCGCCCCGCGGAAAAAAGAGTCGCGGGTGCGTGTCCGGCATCGCCTCCAGGCGCCGCGCCACCTCCGCCGTTTCCAGCGCCGCCGGCGCCGCCCACGCCAGCCCGGCCGCGAGGCCGCCACACCACACGAGTCCACGCCCAAGGTTCCGCAGGGTCATAATGGGCTATCATGACGCCCGGCCACGCGCGTGGCTACGCACTCCTTGCGTTCTGCCCCGCACCGCTGGCGGCAGACGGTTTCGAGTGACCGTTGGCGCTTGCGCCGCGTCCTTCCCGCCGGCTCATTCGCCGCCCTTCCCACATGACCACCCACCAGACTTCCGACTCGCTCCCCACCCGTCTGCGCGCCGCCTGGCCCGGCCTCGCCTCCGCACTGCTCACGATCCTCTTCGGCCAGGGCCTGGGGATCGTCTTTGGCCTGAACGAAGACGCCATCAAAGGCCGCCTGCGTGAGTCCGCCGTCGCGGTGCAGGCCACCGCCTACCAGGGCGACGCCGCGGCGATGAAGCCCGT
>CAZDGC010000132.1:10954-17517 GCA_964504885.1 uncultured Opitutus sp.
TCCCGCGCGCAGCCATCCTCCGGTGCGAGGTCCTGATCGGCCGCACTTTCGCGTGGCCGCCGTCCGCCCGGAGCGCGAAGCTGGCGGGCGATGAATGCGCTCCGCGCCGGCCTGCTCACCCTTTGTGGCCTGCCCCTCGCCGGTCTCGCGGCGTCGCCGACCGGTCCCCTGATCCACGAAGCCGAGGCGGCGCGCCTCAATCCGGCCCGCGCGGAGATCGTCGCCCAGGACTCCTTCCGCGGCCGGCAGGGGGTGGCGTTGCGCGCCGGGGTCACGGCCGCGACCGACGCCCCCGGGGGCGAGCCGGACCTCGTATTCACCGTGACCGCGCCGCGCCCCGGGCGCTACAGCCTGAGCACCCACGCCGCGACCGACGCCGCCGGGGCCGAGCTGATGCGGAAGGCGCGCAGCAAGTTCGAGTCGCTGTTTGCGCGCTTCCAGATCGGGAGCGAACGCTCGACGCGCCGCGTGGTGTTTGTCCCGTGGGCCGACCCCGGCACCTGCACGCAGCACACGGGCAACTTCACGCTCGCCGCCGGCCCCCAGGAGATCCGCGTCTGGCTGCCGGTCGGCGTGCGCCTCGATCGGATCGAGGTGCGCCCGTACGCGCCGCCCGCCGTGCCGAAGGAAGCGGTCAACTACCGGCCACCGATCACGCCGCCGGCGCGCCACCCGCGCCTCTGGGTGGATCCCGCGTCGCTCGCCCGGATCCGCACTCACCTGGAGCACCCGGAACACCGCGCCGCCTGGGCGCAGGTGCGTCAGTTGGCCGGAAAGCGTTTCGTGTTCGCTCCCGCCCCGGACGCCGATGTCGCCTATAACACGCCGCTCGAGCAGGCCGCCCTGGCCAAGGCCTTCGTCCACCTGGTGAGCGACGATGTCCGCGCCGGCCGCGAGGCGGTCGACCTGATGCTGGCGTACCTGCCGCGCGTGGAGTTCGGCAACCTGCTCGACATCACGCGCGAGATCGGCGCCGCGATTTATGCCGCCGCCTGCGTCTACGACTGGTGCCACGCGCTGCTGGCCCCGGCCGAACGCGACCTGCTGCGCCGCCACCTGCTGCGGCTCGCCGGGGAGATGGAGAGCGGTTGGCCGCCGTTCCGAACGGGCATCGTCAACGGCCACGGCAACGAGGCCATCGTCAACCGCGACCTGTTGTCGCTCGCCATCGCGGTGTACGACGAAGATCCCGTGCCGTATCAATACTGCGCCTACGCGGTGCTGGAGCAGCTCGTGCCGATGCGGCGCTTCGAGTACCAGTCGCCCCGCCACAACCAGGGCGTGAGCTACGCGGCGTTCCGCTTCGGCTGGGAGATGCACGCGGCCTGGCTCTTTCGTCGGATGAGCGGGCGCGAGGTGTTCGACGAGAACCTCAAGCGCGTGCCGCTCTACTGGCTCTATTTCCGCCTGCCGGACGGCGGGATGCTGCGCGACGGCGACGGCGTTCCCGCCGGCAGGTACTGGAGCTACGCCCAGACCGCCCTGCTGTGCTACGCCTACAACGGCGATCCGATCCTCAAGGGCGAGTTCCTCCGCCAGGGCGGCCTGCCGCGCAACCCGATCCTTTTCCTGCTGCTCAACGACCCCACGCTCCGCGCCGAGCCCAGCTTCGCGTCGCTGCCGCTCACGCTCGATTTCGGCCCGGTGCTCGGCGGCATGGTGGCGCGCACCGGCTGGACGATGGGGCCCGGATCGGCCGATGTGATCGCCGAGGTCAAGGGCGGCGGCCACCACTTCGGCAACCACCAGCACGCCGATGCCGGCTCGTTCCAGATCTATTACCGCGGGCTGCAGGTCGCGAAGCTCGCGCAGTACAAGTTCTACGGCACACCTTACGACCTCAACTTCGCCAAGCGCTCGATCGCGCAGAGCATGGTCCGCGTCGTCGACCCGGCGGAAAAGATCTACCGCCACGCCGCCAACGACGGCGGCGCGCGCTTCGTGCAGACCCACCCGCGCACGCCGCAGCAGGCGCAGACCGACCCCATGTTCCAGAACGGCCGAGTGCTCGCATGCAGCTTCGGACCCTCGCCCCAGACGCCGGCCTTCAGCACCTTCGCCGCCGATCTGCGCAGTGCCTACAGCGACAAACTCACGGCCTACGTGCGGCGCTTCTGCTTCCTCAACCTCGGCCTCCCGGGCAACCCCGCCGCGATCATCGTCCTCGACGACCTCGCCACCGCCCGCCCCGAACTGCCCAAACTCTGGCAGCTCACCACGCTCAAGCCGCCCACGCCCACCGCCGACGGCGTGCGTCTCTGGAACGAGGCGGGCGGAGTGAAGGGCTGCCTCGACGTCGCCTGGCTCCGGCCGGTTGCGGCCGAGCGCACGCTCGAGGTGATCAGCGGCCCCGAGGTGCACCGCGTCGACGGCAGGCTCCAAACCCCTCCGTCGCCCGACGCCCCCGAGGCCAACGGCCACCGCCTCGTCGTCTCGCCGCGCACTGCCCGCGCCCATGACACGTTCCTTACCGTGCTGCAGGCCCACGACGACGCGCCGCTGCCCGTGGCCCACGAGGAGACGGATGCCGCCTTCCTGGTGCGCATCGCCGATCGCGTGGTGGTGCTGCCCAAGGGCACGGAGCTGTGCGGGCGGACGCTGGCGCTGGAGGTGCCGCCGTCGGATCGCGACTGGCAGGTGCTTGTCACCGGCGTGCAAGCGGGTCGGTGGCGATTGTCCGGGGCGGGCGAAGCGTCCCAGGTGCTGGTGGCCGAGCCCGGCCGCCACACGCTGCATTTCACCTCGCGCGGCGGCCGACTGGAGCTGGTCCCCGCCGCCGGCCGCTGACGGTTCCGTCCGGGCCCGGCTCTTCGGCGGCCGCCTGAGCACGACTGCGCTTCCCCCGGATACTTTCGCCCGAACGAACAGGCTGGTTTGCCCGACTCGACAAGACGCCGCCGCGCGCGTGTGCTAACGTGACCCTCGCCACCCGCCCGCAGATGTCCCCGCTCACCCGCCGCCACTTCCTGCACCGCTCCAGCACCGCCCTCGCCGGCGCCGCCTCCCTCTCGGCTCTCCAGCACGTGCGCGCCGCCGGCGCCAACGAGCGCGTGCGCTTTGCCCTGATCGGCTGCGGGGGCCGCGGCAAGATTGTCGCGCGCAACCTCCTCGAGGCCGGCGCCGAGCTCACCTGCCTCTGCGATCTCAACCCGGAGCGGCTCGACGTCACCGCCAAGGAACTCGCCGAGGTTCTGCCGCGCGCCCCCCAGCTCCAATCCGACGTCCGGCGCGTCTGGGACGACCGCGAAATCGACGCGGTCGTGATCGCCACGCCCGATCACTGGCACGCGCCGCTCGCCATCCAGGCCTGCCAGGCGGGCAAGGATGTGTATGTGGAAAAGCCCCACGCCCACAACATCTGGGAGTCGCAGCAGATGGTCGCGGCCGCCCGCAAGTACCGGCGCATCGTGCAGGTCGGCACGCAGAACCGCAGCGCGCCCTACAACTTCCTCGCCCGCGATTACGTGCAGGCCGGCAAGATCGGCCGCCCCGCGCTGATCAAGGTCTACAACCTCGAGCCCGGCTCCGCCTTCCGCCTCGGCGACGCCGGAAAGCAGCCCGCCGGCCTCGACTGGGACCGCTGGCTCGGCCCCGCGCCCGCGCGCCCCTGGCACCAGCGCCTCTTCCGCGGCGGCTGGCATCACTTCTGGGACTTCAGCGGCGGCGACATGATCGACGACGGCATCCACCAGATGGATCTCGCGCTCATGATCCTCGGCGACCAGCACCGGCCGAGGACCATTTCGGCCAGCGGCGGCAAACTCGCGTACCCGGATGCCGACGGCGAGACGCCCGACGTGCAGGTCGTCACCTATGAGTTCGACGGCTTCGTGCTGACCTTCGAGCTGACGAACTACCCGCGCTACATGCAGAAGGAGAGCGCCGAGATCCGGCGCAACGACCTGCTGCCCTACTGGACGATGAACGCGACGCGCATCGAGTTCTACGGCTCCGACCTGATGATGACCGTCGGCCGCCACGGCGGCGGCTGGATCGCCGCGCAGATCGGCGGGCGGATCGTGGAGAAGCAGTACGGCCGGCCCGGCGACGAACCGCACACGAAGAATTTCGTCGAGTGCGTGAAGTCGCGGCGCAAACCCAACGCCGACGTCGAGCTCGCGCACGCCTCCTGCTCGATCGTGCATCTCGGCAACATCGCGTACCGGCTGCGCCACACCAAGCTCCGGTACGACTGGGAAAAGGAGCAGTTCATCGATCACGCCGAGGCCAACCGCCTGCTCAAGCGCGACTATCGCGAGAAGTACGCCGTGCCGGAGAAGATCTGAGGGGAGCCTCGGACCACGGGCCCAAGGGACCTTGGGGGGGGCGCGTTCTCGCCGGGGCGGCGGCCGCCGGAGTTTGCCAATTTATGCGCAGAGGTGATGGTCGCATTCCTCCGGGCGGGCGGCCAGCCTTCGCGGGCATGAAACGGTTCCTCGCGGTCCTGGCCGTGCTGCTGGGCGGAGCCTTAACTGCAGCGGCGGCGGAACCGGCGGATCTGGCGGAGCTGGCCCGCCACCTGCGTCTGGTTGATGCGGCGGCCCTCGGACGGGCGCTTGACGACCTGGAGGCGACCTTTCCCGGGCTTTATCCCGCGGCTGAATTCCGCCGCCGCCTGGCCGGGCTCGACCCCGATCTCCCCGGCCTCCGCGCCCGTCTCCGGCGGGGGGACGCCGCCGCAGCGGCCCCGGCGCGGGCGTGGCTGCGGTGGCAGCGCGAGGCCCTGCTGGCGAATCCGTTGCTCGACTTCCGCGAACTGCTGCTGGTGCGGCGGAGCGCCGCCCGGCTCGGCCTCCCGACCAACTGGGCGAGCAACTGCAGCCTGCCGAAGGACGGTTACGACAACGAAATCGCCCGGCTCGAGCTCCACGATCCGGCGGCGAAGCCGCGCCCGGTCCTCCGCCCCACCGACGGCACCTTTGTGGGCGATCTCGAGCTGCACTGGGACGGCCGCCGCCTGCTCTTCTCGCAGTCGGCGCGCGGGCGGCCGTGGCAGGTGTATGAACTAGTCTTGGACGAGCCGGCCGGCGCCGCGCCGCGGCAGGTCACGCCCGATCTCGGCGCCGATGTCGACAACTACGACGCCTGCTACCTGCCGCGCGGCGGGGTGATCTTCATGTCGACCGCCGCGATGGTGGCGGTGCCGTGCGTGCACGGGAACACGTCGGTGGCGAACCTGTTCCGCCTCGGGACCGACGGGGCGGTGCGGCAGTTGTGTTTCGACCAGGAACACGACTGGGGCCCGGTGGTGAGGGACGACGGCCGCATCCTGTACCTGCGCTGGGAATACGCGGACATTCCGCACGCCCACTCGCGCCGGCTCTTCCAGATGAACCCCGACGGCACGGGGCAGGCCGTGTTTTACGGCACCAACAGCTACTGGCCGAACTCGGTGTTCTATGCGCGCCCGATCCCCGGCCGGCCCTCGCAGGTCGCGGGCATCGTCACCGGGCACCACGGGCTGGCGCGGATGGGGGAATTGGTGATCTTCGACAATGCGGTCGGGCAGAGCGAGGCCGGCGGCGCGGTGCAGCGCATTCCGGGCTTCGGGAAGAAGGTGGAGCGCATCGTCAAGGATGCGCTGGCCGACGACTCTTGGCCGCGCTTCCTTCATCCCTGGCCGCTGGGCCGGCCGGACGGCACGGGTTCGGGGCGATATTTCCTGGTCTCTTGCCAGCCCGCGCCGGACGCGCCGTGGGGCGTGTACCTGGTTGATGTGTTCGACAACCTCGTGCTGCTCCACGAGGAGCCGGGCCGGGCGATGCTCGAGCCGGTGCCGCTGGCGCCCCGGCCGGTGCCGCCGCAGCCGGTCGACCGGGTGGATCCGGCGAACCGCGAGGCGAGCGTGTTCATCGCGGACCTGCATGCCGGCCCCGGCCTCGAAGGCATCCCGCGCGGGACCGTCAAGGCGCTGCGGCTTTTCAGCTATGTTTACAGCTACCGCAACATGGGCGGGACGTACGGCACGATCGGGATGAACGGACCGTGGGACATCCGCCGCATTCTCGGCACGGTGCCGGTGGCGGCGGACGGTTCGGCGCACTTCCGGATTCCCGCCAACACGCCGATCTCGCTCCAGCCCCTCGACGGCGAAGGCAAGGCCTTGCAACTCATGCGGAGCTGGCTCGTGGGCATGCCGGGCGAGGTGGTGTCCTGCAACGGCTGCCATGAGGATCGGCGCACGACGCCGACCGGGCGGCTCTCGCTCGCGGCGCTCTCCCGCCCGGTGGAGATCACGCCCTGGCGCGGGCCGGCGCGGGGCTTCTCGTTCGCGCGCGAGGTGCAACCCGTGCTCGATGCGGCCTGCGTGGGCTGCCACAACGGCACGACGAAGCACCAGGGGAAGCTCACGCTCAACCTGCGCGGCGACGTGCCGCTGGAAGGCTGGCGCAGCGCCCTGCCCGGGAGCCAGCGTCCCGGCGTCGGCGGCCGGTTCTCGCTCGGCTACGCCAACCTGTTCCCGTTTCTCCACACCCCCGGGATCGAGAGCAACCTCGGCCTGCTCACCCCGATGGAGTTCCACGCCGACACCAGCGAGCTCGTGCAACTGCTCCGCAAGGGGC
>CAZDGC010000133.1:0-17499 GCA_964504885.1 uncultured Opitutus sp.
CCGCCGGATCATTCTGCGGCCCTCAAGGCTGTGCTCGACGCGGTCGGCGCGGACGCGACGCGAAAGGAGACGTGGCGCAAGAGCGGCGCGAGCTTCTTTCGGGGCGACAGCGCCCGCGCTCGCAAGGGAGCTGGCCGCAGCGCGGGCGGCGCATCGCCGGACGGTTCGACGGGAGGCTCGATCGTCACCGGCACGTTGCGGCCCAGCGTCAGGTCGATCCGGGCCCGCGCCATCGGGGTTCCCGCCAGCTTGGCGAGCAGGTAGTCGAGGGTCGCGAGTTGCACGAAATAGTCGCCCGTGGCGGCAAACACGATCGCCGAGCCGTTCTTCGTGGTGACCTCGAGTTCGCGGTCGCTGGCGAGGCGGGCCAGCGACACCGTCATCCACGTCCGGTACAGGCGCTGGGCGGAGAGCTGGGCATCCGCCAGCAGTTGGGTGACCGCCGTCATGCCCGGAATGGGCTGAAACCCAGCCCCGTCCGGCACCAGCACGATGCCGCTGAGCCAGGGCAGTGAGGCGAGCATCGCGGCATCGAAACCCGTGCCCTCGAAGACGACACCGTCGGGGGCGACCAGCAGGTCCCGGGGTTCGCCGGAAAACTCGACCCGCACCTTTGCGACCGGCACGCGCTCCGTGAGGCGCACGATCAGGCGATCCGGGAAGCGGCGCGTGACCGTGGCGTTTTCGACCTGCCGGTCGAGCAGCAGGCGGGCGCGCAGCTTCCCGAGGTCGAGCTCCATCAGCGACACTCCCGGCGGCAGGGCGAGCGTGCGTTCGAGCCAGGCCTGATCGAGCACGCCCCCCGCCGACGTATTCAGTTCGATGCGACGTACGGGGGCCGCGCCCGCCACCTCCGGCACCCGCCGCGGCGTCGGTCCCAGCGAGCCGGCCACCAACCACGCCCCGGCCGCGACGGCCGCCGCCAGCCCGGCCACGCCCGCCGCATGCAGCACCTGCCGCACCCGCCGCCAGCGCCCCCCGGGCGACATGGCGCGCGCCTGCACCGGCTGCGGGATGTCGCGCCAGGAGCGGACGGCGGGGGCGGGGGCGACGGGTTCGCTCATGGCCTTCAGCGGGCGGCGGCGGCGCCTTCCCCGGTCGCGGCGAGAAAACGATCGATGGCGGGCTGGACGAGTTCGCGCACGAGGGCGGTGAAGTCGAGCCCCTCGCAGCGGGCGCTCATCGGCAGGAGGCTCGTTTCCTTCATGCCGGGGAGGGTGTTGATTTCCAGCATGCACGGGTCCCCCTCCCCGGGGAGGATGAAGTCGACGCGCGCGTAATCGCGGCACCCGCACGCGGCGAAGGCCGCCTCGGCGGCGGCCTTGACCACCAGGGTGGTGCGTTCGTCGAGCGGGGCCGGCGCGAGGTACTCCGTCAGGCCCTTGGTGTACTTGCTGGTGAAATCGTACACGCCGCTCCGCGGGCGGATCTCGACGATGCCGAGGGCGCGCCCCTGGAGGATGCCGACGGACAATTCGCGGCCGTCGATGCGTTTCTCCATCAGCCAGGTGCCGGACCGGATGCGTCGGAGGGCGGCCTCGATTTCCGCCCGCCCGTTCAGCAGCGCCAGTCCCACGCTGCTGCCCTCGTCCTCCGGCTTCAGCACCACCCGCTCACCGGCAATCCGCACCACCTGCTCGAGCGTCGGCGGCTCCTCGGGGCGGACCATCACTCCGGGGGCCACGCCCACGCCCCAGGTGCTGACCCGGTCCTTGGCCACGGACTTCTGCATGGTCACCCAGCTCGCACCCGCCCCACAGCCCGCGTAATGAATGCCCGCCCGGTCCAGCAACTCCTGCATGCCGCCATCCTCCCCGAAGGTGCCGTGCAGGGCGGAGAACACGACGTGGCGCGTCGGATCGAGCCCCGCCGGAAGGGCGTTGGCGTTCACTTCGAACAGTTGGGTGGGAAAGGTGCGCGCGAGGGCGAGCGCGCTGGCCCGGCCGGAGCCGAGCGAGACTTCGCGCTCCGCCGAGGTTCCTCCCGCCAGCACGGCGATGATGGGTCGAGGACTGATCATAACACCTCCTCCCAGCGGCGCCCGAACAGCAGCACCTCCGGCTGCAATTCGACGCCCTTGAGTTCGCGCACCCGCGCCCGCACCCGGCGGACCAGCGCAATCACATCCGCCGCGGACGCGCCGCCGCGGTTCACGATGAAGTTGGCATGCACGGGCGAAACCTCGGCGCCACCGATGCGCTCGCCCTTGAGGCCGCACTCGTCGATCAACCGGCCCGCCGAATGGCCCGGAGGATTCTTGAAGACACAGCCGGCGCTCGCCTCCCGCGGCTGCGACTCCTGCCGCTGGCGCCGGTAGACATCGATCTGCCGGTGAATCGCCCCGGCAGCGCCCTCCGGCGCCGCGCCCACGGGCGGCGCCCCCGCCCCGAGCAGTGCGCCCAGGGCGATCGCCTCCTGCAGCTCCGCGCAATGCCGGTAGTCGACCGTCAGCTCCGCCCGGCGGAGCGTGCGGACCTCGCCCGCGGGCGACATCACCTGCACTTCCCGCACCCGGTCAAACATCCAGCCGCCCATCGCGCCGGCGTTCATGCGCAGCGCCCCGCCCACGCTCCCCGGGATGCCCTCGAGAAACTCGAATCCGGTCAGCCCCGCCTTGGCGGCGAGCCCGCACAGCGCCTTGAGCCGCAATCCCGCCCCCACCCACAACGCATCTCCCCCCCGGAGCTCAAAGGCCGCCCAGGACTCATGCGTCAGCGCCACGACGAGCGCGTCGACCCCCTCGTCCGGCACCAGGAGATTCGAACCCCGCCCGAGCAGCAGGACGGCGAGGCCGGCCTCCCGGGCGGCGCGCACCAGCGCCTGCAGACCGGCAACCCCGGCTGGTTCCGCGTACAAACGCGCGGCCCCACCGACCTGCATCGTCGTGCGCGGCGCCAGCGGTTCCTCGCGGGTCACGCGGACGCCGGCTCCCGCCCGCGCCGCCAGCCGCGCGGCCAGCTCGTCCCACTCCGCAGGGGAGCGCCCGGTAAGGGTGGCAGGAGGCGGTGCAGTCATGGTCGTTGTCAGCCAGTTCACGGGGGGACGGTCAGGCCAGGGCGACTCCCGCGGCGCCGCCGCGGGGGGCGACGGGTTGCGCCAGTTCCTCGAGATCGGTGAGCATGAGTGCGAGGGCGTCTGTGCCGTCGAGGCGCTGCAGGCCGGCGCGCAGGAGGCGCCGCCGCTCCTCGTCCGCCAGCAGCCGGGAGACCTCGGCGTGCAACCGTCCCAATTGCGCCTGGGGCACGACCACGGCGCCCCCCTGCTCCTCGAGCCAGGCGGCGTTGGCCGCCTGGTGATTGTCCGTCGCCTGTGGATACGGCACCAGAATCGCCGGGGTCGCGCAGCGGATCAGTTCGGCCAGCGTCCCCGCCCCGGCCCGCGACACCACCAGATCCGCCGCCGACAGCAGGTCGGCCATGCGATCGCAAAACGGCAGGAAGACCGCGCGGATCGTCGCGCCGGCCGGGGTCTTCAGCTCCCGCACCTGCGCCACGCCTTGTCCGGGGCCCGTCACCACGCAGACCTGCACGCCGGCGGCGGCCAGCGGCTCGAGGCAGGCCTGCGCCCATTCGTTCAACGGCCGGGCGCCCTGGCTGCCGCCGAGCACCGCCACCACCGGCCGATCGCAGGCCAGACCGAGGGCGGCGCGGGCCTCCGCCGGGGGCCGGCGGCGGATTTCACGCCGCACCGGCGCACCAAGGTGCCGGATGGCGCCGGCCCGCACCGCCGGCAGCGCGACCCCCGGCGGCAGGTACACGCGCCGGGCCAGCCGCCCGAGCGTGCGCACGGCCAGGCCGGGCACGCGGTTGGATTCATGCAGCGCCACCGGCAGGCCGAGCGCACCCGCCGCCAGCACGAGCGGCGCCGAGGTGAAGCCGCCGAAGCCGACCACCGCCGCGGGCCGCCAGCGCCGCAGGAGCCGCAGGCAGAACCAGGCGGCCTGCGCCTGCGCCCTCGCGCCGCGCACGAGGAGGCGGGGTTGCCAGGAGAAGCCGGCGCCCGGCATCGCTTCGAATCGAAGCTGCGGATACTGGGCACTCAGCCGGGCATCGACCTGCTTGCGGCTGATCAGCAGCACGACCTCGTGCCCCCGCTCCCGCAATCCCTCGGCCAGGGCGATGCCGGGAGCGAGGTGGCCGCCCGTGCCGCCAGCGGAAAGCACAAACCGGCTCACGCCCGCACCTCCCGCATGCAGCCCGCGCCGACGGGCAGCGTGGCGCGGCCCCAGTTGCGCTGCGAGTTGAGGATGATGCCGAGCAGCAGCCCCATCAGCAGCAGGTTCGAGAGCCCGGCGCTGATGAAGGGCAGCGACATGCCCTTGGTCGGAAAGACCGCCGTCACCACGCCCACATTGATGATCGCCTGCACGCAAATCAGCAGGAGGCTGCCGAGCACGAGCAGGAAATGAAAGAGGTTCGGAGCGCGGCGCACCTGCGCCAGACCCGCCGCGAGGATGACCGTAAAGGCCGCCACGACTCCGAGCGTGAAGTACAGGCCGAGTTCCTCCCCCACCACGGAAAAGATGTAGTCGGTGTGCGCCTCGGGCAGATAGCTCAACTGCTGCCGCCCTTTCCCCAGCCCCGCGCCTTCCACCCCGCCGGCCGCAAACGCCGCCAGCCCCTGTCGCAACTGGTACGACTTCTCCTCACTGAGAAACTCCGTCATGCGCCGCAGCCGGTTGGGATTGTTCATCACCGCCAGGCTGAACAAGCCGCCCACCACCGCGAGGGTCGGCAGGATGTAGCGCCAGCGCGCGCCGGCGAGAAACAGCAGCACCAGTCCCACCGCGACCATCAGCGCCGCCACCCCGAAGTCCGGCTCCAGCAGCGTCAGGCCGGCAAACGCGCCGATGATCGCCAGCGGATAGAGAAAACCGCGCTTGAGTTCACCGATGCGCGTCTGGTTGAGCGCGAGGTAGTGCGCCAGGCAGAACACCAGGCCCAGCTTGGCGAACTCCGACACCTGAAACCGCACTGATCCATAGCCCAGCCAGCGCCGGCTGCCGTTCACCTCCACGCCGGCCACGAGCACCAGCGCCAGCAACCCCACGCAGCCCCCGCCGATCCACCAGGCGTAACGCCGCAGATAGTCGAGGTTGAGCCGGCTCGTCATAAAGCAGATCGCCGCCGCCGCCACGACCCCGAGGATCTGCTTGTTCAGGTAGAAATAGGGACCCTTCTTGAACCACGCGCTGGCACTGAACAGGATCGTGAGCCCGAGCAGAGTGAGCGCGAGGGCGCAGACCAGGATGATCGTCGCGGGATTCACCACGGATTCCCCCCGGGCGCGGCGGGTGTCTCGGGCGGCGGCGATCGAGGTCACGGCAAACAGTTCAGGGCTTGGGCGCCGGCGTGACCGGGCTCTCGTCAAGACGGATGATCGGAATCACCGGCGGCGCGGGCGGGACCGGCTCCGGGTTGACGGGCGCCGGGGCGGTGGCGTCGGCCTTCGGGGCCGCCTTGGCGGTGGCGGGATCGGCCTTGCCCGTACCCTTGGCCGCCTTGCCGTTGCGGCCTCCGTTTGCCTTGCCCCCGGGAATGACCAACTCGGCGCCCGCCTGGATCCTTGCCGGATCGGCGATGCGGTTGGCCACCGCAATATCGGCCTGCCTCACTCCGTAAAGGCGGGCGATCGTCCCCAAGGTCTCGCCGGTTCGCACGACATGCCTCACCGCCTCGCCCGGCGTCCTGGCCGGTGCCGGCGCCGCGGCAGCCTTCGGCGGGGGCTCGCCGCCCGTGCTGGCCGTGCCCGCCGGGATCGGCGCCGACCGGGCCGGGATGACGAGTTTGCGGCCCGGCTGCAGGGATGCGTTGGCGGCAATGCCGTTGGCCGCCGTCAGATCGGCAACGCTCAGCTTGTGCTTGCGCGCGATGGTCCAGAGGTTGTCACCCGGCCGCACCACGTAAGTCGTCGCCGGCGTCACGTCGGCCACCTTCTCGGCCACGAGGGCGCCGGCCACTGGCGTACCGGGCCGGGTGGGGATAAACCGCACCGTCGTCGGCGATGGCTCCGTACCGGGTGCCGTCACGGTGGCCGGAGCCAGCGGCAGCGTGCCCGCCGGCGCGCCCGCGGCGACGGCCGACGGCGGCGGCGAGGCGTAGACCGTCGGGGCGGTGTTGGGCACCGAAATGGCCGGCGGCGGAGTCGATCGGTCGAGGGTGTCGCTGGGGGTCGGCGGTGGCTTGGTGGCGGTGCTGCAGCCCGGATTGGCGAAGATCAGGACCAGCGCGAAGACGTGGATGCCCACGACGATGCCGAAAATCTTCATGATTTTCATAAAGGAGTTGGATTGCTCGAGCGTGACAGGGTCCATGAGGAAAGACTAGCCCGGGGTCAGCGGAGTTTCAGGGTGGCGAGGCTGGCGAGGGCGCAGCCCAGGGAGAGCACCCAGAAGCGGAGCACGACCTTGGTCTCGGGCCAGCCCTGCTTCTGAAAATGGTGATGAATCGGCGCCATCAGGAACACCCGGCGCCCCTCGCCGTAGCGGCGGCGCGTGTATTTGAACCAGCCCACCTGCACCACAACCGACAGCATTTCGGCGACGAACACCCCGCCGGCCATCACCAGCGTCAGGGGCTGATGGATCATGAAGGCCATCACGCCGATCAAGCCGCCCAGCGCCAGCGAGCCGGTGTCTCCCATGAACACCTCCGCGGGAGGCGCGTTGTACCACAGAAAGGCCATGCAGCCCCCGATCAGCGCACCACAGATCACCGTCAGTTCACCCGTACCCGGCACATGGCTGATCAGCAGGTATTCCGAAAGAAAGACGTGGTCCGCGAGGTAGGCCATGATCGCAAATACAATCACGACCGTGATGGTGCACCCCACCGCCAGGCCATCGAGGCCATCAGTGAGGTTGATGGCGTTGCTGAAGCCGACAATCCACAGGTAGATCAGTCCGAGGAGCATCCACCACGGCATGGTCTCGATGACCGCGTGCTTGACGAAGGGCACCCACAGTTCGCGTATCTTGTCCGCGCTCTGCGGGTGCCAAAGCAACGCGGCCAGCGCCAGCAGGGCGGCCGCAGTCTGCCAGGCAATCTTCTCCCCCGAGGAGATGCCGGCCCGGTGGCGGCGGACCACCTTCAGGTAATCGTCCCGGAACCCCGGCGCCGTCAGCGCCGCGTAAACGAAGAGACTCACGACCACCCACACGTTGGGCGCGGCCCACAGGACCGCGCTGCCAAAGACCGCAAAGAAGATGATCAGGCCGCCCATCGTCGGCGTGTGCTGCTTGTCCCGGTAGGTCGCGCCCAGCGCCCCCGTGCGCTCGTCGATGTAACCGTGGCCGAACTTCCACTCGCGGAACTTCGCGATCAAGCGTGGCCCGATCAGGAAGCCGATGGCCAGCGCGGTGACCGCCGCGAGCATCGTGCGCACGGTGAGCGAGCCGAACAGCCGCAGCGGCCCGTAGTACTCCTCAAACCGGGCAAGGTAACTAAGCATGCGCCACCACCTCCTTCCCCGCCGGCAGCACGCGCTCCAGCGCGTACCGACGGCTGCCCTTGACGAACACCGCCCCGCGCCACTCCGCCACCGCCCGCACGGCCGGCTCCAGCGATTCGAGCACCGCCACCTGCGACGAATCGAAACCCCGCGTCCGCAGCGCCGCCGCCACCGTCTTCGCCTGCGAACCAATCACCAGGACGCGGTCGGCCCCGCCCAGCGGCAGGGTCTCCCCCAGCGCCGCGTGGTGCCGGGGCGACTCGAGGCCCAGCTCCTCCATGCAGCCGAGCACGAAGAGCCGCGGCTCCCCGGCCGGCACCACCGCATCGAAGACGGCCAGCGCGTCGCTCATCGACGCCGGATTCGCGTTGTAGCAGTCGAGAAATATCCTCCGCCCGCCGGCCTCCCGCCATTCGCCGCGCAACGCCGCCGGCCGCCACCCGGCCAGAAGTTCACCCAGCGCCGCGTCCTCCACGCCCAGCCGGCGCGCCGCACTCAGCGCCAGCACGGCATTCTGCACCATGCCGTCGGACACCCGTCGCAGCGCAAACGTGCGCGTCCCCCGCCCGTCGCCCTGCAGCGTCACCCGCGTCTCGGCCCGCTCGTGGGCGACCCGGTAGCGGACCACGCCCGCCGGCGGCGCCGTTTCCCCGCCCTCCCCTGCGTCCACCCGCGCGACCACCAGGCGGGCGACCGCCAAATCGCGAAACGCGCTCAACTCCGCCACCGCCCGGGGGAGGATCGCCACGCCACCGCTGCGCACCGCCGCCGGCAGCACCGCCTTCTCGCGCGCCACGCCCGCGACGCTGCCGAGCGCCTCCGTGTGGGCCGCGGCCACCAGCGTAATCACCGCCAGATCGGGCGCCATCATCTCCGCGAGCGGCCGCATCTCCCCGGGCGCGCTGATCCCCGCCTCGATCACCGCCGCCCGGTGCCGCGCCGAATCGAGCCGCGTGAGCGTGAGCGGCACCCCCAGGTGGTTGTTGTCGTTGCCGGCGGTGGCGGCGACGCCGCCCTCCGCCCCCCCGAGCAGCAGCGCCAGCAGGTCCTTGGTGGACGTCTTCCCCGCACTCCCGGAAATCCCCACCACCGGCCCGCGAAACGCGCGGCGATGCTCGCGCGCGATGGCCTGCCACGCCGCCAGCGGATCAGGCACGACCAGTTGCGGCAACGCCACCGAGGCCACCGGAGCCGCCACCAGCGCGGCGGCCGCCCCGGCCTGCTGCGCCGCGCCGAGGAAGTCGTGCCCGTCGCGCTGCGGCGTCCGCAGGGCGACAAAGACCTCCCCGGGGTGAATCCGCCGCGAATCGAAATGGAAGCCCGCCAGGCCGGCGGCCGGCGCGACCGTCCAGCGGCCGCCCGTCCAGGCGGCCAGCAGCGCGGGGTCAAAGCGCGATCCGGCGCTCATGGCCGTCCTCCGCGCAGTGCCGCCCGCACCACCTGCCGGTCGTCGCACGGCGCCACCGTGTCTCCTAGTTGTTGATACGCCTGATGGCCGCGACCGGTGATGACGACGCCGTCGCCGGGCCGCGCCAGGGCCACCGCCAGCGCGATCGCCCGCCGCCGGTCCGGGATCCAGGCGATGCGCTCCGGCGCCCCCGCGCCCGCCCGCAGGTCGGCAAAGATCTGTTCCTGCGGCTCCGACCGCGGATTGGCCGCGGTGGCAATGACAACGTCCGCCCCCGCCTCCGCCGCGCGCGTCAGCTCCGGCCGCGCCGCACGCTCGCGCCGCCCGTCGTCGCCAAAGACCACCAGCAGGCGGCCCGGCGTGACCTCCCGCAGCTCGCGCAGGGCGTGCCCCAGTCTGGCGGGCGAATCGGACGCGTCGACCCAAACCGAGAAATCCTGCCCCTCTTCAATCCGCTCCAGGCGCCCGGGCACGCCGCCGAGCGCCCGCAACCGCGCCAGCACCACCTGCGGATCGCGCCCGAGACCCCACGCGGCCGCCACCGCCGCCAGCAGGTGCCCGACGTTGCCGCGCCCGGTCAGCGGCGACTCCACCGGCAGCGTCCCGCCCGGCCAGACCAGCCGGAAGGACGTGCCGCCGGACCGCATCACCATCCCCTCGGCGCGCACCTGCGCCGCGGGATCCCCGCCGTAGGTGACGACCCGCGCGGCCCCGCCCGCCGCCGCCAGGCGGCGCGCCCACTCCCGGTCCCCCGCCCGGGTGGTGTTGATCACCGCCACCGGGGGAGGCCGGCCGTGGGAACCCATGAAACAGCTTTCCGGATACGCAGCCTCTCCGCCCGGGGCCGCGCCGCCCGTGAACACGACCGCGGCCCACTGCATTCCGTCGACGCGGCGCGCGGCCAGCGCGCGGGCCGACACCTCGACGACGGCGTGGCGACAGCCGGCATCGCGCATCTGCGCCAGCAGGCCGAAGTTCTCCAACGCCTCCGGGGTGTCGCCCAGCGACGGCACGGTCCGTTGCCCCAGTTCGTAATGAACCGACCCCAGCAGCCCGACGCGCTGATCACCGTTGAGCAGGTGCTTCAGCAGGTGGGCAACGGTCGTCTTGCCATGCTCGCCGGCCACCCCGACCACCCCAACCGAGCGATCGGGGAAGCGATAGAAACGCTGGGCCGCCCGGGCCAGCGCCGCGGGCACATCCGCCACCTGCACCGCGGTGACGCCCCCCGGGGAGACCGCCGGCAACACCGCGCGCACGACCGCGACCGCGCCGCGGCTCACGGCCTCGTCGCAGCCCGGCGCCCCGCTCCGCACCGCCCCCGGCAGTTCAAAAAAGACCGACCCCGGAACCACCCGCCGCCAGTCGACCGCCAGGCCGGCCACCGGTCGATCGAGCGTTCCGCGTACGGCCGAGATCTCCTCCTCCGGCAGGAAGTCGGACAACCGGGGTGCGGCGCCTCCTCCGCGCGCGGCCGCCGCCGCCCTGCGGGGCCGTCGCGTGGCCACCGGCACCAAGGCCTGCACCAGCGGATGCGGTTGGGCGAGGTAACCGATCACCGCGCCCCCCCCTCGTGGCGTGCCAGCAGCGGAGGCACCGCACCCACCGTCCCGGCCTTGATGTCCAGGATCGGGATCAGCCGCTCGCCGATTCGCTTGAACGACGGCGCCGCCACGACCCGGCCGTACGCCACACCTCCGACCGCCTGCTGATCAGCATCGTCGACGATGACGGAAATGATCACCTTGGGCCGCCGGGCGGGGAAGAACCCGACGAATGAGCCGATGTGGTGCTGCTTCGACCACTGGCCATCGATGAACTTCTGCGAGGTGCCCGTCTTGCCGGCGACGTCGAAACCCGGGATGGCGGCCTCCTTGGCCGTACCGCCCTCGCGCGTGACACCAACAAGCATCTCCGCCAGGCGGGCGGCGGTGTCCGCCGAGACGGCCCGGCCGAGCTCCACCCGGCCGTAGCGATACACCGATTCGCCGGCCGAATCGCGGATCTCCCGGATCACCTGCGGCCGCAGCAGCACCCCGCCGGACGCCACGACCGCCATGGCCTGGTGCATCTGCAGCACGGTCGCGGACACGGAGTGCCCCATCGGGATGCGGGTGATGTCGATCGGATACCACTTCGGTGGCGGATGCAGGATGCCGCTCACCTCGCCGCCGACCGGAAAACCGAGCTTCGCGCCAAAGCCGAAGGCGCGTGCATACCGGTACAGGCGCTCCTCGCCCAGCATGAGGCCAAGCTGCGCCGCCCCGCGGTTGCTCGAATGGCTGATGATCTCCGCCACGGTCAGGTGGCCCATGCGGTGGTCCTCCGCCGGCAACGATACCTGGCGGCCCCGGTGCAAGACCTTCTCCAGCGCGCAATCGAGCACCGTGTGCGGCGTGACCAGCCGCTCCTCCAGCGCGGCCGCCGCCGGCACGATCTTAAACACCGAACCCGGGTCGTAGATGTCCGCCACCGCGGCGTTCTTCATCCGCGCCTCCTCGCTCTTCGGCACGAGGTGGTAGGCGTTGAGATCGAACGAGGGATGGTTGGCCAGCGCGAGGACGAAGCCGTCGGCATCACTCACGACGATGGAGGCCTTTTGCGGACGGAACTTCGCCACCAGGTGCGCCAGCTCCTGCTCGACGATATCCTGGACCGTCGAATCGATTGACAGCAGCACATGGTAGCCATCCACCCGCGGCACCTCCCGCGTGCCGAACTGCGGCAGCTCCCGGTTGCGGCCGTCGCGCTCGCCCACCCGCCAGCCCTGCCGCCCGCGGAGGTAGAAGTCGGCATACGCCTCGATCCCGGCGGCGGCGCGCTGCTCGCGGTTGACGAAGCCGATCACGTGCGCGGCCAGGCTGTTGCCCGGATAGACCCGGCGGTACTCCCGCAGTCCGTACACCCCTTTTATATCCATTTTCCGGATGCGTTCGTAGAGCGTCTCGGACACGTCGTCCCTCAATTTGACCCAGGTGATGGGGCGGGACTCGGCGGGCGGGCCGCCGGCGTCCTCCCCCTCCCCGCCGGGGGTGACGTTGAAGCGGAAGGCGGGCGGCGGCGGAGTGGCGGGCGCCGCCGAAGCCTGCTCCGCCCCGGCCGGCTCCCCCACCGGCGCGCGGCGGTAGCGAGGGGTGAACTTGTCCTCCAGCTCCGACACCGGCACCTCGATCAGCGCCGCCAGCGCCGGCCAGCGGGGACGGTCCCGCGGCAGCAGCGAGTGCGGATCCACCCCCAGGACGATTTCGGTGCGGCTGGTCGCCAGCCGGGCGCCGCGCGCGTCGAGAATGTCGCCGCGCCGCGCCGCCTCCGGAATCAACATCGGACGGACACGGGCCACGGGCTGCAGGAGGGCGTCGCGTTCGATCACGTGCAGCCAGACCAGCCGGACGGCCAGCCCCCCGAAGCAGGCGAAGAGCGCCGCGCCGAGGAGGAGGATCCGGTAGCTGGAGGCGAAACCGCGGGACATCGCGTTCAGTGCCGGGCGAGTTCGAAGGCGACCGGGACCGCCGCCGGGGCGGCGTCGGGGAAGAGTTCGCGGCCGGCGCGCCGCGCCAGGCGTTCGACGACGTTTTCCGTGACGTGGAGCACCGGGATCTCGTTCATGGGCACAAGGCCGAGCCGGTGGGCGGCGTTGAGGTGGCGGAGCCGGTCGGGCGCCTGCTCGGTCTCGACCTGGGTGCGCGCCTCGTCGATCAGGCGATCGAGGCGGGCGAGTTGCGCCGCCAGCTCGCGGTTGGCCTTTGCCGTAACGGAAATCTGGTGACGCATCCAGACCGTGCCAAGCCCGATGGTGCCGCCGGTGCAGATGGCAACCAGCAGGCAGGCGAGGAGCTGGTTCACGAAAGCAGAGGAATCTTTCTTCATCGGAAGCGGGAGGAGTGGGAGGAAGGTGGCGGCCCCGTTTCGGGGGCTACCGCTTGCGCAGCGCGCGGAGCTTGGCCGAGCGGCTGCGGGGATTGAGGGTGAGTTCCTCCGGCCCCGGGGTGACCGGACGGCGCGTGAGCGGATCGGCGAGCGCCACCCGCAGATCCTGCGGCGTGGAGTCGCCGGCGCCCGCGGGCTGGCCGCACTGGCGGCGGAAAAAGAGCTTCACCGGACGATCTTCGAGCGAATGGAAGCTGATCACGGCGAGCACGCCGCCGGATGCGAGGCGCACAAACGCCGCCGGCAGCGCGCGCTCGAGGGCGCCGATCTCGTCGTTGACGGCGATGCGGATGCCCTGGAACGCCCGCGTGGCCGGGTGCAGGCGCGAACCATGCCGCGCCGCCGCCGGCAGCGCCGCCGCAATCAGATCCGCCAGCGACGTCGTCCGCGCCAGGCCTCCCGAGCCGCGGGCCGCCAGCAACGCCCGCACGACACGCCGCCAATGCGGCTCCTCCCCGTAGTCCCGCACTGCGCGCACCAGCATCTCCTCGGTCGCGGTTTCCAGCCACCGCGACGCCGGCACGCCCGTGCGCGGGTCCAGGCGCATGTCGGCCGGAGCGTCCTGCCGGAAGGAAAATCCCCGGGCGGCGTCGTCGAGCTGGAACGACGAGACGCCGAGATCGAACAGGATGCCGTTGAATCCGGATTCGCCGCGCTCCCCGAGCCGGCCGAAATCGAGGTCGAGCAATTCGAACCGGTCGCCGAACTCCTGCCGCAGCCGCTCCGCCCGCGTCGTGGCCGCCGGATCGCGATCGAGGGCCAGCACCCGCGCCCCGGGCGCCGCTTCGAGCAGGGCGCGGGTGTGCCCTCCACCGCCAAAAGTTGCGTCGAGATACCACCCGCCCGGAGAGGGGGCGAGGAACTCCAGCACCTCGCGCCGCATCACGGGTTGGTGGCCGGAAATCATCGTGGCGGTACGGGCCTCATCGCTGGCCGGAAACATGGCTGGGGCCTTTCGACTTTCCGGATTTCGGCTTCGCCACGGCGCGAAGCACCAGCGAGTCGCGCACCCGGGCGGTCACACTCACGGCGGGAAAAGTGACGGTGCGCTCCGCCGCGTCGATCCAGGCGGGGAAGCTCCGCCGCGCCGCGGCGGACGAAGTCAGCGCGGACTTTCGCCGCGGGAGGCGGCTGGCGGCGGCGGGAACTTTGGCCGGACGGCGCATGGTCAGAGATCGATCTGGCGCATGAGGTCGCCGAAGTTTTCCCCGGCGGCACGCGACTCCTCCTGCTGCCAGCGCGCCGGGCTGTAGACGTTGAACTTGGTCATGGTGCCGACGAGCACGGCATCCTTTTCGATGCCGGCGTGGCGGAGGAGCTCGGCCGAGAGGCCGATGCGGCCGGCCTTGTCGAAGGAAAAGCCCTGGGTCTGCGAAAAGAAGCGGGCGATAAAGGCCTGGGCTTTGGCGTCGCTGAGCTTCAGAGCGGAAATCTTGGCGTGGAGGGCGTCGACCTCCCGGGGCGGCAGCACCGCGAGGTAGCCGTCCGGATGTGGCGTGGCGAGAAAGGTCTCCTCGGCCCCGTGGGCATGGCGCCACGCCGACGGGATCGTGAGCCGACCCTTGTCGTCGAGCGTGTGCCTGAAAAGGCCGGTGTAAATGACTCTGCCTTCCGTCGCCATGAGGGGGTTGAAGCTGCTGAGAAGCGCCCCAAAACGCCACATTTCAACCCATTTTGCCCCACTTCGGTCAAGCAATTAACCCCATCAATCCCAGTAAACTTGTTCACATTTTTCTGCCACGCCCTTGTCAGAAACCGAAAGTCAGTGGTTATCAGCACTTACGCCTCGAAGCCCAATTGGACACCGATAGGCATACTTCTTTGCATCAACAACTTTCGGCTTGCTGGCTACCTAGTGGTGAGACGCCCTTCCAACGCTGAATGACCTGTTTTGGAAGAGATTCCCCGCTCTTGGACGTCGGCCTGAAATAAAGTCTCAGCACTGTGGCCATTTTCTGAGCAGAAAAAATCCGAAGCAAACTCGCGCTCCAAACCCCGCTGAAGTGCGCGGAGCCATCGCCTGTTGGAAAGGAATACGGTGGGATGGGAACGCGCAGCAACTCGGTCAACCTGCTGCGGCCCTGATGCAGCGCGCACGCAAAGACTCGCATGGCTCACGGCAGTGCGAGGCGTTGCGCGGCTTGAGCAAGCCGCACGAATGGGGTGACTCGAATCTCCGCATGCGCCACCAGCGTGCGGCAGATCCTTTTCGCCACCGAGCACCGGGCCTCACGCTCGCAGAACGCCATTCCACTGCAATTCCCCTATACCGGCTCAGCGCGTCCGTTCTCGGTGCCCATCGGAGACCAGCGCGATGACGAGCCATTCGCGTGCTCCTCGCCGAACTCGTCCGCCCGCATCATCGCTCAGGACTTCCGGCCGACCGCCTCAACCCGGCGCCAACCGCGTGAGCGCCCGGTTCGGGGAAACCGCTCCGCATCACGCCAGATTGTCGTCAACGGATCCTGCCGCCATCGGCCGCGTCACTTCTCCTCCTGCGGCCCCTGACCCGCCGCCACGAATCCTGCCGTCGCATTCCGGTACATCCCCGTCTTCATCACCGACACAATCGCGCGCGCCGGCACTCAAGTACCTTTCGCAGTCGGCGGAATTGTTGCTCGGAAACGGCCAAAGCCTTCCGCACTCGAACCGCGGGCGGTGTCGCTAGTCACCATAAGTGTATCCAAGCTGTCTTATCAGTCCCGCTTCAATGAGTGTGATCATCGACTACGATAGTTAATACAAAGATGCTGGTGTCGATACGTCACCGACCGATTCAATGGCCGCAGCCAACACCTCCCCGACTCAAGAATCAGCCCGGGCAATCGATAATTCTGTCGAATTGCTACAACTCCGGAAGGAAAAATTGTTGCCGTACGCGCAGGCGACTGTCGGGGCGCTCAAGAACGCCGACGGTGCACCCGAACGCAAACCTCTTAAGCCCGACATCTCGCAGCTCACAGAAACACTGGGTGTAAGTAGAACCTGGATATATCGGAAAGTAGCATGGTTCGCCAAGCACCTCGCCGACATCGACACACCCGGATTCGAGTCGAACTTTCGCATCGAGGCATCGGATGGCGGAAAGGGAGGCACACGATTTCCAGCGCAGGTGAGGAATCTTGCACGCGAGTACATCATTAATGCCTGCGTCGAAGTGAAGCTGAAATCTCGGTCCCGAAGGGCAATTTCCCACGTACTCCAGCGCCTCAAGGCGGCCCAGGCCTCGCCACTGCCCACGCGGCCGACGATCGCCGAGTGGATGACAGCGGATCTCGAGGAGTTTGCACAACACCACGCGAACGGGCTTACGCATGTCCGCGTAGGTGCGTCCGCTGCCATCATGGACCTCGTCTACCTCGACTGTACTCAAATGCGTGACTGCGATGAGCCACTTGTCGGGGTGACCACTCTCAAGACAAATCCGCTGGAGCTCGATACTGTTGGGATTCTGAACCTCTTTTCTGGCGTAGAAGCTGCGACACTAATTCCATGGGGTTGGCTGTGGTTCTGCGGGAAACCTGAGACCGCATTTGCGTCCGAATGCATCTATCATGGCTTGCTCACCAAACGCATTCAGTATTCACATTTTAAGTCAGTACCGTCCCTCGCGGGTAAGCCAGGCCGAATTCTTGTGCGACCGGGATTGAAGATCTCGCCCGAACTCGAAGAAGCCGTCCATCGATTCAGTGGAAGAATAGAGTCTGCAACCCCTGCGCAGGCGCCCGATGTTCTGCGCGATGCGGTGTTAGCCATGTACCGCGGCTTTGTGCGGTACCTAAGAACCCAGGACGAGATCCGTGACCTGCGGGAAAGCGTGCCCAGCCCCCAGAGCCACCACACGTACGTGCTTTGTAAAGACCTCACCCGGTATTGGGTCAGGTGGCTCGCGGAAGTGTTCACCTGCAAAAAGCACCCATTCCTCGGGAAAAGCCCCCGCGAACTGTATGATAAAATCGCCCCCAAACTGCCAAGTGGCCAACCCTGTCCCGAGTGCCGCACAGAGGTGGAAGACAGCAAAGCCGAGTTAAAGTGGTACTTCTGGAAGCGGGAATTACGCAAGGTAAACCATATGGGGATTCAGATTGCCTCGCGTTTCTATTCGGACGATTCGGCCGAGTACGGAAAGGATATACTGAGCCCGCTCTTCGCCCCAGGCCAGCGAACCTCAAAGGGCGACATTGAGATTAGGCGCAGTTACATAGACCTCAATCACGTCTTGATTCGACACAAGTCTGACGACACGCCCGTAAAGATTCTGCTGAAACCCAGATTCAAGGGCGAGAATCCGAATATCGATTGCTCGGAATGGGAATGGCAGAAGAAGCGCGAAAGAGTGCGACAAAGAAACCTCGCTGCGAACAGCGAGTCACAACCCCCTGCGCAGGCTACACCACCTCTGGTACATGAGGCCAGTAGCCTAGACTCCCGTCCAGAAGCGACCCCTGAGTCGCAGACGATGCCCCGCCCGGTAGCGGCAACTGCGCGACCAGACGAGAGTACCTCTACTACTGCACGTCCAGTAGTACGGCCGAGACAACACGGTAGCGCGCCGCCTCCAAGACGCTTCAACGCGAGTACATTGCATTACAACCGCTACGCACGCCTCTAGTTTCACTATGTCCGACGAAAACTCGAACACATCCCGAATACTTGAACACTGTCACGGGTCACTTGAAAACCAGCCACTCGTGGTCGATTGAAAACCAGCCACC
>CAZDGC010000134.1:0-16991 GCA_964504885.1 uncultured Opitutus sp.
TTCATGCGTGACGGTGTCGGGCCGGGATGCTGGCGGCGCTCCGGCGCCGGTGCAATGCCGGCGGCGGAATTCGCCGCCCCGGATCGACGGGGTTATGCCGCCCCCCTGCTCCGGCCCGAGGACCTCGCCGGCGGGCATGGAGGCACGGCGGCGCCTCCTCCTGCCGCGGGACCGCCTTCGCTACTTCAGTTCCGCGATGGCCGCGCGCAGGGCAGCGAGGACCTTTACCACCTCCGCCTCGGCATCGTAGTCCTTGCGCCCCATGATGAGCGTTTCGATCGGCACGAAGCCGCGGAAGCCGCCCTCGTGGAGCACGCGCACCAGCCGCCGAAAATCGGCCCGTGGCGACTGAAGGCTGCTGCCGAGCGTTTCCTTGATCTGCCAGTTGACGGCGTGCGGCACCATCATCGCGATGTCCGCGTACGGATCGGCAGTGAGGTACTTGCCGGTGTCGACCATCGCCCCGCACCAGGGATGATTCACCCGGCGCAGCAAGCTCAGATGCTCGGGGCCCGTGCTGATGAAGTCGCCGTGGTTCTGCACCGCGACAATCACCCCGCGCTTTTCTCCGTACTCAGCGCATTGACGCAACGCCTCGGCCATCCAGGCCTCGACGTCCTCGCGCTTCGCGCCGCCGGCAGCGGTCCGCCAGTCGCCGGTCAACCGGCCCTGCGGGCCCGCGAAGACGCGCACCGTCGGCGCACCCAGTTTCACCGCCACATCGATCCAGCGCTGGGTGACAGCGACGCCCTCGGCGCGCACCGCCCGATCGGCGGTGGCGAAGTCGTTGCGCACGCCCGTACCGCTGATGACGAGGCCCCGTTCGTGCGCATAACGTTTGAGGCGGTGGATGAACGCATCCGGCGGGGTCTCCGGATAACCCGGAAAATAGTAGCCGGTGACGTCGATCGCCGCGAGGTCGTGCTCCACGCAGAAATCGCACACCCCGAAGAGATCGATGCCCTTGGTCGCATCCTTCGCGTTGGCCGCCAGCCGATCGTTGAACGAATACACGTTGAGCGCCGGCGTGAAACGCGCGCGGCGCGGGCGGGCGGGCGCGCTGCGGGCGCGCGGAGTGGACGCCGGAAGGAGTGGCGCCAGGGCGGCAAGGGCGAAGAAACGGCGGCGGGAAAACGCCGGGCAGGCCAGGGGCAGGAACAACACGATGCGACACGCTGTCTCCGCAGCAGCCCCGACGCAATCTCGCGACACAAAGTAGAATCACCCCGGTGCCAGCTTCAACCTGCCTGCCCCCCTGCTCCGTGCAGGCCGGCTTCCGATCCCCATTAGCGCCGGTGCGAAGCACCGGGCCGGCTGGCTGCCGCCCTCATTGCGCACGAGGGTATCGCCTCCCACCCGCCGAAAGCTCGCGGCGCGTGATGAGCTTGCGGCGCCGTGGGGGCAATATCGCAACCACCATGAAAACCCCGGTTCTTCGCACCGCCCTGCATTCGCTTGCGGTGCTGACGGCGTTTTTTTTCGCCGTCCCCTCCGCCACCGCCCAGCCGCGTGGCGCGTTTACATTCACAGGAGTCGAGCAGCCTGTCGCTGGTCAGGCAGGCCGGTTCTGGACGACTCCCGGAGGCCAGACTCAGATCCGCGGCAGCCTCGTCGTGACTCAACTGGTCTCGCCCGAGTTTGGCACGCTCTACAACC
This sequence comes from uncultured Opitutus sp., assembly GCA_964504885.1. Classification (GTDB taxonomy): domain Bacteria; phylum Verrucomicrobiota; class Verrucomicrobiia; order Opitutales; family Opitutaceae; genus ER46. Next base: position 1,657 of record CAZDGC010000134.1, read on the forward strand.
TGATCGAAATCAACGCCCACTTCGGTTCCGATTTCGCCGGCCCGGTGTGGGGTACGTGGGCGCTCTTTACGGCAAACCCGCTCGAACACCCCGAGTCGATCCTCGCCGAGGGGAGCTGGAGCGGCTTCCGAAGCCGCGTCAGTGAAGCGCTCTGGATCAGCCAGCTCAAGGTGGTAGGCCGCTTCATCGGCGGTCCGCTGGCAGGAGGCCAGCTTCGGGCCACGGAGAAGATCACCACCACGACGCCCTGGCCCGCACCGTTCCTGGGGGAAATCTCCGGTTACGTCTGGATGCCAGGGACACCGAAGCCGTAAGGCCGTTACACGGCGCATCGGCACGCCCGCGACAGCGACCGCTGCCGTTGCGCCCTGCACCCCCCCCCGACATCCGGGGAACGCGTGGAGGGAAGTTCTGAAACACCGAGTTCAGGACCAGCCGTCGGGTCTTGAGCCGTGGGTGTTAGGGTTTGTTGCGCGCTTCGGGATTTTAGGTTCGAATCTGTCAGTCCCCAAGATTGTCCCGCCGGAACGGGCCAGCACTCTCACCCCCACGCCATGAACTCCATCCCCCTCAAGTCCGCCCGTGTCGCCGCCGTTGCCGGAGCCCTCCTGTTCGCCGTCGCTGCCACCACCGGCCACACCCAGGCAACCGCACCCTCCCCCATCGCCGCCCGCCCCGCCGCCTCCGGAACCGCATCCGCCGGCTCCATCGTGGAACTTTCCCCCTTCGAAGTCCGCACCGACAAGGACGAAGGCTTCGTCGCCACCAGCTCCCTCGCCGGCGGCCGCCTCGCCACCGATCTGCGCGACACGCCCGCCGCCTACTCGGTGGTCACGCGCGAGTTCATCGACGCCCTCGATCTGATCGACCTGCAGAGCGTCGCGGACTGGGCCACGGGCTCGGCCGAGATCCCGCACGTGGGCGACGCCACCTTCTTCACCTTCTCGACCTACTACAGCACGCGGGGCACCCGCGCCGGCACGCAGCAGCGGAATTTCTTCCCGCAGTACGGCGACCAGGACACGTTCTCCATCGAACGTTTCGATTTCGGACGCGGCCCCAATTCCATTCTCTTCGGCAACGGCACCCTTGGCGGCACGAGCTCGTCGACCACCAAGCGCGCCCGCGTCGACCGCGCGTTCACCGACGCCCAGGTCAGCGTCGGCTCCTGGAACACCTACCGGGCCACCCTCGACGTCAACCGGCCCATCACGAAAAAGGCGGCCCTGCGCACCACGGCCGTCTGGGGCGATGGCGACGGCTGGCGCGACAAGAACTTCAACCGCCGCCAGGGCGCCTTCGCGACCACCACCTTCCGCCCGTTCCGTCACACCGAGATTCGCCTCGAGGGCGAATACCTCGAAATCCAGAAGCAGACCGGCTTCAGCCTGCTCACCGACCACGTCTCCGGCTGGAACGGCACGCTCACCTACAACACCCCCGTCGCCCTGCGCACCGCCACCTCCGCCGTGCTCAACGCCGCCACCGCCGCCGGCGTCAACCGCCGCGGCTCCAACTACCACGTCTTCGATCCCTACAACGGGCTGAACGCCATCGTGAACCTGCAGGGCGAACCCGTGACCCGCGGCGGCGGCGAGACCGCCACCACCCCCATCGCCGGCTTCACCTACGGCGCCAGCGGCGGCGGCACCTTCAACACCTCCGATGCCCCGCTGAGCCACGCCTACGGCCTGCCCGCGAACCGCTTCGACACCGCGCTCGCCAACTCCCGCTTCTGGGTGCCCGGCGACGCCTTCACCATTTCGCCGGACGCCCCGCTCCTCTCGTCGCGCTTCAAGGATCTGCAGCTCACCGTCAGCCAGCGCCTCGGCGACTTTCATTTCGAAGCCGCCGCCGACATCAACCGGCAGGCCTATTTCGTGAACGGCGAGGAAAACCGCGACACGCGCGACGCCTACATCGACATCAATCGCGTGCTCCCCAACGGCGCGCCCAACCCGCACTTCCTCGAACCCTACGGCGACGGCTCCTACTTCCGCGGTTATCGCAACTACAACTTCGAGAACTTCCGCGTCGCCGCCGCCTACGTAAAGAACACCCGCTTCGGCCGCTTCGTCGTCAACACCATGGCCGGCAGCAATGACAATCATTACACGCTCTCCTATCGCTGGCTCAGCCTCGCCCAGGGCGCCGACCGCTCGCAGTGGATCCAGACCGCGCAGTTCATCCGCGTGCGCCGCTACTGGCGCGAAACCGACCGCCCGATCCTCGACCTCAGCCTCAACCCGCTCCGCTACCTCAACCCCGGCGTGGCCGACACCCAGATCCAGCCCCGGTGGGTGATCGACAACTCGCGCTACGACACCGAGACGATCAACGACGCGAAATACAAATACGCCCTCGCCGCCCTCAACGCGAAGTTCCTCCGCGACCGCTTCGTGCTGCTCGGCGCCGTGCGCCGCGACCAGTACTACTCCGCCTCGCAACAGCAGGTGCGCCGCGGCGACTACCCGACGGACTTCGACCCGGCGACCGCCCTCTTCCGCCCGTCCGCCCCCGCCGATTGGGCCACGCTCACCTACGTACCCAAGGATACCGCCGGCCGCCCGACCGGTCCGGAACAACCCGCGCTCACCCGCCCGCGCGCTCCCAGCTCCGGCAACTTCCGACCGCTCCCGCAATACGCCAACGACCGCTTCCAGGACGACTTCAACGCGCCGCCCCTCGAAGGCTACCAGACCACGAAGTCGATGGGCGCGGTCTTCCATCTCACGCGCTGGCTCAGCCCGTTCTTCAACTACGCCGAGACCTTCAATCCCGCCGCCGCCTACAACGTGCTGCTCAATGCCAATCTCGTCCCGCCTACCGTGTCCAAGGGCCGCGACTACGGCACGCGCGTCGAGCTCCTCCAGGGCCGGCTGAACCTCTCGTTGAGCTACTACGAAAACGAGGAGATCAACCGGGCCGCCTCGCTCAGCCGTCCGCCGATCAACACCCTCTATCGCGCCACCCCGCAGGGCAGCACCGAGGATCTCAACCGCCGCGGCCAGACGCCCCTGCCGTCAAACTACGTCGATCTCTCGGCCCGCCACGGCATCGGCTACGAAATCGAAGCCACCGCCAACCTCGCCAAGGGGCTCCGGCTGTCGGCCAGCTTCGCCCTGCCCAAGGTTTATCTCGACGACGCCAACGCCATGACGCGTGCCTACATCGACTCCCACGGCGAGGTCTTCAAACAGATTGCCCAGGACGCCAACGCCGTCGTCGATCCCGCGACCAACCTTGCGCGCGTCGACACTTCCGTGCCGGCGGACATCCGCTCGCCCGACGCCCAGGCCGCCGCCGATGCCTACAACGGCATCTACCAGTGGCGCGCCAGCCAGACCGAGGGCCGCGTTCTCGACCAGAAGCAGAAGCTGCTGAAACTGTTCGCCGACTACACGCTGCCGGCCGGCCGGCTCAAGGGTCTGCGCGTCGGGCTGGGCGTGCGCTACGACGGCCGCCGCATCATCGGCGATCGCGCCAACGATACGATGCGCGACCCCGCCAACCCGACGCAGGCCATCGACGATCCCGATCGCACGCTCTACACGCTCATCTACACCCCCAAGGGGATCTACACGGTGACCGCCACCCTCGGCTATTCCTTCAAACTCTTCGAGCGTTCGGTGCAGGCCAACCTCGTCGTGAACAACCTGCTCAACGATCGCAGCGTCACCTACCTCGGCACCGCCCTGCGCCCGCGCGACGGCGACTACACTTCGCCGGCCCGCGAGCGCGTGCCGAACACCTACTCGCTGAAGCAGCCGCTGAGTTTCAACCTGCGTCTCGGGGTCAAGCTGTAGCATGTCCGACAACGTGGTCTTGCGTCCGACCACGCTTACGCCTGCGGCTTCCGCGCCGGGATTATTTCTTTTCCTTCGCCGGGGCTTTCTTGGCCGGCGGAAATTTCCCCTGGGCGCTGACGACCTTGGGTTTGTCGATCTTCCTCGCGCCGGCGGGCAGGGCCGAGGCGTCGAAGGGCAGGATCGGGCCGTCCCCCAGGGTCTTCAGCAGGACCTGCTTCACGTAGGTCCGGTGCGCGTTGCCGGCGTGGAGCTGGATGGCGATGAGACCGGCGAGGGCGCGGTTCTTTTCATCGTGGTCGATGAAGACCGAGGTGGTGCGGCCGTTGACCCGGTGTTCGAGGCGGTTGCCGCGGGCGATGACGGTGAACTCGTTCCATTGCGCAAGATCGGCGACCACCCGCGGCCGTTCGCCCACCTGCCAGCGCTGTCCGGTCGGATCCATGACCACGTCGACGCCGTTGTAGCCGAAAATACCGCGGCCGCGTTCCTCGTATGTCATGGCGGTGTGGACCTCGGTGGGGTGGACGTCGCACTGGTAGCCGGCGATGGTCCAGGGCGTGATTTCGGGCAGGCGGCGGCTGCGGTACTGGAGGCCGGAGTTGTTGTCGCCGATTACCCGGATCGTGGCGCGCAGTTCGAAGTCCCGGACCGTGCCCTGCCAGATCAGGAAGGAATTGGTCTTCGGGCGGCCGGGTTCGCTGGTGCCGACGATGACGCCGTCCTCGACCTTCCAGAGGCCGGGTTCGCCGTCCCAGCCGGTGAGGTCCCGGCCGTTGAAGAGCGGGACGAAGCCGTCCTGGGCGAATACGGGCAGGCAGCAGGCGAACAGCACAGTGCAGAGGTGTTTCATGGGGAAGCAGCGACGATGGCGGCCTCGGGGCCGGAATCCACCCTTACCTTTGGAAAAGCCCGCGACTACGGTTGCGCAGTGGCGGTCAGAAAGAAATCCTCGGGAATGGTGTAGATTTCGATCAGGACCTCGCCGGCGGGACTGGTGGAGTCGGCTGAGTCGACATGGACGGAGTAGGCGCCCGGGCCGAGGATGACGAGAGCAGCGGCATCGCGGGAGCCCTCTTCGAGCGCAAAGGCTCCGACCCGCCCCGCGGCGCGACGAATGTCGCCCGCCTCGGGGCCACCCGACCAATCGTCGTTGGCCAGAATCGTCCGGGCCTGGCGGGTCACGCTGAGGCGCGGGTTGCCGACAAAGGAGCCGATGCCGAACTGGCGCAGCGTCGGCCCCACGGCGCGGATGAGAACGGTGCGGGCACGGTCCTCGATCACGAAGCCGGCGATGGCGGCGCCACCCCCCGCGGGCAGGTGCGCGCGGGTGGAGAGGTTGATCAAGGGTCCGTTTGCGAGCAGCCCATCCTCGCTGGGCGCGACCGCATGGAAGGCGTCGGCGCCCACCTGGTGCCGGACCGAGCCGTCCAGAAGCTCGAAGGCGGCGACCGCGCCGTAGCCGAGATTGTAATACGCGAGCCACGACTCGACGCGCACCAGCGGACGGTTCAGCGCCTCGGGCCGCAGACCGGCGGGACGTGGCATCAGGTGCGAGGAGCGCCAGGCGATCCGGCCGTCGACGAACAGGATGCCGTTGCGCAGTTGCAGTTGGTCGTCGGGGGCGAGGGAGAATTGCACGATGGCAATCCGATCGAGCCGGAAGATCTCGGTGGCACGAATCGGCCGGGCGGCGATGAGCGCGAGCAACGCGCCGAGGAGAAAGGTGACCAGATACCTGGCCCTGGGTGGGTGAAGGAAGTGCATAAGGAGTGGGAGCGCTGCCCTTACCACGCGGCGTGCCAACCGTGCGGCCGCGGTTTAAGTAGCTAATCCGCAGCACTGTGCGAATCACCCGGGCTCCGGCACAAAGCCGCGGGTGTTGCGTCGGCGGGACCGCCCGGGCGCGAATTCGGGACGCGCCCGGGCCGAAGTTGGCCGCCCACGGCGCTCGCCTTGTTCGTCCCGAAGGCCCCGCTGCCGCCGATCGGCAAGGCGAAGCAAAAGCAGAAGGGGCGATCGGGGCGGGAGTCGTGCGCTTTCCGGGAGGGCGCCCGTCGGCGGGCTGTCGCCGTCACGGGCGGAAGACCGGGTCGTCGGGATTGGACGGGCCGGAGAGAAAGCCGATTGAGGCGAGAAAGCGATCGGTCTCGAGCAGGGTGAGGCGGAAGTAGGTGTTGTCGCCGCGACCGTAGTTGAAGAAGCCGTGCTCCTGGCCGTCGTAGAGGTGGAGGTCGCACCGGCCGCCGACCTGCTCGACCGCGGCTTTGAACCGCTCCGCCGCCGCGACGGGGATATTCCGATCGGCGCGCCCGAGGAAATGCACGGTCGGCGGGAACCCGCGGTGCAGATTGTGCAGCGGTGAAATCGTACGCCATCGTTCGCCCATGGCTTCCTTCACCTTGGCGAAGCCGCGGCTGTCGGGACCGCGGTCGGGGTTGGCGTTGAAGAGAATGAGGGCGTCGGCCCGAGGGGAGACCGACGTGTCCTCGCCGGGTTCGTCGAGTCCGGAAAGCGTGGTCACGGCGGCCGCGAGGTAACCGCCGGCCGAGCCGCCGGCGACGCCGATCCGCTGCGGGTCTAGGCCGAGTTCGGCGACGTGACGGCGGACCCAGCGCATGGCGGAAAACGCGTCCTGGATGGCCTCGCGCTGCGTCGTCTGGTGACGGGAGCGGATGCGGTACTCCACGCAGATCGCGACCAGGCCACGGCGGGCGAGATACCGGGCCTGGGCGTAGAAGTTGGAAGGAGCGCCGATGTTGAAGCCGCCGCCGTGGAAGAAAACGAGGCCGGCCACCGGACGATCGGGCCGGTGCCCGGGCGGGTTGAAGATGCTGACGGCTAGGGTGGTGGCGCCAACGGTCTTGTAGGTGACGATGCGGTCGGGCTGGAAGTGGGCGGCTGCAGCCGCGGCTGCGGCGTCGACGGCGGCCGGGTCCTGGGCGCGCGCGGTCGCGAGAGCGAGCAGCACGGTCGAAACAGCCAGGCGGAGAACCGGGACGGATGAGGACATGAGAGGGAGCGCGGTGGACTGGAACGCGCGCGGCCTGCCGTGGCAAGCGGAGGCCGGCCGGGCCCGGTCGACGGGCAGGAAACATCAGCGGCTCTCGACTGGCGGTGGAAAGCCAACGATCGACCGCAAAGGGGTCAAAGAGGAATGGCGCTAAGATAAGGCCAAAGTGGCAGAGCCGTCTCGGCTCTGTTCACTGTGAAAGACCCAGCGGCGGGACGCCGCTGCCACCTTGGGAAGATCGACGGGGTCACAGCGCGAATCGCGAATCCAGTGGAGGGCGAGGGGACGGGCCTGCTCAGTCGGACGCTGAGATTTCGCGGCGCGCGCTTTGACCCCGTCGGACGGGTCTTCCGGCCGGCCCCCTGTTTCCGTCGTCGCTCACTTGTCCGCTGCCTTGGCGATCTGGGCGAGGAGCTGCTCCTTGGTGGGGGCGGCGGCGTGGGTGACAAAGAAGCTGGTGGTGGCGTTGCCGACGACGAGGCGCTCCTTGAGCGGGAGATTTCCGAGCGAAGCGCAGAGGTAGCCGCCGTTGAAGGTGTCGCCGGCGCCCGCGGTGCGGATGACATTGCGCTGGAATTCCTGCCTCGCATGGGCCTCGCCCTCCACGGAATGTGACGCGACCGCGAAATGCGGCGTGTGGATGACCAGCTCGTCGATCCCAATCTTCTCGCGCACCTGCTTGAGGTCCGCGGCGAGGGCGGCCGGGTCCTCGTGGCACGCGAGGCCAAACCGGGAGAACAGGTCCGCTCCTTCGTGCTCGTTGAGGCTCATCGTCATCGGAATCCGGCCGTTGAACTGCTTGAGGAGCTCCAGCGAGGCGAAGAAGGATTCCGGCGCCTTCTTCTTGATGTCGGCGAAATCGAAGAACATCCGCCGCGGCGCCTGCTGGCGATCGTAGCGGGCGATCATGCCTTTCAGAAAATTGTCGAAGTCCGGCGTCAGCGACCAGTACCCGAGCCCGAGGATGTCCACGCCGGCGAAGAGCGCGTCGAGTTTGTCACCCGGGAAGTGCGCGGCGAAATCCGCCCAGGTGAGGTTGGCGACCGACTTGAGCGCGCTGAGGAGGATTTTGCCGTTGGTGAATTCGAAGACGAGCGTGACGGCCGAGTCGCCGAGGGAGACCAGATGGCAGTTGTCGACGAACTCCTCGAAGGCGGGGTCGATCTCCTTGGCGCCGTAGAGTCCGACCAGCGTGGGCTTGAGCCCGAGGACGGCGGCGACGCGGCCGGTATTGGGCGTAAAGCCGCCGGAGCAGCGGCGTTTCGGGATAATTTCCAGGCCCAGGCCGCCGCCGGAGCGTTTGACGACCAGCTCGCCGAACATGCGCATGTCGTCCATGCCGGTGTACTCGGTGAGGTTCTTCCGGACATCGACGATTTGGTAGACCTCGTCCACGAAGCCGTCGCAGCCGAGCAGCACCTTTCCGCGGAGGTTCTGGAGGAAGTCGGAGTATTTTTGCATGGGTGTGAGCTAGGAAACGGGGGGCGCAAGCGGGGTCAAACTGCGAAACGCGGCCTCGGGGGGCGGCCAGGATGCGGCTGGCGCGCCGGCGGAGATCGAGGGTGACGCCGTTGCGGTGGGGAGGAGGCCGTAGGTCCGGGCGGTGTAGTCGGCGGCGAACCCGGTGCCGTTGAAGGTGATTTTCAGGGTGCGGAGCAGGGGGGAGGAGAGGAGGGGTGCAGTGGCAACGGCATACACGGATCTAGGAGACTGCTCCGCGCGGCAGGCGAGCGCTTCGTCGGCGGGGGAACCGGCTGCCCGTTCGCGCTGACGCCGGCGCCGGCGTGGCGCGAAGTCGACAACCCGGACAGGGTCGCGCAGGTGCCGACGCACGACCTCGAGGCGCGGGCCGGGGTGCGCGGGGCGGGGGAGTGGCGGATGCGCCAGCTCAGGTTCGTGGGGTCGATGGGGTGGACGGAGTTGGGCGCGGCGTTGCAGTTTGCCGGCGACCGCGGAGAGTGGAGGCGAATTCACTCCCTTCCCGTGACCAAACCAATCTGCTACTCCACCAAAGCCTACGCCACTCCCGGCCCCACCGCGCCGCTTGCCGCCGCCGTGATCGAGCGGCGCGTCCCGACCGCGACGGACGTGCAAATTCAGATCCTGTACTGCGGGGTCTGTCACTCCGATCTGCACTTCGCGCGCAACGAATGGCACTTCACGCAGTATCCCGCGGTGCCCGGCCATGAAATCGTCGGCCGCGTGACCGCGGTGGGCAGCGGGGTGACCAGGTTCAAGGTCGGCGACACCGTGGGGGTTGGCTGCCTGGTCGATTCGTGCCGCACCTGCCCCGAGTGCCGCTCCGGGCTGGAGCAGTTCTGCGGCGGCATGGTGATGACCTACGGCAGCATGGACAAACACCTCGGCGCGCCGACGCTCGGCGGCTACGCGCAGAGCATCGTGGTCACGGAGGACTTCGTGCTCCGGATGCCGGCCAACCTCGATCCGGCCGCCGCCGCGCCGCTGCTCTGCGCGGGCATCACGACCTATTCGCCGCTGCGCAAGTGGGGCGTCGGTCCGGGCCAGAAGGTCGGCATCGTCGGCCTCGGTGGGCTCGGTCACATGGGCGTAAAGTTCGCGCGGGCGTTTGGCGCGCAAGTCGTGCTCTTCACCACCTCCCCGGGCAAGGCCGCGGATGGGCGACGCCTCGGAGCGCACGAGGTGGTGCTCTCGAAGGACGCGGCCGCGATGGCCGCGCAGGCCGGCACCTTCGACTTCATCCTCGACACGGTGTCCGCCAACCACGACGTCAACGCCTACCTTGGCCTGCTGAAACGCGACGGCCATCTGGTGCTGGTCGGCGCCCCCGAACAGCCGGTGGCGGTGGCGCCGTTTTCACTCATCTTTGCGCGACGTTCGTTCTCCGGTTCGCTGATTGGCGGGCTGCCCGAAACGCAGGAGATGCTCGATTTCTGCGGCCGGCACGGCATCACCGCGGACATCGAGATGATCCGCATGGATCAGATCAACACGGCCTACGAGCGCATGCTGCAGAGCGATGTGAAGTACCGCTTCGTGATCGATCTGGCGACGCTCACCTGAGCGCCGGCGTCGAAAGTGCCGCTGGCGCGGTGGAGATGCGGCTGGTGTCGCCGCAGGGGGGCGCCGCGGCCATGCGGGTGCCGTGCGGTCGCGCGGCACCCGGGCGGGTCGCGGCATGCGCGCGCGGGGTCGGCGGCCCTGCGGCCGCGGGAAAGGCAAAAAACGCGCTCACAAGAGCACGGGGCGACCAGTCGAACGCGCGATTTTGCGCGATGCTGACCCCCTTCATTATGTCCAAGGCATTTCCGATTCTGACACCCGAGGAGGCCGCCGCGATGGTGAGCCACGGGGACATCATTGGTTTCAGCGGGTTCACGCCCGCCGGTGCGGCGAAGGTCGTGCCCAAGGCGATCGCCGCCCGCGCCCGGGCCGAGCACGCCGCGGGCCGCCCGTTCAAGGTCGGCGTGATGACCGGAGCCTCGACCGGCCCGTCGCTCGACGGCGAGCTGGCGAAGGCCGATGCGGTGCTCTTCCGGACGCCCTACCAGGCCAATCCGGATCTGCGAAAGAAGATCAACTCCGGCGAGGTGCAGTTTTTCGACATGCACCTGTCGATGCTGCCGCAGTCGGTGCGCTACGGCTTCCTCGGCAAGGTGAAGTTTGCGATCGTCGAAGCCTGCGACGTCTTCCCCGGAGGTGAAATCGTGCTCACCACCTCGGTCGGCGCGACCCCGACCTTCTGCACCGTGGCGGACAAGGTGATTATCGAGCTCAACCGCGCGCAGTCCACCGCGCTGCGGGGTTTCCACGACATCTTCGAGCCGCGGGATCCACCGTATCGCCGCGAGATTCCGCTCTACTCCACGCGGGATCGCATCGGCTCGCCGGTGGTGAAGGTCGACCCCTCGAAGATCGCCGGCATCGTGGAGACCGATGTCGCCGACGAGGCGGGCGGCTTCGACGAGCCGACACCGGCCATGCTCAAGATCGGCAACAATGTGGCGGAGTTTCTGGCCCGCGAGCGCCAGCGCGGCACGCTGCCCTCGGGCTTCCTGCCGATCCAGTCCGGCGTGGGCGACATCGCCAATGCCGTCCTTGGCGCGATGGGCGAGCATCCGGAGATCCCGCCCTTCGAGATGTATTCCGAGGTGCTGCAGGATGCGGTGTTCCGGCTGATGCAGAAGGGCAAGCTTACCTTCGCCAGTACGACAGCGATTACGGTGAGCCCACAGATGAGCCAGGACTTCTACTCGCGGCTCGAGTTCTATCGTTCGCGCATCGTGATGCGGCCGCAGGAGATCTCGAACCACCCGGAGATCATCCGCCGACTGGGCATCATCTCGATCAACGCCGCGATTGAGGCCGACCTCTTCGGCAACATCAACAGCACGCACGTGCTCGGCACGAGCATGATGAACGGGATCGGCGGCTCGGGCGACTTCACCCGCAACGCCTTCATCTCAATCTTCGTCTGCCCGGCGCTGCAGAAGGGCGGCAAGATCAGCACCATCGTGCCGCTGGTCAGCCACGCCGACCACAGCGAGCACTCGGTGCAGGTGATCATCACCGACCAGGGCATCGCCGATCTGCGCGGCAAGTCCCCGCACGAGCGCGCCACGCTCATCGCCGACCACTGTGCGCATCCGGATTTTCGTGACGCGCTGCACCACTACATCGCGCTGGGCAAGTCCGGCCAGACGCCGCAGTCGCTGGCCAAGGCCTTCGCCTTCCATCAGCAGTTCATGCGCACCGGCGACATGCGGGGCGTGGAGCTGGACTGACGGCGCGCAAGCTCGGATCGCCGGCGGGACCGTGGCGCGCGGGATCGACGAGCGTCCTGCCGTCGCTGCGCCTGCGATCGATCCGCCGTGGCTTGGGCGAAGGCGAAAGCGTGGCCGCTCCCCGGGGCCAGGTTGTCGCTGTGCTCCAAAGCGGCTACGCACGCGCCCCGGCGCCGCGACACCGGGCGCAACCAAAGGACCCGCCCGGCTGGCATCGTTCCTCGTTCCTGCAATCGTTCCTCGTTCTCAACCCGGGAGCGAGAAACAGAACGAGGAACGAGAACGATGAAATCCTGACCCTGTCGGCTTGGCCCTCGAACCGCTCGAAAGGCTCCATGAGATCGCCGGCCTGCTTGGTCGTGAAAGTCACGGCCGAGCCGCGCTTCCGGCGGATGCGGTAGTGTGGCACTTTCGGGATGGGGTTCTCGGCGATCCAACCGCGATGGAACGCGTGTTTGAAGAAGGTTGAGAGCAGGCCCCGCCGATTGTTGTAGGTCTTCATCGAGAGCCGGCCCACCTCCAGAAATGCCACGATAGCGGGCAACGTGAGTTCGGCGACCGTGCGCCTCGGAAAATCCTCGTCGAGCCGCTTCAGATCCCAGCCAATGCGACCGAGCTGGGGCGCGGAGAGCCGCCCCTGTTCGTGCTCGTGCGCCTTGGCTCGTTTGTAGTCGGCGATCACCTCGGAAAGGGGCTTCTGGCTCTCGGGCTCACGGTAGTTGGTGAGGGCATAATCAAGGTAGAATGACAGGGAGCGGGGTTTGCCAGCGACACGCCGGAAAGCCGCCTCGGCCTCGTGCAGTTGTTCGTCCGATAGGCGCGTGACGGTCGTGCGGACGCCGGCGACGGCCTGGAGGCGCTGAATCTCCAGTGCCTGGCGCTCGGCCAAGGCCTCGGCGCGGGTCGGGAAGTTCCTGCGGATGCGCGTCCCGTCGAGCCAGCCGGTAACGCGAAGAACGATTTCCCCGGAGGGATTCGTGAACTCTGAGATGCCGAACGAAGCAGCCTGGGCCATGTGGGATTTGCCACGTCAACTGGCAAATCTGCTGTCTGCAGGATTCGCATGACATGGCCGTGGCGAGCGGTTACAGTCAGTTTTCGGAGGCTTCCACAGCCCCTTCGCGCCGCGCTGCTTTGTGCGCCGCCCGTTTTTCGCGCCGGGCACGAGCCCACGGCGGTTCCGGCGCCTGGCCAGCCATGATGCACCCCTGCGGCTGGATTTCCCCCACCACCGTCGCCAAGCCGAAGCGCTCGATCTGGGCTTTTACCTTGGTCGCGTCCTTGTAGCCGAGCGGTGACTCTGAAAGATCGGGCGCGCCGCCGAACCAGCGGATGTCGAGGCCGGCGGTTGACTCTGCGAGTACCCGGTTGACGCGAGCGGGATCGAGTTCGCCTTCGGCGTCCTTGAACGGCGCGAGAATGGCGGTGCGCGATTGATTGCGGCCAGCGCCATGCGGGCAGAACGACAGGTAGCGGTCGTTGCCCGCTCCGAGAACCAAGAGAATCTCGCGCGCCATGTTCAGCGGGATCAAGCCGAGCAGCGGCCGCCCCGCCGAATCCTGCCACGCCGGCGTGGCACCCTTGCCATGGAAGAAGGAGTCGCCGCGCTTCCACACGAAGTTGTGTTCGTTGCCGATCTGCACGAGGGCCCGCTGGCCGAGGCGGCGCAGCAACGCCTCGTGGATCAAGGCGTGGTTCTCCCGCGTCCAGCGGGCGATGTACTGCAGCGCCTCCCAGTACTCGCGACCTTCCGGTGAATCCCCTGGCAGCCAGACCGCGGAATCCGGGATGTCCTTGGCGTGCTCGTCGCACCACTCGCGGGCGGCTTTCTGGCCACGCTTGTACACGTCTGCGCCGAGGCCGCGCGAGCCATGGTGGGTCACGAGCACGTTGAACGCACCCTCACGGCGTACGATCCACTCGGCCAATTCGGTGTAGCCGGCCGATTCAATCGCCGCGCGCTGCCCCTCCGAAAACTGGATGCGACCGACGTAGGCGAAGTGATTGCCGTCGCCTTGCGTGCCCAGAAAATCCTGAGCGCGGCTGCGCAGGCCGGAGAGGAATGGGTTGTCCCACACCGGCTCGTCGAGCACAGCGGATGTCATCTGGTGACCCCGTGGGCGGCCACCGGCACCGAAGTGTGTGGTCTTCTGGAGATGATCCATCATTTCACCAACCGGGTGGTTGGCGGGGAAGAACGTCGCAAACATCGAGCAGCAGATGTCAGCCGAGTGTGCGCCGGGGATGATGGCGTTTTCGACTTCGATGGCGCCACCGACCGGAATCGTCGCCCGACCGCCGCCTGTCGGGCAGGCGTCCGGCATGATCACGCCGCGTTTCACGACCGGGACGAGCAACAGTTCGGTCATCCGCTGGCGCGCGGTGGTGACGTTGGTCGCTTCCTCGGGCGTATCAGCCTCGATGGCCTCGGTCAGCGGTGCCGGCTCGTAACGCGGCAAAATGACGGCGAGTTGCTTTGGAAACTCCGCCTCAAGTGCGTTCAGCACGTCGGCGCGCGTCAGGCCCGTCGACTCCAGGTCGCGGGCACGGCGCAGGGCCGGACCGAGTCGGCGGCCTTCGTGCCAGCCGGCGGCGATCAGGTCGCGGGCTTTGATTTCCATGTTCATCGCAGGACTGAGAGAATAATCGGGACACCGGCCCAGAGCGAGCGAAGGGTGCAACAAGCGACAAAGGTTTGAACCTTTAGGGATGTGTTTTGCGTTTTTAGGCCTTGAACGATGACGGTTAACAATCAGGTCGATGTCGTTCGGAGATACGGGGTTTCAATCCGTACTGCGGCATTATGGATGCCAGTGCCTGTTGTCAGCCATAACGCCCGTCCAGGCCGGGCCCGAAAGTTATGCGGAGAGGGTGATACGCGTCGTAGCGTTGAATTCGTCGATCTCGTCCTGCAGTTGCTCGATTTCCGACTGATAGGTGGCCACCAAGCGGTCGACCTCATCCCGCGTGATGGTCGCGACGTAGATCGTGCGAGATGCCTCGTCCCGGCTCAAGAATCCCACCCGCTCGACCTCCTCACCCTCCTTGGTGTTCAGTCCCTTGAGAAAGGCGATCAAGCCGCGCAGTTCCGCCTGGAGGTTGAGCTTGCCGTAAATGCCCTGCTCACCCGTCACCACGCCGGCGTTGGCGGCGGCGATGGCGCCCTTGCACGCCGCGAGGGTGCGCATCTGGGCCACATTCTCGTCGAACACGGCGCGCACGTCGGCTCGCGTGGGCTGCGACTTCTTGCGGGAGTTCTCGCGCTGGACGATTTCGCGCCCGCGTGCGACTTCACCCGCGAGGCGGTTCTTCTGCTTCAAGGCTTGGGCGAGATTGTAGGTCTTCATGGGAAGTGGTGTTTTGAGATGATCAAATTAGCTATGGCGGGGGACTGTAGCGGGATTTGTTCGGGCGATGTAGGCCGATTGCCGCACCTTATATGACTGGCGAGTCAGGTGTGTCCTCATAGGCGAGAAGTGAGAAATTCCACGAGGCGACACGGAAAGAAGGGCCCGGCCGGTGCGGCCGGGCTCTGACGTAAACGTCAGTTGCGATTCAGGACCGACTGCCAGAGGGCGAGGACGATGAAGTCCGCGCGCAGCTTCTTTTCGGCCGCCTCACGGATCTGGCGCACCCGCTCCTTCGACACGCCGAGCTCGCCGGCGATGTCGTCAAGCGTGGCGTCATCGAGGTAGTACCGGCGCAGGACATGCGCGTGGTTCGGCGCGAGCCGCTCCAGGGCCGCTTGCACCA
>CAZDGC010000135.1:0-3083 GCA_964504885.1 uncultured Opitutus sp.
GCTCGAGGACGCCCTCCGCACGGCTGCCGCCCGCGGCTGGTGGTGAACGGCGGCCCCCCCCCCCGCCCCCTGCCCGCCCACCTCCCGCCTGCGCCCCACTCCTCCTCTCTGCCGCCCCTTTCATCCATGTCGCTCACCATCTGGACCAACGCCCTGTTCCCCCCCGCCGAAACCCGCCTGCTCGTCGCCGGCCTCGGCCGCCACCGTCTCGTCGCGGCGCCCAGCCGCTCGACCTCGGTGTTGGCGGCCGGCGAACCCGACCCGCAGCTCGCGGCGGCCGACATCGCGTTTGGCCAACCCGACGCCGCCCAGTGTCTCGCCAACCCACGGCTCCGTTGGGTCGAGGTGACCACAGCCGGCTACACCCGCTTCGACACCCCGGAATTTCTGGAGGGCTTTCGCGCCCGCGGCTCCGCCTTCACCAACACCTCATCCGTCTTCGCCGAGGGCTGCGCCCAGCACGTGCTCGCGATGATGCTCGCGCTCGGCCGCCGGCTGCTGCCCTCGTACCGCGACCAGCTCGGCGACCGTTCCTGGCATTACGAGGAGCGCCGCTTCGAATCGCGCTTGCTGGCCGGCCAGACCGTGCTGCTGCTCGGCTACGGCGCTATCGGCCGCCGCCTCGCCGAGCTGCTCGCGCCTTTCGGCCTGACGCTCATCGCGGTGCGGCGCCAGGTCCGCAGCGAACGCGGCGTCCGCATCATCCCGGAAGAGCAGCTCAGCAGCGCGCTCGGCCAGGCCGATCACGTGGTGAATATCCTCCCGGACAATGCCAGCACCCGCAACTACGTGAACGCCCGCCGCCTCGCGTGCTGCAAGCCCGGCGCGCGCTTTTACAACGTCGGCCGCGGCACCACGGTCGACGAACGCGCCCTGCTCGAAGCCCTGCGCTCCGGCCGCCTCGGCGAGGCCTACCTCGACGTGTTCGAGACCGAACCGCTGCCGACCGACCACCCGCTCTGGGAGGCGCCCAACTGCTACCTCACGCCGCATACCGCCGGCGGCCGCCACGACCAGAACGAGGCGCTGGTGAAACACTTCCTGCGCAACCTCGCCGCCTTCGAACGCGACGGGCCGATGACCGACCGCGTGGTGTAGAACCCCCGCTACGCCTTCACCACTTTCGTCCCCGCGATCAGATCGTGCAGGCAGCGGCGATCCTCGCGGAAAATGAAAAGATAATCCACGAAGAGGAAAAAGAACCCGAGCATCGGGATGCCATTGAGCAGGAGGATCAGGGCCACCGGCAGCAGGAAACGCAGCAGCACCGCCCGCCCGGCGCCGGCCGGTTCCCCGGTGTCGGCCCGCACCACTCGCAGGCCAAACAGCATCTTGCCCAGATTCTGTGCGCGCACCGCGATCAGCAGCGACTGCAGGACGATTGCCGCCAGCAGGCCCGCCCATACCCAGGCCACGCTCTCCGCCATTCCCGTAAGATCGAGCTCTTCGATCCGCGGGATTCCTCCCTGGGCGAGCTGCGGATTCTGTTCCATCAACCGGGCGCTCATCTTCATCGACCCGGGCATCAGGCTCAGAAAATACAGGACTGCGTTCACCAGCGCCGCCCCCGTGCGCGCGCCGATGCCCGCCAGTTCCACCGCCGGAAGCGCCGGCACGGTGAATGTCGCCGCTGCTTCGGGCGCCGGCGCAAAGGCCGGCGGCACGAGCGGAGGAGCCTCCGGCCCGCCAAACTCCGGAAAGTCACCCAGGCGGCGCCACTCCTCGGAGCCGGCCGCCTTCGCCCGCGTCTCAAGATTGGCGCGACCTCCGCTGATCCAGGAACGCACCTGCTCCACGGTCGCCGGACCATACTCCCTGCCGTCGCCTCCGATGATGATGAACATTCCGGCAACGAATACGGGCCCCGCCAGCCCGTCAATGGCCACCGGCCGATCGGGGACCGCAAGTTTCGCCGGACTCCGGCGGCGCGAACGACAACGGCGTGTTCCTGCGAAAACCGGGCGATCGTGACGACTTGCGCGAGCGCGGGCTGGGCGCGAGGCTCTCCCCTCTCCTCCTCATGAAGGCACTCCTCCTCACCGCGCCCTCCCGCCTCGAACTCACGGACTTCCCCGACCCTGCCCCGGCCGATGACGAAGTGGTCGTGCGCGTTCACGCCTGCGGAATCTGCGGCAGCGACATCCATGGCTGGGATGGCTCGACCGGCCGCCGGCAGCCGCCGCTCATCATGGGCCACGAGGCGGCGGGGGAGATCGTCGCCACCGGTCCGCGCGTATCGGCCTGGCGCGCCGGCGATCGGGTGACCTTTGATTCGACCATCTCCTGCGGACGCTGCCGCTTCTGCACGGGAGGCCAGATCAATCTCTGCGAAAACCGCCGCGTCGTGGGAGTGGCGCCCGCCGAGTACCGGCAACACGGCGCGTTTGCCGAGTTGCTGGCCCTCCCGGATCGCATCCTGTACCGCCTGCCAGACACCCTGCCCTACGAACACGCGGCGATGGTCGAACCGGTCTCCATTGCCATCCACGCGGTGCAACGCACCGCGCTGCCACCCGGGGCCACGGCGGTGGTCGTTGGTGCGGGCATGATTGGCCTGCTGGTCATCCAGGCGCTCCGCTGGGCGGGAGCCCGGCGGATCGTGGCCGTCGACCTCGCCGACAACCGCCTCGCCCTGGCGCGGCGGCTCGGGGCCACCCACGCCGTGAACTCAGGGGCGGCGGATGTCGCGGCCGAGCTGGCCGGCCTCACCGACGGCGTGGGCGCAAACGTGGCGTTCGAAGTGGTCGGATTTGGCGCGACCCTGAATCTCGCCCTGGGCCTGCTGAAACGCGGCGGCACCTGCGTGCTCGTGGGCAACCTGGCCCCGAAGACCCAGGATTTCCCGCTGCAAGCGGTGGTGACGCGGGAGCTTACCCTGCTCGGCTCCTGCGCGAGCGCGGGCGAGTATCCGCTCTGCCTGGATTTGATTGCGCGGGGAGACATCGATGTGCGCCCGATGATTGAAACCGTGGCGCCGCTCGCGGAGGGGGCGGCGTGGTTCGCCCGATTGAGCGCTCCGGAGGGCGGCCGCTACATGAAGGTGATCCTGCGACCCTGACCCCGGGCCGAATCCCGTCGGGAGG
>CAZDGC010000135.1:3183-13264 GCA_964504885.1 uncultured Opitutus sp.
GGGGTTGTCCCTACCAATCCGTGTCCTGCACCACCACCAGGACGGTGCCACCGACATCGATCACGTCGCCGTCGGTGAGCCGCCGCCGCTCGTGCGCCACCAGCAGTGCTCCATTGACGCGGGTGTGGCACACCGACCCAAGGTCCTCGATTTCCACCTCGTCGGAATCCTCCTCCGGAAGGCGCACGGTGCATTGCCGGCTGGAGACGGCCGATCCGGCGAGCACGATGTCACACCCGGGATCGCGACCCACGATCACGCCGCCCGGTCCCACCTGCACGAACCCGGCGCTGCCGCCGTCGATCCGCCAGACGATCGCAAACCTCGATCGGGGGCGCCGGAGGGGAGGCACCTGCGGCCACGCGGCCGGTTCGAGTCGGTGCTCCGACTCCTGCGGACAGAGCATCTGCCCGCGGCCCCGCTCCACCACCGCGTGCAGGCGATCCGGTGCCAAGGTGCGCACGGGACTGTTCTGGTTCTGATCGACGTGGGTGTTCATCGAACCAATCAACTTACTAATCCAACCATGTTTCCTGTCGCGGCAACCGGGCATGGAGGTTTTTCAGGATTTTAACGGCCGACCTTCCGGCCGACCCATTGGCCGGTCCGGCTGATGGGCCGCGTTGCACCGCCGCTGCCACTCGGGGCGCCTTCCGCCCGCTCGATCTCCGGGATTCCATCCATGCACCTGTAGTATTTGCCCCCATCCGCAATTCTTACGCGAAATCCCAAAAAAAGTAATCCGCCCGCGGCCCGATCCGGATGCCGCGGCGCACCGCGGCGCCGACAACGGGGCTCCGGCTGGCATCCGATCCGGACTGCGGTGGGGGCAGGCGGTGAGCCGCCTTACCCGGAATTCGGGGTAAACGGAGTCTCGTCGCCTCGTCTGCCGCCGCCCATCCGGGAGGCGTGCCCGACTTGCCTTACCCGACTCCCGCCAACCGTCTGCGCGAAACCGCCGTCGGCGAACGTCCCCAGGAACGCCTGGAGAAGACCGGCCCACACGCCCTGAGCGACACCGACCTGCTGGCGGTGCTGCTGCGCAGCGGCACCCGCGGTCAGGATGTGCTCACGTTGTCGGCGCGCTTGATCGCCGAGGCCGGTTCGCTGGCGGCGCTCGCCCGCTGGCGCACGGAGGACTTCCGCCGTCATCGCGGCATCGGCCGGGTGAAGGCGCTGCAGTTGGTCACAGTCCTGGAGTTGGCCCGGCGAATCCTGGTCGACGATCGCGGGACCGCACCGATGCTCGACCGCCCGGATCGGGTGATCGAATACCTGCGACCGATCGTAGCCGGGCTCGAGGTGGAGAAATTCTGGGTGCTCTGCCTGAACCGGCGCAACCGGCTCCTCAAGCGGGTCGAGCTGACGTCCGGCACCGCCAACGCCACCCTGGCCCACCCCCGCGAAGTGTTCCGCATCGCGGTGCGCGAAGGCGCATCGGCCGTCCTCTGCGCCCACAATCACCCCAGCGGGGATCCCTCGCCCAGCGGGCCGGATATCCACGTGACGCGCCAGTTGCGCGACGCCGCGCGCCTGATCGACATCGCCCTGCTCGACCACGTGATCCTGGGCACGCCGGCCGCCGACCCGCTCGGCAAAGGCTATTACAGCTTCCGCGAAGCGGGAGTAATGTGAGCACGCGGACCGGCGCCCGGGCGGCCCTCGCCGGCTCAAGGCGGATGCGGCGCCCGGGGCCGCTGCCCACCGTCACCCGGCGGCAGCCACCCGTCGCCGTTCAGGCCAACAAGGCCCGCAGTTCCCGTTCGAGCGCGGCCCGCGTGAAGGGTTTGGGCAGGAACCGCACGCCACCGCCGCCCGCCAGATGCGGCGCCCCGCCGTACTCGGTGTATCCGCTCATCAACAACACCGGCAGGCCTGGATGCCGGACCCGCAGCTCAGCCAGGGTCGCCTCGCCCCCGAGTCCCGGCATCAGGACGTCCAGCACGACGAGCTCCGCCGCTTCAGCCCCGGTCTGAAGGGCGTCGAGGGCGTCGCGGCCATCGGCGAATTCCTCCGGCGCGAAGCCAAAGCCACGGAGCATCTCGGCCATCACCGCCCGCACGTGCGGCTCGTCGTCGATCACCAGCGCCCGGCCGCCGTGCCGCCACGGCACCCCGGCTGGCGTCAACCCCGTCGCGGTGGCCGGAGGGTGCCGATGGCCGGGGGGCAGCAGGAGATGGAAGGCGGAACCCGCCCCCGGGGCGGTCGTCACGCAGAGCCCGCCGCCGTGGCCGCGCACGATGCCGAGCACCGCGGAAAGGCCCAGCCCCCGGCCGGCCGGCTTGGTCGTGAAGAAGGGATCGAAAATCCGCGCGCACACCTCCGGCGCCATGCCAGCGCCGTTGTCGCTCACCTCCAGGCAGACGTACTCCCCGGGCCGGAGGTCCGTTCCTGCCACGCAACGGCGGATTTTCTCCGCCGTCGCCTCCACCCGCAGGGTGCGAATCCGGATTTCCCCGCCCTCCGCCGGCAGGGCCTCGGCAGCGTTCCGCACCAGATTCAGCACGATCTGGCGGAGTTGCGCCGGGTCGGCCTCCACCGGGGGCAGGCCGGAATCCAGTTCGAGCCGCAGCCGCGCGCGGGGAGTGCCCGACACCTTGAGCAGGGGCCGCATTCCCTCGACCAACGCAGAAAGATCCACCGCCTCCACGATCATGCGGCCCTTGCCGGCGTAGGCCAGGAGCAGCCGGCAGAGCTCCGCCGCGTGGGCGGCCGCAGCCTCGATCGCCCGCAACTTGGATCCGGCGGCGTGGCCGGCCGGCAGCGCCAGTTGCCCCAGCTCGGCATTGCCGAGAATGGTGCTGAGAAGGTTGTTGAAATCATGCGCCAGCCCTCCCGAAAGCAGGCCCAGGCTCTCCAGCTTCTGCCCCTCGAGCAGCTTGCGCTCCAGCGCCAGCCGCGCCACCTCGGCCTCCTTCTGCGCGGTGATGTCGATCGCCAGGCCCTCGAACACGGGTAGCCCTTTCGCCGGCTTCACCCCGCGACCGCGCGCCAGAATCCACTTCTGCCGGCCGTCGCGCGTGCGGATGCGGTACTCGATCTGCAGTTCGCGGCCCTGCTCGATCGCCGCCCGGGTGCGGGCGCGCACCCACCGCAGATCCTCCGGATGAATCAGATCGCGCCAGTGCGCGCCGCCGCCGAGCAACTCCGCCGCCTCGTATCCGGTCAGATCCTTCACGCCCGCGCTGAGAAAGGTCAGTTGCAGGGTTTCCCCGTAGGCTCCGCGGAACACCAGACCCGGCAGCGCATGCATCAGCGCCCCGAGCTGGCGGCGGCTTTCGCTGAGTTCGGCCGTGCGCTCCTGCACGAGCCGCTCAACCGTCCGGGCCCGTCGCATCTGCAGGAACAGCAGATTGGCGCCGAGCGCGGTGACGGTCAGCCCGGCCGCCAGCGCCAGCGCCGGCATCAGGGTGGGCGCCGTCACCCGGTGATCAGCCCGCCGATAGAGCACGCTCCACTTGCGTCCGGCAATCGGGAGCTCCATTCGCTGATGCGGCGCACGGCGGAATTCCTCCTCGCTCGGCCACGAGCCCCCCCCGCCTGCCGTCAGTTGGCAGAACAGCACCCGCCGATCCGGCCGGGCCACCGACTCGTCGACGAACATCACGTCCACCTGCGACCCCGGCGCGCGATCCCACGGTTGCCGCAGCAGATCCTCCACCCGGAAAACCCCGAGCAAAAAACCCTTCACCGGCGCCGCCCCCGCCCCCGCGGCCGCCGCCGCGCCGGGCACCGCACAAGTCATGACGATGCCGTCGTTCGGGCCACTTTCATAAACCAGCTTGAGGATCCCACTGAGCGCCAGCCCGTCCCTGGCCACGGCGGTCGCGAACACCGACCGCAGCGGGCTGGCGAGCGCATCGTTGCCAATCACGTGACGGTTCTGCGGCCAGGGCGCCACCAGCAGAATCGGGTAATACTCGGGCCGCTCGTCCGCCACGCTGTCCTGACCGCTGGCAGTCCGCTGCCAAATGCGTCCCCTCTCTCCCAATACCCCGGCATGGATGCGCTCCCAGTCGGCGCGCTCCCCGGCGCCCACCCGCGGCGCCCACTGCACGCCGAGAAACCCCGGATAACGCGCGAGCTGGGTCTGCGCGACGCGGCTGAACTTCTCCTGCTCGACCCCGCCGCCATGGGACATGAGCACGCGCATCGCCAGCAGACTGTCCTCGTAACCCGCCAGCGTCTGCCGGATGAGCGCGTGGCGCGTCTCCACCTGCCGGAGAAAAACCACCTCGTCGCGGGTCCATTCCTCGCGGCTGACGCTGCGCCAGAGCCAAAGCGACATGGCCGTCCCCACCCCGGCGATCAGGACCAGGAAGAGCCAGTCCGACCGGACGCCCGGGGAGCGAAAGGCGCTCATGGAAACAGGACCGGCCGGCAGCGGGGCAAGGAGCGCCCTCCGCCTCAGCGATAGGGCAGCGGGTGGCGCGCAGTCAGGACTGCCACCCGCTCCCGCACTTCGGCGAGTACCGTGGCCTCGGTCCCGGTGCCGATCGCGCCGAGCACGGCGTCAATGCACGCTGCAATCTCCTCCATGTCCGTCTCGGTGAAGCCGCGCGTCGTGACCGCCGGCGTGCCCAGTCGGATCCCCGAGGCCTGAAAGGGACTGCGAGTCTCAAAGGGCACGGTGTTCTTGTTGCACGTGATGTGGGCCAGATCGAGGGTCTCCTGGGCCTTCTTGGCGGTGAGTTCGGGGAACTTCGGCCGGAGGTCCACCAGCATCAGGTGGTTGTCCGTGCCGCCCGACACGATCTTGTACCCCCGGGCCAGCATCGCCGCCGCCAGGGCGCGCGCGTTGCGCACGATCTGCTCCGAATAAGCCTTGAACTCCGGCTTGAGGCACTCGCCAAAACACACCGCCTTGGCCGCGATGACGTGCATCAGCGGACCGCCCTGACCGCCCGGGAACATCGCCGAATCAACCGCCTTGGCGTGCGCCGCCCGGCAGAGAATGAGGCCGCCCCGCGGCCCGCGCAGGGTCTTGTGGGTCGTGGTGGTGACAAAGTCCGCGTGCGGCACCGGCGAGGGATGCACGCCCGCCGCCACCAGGCCGGCGATGTGCGCGATGTCCGCGAACAGCAGCGCCCCCACGCTGCGGGCGATTTCGGCCATGCGCGCGAAATCGATGATCCGCGAATAGGCGCTGGCGCCCACCGTGATCATCCGCGGCTGCTCGCGGACCGCCACGGCGGCCAGCTCGTCGTAGTCGATCCGGCCCGTGTCCTCGCGCACGCCGTACTGGCAAAACTTGTACAGCTTGCCGGAGAAGTTCGCCGGGTTGCCGTGGGTCAGGTGGCCGCCGTGGCTCAGGTTCATGCCCAGCACCTTGTCGCCGGGCTGCAGCACGGCGGTATAGACGGCGAAGTTGGCCTGCGAACCCGAGTGCGGCTGCACGTTGGCATGCTCCGCCCCGAACAGCCGCTTCGCCCGTTCGATCGCGAGCGTCTCCACCTTGTCCACCTGCTCGCAGCCACCGTACCAGCGCTTGCCCGGGTAGCCTTCGGCGTACTTGTTCGTCAGCACGCTTCCCTGCGCCTCCATCACCGCCGGAGTGGTGAAGTTTTCCGAGGCGATGAGCTCGATGTGGCTCTGCTGGCGGGCGAGTTCCGCGGCGATGGCCGCGTGCACTTCCGGATCGAGGGAGGACAGGGGGGTGGGATTGAGCGACATGAAAAAGGAGGAGGGAAAGCCGCCGATTGCGCGCGGGAGTCCCCGCTTCCGCCAGCCAAAAAAAACGCCGCCGGTGGCCCGCGATCACGCCACCAGCGTGCGCAGGTGCTTCAGCAACGACGGAATCGACTCCACCATCTCGTCGCGCACCGCCTCGTAGAGCGGCAACGGGCCGCCGAACGGATCGCCAATTTCGCGGTCGACCGCCCCGGACATGAATTCCCGGAACAGATGGAGATGGCGCGGCGGCGGCTCGGCCTGCACCTGGATCATCGCGCGGTGCGACTCGGTCATGCACAGCACCGCCAGGGCGCGATCCATCATCTCCTGCGTCAGCGGCTGGCTGCGGTGTGCGGAGATGTCGAGCCCGACTTTCTTCAGGGCGGTGACGGAGTGGGCGGAGACCGAATCCCCCTTGCGCGCCACCACCCCGGCGGAGACGACACGAAACGCCTGGAGCGGGCCCTCCTCGGCGGCCAGGGCATGCTGCAACAACGCCGCCGCCATCGGGCTGCGACAGATGTTGGCGGTGCACACGACCACGATTTCGCCGGGAGCGGACACGCCGCCGAAGGGACACTCTTTTCTGCGAAACGCAAAGCCGGAGTGCCGGCGGCGGCCTAGATTTTTCGCAGGGCGAGCAGGGCGCGGTGGAGATGCACCGCCCGCTGCAGCGCGGCATCGATGGGCGGCGGCTCCGGACGCAGTGTGGCGGCGGGTTCGGCCGCGGCCGGGGCGGAGGCGACCCGGCCCAGCCGGGCTTCGTCGTGCCGCACTTTTCCCGGCTGGTCGCTCACCAGGGCTGCCAGCGGCGCGCCCGCAGCCAGGGCCGCCAGGGCGGCGCGTTCGCCCTCGGCAGTGGTAACCGCCGCGAGGTCCGGAACGAAGCCATCCGCCGGCGGCCCAATCACGACGACGCCCGCACCGCGCGGACGGGACGTCAGCGCGCGGCGCAACGATTCGGCCGTCGCGCCATTGGCCAGCACGAACACCACTCCCCGCTGCGCCACCCGCCCCTGCAGCCAGGCGGTGAACTCCTCCGTTCCCGGCTCCCGGACCACGCAGCCGCGGAGATCGACCACGAGTGGGGGCGGCCGCCCGGCGGGCGCGAGTGGCAGCCCGCCCGGAAGCTCGGGCACACGCAGGTAACCCAGCCCTTCCCCGAGGTCGCGGACCGGCGGCTCGACCGCGAATCCGCCGGCGGGCAGCACCGCCAGGAGGACGGAGAGCAGCCGTCCGATCATTCGCGTTGCAACTGCCGCGCCCCAATGTCGCGGCGGTAATACTTGCTGGCACACTCGATTTGACCGCAGGCCTCGTACGCGGCGTCCGCGGCCTGGCGCAGGGTGGGAGCCAGCGCCGTGACTCCGAGCACGCGCCCGCCGTTGGTCACCAGTTCGCCGGCGTCGTTGCGGGCCGTGCCGGCGTGGTAGATCGTGACGCCGACCGGCAGGGTCGTCGGCAGCACGAGGGGATCGCCGCGCGGATGCTCGCCCGGATACCCCCGGGCAGCCATCACCACACACAGGGCGTGGTCCCGGCGCAACCGCAGCCGCGTGCCGGCCAGGGTTCCACAGGTGGCGGACCAGAGCAGGGCAAGCAGATCGTTCGCAACCCGCGGGAGCACCACCTGGGTCTCGGGATCGCCGAAACGGACATTGAACTCGATCACCTTCGGCCCCGAGGCCGTGAGCATCAGCCCGATGAACAGCGTGCCCCGGTAGTCGATCCCCTCGGCGGCAATCGCCTCCACCGACGGGCGCACGATTTCGTTTTCGATCTGCACCATCAGCTCGGGCGTGATCACCTCCGCCGGGCAATACGCCCCCATGCCACCCGTATTCGGGCCCGTGTCGCCATCGCCGATCCGCTTGTGGTCCTGGGCGGGCGGGAGGATGACGTAGTCGCGGCCCGAGACGACCACGAGAACCGAGGCTTCCTCCCCGTGGAGGTGGTCTTCGATCAGGATGCGCCGGCCGGCTTCGCCGAAGCGGCCGGTCCCGAGCATTTCGCGCACGGCGCGCTCGGCTTCCGCATTGGTTTGCGCGACCACCACGCCCTTGCCCGCCGCCAGTCCGTCGGCCTTGACCACGATGGGGGTCATGCACGTCTTGACGTGGAGCACCGCCGGCAGGAGGTCATCGAAGATCTCCGCCCCCGCGGTCGGAATGCGATACTTGAAGAGCAGTTCCTTGGTGTAGATCTTGGAGGCTTCGAGCTGCGCGCCGTCCCGTCGCGGCCCGTAGACGGGGATGTGGTACCGCCCCATCTCATCCGCCAGCCCGTAGGCCAGCGGCACCTCGGGACCGACGATGACAAACTCGACCTTTTCGCGCCGCGCCAGTTGGACGAGATGGTAGATGTCGTCGGCGGCGATCGGGAAGCAGGCGGCGTCCTGGGCGATGCCGGCATTGCCCGGCGCACAGAGCAGGCGCGGTCGCGAAGGCGACAGGAGCAGGGCGCGAATGATGGCGTGTTCGCGCCCCCCGGAACCAACAATGAGGACGGAGCGGGGAAGCGGCGGAGCGGAGGTCTCGGCAGTCACGGGGCGGAAGTGAGGCGAAGCGCGCGGTCGCGCAACGCCAAAAAGGCTCCGCTCCTGGCAGCGGTGGCGCCGGGCGGTCGGCGGCACCGCCTCTCCGCAAGCGCGCCACCCCAGCCCACTCGCAATCCGCGTGGACCGGTTCGGCGGCCGCGGGCGGGCGGCCGAAGCGCCGCCAACCGGAGCAGGCTCCGTCTCATCCCGGGGAGCGAGTTCCAGCCGGCTAGAGTACCTGCAGCTTGCGACGGTAGAACTCCACGACTTCGTCCGGATCGTCGGTGAAAAGGATGTAGTCTGTCATCCACCCCGGCGCGCGCTTCGACTGGATCATGGTCTGCAACTGCCGGCGGAGGTCGCCCCAGAAGGCGGAATTGAAAAACACGTACGGGATGCGCGGGCGGATGCCGAGCTTGAGGTTGCAGAGCTCGATGCCGACCTCCTCGAGGGTGCCGACGCCGCCGACGTTGAAGATGCAGAAATCGGCCGCCTCGAACCATTTTTGCCGGAAGTGGCGCGACGATTCCTGGAAGGTGTTGAAGAAGTCCACGCCGAGCTCCGGCGGCTGCGCCTCGAGTTCGAGAAAACACGCGCCGGTGAGCGCGCCCTTGGTGCGCGCCTGATCGGTGGCCAGGCGCATCACCCCGCCGCCGCCGCCGGTGAGCACGCCGAGGTTGTGGCCGATGAAGCTCGTGAGCTTGTCGACCAGCGTCGAGATGCGGTCGGAATCCTCCTTCGCCAGGCCCACCGCCGAACCGTAGAAGGCGAGGATGGTCGACTCGTCGAACCGCCGGGCGATCTCCTCCCGCACGAAGAAGCCATGATCCTTCTTGTAGGTGTGGATATAGAGATCGCGGGTCAGTTCATCGTACCAGTAGACCTGGACGCCGATGGAGTTGAGGGTGTCGAGCCGCCCGTGGGCGTGGCTGGAGAAAAAGTAGCCGTGGGTGCGTGAGGCCCGGCGGAAGATGATCCGCTTCAACTTGAGATCGCCGAGCCGGGTGAGCAGCTCGATTTGCTCCATCAGGTTGGGAAAGATATCGAGGACCAGGGTGTCGGCGTGCTCCGGCGCGGCGTCGAGCGCCTGGATCATGGTGCGGTGGCCGACCGGGCAGGCGTGACCCTCGAGCACCCGGCGGAGATCCTCATTGGCGCGCACGAGCACCGCGCGGTTCTCCATCGAGCCGCTCTGGCCGCGCACCGCGATCTTCGTGCGCGGCCGCGCCTCGCCGTTGTCGTGGGGCGGATGGTCGTCCAGGCACTTGAAGACGCCGGTGGCGGTCGCGAGCAGGCGGGTGCGCTTCTTCGCCAGCGTCTTGAACTCCGGATCCTCGAACTCCGGGGCGCGGAAGACGTCGACCGACACCACCGGGTTGACCACCGGCTGGTCGCCGGGGTTGTAGATTTCCAGCATGATGTTCGTCCCGAAGGTCTTGATCGGATCGAGCAGCACGGCGCTGGTGTGGATGCCGAAGTTGCCGGCGCCCTGGTTGAGCACCACGTAGTGCTCCTTCAGGTACATGGAGCAGCTCGTGAGCAGGCCGGAGCGCGGCGGGATGGTGAGCGGCGCCGCCTCGTGCCGCACCTGCACGCGATCGAGGAAGTTGCGCCCCGCGTGCCCGCCGACCACCCGCTCAAAGTCGGTCCGCTGCAACTTCGGGCTCAGCGTGTAACTCAACTGATGCGGGGTGAGGAACACCCGGCCCTGCGAATCGATGCTGATCGTGTTGGGCAGCTTCAGGCGGTTCTCCTGCAGCGCCTCCCAGATCTCCGCGGTCGCCAGCTTTGCCGCCGTCGGCGCGTGGTACAGCCGCCCCACCGGCGCCCCGATCCGCAGCAACTTCTTCCAGTACGAGGCATGCGGAAAGC
>CAZDGC010000135.1:13364-16697 GCA_964504885.1 uncultured Opitutus sp.
TCGTTGCCGCTTTTACGGCCCAAATCCCGCGCGGCCGTGTATCCACCGACCCATTCCCATCGCATGAAACTCACGCACATCGCCACGATCTGCCTGCCTCTCCTCGGCTTCGCCGCGGCGATCGCGCAGGAGGCCAAGGTCTCCCTTCCCGGCGCCGCCCCGGCCGCGCCCGCCAAACCCGCCTTTACCGACGCCCAATTGGTCGAGGAATTCGGCTG
Organism: uncultured Opitutus sp.; assembly: GCA_964504885.1. GTDB lineage: Bacteria > Verrucomicrobiota > Verrucomicrobiia > Opitutales > Opitutaceae > ER46. The sequence goes on from CAZDGC010000135.1 coordinate 13,583, forward strand.
GTTCATCGGCAAACGCGTCGGCCTCACCGAGCTCGAGTTCACCGCCGCCGAAGTCGACCTGCTGATCAAGGGCCTGCGCCAGGCCGCCGAGGGCAAGGACTCGCCCTACGAACTCGAGAAGATCGGGCCGCTGATGGACGAGTTCATGCAGAAGAAGCAGTCCGCCTACATGGCGAAGCTGAAGAACAAGAACCAGTCGGTGAACCAGGACTTCTTCACCAAGCTGAAGGAGAACAAGGCCGTGGTCGAACTGCCCAGCGGGCTGCGCTACGAGATCGTCCAGGCCGGCAACGGCCCGGCGCCCAAGGCCACCGAGACCGTGCGCGTCCACTACGTCGGCAAGCTGATCGACGGCACCGAATTCGACAGTTCGGTAAAGCGCGGCGAGCCGGCCGAATTCCCCCTCGATCAGGTCATCCCCGGCTGGACCGAGGGCATCCAGAAGATGAACAAGGGCGGCAAGATTAAGCTCTACGTGCCGCCGCACCTCGCCTACGGCGACGACGGCCGCCCCGGCATTCCGCCGGGCTCGACGCTGATCTTCGACGTCGAGCTTCTCGACATCAAGGCGCCCGCCGCCGCACCCGCGATGCCAGCCAAGAAGTAAGCGCGCCGGATTCCGTTGCTGCACTTCCACCCCCGGCCGCCCTGCCGGGGGTTTTTGTATTCCCGTGTCCGGGGTCGGCCGTAAATTCCTCGCACCCTGTCATGACCGTCCATCGTCTGCTGCTTGCGCTCGCCCTCGTCGCCACGCTCGGCCGACCTTCTTCCGCCGCCTCCCCGGTACCCGATCTCGCAGGCGTAACGATTTCACCGCTTGCGCACACCGGCGTGGCGGGCACGGTCGGCCCATGCTTGGGATGAAACCTGCCCTCCTCTTCCTCGCCACTCTCGCCCTCGCGGTCGTCTCCACCCGCGCCGCCGATCTCGTCACCCGCGCCCCCGGCGATGGCCGGGCCGCCTTCACCTTCGACGCCACTGCCTGGCGCGACGCCGAGGCCGTGCGCCGCCTGCCGATCGGTGTCTTCGACTCCGGCATCGGCGGCCTCACCGTGCTCGAGGCCATCCTCCAGCTCGACGCCTTCAACAACCGCACCCTGCAACCCGGCGCCGACGGCGTGCCGGACTTCGCCGATGAACGCTTCATCTACTTCGGCGATCAGGCCAACATGCCGTACGGCAACTACGGCGCCGCCGGCCGCACCGACACCCTGCGCGAACTCATCCTCAAGGACACCATTTTCCTCCTCGGCCGGCGGGCCTGGCCGTCCGCAGGCTCCGCGCCGCACTTCGACAAGCCGCCGGTCAAGGCCATCGTCATCGCCTGCAACACCGCGACCGCCTACGGCCTCGACGACATCCGGGCCGCCGTCGCACGCTGGAAGCTCCCGGTGATCGTGGTCGGCGTGGTCGAGGCCGGCGCGCGCGGCGTGCTGGAGACCAACTCCACCGGCGGCATCGGGGTGATGGCCACGGTCGGCACCTGCGCCAGCGGCGTCTACCCGCGCACCCTCACGAGCACGCTCGGCCTCGCCGGCCGCAGTGTGCCGCCCATCGCCCAGCAGGGCAGCCCCACCCTCGCCGGTGCCATCGAGGGCGACACTGCCTTCCCCGAACCCGTCGCCGCCTACGCCCGCCGCGACGTGCGCGCCCTCCTCGAGGCCTACCGCGAGCTCAAACCCGCCACCCCGCTGCAACAGGTGGTGCTCGGTTGCACCCACTACCCCCTCGCCGTGTCGGAAATCGAACAGGCCTTCGCCGAGCTCCGCGCCGATCCCGCGTGGCGCGACCTCGTCGCCCCGCAGCGCATCTACGTCGACCCCGCCGCCCTCACCGCCCGCGAACTCTTCCGCGAGCTCGCCCGCGCCAGGCTGCGCCTCAAGGCCGGCGAAAAATGCGTCCTCGCCCGCGACCAGTTCTACCTTTCCGTGCCGCGGACGGAGAGCCCGGGCATCAAGCTGGCCGCCGACGGCGGCCTCGACCGCGAGTACAAGTACGGCCGCCTCCCCGGCCGTCTCGACATCGAGGATACAAAGAACGTCCCGCTCGTCCCCGCGATGCTGCCCGCCCCCAGCGCCCGCCTCCTGCAGGAGCGCCTCGGCGCCGTCTGGCAGCGCCTGGGGGGGAACTGAGCTTCACGCTGTCGAGGAGCGACGCGAGCCTGCGCTGGTCACTCCGCGAGGCCATCGCGAGGGTCATCGCCGCGGCCTCGCTCAACATCAAGTCGTACCCACGCACGTCACGACAAACCCAGTTGCCGCTTCAGTTCGTCCCAGCGGACCTTTTTGCCAGCGTCCATCTCGGCGTGGTGCCGTGCGAGTTCGGCCTCATTCGCCGGATTCCCCGCACGCAAACGGCTCTTCAGGAACGCCATCGCCTTCCGCATTTCCTCGGGCGGAAGCTGTTCGATCTGGGGTATGATTTCGGCGAAGACCATGGCGCCGCGAATCAACTGACTTCAGTTCGTTTCCGCCAGCCCTGCTTCCGCCCGCGAAGCTCTGCGCGCTTCCACTCGTTTCAGGGCGCCCCCCCGGAGCGCGGACGTATCGCCAAGGCGATCGTCCGCTTGGCGAGCGAGTCTGGCGCCTACGCCGCGCTCCCAGTGCAGACGATCGACCCGTCGACGGCGTCCCGGCGAAGCTTGCAGACTTCCGATTCACCAAAGACGTCTACTACGATTTTCGAATTACGGATGATGGATCAGATGTATTCCTCTATGTTGCCGATATTGCTTCTCCAATACTCTCAGTTCAGACCTCCCAAAGGAGTGGAAATCGAATCGGCATGCAAAACCGAGGCTACGTCCCGTGGTGGCCGCTTTACGACAATGAGGTGCGGCTGGAAAGAATCGCTCTCGCGGGGTAAAACCGTCGGGCCAAACCGTATCCTCACCCAAATTACTCGAAAATCCGGATCTCCCGGCCGGGCGACGCCCGGCCATTAGCAGCCCGTCCGAGTTGGCCCGCACGCTGCCAAAAAAACACGCGGATCGCTCCAAGCGTGATTTTCCAAGTCCGACGGGCTGCTTAGGTACCGGGCTATGAGCTGAATCGCGGCGGCGACGGAGCCTACACCTTATACGGATCTTTTTTCGATAGCCAATACGGCCTTGGGG
>CAZDGC010000136.1:0-16628 GCA_964504885.1 uncultured Opitutus sp.
GCGGCGCCCGCGACGCGGCGCAGTTCGCGGGCGAGCAGCAGCACATCGTCGGCATACGGGCGGGCTTTCTCGACCAGGCCATTCAGTTCCGCACCCGCTTCGAGCATCCGCCCCTCCCCGAACAGAGCCACCACCCGCAGGCCGAGCCACAGCGGGGGGCGAGGGGTTTCCTCGCCAGTTTCCGGCGTGTTGCCGGCCGCTGGTGCGGCTTCCCCGGCGGCGCCGCCTTCGGTCGGTGCGGGGGTGTCCCGCGGGACTGCGGGGGCCGAGAGGAAAGACAAGGCCCGGCTGTAGTCGCCGGCGTGGATCGCCGTGAGCGCCTGCTGGACGCGGAATGGATCGAGGGAAAATCCGGCCGCCTGGGCGCGCGCGGCGATCCGCGCCAGCAGTTCGTCGTCGCCTGCGTGCGCCGCAAACCGCGCCAGCAGCGCCAGTGATTTCTCGTCTCCTCCGAAGTCGCGGAGATAGGCCTCAATCTCCCGCTCGCTGGCGGCCCGATCGTCCGTGTCGTGATAGGAATAGAGCAGGTCGACGCGCGGGCCCGGCCCCTGGGGGTCGTTGAATTGCCGGAGCAGCGCGAAGCGCCGCGCGGCCTCGTACTCGCCGGCCAGGCGGTTCAAGCGGATGAGTTCGGTGTAGAGTTCGTCGCGTTTGGCAAAACGCTTCAGCTCCTTTTCGAGGCGATCCAGCGCGCGGCGTTCCGCGCCGCGCTCCCAGTCGCAGCGCGCGAGCACGATCTGGCCCTCCAGGGAGTTGAGGAGCCCCCACTCCTCGATCACCCGCTCTGCCTCGGCGTAGCGGCCGAGGTCATAATGCGCCATCGCCGCGTGCAGCGCGATGAACTGGTGCAGCAGGTTGCCGTCGGGTCGGGCCGGCAGCATGCCGGCCGCCAGTTGCAGGGTGCGCGGCGCCTGGCGCGCTTCGTTCAACCAGCCGAAGGTAAGCTTGAGGTAATCGAGGTCGGGGTTGAAGCGCAGTCCGTCGGCGAGCACATCGAGCGCCCGCGGGAGCAGGCCAAAGCGCGCGAGGCTGATGGCGACCGTGCGCCGCACGTTCAGATCGGCCGGGGCGTGGCGCAGGCCCGCCATGAGGTAGTCGCGCGCGTACCAGAAATTCCTTTTCTCCAGCTCCGCCAGACCGCGGGCGGTATAGAACTTCCCGAGGGCGAGGCGGAACTGCTGGCGCTCGATCGGGATGAAGGCGACGTCCCAATAGCGTACGTCCTCCCACTCGCGGACGTACCGCAGGAACGCCCATGCCCCACCGGCCGTGCCGAGCCAGCCGGCCACCGCCGCCACCGCTGCGGCGACCGTGACGCGGCGCCAGAAGACATGATAGAACGTGTAATCGGGCGTGACCACCCGCACCCACAGCTTGAAGCGGTAGACGGGGGACTTGGGATCAAAGGAGGACAGTTCGTCGCGTTCGAACGCCATGCGGGAAGTTTCTCCCCGGCGCGGCGCGGCGCACTCGCCCACCCGCCAGCGGAGCTGGCCGAACCGTCGGCCACCCCCCCCGGGGACTGCAAACTGAAATCGCGCGTCCGGCTCAGGCTTCGATGATGCCTTTGCGGATGGCGAAACGCACCAGATCGGTCTGCGTCTGGAGCCCCAGCTTGCGCATGAAGTTAGTCCGGTGCGTCTCGGCGGTGCGCGGGCTGATGAAGAGCTTTTCCGCGATCTCGGGGTTGCCCAGCCCGCCAGCCGCGAGCTGCAGCACCTCGCGCTCGCGCAGGGTCAGCGTCTGCAGCGGGTCGCTGGTATCGGGTGGCCGGCTCGCGAGCACGTTGATGGCCCAGTCCGACAACTGCGCGCTGAGATAGCGCCGGCCCGCCAGCACCTCGTGGAGGGCGCGGATGATTTCCGCCGACTCCGCGCCCTTGAGCAGGTAGGCGGAGGCGCCGTCGCGGAGCGCTGCGATCACGTAGGGTTCGTCGTCGTGCATCGAGAGCACGATCACCTTGGTGTGCGGACTGTCGGTGCGGGCCTGCCGCAGGACCTCGAGGCCGTGCAGGCGCGGCAGACTGAGGTCGAGAAAGAGCACGGTGGGCTTGAACTTCGCGACGGCGTCGACCGCCGCGAGTCCGTCTGACACCTCGGCCAGCACCCGGCAGTCGGGTTCGGCCTCGAGCAGCCCGCGGAGCCCGCGCCGCACGAGGTCGTGATCGTCGGCGATGATGAGGGTCTTCATGGCGCGGTCGCGGCGGCGGGCAGGGGGAATTCGGCGTTGAGGCGGGTGCCGCTGCCGGGCTGCGAAAACACCTCCAGGCGCCCGCCCACCAGTGCGGCCCGTTCGTGCATGCCGGCCAGCCCGATCGAGGAGCGGGCGGCGGCGGCCGCAGCGACGTCGAAGCCGCGGCCGCGATCGGTCACTTCGACGTGCAGCTTTTCGGCGTCGGTGGTGATGGTGACGCTGGCCGCCGGTGCGCCGGAGTGGCGGGCGACGTTGGTCAGCGCCTCCTGCATCACCCGGAAGGCGGCGAGCTCGAGCTCCGGCCCGAGGCGCCCGGAGGGGAGCGAGAGATCGAGCTGCACGGCGATGCCGGTCTGGCGTTCGAAGAGGCGGGAGTGCCACTCGATGGCGGGGGCGAGGCCAAGGTCGTCGAGGATTTGCGGCCGGAGCTGCTGGGTGATGGCGCGCACTTCGTGGAGCAGCCGTTGCGTGGTGGCGGCGACCTCGCCGAACAGGGCGGCCGCCGCCGGATCGGGCTGCAGCCGCTGCGCCTGTTCCACCTGCAGCTTGAGGCCGGTCAGCGTCTGCCCGAGATGGTCGTGCAGCTCGCGGGCGATGGCGCGGCGCTCGTTTTCCTGCACCCGGAGCAGGCGGCTCGACAGCGCGGCCAGGCGCGCCTCCGCCTCCTTGCGCACCTCGATCTCGGAGACGAGTTCGCGGGTGCGCCGGGCAACCTCCGCCTCGAGGGACTGGTTGATCCGCTCGAGTTTTTCCACGAGCTGCCGGTTCATGCGCTCGAGGTCGCTCTGGCGCAGGGCGGCCGTCAGCGAGGCCACCAACTCGGGCAGGCAGTCGGGTGAATAACGCAGGACGTCGCGCGCCCCGAGCTTCATCGCCGCCACCGCGAGGTAGCTGTCGACGCTGGTGGAGACGACGATCGAGGGGACCTCCTCGGGCAGGGCGCGCAGCTCACGCAGCAGATCGAGCGGGCTGGCCCCGGCGAGGCTCAGGCCGAGCACGACCGCGTCGGTGCGGCGTTCGCCGCGGAGGAGATCGTTGAACTCGCGCCGGGTGGCGGCGAGGGAGACATCGAGGTGCGGTGCATGCTGCGCCAGGAAGGCACCCCACCGGGCCCGGGTGCCGGCGGCGGCCTCGAAGCAGACGACATGGCGGCGACCGCGGGGGGGCGGGGCATGGCGCGCCGCGAGAGCGGCCTGGCAGTGGCGCGCATGGACGTGGCGGAGGATGGTGCCGATCTCGAGCACCTGGGAAGTGGATTTGTCGATACAGTCCACCGCCCCGGCGCGGAGAGCCTGCACGGCGAGCGCGTTCTGGCCATGGCTGCTGATCATCACCGCGGGCGTGGCGTCGCCCCGCGCCGCCAGCTCGGTGATAACTTGGAGTCCATCGATGTCGGGCAATACGAGGTCAACCAGTACCACATCGTAGCCGCCGGCCTCCATCCGGCGCAGGCAGGTGCGTCCGTCGGGCACGACCTCGAGCTGGAACTCCGGGGCCTTGACGGCCAGATAGTCGCGCACCATCGCCGCGATGGGGGCTTCGTCCTCGGCATAAAGCACTTTCGGCATGGCAGATTGCGCCGGCGGAGCGGACGCAAAGCCCACGCTTGAGTACGCTGGCGGAGCAGGCAAGCACGGCGAGCCGTGCTGCCCGCAAATCAGGCGCAACTGCCGGCCGTTCGTCCTCCGCCCTTCTGCTTCGCAAGCGAACCACGCGGAGCGCGGATCGGAAGGGGGCCGGCCACCCGTTCGCCGCCGTATCGCGCGTGGCACTCGCTCGAGGATCTGCCTCCCGCCGGGCGGGGTGGGGGCGGATCCGGCTCAGTCGGTTTTCAGGTAGCGGCTCGGCTCGGGTTCGTCGTCGGGCTTGCCCTCGTAGGCATGCACTGAGCAGGCCGAGTCGGCCCACAACGGCAGGTTCTGGCCGTGCGCCTCCCACGTTTCGAGTATGTCCTTGCGCACGGCAGCGTCGCCGGCCTGCAACATCAGCCGGTTGAGCGCGGCATAAAGCACCGCTTCGGGCTTGGTGCCGATCGCGCCGGCGTAACGGGCGACGGCGTCGTACTCTGCCGCATCCAGGTGTAGTTTGATCGCTGCCATGACAGACTCCTCGTGTTTGCGGGTGCGAAAGCACCCCGGGTTTGTGTGGCCCGACCTTAGTCCCACCCTCGCGTGGCGTCAGCGCAATTCTTGACTAATGCTGGGCGCAGTTTGTTCGCGTCACGAGCGGGCCGCGACAAATCGCGCGCACGAACAGTCAACGGCTGCGTAGTGCCGGCCCGCCGTTTTCCCCATACTCGGCTTCATGCGCGCGACCCCGCTCCGCCTGTTCCGCGCAGCCTGCACCGGGCTGCCCCTCCTGATCCTGCCCCTGTTTTTTGTCCGCGCCGCCGAACCGGCCGCCCCCGCTGCCGCCCCGGCCCCGGGGGTGAAGGCGCCGCCGGTCGTCCCGAACAAGGACTGCATGGACTGCCATGAGGCGGAGTTCAAACCGCGCAAGAAGGGTCAGGCGCCGGAGTGGATCGGAGTGCGGCCCGAGCAGTTCACCAAGTCCGTCCACGGGAAGCTGAATTGCGTCGACTGCCACGTCGACATCAAGGAGGCCGAGCATCCGGCGAAGCTGAAACCGGCGCAGTGCACGAGCTGCCACGAGAAGGCCAGCGCGCAGTTCGCCACCAGCATCCACGGCATGAGCCATCAGATGGGCGCCTCGGCCGCCGCCTCCTGCGCGAGTTGCCACGGCACCCATGAGATGGTGCCGGTCAAGCAGGCGGACTCGCCGGTCTTCAAGTTCAACCTGCCCAAGACCTGCGGCACCTGCCACGACGACGCCAAGCTCACCAAGGATTACAAAATCGGCGAGACCAAGGCCGCCGGTCACTACCTCGACAGCATCCATGGGCGCGCCTTGGTGAAGATGGGCCTCATCGTTGCCCCGTCCTGCAACGACTGCCACGGCGTGCACGACATCAAGCGCACCGTCGACAAGGAATCCAAGTCCAACCACGCCAACATCGCCAAGACCTGCGGTGCCTGCCACGTCGGCATCGAGGAGATTTACAAGGAGAGTGTACACGGCCAGTTGCTCGCCAAGGGCGACCCGAAAGGCCCCGTCTGCACCGACTGCCACAGCGCCCATGAGATCGAGAAGCCCACCAATGCCCATTTCAAGGCCGTCAGCGACAAGAGTTGCGGCAAGTGCCACGAAGATCGGCTCACCCACTACCGCGAGACGTACCATGGCAAGGCCATGGCGCTCGGGCAGCCCAACGTCGCGGCCGACGTCGCCGCCTGCTACGACTGCCACGGCCATCACGATGTCTTCCCGGTCGAGGACAAGCGCTCGCTGCTGCACAAGGACAAGATCGTCGGCACCTGCGCGCAGTGCCACCCGGGCGTCAACGCGAGCTTCACCCAGTACCAGCCGCACGCCAACCCGCTCGACAAGGAGAACTACCCCGTTCTCAACAAGGTGTTCTGGTTCATGACCACGCTGCTGGTGAGCGTGTTCGCGTTCTTTGGCCTGCACACCGCGTTCTGGCTCTTCCGCTCGATTTACCTGTACCTCCACGACTCGAAGACCTTCCGCGAGGCCGTGGTCAAGGCGCACGTCGACGACGACGTGTTCACCCGCTTCACGCCCTTCGAGCGGTTCCTGCATCTGATGATGGTGACGAGCTTCCTCGCGCTCGTGATCACCGGCATGCCGCTCAAGTTCTACTACACCGACTGGGCGAAGACGATGTTCCGCTTCCTCGGCAACGCCGAAGTCGCGCGCACACTGCACCATTACGCGGCGGTGGTGACCTTCGCCTACTTCTTCCTGCATGTCGGCAGCCTGATCGTGAGTTTCTGGAAGCAGCGTGGCTCCCTCCGCGATCCGGAGTCCGGCAAGGTGACCCTGAAGCGCCTGCTCGGCATCGTCTTCCACCCAGACTCAATGGTGCCATCGCTCCAGGACTGGCGCGATTTCGTCGCCCATCAGAAATGGTTCTTCGGCAAGGGTCCGCGGCCGCAGTTCGACCGCTGGACGTATTGGGAACGCTTCGATTACTTTGCGGTGTTCTGGGGCGTCGCCATCATCGGCTTCTCCGGCCTGATCCTCTGGTTCCCGAAGTTCTTCACGCTCTTCCTGCCGGGCTGGATCATCAACATCGCCATGGTCGTCCATTCCGACGAAGCCCTGCTCGCTGCCGGCTTCATCTTCTCGTTCCATTTCTTCAACACCCACTTCCGCATCGAGAAGTTCCCGATGGATACCGTGATCTTCTCCGGCCGCATCTCCAAGACCGAGATGCTGCACGAGCGGAAGCGCTGGTACGACCGCCTGGTGGCCGCCGGTCGCCTCGACACCTATCGCATCAAGGCCGATGATTGGGAGGGGCGGAAGAACATCGCCAAGGCTTTTGGTTTCCTCTTCTTCGGCACCGGTCTCCTGCTGCTCGTCCTCATCGTGTATGCGATGGTGTCGCGCCTTGGGCACTGAGCCGTAAGAATTCAGTGGAGAACCACGAGTCGACACGAATCCACGCGAAGAACTCCGTCTCCTACCGCGCTCACCTCTTGGTTAAGGGCAGGCGGTCCAATCGAACCGTGGCTTCACTTGAATTGATCCGCTAGGTCCGCCTGTCCGCCAGGGCGGCCTCGAGGCGTTCCGTCACGTTCTCGACCGTGATGAGTTGCATGGCTCCGGGATGAGCCACCCGCTCCCGCCAGCCCAGAGTCGCCGCCGACCGGCCCAGAAACCGGCGTGCCGCCTCGTCGCGGCGATCCACCGACCAGCGCCGATCAAGGTAGGGACCGGTACGCCGGAGATTGCTGACTGCATACAGGCCGACCACCGGGGTGCCCACGGCGGTCGCGAGATGCACGGGTCCCGAATCCGGACTGACCAGCGCGGCGCACCGGGCGAGCACGCACGCCAGCCGGGGCAGGGTGGTCCGGCCGATCAAATCGATCACGCCGGGATCGCCAGGAGCCCGCAATTGGGCGGCGGCCGCTTGCTCGCGCGCCGAGGAACCGCCGCACAGCACCACCCGCCACCCCCGGAGGCGGGCGCTGTCCCGGAGTGCCGCGAACCGTTCAACCGGCCAGTCGCGTCCGGCGTGGCTGGAGCACGCGTTCAAGGCCACGATCGGTGCACCGGCGGGCAAAAGGTCCGCCGCCCAGGCCTCATCCCTGGCCGGCAGTTCCAGATCCCAGCGCGGCCGCCCGACCGGGGCGCCGAGAGCGGCGGGAAAGCGGAGCAACCCATCCAGCACATGTTCGCCCGGGAGCGCAGCCGCCGGAATCCGCCGGTTGACGAACCAACCATGCAGCTCCTTCGCCCGTGCCCGGTCGAAGCCGACGCGCACCGGCGCCCGCACCGCCAGCGTCAGCACGCTGGCCCGGATCGCCACCTGCAGGTGCAGCAACGCATCAAAGCGACGTCCCCGCCATTCCCGGCGCAGGCGTCGAAGTTCGGTGAAAGGCCGGCGCTTGTCCACCGGCACCACTTCGACCCCCGGCACGAGGGCGGCCAGCGCCGCTTCGACGCCGCCGACCACCCATGTGAGCCGCGCTGCGGGGAACGCATCCTGCAGCGCCCGCACGACCGCGATCGTGTGCACTACGTCCCCGATCGCCGAGAGTCGCACCAGACAGATGCTTTGCCAACTGGGCTCGCGTATTTCGGGCATAATGGCTTGCCGATTGCCCGCGAATGCACACAAAGCCCGTTCCTTGTCGAGGGACAATCCCTTGTCGCCGGTTTCCAGCCTCCTGACCGCCCCTGCCACACTTTCCCTGCCCTCCGGTGCCGCTGTTTTTGATCCTGCGCTGATCGACGCGGATGAGGTGAATCGTGTCCTGGCGGCTCCTCTGGGGGAGGTGGGGTCGCCGTTGCCCGGGGCGGCGGGCCGTGGCAGCGTGCGATTGATCGAGCAGCAGGGTCGCCGCTTCGTGCGGCGGCATAATTACCGCGGGGGCTGGCTCGGCCGCCTGGTCCGCGAGTCGTACCTCTGGCTGGGCGAGTGCTGCGCCCGCACTTTCCGCGAGTTCCATTTGCTGGCCTGGATGCACCGGCAGGGGCTGCCGGTGCCGGCGCCCGTCGCCGCGAGCTACCGTCGTTCGGGGTGGCGTTACCAATGCGATCTGGTCACGACTTATCTGGATGACACGACGACTCTCGGCATGCGCCTGCGGCGCGGCGCGATAGGCGCGGAGGAGTGGGCCGCCGTCGGAGCCTGCGTCCAGCAATTTCACGCTCACGGCATCTGCCATGCCGACCTGAACGCGCATAATATCCTGCTCCGGAGCGACGGCCGGGTGTTTCTGGTCGACTTCGATCGGGGAAACCGCCGCGCGGCCGGACCTTGGATCCAGCGCAATTGGGAGCGCCTGCATCGCTCGTTGCGGAAGTTGGGGCACATCGCGCCGGCGGGATTGCTTTCTCCGGAGGGGACGGTGGCTTGTCTGCCGGCCCGACCGGGGGTCGGAATCGTCCTTGCCCTCGGTCCGGCGGCCGCGGGCAAACCCGCGCGGGCCGTGGTGTCCGGTCGGTGATGCGCGGGCAGGGCCTGTCACCGCGTGCCTGGCCGATCTGGCTCGGCCTCGGCGGCATGCGGGCACTGTCCCTGCTGCCCTTCGGGGTGCAGTTGCACCTCTGCGCCGCCCTGGGCACCGCAGCTCGCCTTGTTGCCCGGAGTCATGTCCGCGTGGCGCGGCAAAACCTCGCCCTCTGCCTGCCGGAGCTGTCCGGGCCGCAGCGCGAGGCCATCCTGCGGCGGCATTTCCACAGCCTGGGCAGGGTGGTCGCGGAAACGGCGGCGGCGTGGTGGATGCCCACCGCCCGCTTGCGTGATCAGGCCGTGATCGAGGGGCTCGAGCATCTCGATGCGGTGCAGGCTTCCGGCCACGGCGCCATTTTGCTTGCCGCGCACTTCACCACCCTCGAGCTCGCCGTCCGCATCCTGGCGGCCTGCCGGCCGATCCACGTGGTCTACAAACCCACCCGGAACGCCGTGCTGACCGATTTCATCCGCCGGCAGCGGGCCGCGGCTTCCGCCGGCGCCCTGTCCCGCGACGACATCGGCGCCATCGCCCGCGCCCTCCGGTCCGGGGCTGCGGTGTGGTATGCCCCGGACCAGGCTTACCGCAACAAGGGCGCCGCCATGGTGCCGTTCTTCGGCGTCCCGGCCGCCACCAACACCGCCACGACCCGCCTGGCCAGGATCACCGGCGCCCGGGTGCTCCCGTTTTTTGCCGAGCGCCGGACCGGCGCGCCGCGCTATCGCGTCATCCTCCACCCGCCCTTGGAGAACTTCCCGTCCGCCGATCCCGCCGCCGACGCCGCCCGCTTTCATGAGCTGATTGAGGCCCAGGTGCGCCGGGTGCCCGAGCAATACCTCTGGGTCCACCGCCGCTTCAAGGGTCTCTCCGCGGACTACCCTGATCCTTACGCGTAACCACCCTCCCGCCGCAAAGAGGTGGCGGTAACGCTTGCGGATCGGCCGATCCTCGGTCCGATTAGGCATTTTCCACCACGCTCCTCCCCAGCATGCGGGACTATTTCCTCCGCCGTTTTCTGCTCATCCCCCCGACGCTCCTTGGCATCACGCTGATTGTCTTCCTCATCACGCGGGTCGTCCCGGGTGGCCCGATCGAGCGGGCGTTGATGGAGGCGCGGATGGGCGACACCGGCGGCGCCCAGACCAACCAGATCGGCAGCGGCGCCATCTCTGAGGAGCAGATGGCCCAGCTCAAGGCCTACTACGGCTTCGACAAGCCCCCGCTCGAGGCCTACGTCGTCTGGCTCGGCAAGGTGGTGCGCGGCGACCTCGGCAGCTCCTACCGCTACAACGAGCCTGTCCTGCGCATCATCGCCGAACGCCTGCCGGTCTCGCTCTTCTACGGGTTCATCACCACCCTCCTCGTCTACGGCGTTTGCATCCCGCTCGGCATCGTCAAGGCCGTGCGCCATCGCACCTGGATCGACAACCTGACGTCGGCGGTGGTCTTCACTGGGTACGCGATTCCCGGATACGCCCTCGGCGCCCTGCTGGTGGTCTACCTCGCCGCCCGCCTGGGCTGGTTCCCGATGGGCGGCTTCGTCAGCCGCGGCTTCGAGGACCTCACCCTCCCCGGGAAGGCCTTCGACCTCATCCACCACGCCGTCCTGCCGCTGGTCTGCTACACCGTGGGCAGCTTCGCCTTCGTCACCCTGCTGATGAAGAACCACCTGATGGACAACCTCGCCGCCGACTTTGTGCGCACGGCGATGGCCAAGGGCGTCACCTTCCGCCAGGCGGTGATCGGCCACGCCCTGCGCAACTCCCTCATCCCGATCGCCACCCATTTCGGCCAGCACCTCAGCGTGCTCGTCACCGGCTCGTTCCTGATCGAATTCATCTTCGACATCAACGGCATGGGGCTCCTCGGCTACACCTCGGTCGTCGATCGCGACTACCCGACGGTGATGGGGGTCCTGCTGATTTCCTCCCTCCTGCTCCTGCTGGGCAACATCCTCTCCGACGTCCTGGTCGCGCTGATCGATCCGCGCATCCGGTTCAAGTGATCCGCCCATGACCCGGCGCTTTCCCTTCATCCGCCTCGACCCGCTCACCCGCAAGAAGCTGCAGCGGTTCCGCTCCATCCGTCGGGGCTACATCTCCTTCCTGATCCTCGCCGTCGCCATCGTGCTCTCGCTCGCCGCGGAACTCCTGGTCAACAGCCGGGCGCTGGTCGTACGCCACGAGGGTCGCTGGTATTTCCCGACCTATGGCGCCATTCACACCGGCCGGGAATTCGGCTTCGACTACGACTACGAGGTCAACTACCGCGACCTCCGCGCGAAGTTCGCCGCCCAGACCGCGGGCGATGACTGGGTGCTGCTGCCACCCGTGCCCTACAACCCGCTGGAAAACTGCTACGCCGGCGACACCTTCCGCCCCCGCCCGCCTGACTGGCGCAAGGGCCACTACCTCGGCACCGATCAGATCAACCGCGACATCCTCGCGCGCCTCGTCTACGGCTTCCGCAACGCCCTCGTCTTCGCCGCCGCCTTCATCCTGCTCACCTACGCCGTCGGCATCACCCTGGGCTGCCTGATGGGCTACTTCGGCGGCTGGTTCGACCTGCTCGTGCAGCGCCTGATCGAGATCTGGTCCAACATCCCCTTCCTCTTCGTCGTCATCATCGTCGCGTCCATCGTGCCCGCCGGCATCGGCATGAACCTCGGCGTACTCCTCTTCATCGTCGTGCTGTTCTCGTGGACCGGCATGACCTACTACATGCGCTCCGCGACCTACCGCGAAAAGGCGCGCGATTACGTCCACGCCGCCCAGGTGCTCGGCGCGGGCACCCCGCGGGTGATCTTCCGGCACATCCTGCCCAACGTGCTCTCGACCATCGTCACCTTCATCCCCTTCACCATTGCCAGCTCGATCAGCGCGCTCACCGCCCTCGACTTTCTCGGCTTCGGCCTGCCCCCGCCCACCCCGAGCTGGGGCGAACTGCTCCGCCAGGGCACCTCCAACCTCCAATCACCTTGGATCGTCGCCTCCGCCTTCTCCGCCCTCGTGCTCGTCCTTGTCCTCGTCACTTTCGTCGGCGAGGCGATCCGCGAGGCGTTTGATCCCAAGAAATTCACCCTTTACCAGTAACGCGCCATGTCCTCCGCCGTCCTCCCGCGCCGCTTCGCCGCCCTTGCCTTCCCCGCCGCCCTGGCCGGGCTCCTCCTCGCCGGCGGCTGCGGCAAGCCGGCATCGACTTCCCCCTCCGCTCCCGCCGCCAGCTCGCCCGCCGCCTCCACCGCCGGCGCCATGGAGGCCGACCTCGCCAGGACCATCAAGGAGCAGCCCGACTTCTACGTCTTCAAGACCCCCGCCGACCTCCCCGCCGACCTCAAGTGGGAAAACGGCGCCGACCTCCCCGAGTTCGCCGACCCCAACGCGAAGAAGGGCGGCACCTTCAACTACTACATCACCGATTTCCCTCGCACTATCCGCACCATCGGGCCCGACGCCACCGGCGGCATCCGCCCCTACCTCCTCGACTACGTCGAACCCGCCTTCATCCACCCGCACCCCAACCTCCCCGGCGGCGCCTTCCCCGGCCTGCTCGCCGAATGGGCCGTCAGCCCCGACGGCCGCACCCTCTACGGCCGCATCGATCCCAAGGCCCGCTGGTCCGACGGCCGCCCGCTCACCACCGACGACGTCGTCTTCACACTCTACTTCATGCGCAGCCCGCACCTCAACGAGCCGTGGTACAACGACTATTACACGAAGTATTTCCGGCAGGTCATCGTCTTCGACCAACTCACCTTCGCCACCGTCCACCCGGAGCGGAAGCCCGACCTCGCCGTGCGCTTCGGCAACTGGGTGCCGTATCCACGCCATGCCTACCAGGACTTCGGCCCGGGCTGGATCGAGCGCTTCCAGTGGCGCGTCACCCCCAAGCTCGGCGCCTACCAGCTTTTCGAGAAGGACATCGAGAAGGGCCGCGCCGTCACCCTCACCCGCCTCAAGGACTGGTGGGCCGCCGACAAACGCTTCTTCCGCGGCCGCTTCAACCCCGACCGCTACCGCCTCGAGGTCATCCGCGATCCTGACAAGGCCGTCGAGGCCTTCGCCCGCGGCGACCTCGATATCCTCCCCCTCAACCTGCCCAAGTACTGGTACGAGACCCTCCCCGAAACCCATCCCGAGGTCGCCGCCGGCCGCCTCCAGCGCTTCAAGTTCTACAACCGCACCCCGCGTCCCGACTGGGGCCTCTGGATCAACCGCGCCAAGCCGCTGCTCGACCACCGCGACGTCCGCACCGGCATCCAGCACGCCTCCAACATCGCCCTCGTCTGCTCGCAGTTTTTCCGCGGCGACGCCGAGCAGATGCAGACGCGCTCCGACGGCTACGGCTGGCGCATGCACCCGACGATCACCGCCCGCCCGTTCGATCCCGTGAAGGCCCGCGAGTACTTCGCCCAGGCCGGCTTCACCACCCAGGGGCCCGACGGCGTCCTCACCAACGCCGCCGGCCAGCGGCTCTCCTTCACCCTCACCGCCTACGGCCAGGCACAGCGCGACCTGCTCCCCATCCTGAAACAGGAGGCCCTCAAGGCCGGTCTCGAGCTCAAGCTCGAGGTCCTCGACAGCACCACCGGCTGGAAAAAGATGCAGGAGAAGAACCACGAGATCGCCCTCGCCGCCCTCTCCCGCTCCGTCGAGCTCTACCCGCGGTATTGGGAAATGTACCACGGCTCCAACGCCTACAAGGATGCCTACACCCGCGACGGCCAACCGGTCACCACCGCCACCGGCTCCGTCGCCAACCCGAAGCCCAAGGAGGTCGTCGTGCAGACCAACAACATGACGATGACCTACCTTCCCGAGCTCGATCGCCTGATCGAGGCCTACGACAAGGCCGAGACCCTCGACGAAATCAAACGCCTCGCGGCCGAGATTGAGCAGATCATCCACGACGACGCCGCCTGGGTGAACGGCTGGCAGCGGCCCTTCTATCGCGGCGGTTACTGGCGCTACGTGAAATGGCCCCACGGCTTCAACGTCGCCCAGTCGCGCGACCTCGAGGAGTTCTTCCTCCACTGGATCGACCCCGACGAGCGCAAGGACCTGCCCGCCGCCCGCCGCGCCGGCCGCACCTTCCCCGCCGCCCTCCAGGTCTTCGACCAGTTCAAGGCGAACTGACCCCCGCCCGTGCCCGCCGCCAACGCCCCCGCCGATCCGGACGTCATCCTCTCCGTCCGCGGCCTCGTCACCACGTTCGACACCGATGCCGGCCGGCTCACTGCCGTCGATGGCGTGAGCTTCGACGTGCACCGTGGCCGCACCCTCGGCATCGTCGGCGAGTCCGGCTGCGGCAAGAGCGTCACCGCGCTCTCCATCATGCGCCTGCTTCCGCAGCCGATGGGACGGATCCAGGCCGGCCGCATCCTGTTCGACGGCCGCGATCTCGCCACCCTGCCCGCCGAGGAGATGCACGAGATCCGCGGCGGTCGCATCGGCATGATCTTTCAGGAGCCGATGACGGCGCTCAATCCGGTGCACTCCATCGGGCGCCAGCTCAGCGAGGTGTTTCTCCTGCACCGCACCAAGGATAAGGCCGAAGCCTGGCGCCGCGGCACCGAGATGCTGCGCAAGGTCGGCATCCCCGCCCCCGAGATCCGGATGGGCGAGTACCCGCACCAGCTCTCCGGCGGCATGCGCCAGCGCGTCGTCATCGCCATGGCCCTCGCCTGTGAACCCGCCGTCGTGATCGCCGACGAACCCACCACCGCGCTCGACGTCACCATCCAGGCCCAAATCCTCGAACTGATGCAGGGCCTGCAGCGCGATCTCGGGCTCGCCATCATCCTGATCACCCACGACCTCGGCGTGATCGCCGAGACCTGCAACGACGTCGTCGTCATGTACGCCGGGCGCGTCGCCGAGTCCGGCCCGGTGCAGGCCATCTTCGATCGTCCGGCCCACCCCTACACCCGCGGTCTGCTCGACTCGATCCCGCGCCTGGAAAACGAACGCAAGACCCGCCTGAAAATCATCGAGGGCATGGTGCCCGGCCTGAAGGATCTGCCTTCTGGCTGCCGCTTCCAGAACCGCTGCCCGTTCCGCGTCGACCGCTGCGGCGACACGCCGGTGATCGAGGCGGTCGCCACCGGTCATGAGGTCGCCTGCCACCGCTGGCGCGAACTGCCCTCCCGCTGATCCCCGTGGAACCGCCCTCGTCCTCGCCCCGCTCCGTCCCCGCCCCGCTCCTCGACGTGCAGGACGTGCGCATGCATTTCCCCGTCCGCGAGGGGGTCTTCCTCCGCGCCTCCCGCTCCTGCAAGGCCGTCGACGGCGTCTCCCTCGCGCTCCACTCCGGCGAGACCGTCGGCCTCGTCGGCGAATCCGGCTGCGGCAAGTCCACCCTCGGCAAGTGCCTCGTGCGCCTCCACCGGCCCACCACCGGGCGTATCCTGTTCGAGGGTACCGATCTCGCCCCGCTCACCCAGCGGGCGCTCAAGCCGCACCGGCGCCACCTGCAGATGGTGTTTCAGGATCCGGTCGAGTCCCTCAACTCGCGCCACACCGTCGGCGAAATCATCGGCGAACCGCTGATCATCCACCGCCTCGGCGATGCCCGCGCCCGCCGTGCCCGGGTGCTCGCCCTCCTCGACCAGGTCGGGCTCCCCGCCGGCGCCGCCGACCGCTACCCGTTTGAATTCTCCGGCGGCCAGCGCCAGCGCATCGGCATCGCCCGCGCCCTCGCCCTCAACCCGCGCCTGCTCGTTTGCGACGAGCCCGTCTCCGCCCTCGACGTCTCCATCCAGAGCCAGGTGCTCAACCTGCTCCTCGACCTGCAGCGCGAACTCGGCCTCACCTACCTCTTCATCGCCCACAACCTTGCGGTCGTGAAACACGTCTCCGATCGCATCGCCATCATGTACCTTGGGCGCATCGTCGAACTCGCCCCGGCCGACGATATTTACCGCGCCCCGCGCCATCCCTACACCCGCGCCCTGCTCTCGGCCATCCCGCGTCCCAATCCCCGTGGCCGCCGGGAACGGATCGTGCTTCAGGGCGACGTGCCCTCGCCCATCCACCCGCCCGCCGGCTGCCCCTTCCATCCCCGTTGCCCTCACGCCACCGACCGCTGCAAGGTCGAGGCGCCCGCCTTGCGCCCCGCTCCCGGCCTCCCCGCCCACACCGTCGCCTGCCACTACGATTTGCCGTGAGTCAGCCGTAGCCGCGCTTGAGCCCGCCCGGGCGAAAGCGTGGCCACACTCGCTCGACGCCACCGACCGCCGCGGGTAACCGCGCTTGAGTGCCGCGAAAGCGCGGCCTCCTTCGCTCCCCTTTCCCCGCCACGTTGTCGCTCTGCGCTCCAACGCGGCCACTTCATCGATCGATTCGAGTCAGACATCCCCCATGTCCCCACCCTCCGCCCGCGCCTCCACCCTCGCCACCCTCGCCCTGCTTCTCGCCGGCTGCGGCCGCGACGCCGCACCCGCCTCCTCCGCGCCCGGCCAGTCCGCCGCCTCCGCCGCCGCGCCGGCCATGGAAGCCGATCTCGCCCGCACCCTGAAGGAACAGGCCGACTTCTACGTCTTCAAATCCCCCGCCGATGTCCCCGCCAACCTCCCCTGGGAGGACGGCTCCGCACACCCCGAATTCGCCGATCCGCAGGCGAAGAAGGGCGGCACGTTTCACTACTTCATTGCCGATTTTCCGCGCACCCTCCGCACCATCGGCCCCGACGCCACCGGCGGCATCCGCCCCTACCTGCTCGACTACGTCGAACCCTACTTCGTCGAGCGCCATCCCAACGTCCCCGGCGCCGGCTATGCGGGCCTCGTGACCGCGTGGGCCGTCACCCCCGCAACCGCCACCGTCCACTACCGGATCGATCCCAAGGCCCGCTGGTCCGACGGCCGCCCGCTCACCACCGACGACGTCG
>CAZDGC010000137.1:0-16251 GCA_964504885.1 uncultured Opitutus sp.
GGGATCGAGGGCGGTGGCGGCGCGCACCCGGCCGGCGGCGCCTTTCAGTGTAACCGACGCCTGGATACGCTCGACCTGCCAGGGCAGCCCGCCGGTGGCGAGGATCCGGTGGCCGGTGTAGTCCCCGCCCTGCCAGGAGAGCTGCACCGGCTCGGTGGCGAATCCGGTCGGCCGATCCACGGCGCCCACCTGGACCAGGATGCGTTCCGCCCGGGCCAGCGGGCGCCCGTCGAGCGCGATGACGAGGAGGGCGCCGAAGCGGTTCTGCGCCGCCAGCACGACGTCCCCGAGATCGATGCGCCCGGCGGCGCGGAGAAAGCCGCTCGCGCCCTGGGCGCGCGGGGTGTTCACGGTGAAGAGGCCGCGCCGCCAGTCGGTGACCAGTTCGCCGGTGGCGGAGGTGACGCGCCCGTTGGGCCGGTCGATGCACGCGGCGAGGCGGGGGGAGATTTCGTCGGCGTCGGTGTCGAAAGTCTGCTCCACCTTGCCAACCATCATCGCGAGCGGATCAAGGGCGCCGCTGCCGCCGGGCGTGGCGGTGCCGATGGTGGTGGCGTCGTCGCGGGTGGAATCGAAGCCCCGGGGCGGCATGATCCGGGCGGGTTCGCGGCGCTGGATGGTGGCGAGAGTGCGGCCCTCGCGGACGACCACCGGAGCCTCGGCGACGTCGCCGCGGCGGAAGAGCAGGGCGGCGCCGGGAAACTGGCCGATGACGCTGGGGCGTCCGGCGGCCCACTTGGCGAGGGAGTCGTGCCAGAGTTTGCCGAGGGCGAACCAAATCGGCAGATCGAAATCCGTGAGCGCGAAGTAGGCGGCGGCGAGGAGCGGCGCCTCCACCCCGGCGGCGTTGTAGTTGACCCAGGCGAATTCCGACATCGCGCTCGGGTAGTTGAAGGTCTGGCGGACATTGGTGGGGCTGGCGGCCGGGCCGGCGAGAATCGAGAGGCCGAGGAACGTATCGCCGACCCCGATGCGGTGTTTGACGCGCTCCCGCGCGATGACCGGGGCAAAGTAGGCATGGCGGTCGATCAGGTCGCCCTGGCGGTAGGTTTCGTGCTCGAGGTCGAGCAGGATGGGCGGGCTGGCGGTGTGCCAGTTGGAGGGCGAGACGAGGCCGCCGAAGCCGCACTCGCGGATCAGCGCGGTCATCTCGGCGTGGAAGCCGCGCTGCACGTCGCCGAGGAAGGCGATCTGGTCGGCCATCCGGGCGGCGTTCCTGGTCGCGGGGGTGCCCATGGTGCCGGCGTTGGCGAGCGCGAGGACACCGCGGGCGGGGTCGTCGCCGGGGAGGGGCGAATTCCAGGCCGTGATGACGCGGCGGACGGTGGCGTCGGCGTCGCGGTCCGCGGTGGTGCGGCGGTTCTCCGCGATCCAGCGATGAAACTTCCGACCGGCGAGGACGCGCTGCGCTTCGGGCCAGGACTCGGGCTTGAAGGTGTAGAAGAACAGGTTGTCCTCGTTGAGGATCTCGAAGACGGCGACGGAGCGGTCGCGGGCGAGGGGCGTGCGCCCGGGGTCGTAGGGGTTGGGAGCGGTGAGGAATTCGCGCAGCCAGCCCTTGAAGGCGGCGCGGAAGCGGTCGTTGAGGAAGACGAGGCCGAACGGAACCTGCTGCTGGGGGTGGGCGTCGAGCCAGGCCTGCGTGTATCCTTCCAGACCGTACGAGGCCTTCACCTTGAGCTCGATGATGAAAAGGGTGTTGGAGACAAAGGTGTAGATGCCGGCGGCGCGGGCGGCGACGACGGCCTTGTGCATCTGGTCGATCACGGCCGGGTTGACGGCGTCGAAGCGGTCGCTGCGGAGGTCGAGGAGCGTCTTGCGGGCGCCGCCGTGAATGCGGACCAGATTCACGCCGCGTTGCGCGAGGTCGCGGGCGAACTGCTGCAATTCCGGGAGCGGGGCGTTGCCGGTGGTGTTGACCGCCCAGAAGCGCACGGGGCGTCCATCGCCGAGGACGATCCGATCGCCGCGACGGGTGACCCAGCCGCTCTGGCCGGCGACGGTCTCGTTGAGGGAGCGCAGGTCGACGAGCGGGGCGGGGCCGCCGGCGGGCGACTGGTCCGGGCGCCAGTCCCAGAAATCGGGTCCATTGGCGTGCGGGTGGTCGGGGGGCGGCGGCCAGGCATAGAAACGTTGCAGGGCCGTTGTCGGGGGGGCGGGGTCGGGCGCGGCGGCGCTTACGAGGGCGGGGAGGAAGGCGAGCGCGAGGCGGATCGCCGGGCGGTGGTGGCGGACAGGCGGCAGCAAGGGCATGGTGCGAAAGCGGAAGGGAGGTTCCACCCATGCACAGGAAAGCCGGGGGGAGCGACGCTTTTTGCGTTCCCGCCCGGCCCCGCGGGCTCGCTGGCCGGGCGGATCGGTGGAGGGTGTCAGCCGGGTCGGACCGGGGGCGATCGCGGTTCAGAGGGTGTCGAAAAAGCCCACGAAGCCAGGTCGACGGAGGGCGCCGGTCCCTCGGCGCCGCAGGTGTGTTCGCGGCGGCGACAGAGCGCCGCCCTCCAAGAAATCGACTGATTCGACGCCTTCTCAGTGCGGCAGGGCCTCGATGGTCGTCTTCATGGCGGCGTATTCGGGCGCGGTGATCTCGCGGTAGCCGAGGCGGCGGGCGCCGAGCAGAATGGGTTCGAGGGGAAGATCGTGGCTGGGGCTCCGGAGGTTTTCGTGGAGGCCCCAGGTGCGGGCGGGCGCGGAGTAGACGCGGAGCGACCACGGCTCCATCGCCACGCGGCTCTCGAACATCGCGACCATCGAACCCCGAATCCACAGCCCGGCGGTGCCCCAGACCTCGAGCAGGCGGGGAAAGTTGTGCAGCCCGCCGCTGCCCTGGCCGTTGCCGGCGGACGAAGGCGGGCCGCCGGTGAGGCCGGACGGATCGTGATTGGTCGGCACGATGCCGACGAGCAGGCAGGAGGAAATCTCGGTGGTGTTGGGGGAGAACTTGGTGCTCCGGGAGAAACCGGGGCCGGCGGTGGCGCTGCCCAGGTTCGGCATCGCCGCCGGCTGTTTCGAGGTGCTGACGCCCTCGATGCCGTTGCCGCTGCCGGGTTGGGAGGTTTGCCAGCTCGAACTCCAACCGGAGGTGCCGCTGCGGTGGGCGCTCAACGAGTCGGACCAGCCCGAGTTCTGGGTGTAGGGCACGGTCGAGTTGGTGAAGTACGGCTGGGAGAGCATCGTGATCGCGTCCGCCATCACCGCGCAGAGCCGCTCGTTCGAGGAATCGGGATACCGCGCGCTGTAGCCGCCGTTGCCGGTGGCGGAGGTCGAGGAGTTGATGCCGCCGTCGGCGTTAAAGTGGCCGACGAGGTAGGTGGCGTCGTTGGTGGCGAGGGTGAAACCGGTCTTCGAAGGGTAGGTGGTGCCATCGAGCGAGACGACGGGGCCGCGGCCGTGCCACAGGCGCACGGCGGAGTCGATGCGGTCGGGGTCGGTGTCGGCGTCGGTGCCGTCGGCGCGGTCCTCTGCATCCACGGAATGGATATAGAGCGTGATGCCGTCGAACCAGGGTTTCGGCGAGGTGTTGCTGACGAGGTCGCTGCCACCGACGGCAAAGGTGTCGGGCGCGGTGGTGATGGCGGGGTTGGCCGGGTTGGCGGGGGCGAAATACATCCGGTAGGGGTCGGCGGCGGTGCGGGTGGTGCTGGTGGGAAAGGTGGAGAAGGAGGCGCCCAGTCCGAGGTTTCGCGCGGTGGGGGAGCCGGAGGGGTTGAAAATCGAGCTCGACCAGTTGGCGGCGGCCGGCGCGCTCACGTCGTAAATTGTGGCCGCGGTGTCGCCGGCGGCGACGCTGCCGCTGGTGCCGGAAAGGGTGCGCTCGACGCACATGCGGAAGCGGGTGAGATCGAAATCGATCTTCACGATCGGCCGGGGCGTGTAGGGGTTGGAGGAACGGAAGGAGCCCGAGTTGAGGGCCGAGGGCCGGCCGGCGTTGTTCTTGGCGCGCCGGAGATCGAAGAAGTAGGCGTCGTCAAAGCCGGTGAGGGCGGAGCCGGCGGCGGACGCGTAACCGGTACCGGCGGCGTCGGGGGCGCCACCCTGGATGGTACGCAGCACCTGGTTGTGGCCGACGACGGTGTCGGTGCGGTAGGCATTGGGCAGGTTGTTGATGTTGGCATTCAGCGGACCGTAGCTCGGCTGGCCGGGCAGGATGACCTCGTAGAGGGTGTGGCTGAGGTCGGCGTTGACGGTGTTGAGCCAGCACCGGTAGCTGCGGGCGCGCATGCTGACGGCGGTGCCGTCGGGGAGGTAGCCGTTGCGGGTTTCGTCGTCGGGGTTGACGATGATGTAGAGGCCGGCCTTGCGCCCGATCTTGGTTTCCTTGATCGCGCCGGTGTCGGCGCTGCTGGGGCGCTCGATGAGCTGGCGGCCGTTGTTGCGCTCGTCCTCGCCGACGGTGGCGGGATTGTCGACCTTGGCGTAGCCGGAGACCGCCGGGAGCTTGAGCTCGGTCACGCCGTGGACGGCGGTGCGGAGATTGATGCCGTAGGTGTTGGTGGCGAAAACCTTGAAATTGTTCTGCGTCGTGGCGCTTTCGGTGGACTGCCCGTACTTGTGGTCGCGCCAGACGTTGCTGCTGTTCTTGATTTCGGTGGCCGTGCCGGTGGTGGAATGGCGGAAGGTGACGGGGCCGGAGCCGCCGGCGCCGGAGTCGAGGATCCCGACATTGTTGACCCAGGCGCCCTGGCGGTTGCTGTCGGCGTAGAAGCCCTTGGAGGCGGAAACGCGTTCGAGGAACGCGATGGTGGCGGTGAATCCAGTCTGGCAGCGGGCGCTGAGTTCGCCGTTGACGTGGACGGGTCCGGCGAGGGTGAAGTTGGCGCCGGGCCAGATTTCCAGGTCCATGTTGTAGAAGACGGCGAACTGGAAGAGCGGCACGAAGTCGACCGCGAGATCCTGCCGGGCATAGGAGACGACATTGCCGAGGGAGGGGTGCCAGCCGGTGGCGCGGGCGATGATGGGGACGGCGGCGGTGTTGACCTGGAGACCGGCGTTGGGGTCGTCGGGGTGGGTCGCCGGATTGATGAAGACCAGCCCGGTCGAGCTGGTGAGTCCGGCGAAGACCTCCATGGCGGAGCCGGAGGAATACTGCGGGTGCGAGGCCTGGAGAACCTCCAGGGGGGGGAGGGCGACCTGGTTGGTGCCGCCGATGAAGGCGATGGGCGAGGCGCTGCGAAGCCGGTAGAGCTTGGTGGTGATCTGTTCGGCGGCGTAGAGGCAGATGTTTTCCGCGGTGGTCTTGGTGCGCAGGTTGAGCCGGTTGCGTTCGTTGCCGCGCCGCTCGCTGAGGGTGTAGCGGAGCAGACTGGCGGTGAGCAGGGCCATGAAGGCGGCGAACATGACCACGACGATCAGCGCGGAGCCGCGTCGTGGGAGAAGGGATACGGAGGGGGCGCGCACGGGAGGCTACCGCCGGGGGGAGACGGTGTAGTTGAAGCTGCTGCTCGAAAGCAGGTTGTTGGTCGTGGTGCCGTTGATGATCTCCATATTGATCGAGATGAAGCCATTGGTCGGCGTGGAGTTCGGCGATTCGGAGGAGAAGACGGGGTAGCGATCCCCGGCGGCGAAGGGCGTCGAGGCCACGGGCACCCGGCGGCCGATCGTGCGGGCGGCGAGCAGGCGGGAACCGGCGAGCTGCGGATTGGAGGCCAGGTCGATCTGGTTGAGTTCGGTCGTGAGGTTCGAGTGGCCGTTGGAGGAGCCGGCCGTGCCCTCGCCCCAGTCGGCGGTTTCGTAGAACCGCAACGGCGCCTCGCTGTTGCGCTGGGTCTGGTTGGCCACCACCCGGTAGTAGATCCGGATTTGCCGGATGTCGGTCGTCCGGTGCTGTGAGGTGCGCGTGACCAGCACGAGGCAGTCGCCGTGCCCGACCCATTTGTCATACTCGTCGTCCGCCGCGTCGAGGATCTGTGACATCGGCGCGGGGTCGGAGGTCAGGGTGAGCGAACCGTCGAGGGAGGTGTAGTAGGGGAAAAGGTAGAAGTAGGAGGCGTCGAGGGTCTCCTTCGACATCTGCGCCATGATGCTGCGGAGGGCGGCGTTGGTGGCGAGGCGCTGGGTGTCCTTGTACATCATCCGCAGGCAGAACAGGAAGGTGCCCAGGCTGAGGGCGAGCACGGTCGAGGCCACCGTCATGCTAATCAGGACCTCCACGAGCGTGAAGGCGGCGGGACGGTGGCAGCCCCGCGGGAGCCGGCGCGCCGGTGGAGTCGGGCGGGAGGCGCTCATTGGTCGAAACGGGTGCGGAGGAAGACCTCGCGGTCGCGCACAAACCGCTCGGTCGAACCGTCCATGTAGCTGTAGGTGTAGACGACGGTGACTTTTTTCACCTCGCTCGCGTCGCCCTGCGGGATTTCGTCCACCCAGACCCAGAGGTTGAGATTGATCTGCTGGGACATGGAGCCGGTGACGGTCGAGAGCGGAATCGCTCCGATGAAGTTGTCGATCGCGCCCACCGAGCTGGCGGCGGCGGTTGCCGCCGGGGTTGTGGTGGGCGCGGCGGCGGCGGTGGGAGCCAGCGTATGCACGGTTCGCAGCCAGACCACCGTGGACTGGTTGATTCGGATGCGAAGATAGGGTGGCGTGAGGGTGTTGGGCGCGAAGGGATCGGTGGCGTGGCTGGGGAGTTGAGTGGAGTACTCGAGCTGCTTCATCTGCTCGATCAACCCGTAGATCATGCTGGTCGCCGCGGCGTGGAGGATGCTCGATTCGGTGACCCGGCGAGAGTGCAGTGCGCTGCCGATGAACCCGGCCATCAGCGAGGCCAGCAACGTGAGTGCCACCATCGTCTCCACCAGGGTAAGGCCTGATCTGCGGCTCCGCCCCGAGTCTGCGCCGACCGGATGCTCCCGCCGCAACCGCGTCGGGACTTCGGGGAAGGGCCACTTGCCAGCCGGGGCCTGCATGTTTCCAGGATCACGGAGCTGGAACCAGTTGCAATTGCCCAAGTGTAAAACGATGGTTAAAAGAATAGGTTAATACACCTACTAATGATAGGGTGTAAATCCTATCGTGACCAGGAAGAACCTGACGGCCTTTCAAGCCGTGGTCGTCGCTGGCTGGCTGAAATCTGGGACGGTCCTACTCCGTCGCGAGGTTCTTCGGTATGGCGTGGGTCAGCACGTCCGGGCGGCCCGCGGTCACCAGCACGTTGTCCTCGATCCGAACTCCGCCGAGATCCAGGCAGCGATCGACGAACTCCCAGTTCACGCAATCATGGTAGCGGGCACGGCGCTCGGGGTCGCCGAGCAATGCCGGGATGAAGTAGAGGCCGGGTTCGACGGTGACGACCTGATTGGCAGCGAGCGGCAGATCGAGGCGGAGGGTGCGGAGTGCGGGTCGCGGGTCGGGCGCGCGACCGGGGGCACGGCCGCTGGCATCGCGGACGCCCAGTCCAACCAAGTGGCCGAGACCGTGGGGGAAGAAGAGGGTGTGTGCTTCCCGTTCGACCAGCGCATCGGCCTGGCCGCGCATCACGCCGAGGGAAACAAGTCCGGCGACGAGGTCGACGGCGGCGGCCAGGTGGATGGCCTTCCATTCCGCCCCGGGCACGCAGCGGGCGATCGCGCGTTCCTGTGCCTCGCGCACCACCTCGTAAAGGTCGCGCTGGAGCGCTGAGGGTGGGCCGGCGACGCAGGTCCGCGTGACATCGGCGACGTACCGGTCGACTTCGGCTCCGGCATCGACGAGCACGAAGTCGCCCGGGCGCACTTCGCGGACCGAGGGTTCGCAGTGGAGCACGGCGGCATTGGGGCCGGCGCCGACAAGGGTGCCGTAGCCCGGGCGGGTGGCGCCGTGGCGGTGGAACTCGGCTTCGATTTCGATTTGCAGGGCGCGTTCGGTCACGCCCGGGCGCACGAGCCCGCGCAGTCGGGCGAACCCCGCGGCGGTTGCGGCCGCGGCGCGGTGCAGCAGGCAGAGTTCGTGAAAGTCCTTGGCGCGGCGAAGGTCAGTGAAGTGCTCGCGCACGCGCCCGGTCAGGTCCGGGTCACCGGCGAGTCCGGCTCCTGACGACGGGGCGCCGAGAAGGGCGAGCGGGCGACCGCGGCGGGCTGCGAGCCACGGCTGGAGTTCGGGCAACGGCGCGCCCTCCGGCTGCCGCCGGCCCTCCCAGATGCGTTCGGCCTCGGTCACCACGGGGACGAACGAGCGCCAGCCGGCCGCGGCGCCGTCACGGGGATCGAACGCCACGAGGCCGCCGGCGCACTCGCCCCCGGCGACGTAGAAGTACTCGCTGTGTGAGCGGTACGGATACGTCTGATCGCTGTTCTCGGGGAGCGGGATCGGGTCGCCCGCCGCGATCAGCAGCAGACCGTCGCCGAGCGGAAGGGCGGCGCCGAGGCGGGCCCGCCGCGACACGAGGTAGTCGGGTGTCATGCGATCGGCATTTTGTCCCGGGCGGGGCGGTCCCGCAAGGCCGGGCGTCGCGCCCCCCCCGGCCCCGGGGACAGTCCGGGGCCCGTCATCGTTGGGCCGCGGAGGCGGCGTGCAGCCGGCCGAGAGCTACGGGGATCCCTTTCGATCGCTGGTCGGGGCCAGCCGCGGGGAAGTCATCACTGCGGCAGTTCCGCCAGCAGCAGGCGCAGTTCCCTCTCCGGATCTTCGTGGTGCTGGTCCACGGCGAGCCGCAGGGCCGCTTCGAGAATGGGGCGCGCTTCGCTCCGGCGGCCGAGTTGCAGGAGCAGCTTGCCCCAGTGAATGCGGGCCATCATCCAGTCGGCCTTCTTTGCGGCGCAGAAGGCGAAGTGCTCGAGGGCTTCCTCCGGACGGCCCGCGGCCACCAGGGCCTGGGCGAGGCTGAATCGGAACATCTCGTTTTCCGGCTGGCGTGCCACCAGCCCCTGGAACTGCTCGAGTCGGGACACCACGCTTACAGGCTGTCGACAAACACGCCCACGGCAGTGGCGTTGTCCGGACCGCCGCGCCGCACCGCCAGGTGTACGACTTCCTCGACCGCCGCCCGCGGATGGTCGGCGTCCATGACCAACGCCCGTAGTTCCGAGTCCGGAATCATCCGTGTGACGCCATCGGTGCAGAAGATGAAACGGTCCCCCGGCTGAAGGGAGCGAGTGATGACATCGACCTCCAGGGGAGGCGGTTGCCCGATGCAGCGGGTCAGGGCGTTGCGATTGGATTCCTGGTAGTAGACGACCTCGCCCCGGGCCCGTCGCAGCCGGGCCTCGTTTTCAACGGAGTGATCCTCGGTGATGCGGACCCACTCCCGTCCGCGGCCCGCGTAGCAACGCGAGTCGCCGACATGTGCGACGAGCAGGGTTTGCGCCCGGATGCAACCGGCCGTCAGGGTCGTGCCGATGCCGAGACTGGGGCTGATGCGCACGCCCAGCATCGCCACGGTGGTGTTGGTCTGGCGCACGATGGTCACGAGATCGGGCTGCTCGCCGTGATTCAGTGCATGCAGGGCGCCGGCGAACTCATCGACGGCGAGCTGCGCCGCTTCCGCCCCGCCTGGGAGGCCGCCCACCCCATCCGCGACCCCGAACAGCAACCCGGCCTCATCGAGGAGGAAGCGATCTTCATTTTCGCGGCGGACACGGCCGATGTCGGTGAGCGCGGAGGCGCGAATCGATAACATGATGAGGGGCGTCTTCCTAGTTCGACTTCGGTTCAGGAGAAAGGACGAAATTCGCCGGAGCGTGTTTCGCGCGTGATCAAAGTGAATTCCGGCTGCGGGAGGCTGTCGAGGAACAGGCGGCCGTAGGACTTGGCCAGAACCCGGGTATCGAGGAGGGTGATGACACCGCGATCGGTGGCGGTGCGGATCAGGCGGCCGACACCCTGGCGAAACTTGATCAGAGCATCGGGCAGGGTGAGTTCGTTGAACGGGCTGCCGCCGGCAGCGCGGATCTGGTCGCAACGTGCCTCGGTGATCGGATGGGTGGGCGGATCGAAAGGCAGGCGCGTGATAATCACCTGGGCGAGGGCCTCGCCGGGCACGTCGACGCCCGTCCAGAAACTGTCGGTGCCAAACAGGACGGCGTTGCCGAGCCGGCGCATCTGCTGGGCAAGCTCGGTGCGCGACAGCTCGGCCCCCTGGATGAAAAACGGCCGTCCGCCGGCGTGAAACCGCGGTTCGAGGTCGCTGGCGATGGCGCGCATGTCGCTGTAGCTCGTGAAGAGCACAAGGGTGCCGCCGCGGACGCGCCCGGCGCAGAACGCGATGTAGTCGGCCAGCACGTCGAGGGCGAGGCGGGCGTGCTGGGTGGACGGCAGGGGCACGTCGCCGGCGACGTACACCTGCATGTGACGGGCGAAGTTGAACGGAGACTTGACGATCACAGCCCGGGCGGAATCCGCGCCGAGCCGCGCGGCAAACGGTTCGATTTGTCCGCCCATGGCCAGGGTGGCGCTGGTGCAGATCACGCTGGTGTTGCACCCAAAGAGGTGCCGTCGCAACTCCGGGGCGACGTCGATCGGGGCGCTGCGCAGGGAGACGATGGTCTGTTTTCGACCGCTGCGCTCGGCCCAGTACACGTGACCCGGATCTCCGAGGGTGAGCCATTCGGTCAGGCCGGCCTGCAGGCCCTTGAGGCGCTGGCGTTGTTCCAGCAGTTCGTCGCGGGTGCGTCCGTCCTCCAGTTGATCGGCCAATTGCCCGAGGCACCGTTGCAGGGCGGCCAGGGGGCCGTCGAGCGTCGGTTCGGCGAACCCGGCTTCGCGCACGCGGACGATGGGGCGGACTGCCAGCAGGCGCCCGCCGATGAAGTCAAAGAACTGCCGGGCGGCCTCCAGTGCATCGACGACCTGCTGCTGAGCCTCCGGCCCGCCGAGTTTGCGGAACAGGCCGCGCTGGGTGCGCGGGTTATAGAGGTACTTGAGGGCGCGCTCCAAGCCGTAGCTGGAGAGCGAAAGGCCGAAATTCTCAGTCGCGACTTCCGGCACGGTGTGCGCCTCGTCGAGTATCACGCAGTCATCGGCGAACAGCACTCCGCGGGTCTCGGCTCCGGCGCTGCCACCCGCGGCGTTGATCAGCGCAAAGAGCAGGGCGTGGTTGATGATGATGACGTGGGCGGAACGGAGGCGGGCCCGTGCCCGTTGGAAGAAACATTTCTCGCAGTCGCAGTGCTTGCGGGAGCAGGACGAGGAGTCGGCGTTGACGAGATCCCAAACTTCGGCGCGGGGCGGCGGCTTGAGCTCATGCCGGAGCCCGGTGGCCGTGGTGGTGGACCACGCGGCGATGCGCTGCAGTTCGTCGAAGTCGGAGTCGGCGATCAGGGAGGTACGGTCGGTGAGGGCGTGGGCGAGGCGGGTGGTGCAGAGGTAGTTGGCCTTGCCCACGAGCACGGCGGCGCGGAAGTCGGCGTAGCGGGCGAGTTCCGGTGCGGCGCGGAACAGCCGCCGGCACTTGGGCAGGTCGCTCGACTCGAGTTGCTCCTGGAGGGAGATGGTGTGGGTTGAGACCACGAGCTGCCGCGACTGATCGATCGCGTGGATGAGCCCCGGGATCAGGTAGGCGAGGGATTTTCCGACCCCGGTGCCTGCCTCGAACAGCAAGGGGGCGTCGTCGCGCAAGGCGGCGGCCACGGCCCGCGCCATGGTTTCCTGTTGGGGGCGGTGGTCGAGTTTGAGCCTGGTCTCCAGCCAGCCGCCGGCGGCGAAGATCCGGTGGGCCAGTTCCGGGGCGCGGCTCGGGGGCGGGGGGGCGGAGCCGGAGTCGTCACGGAGGCCGATCATCAGAGGAGGCGTAGAGAAGAGCAGAGGGCGCGAAGTGCGGGCAAATGAATTTGCCGGGTCGTCAGGCCTGACGCAGGATCGGCGCCATGAGCGAGCGCACGGAGCCGACGGCGGGCTGGGTGGATGAACTGGCGCGATTTTTGCGCGAGCAGCCGGAGGTGAGTGCGTTGCGGATCGATCCGTCGGCCCATCGGGTGGCGGTGGCAACCCTGGGCAAAGCGGCCGTTCCCGGGCTCGAGGAGAAACTTGCGGCGACGATTGCGGCCGTGGAGTCGCGGCTGGCGGTGGCGCCAGTCGCTCCCGCGCCGGCGGGATTTTCCCTGCGGCGCGAAGGCCAGGCGACGGTGCTCGGGCGCGAGACGTGTGCCACGGCTGAGAAGTTGTGGCTCTGGCGGGAGATGGAGTGGCCCGAGATTCGCGCGGAGCCGACACCGGAGGAGCAGGAGTGGCGGACGCTCGCGCTCCTCGCTGCGGTTTGCGGAGCCGCGGGGATATCCGGAGCGCTGGCGGGCTGGCTGGTCCCGGGGCTGCCGTGGCTGGCGCCTGCTTTTTATCTGCTGGGGGTGATCGCGGGGGGCTGGGATGCAGCCATCGACACGTGGGAGAACCTGAAGAAACGCGAGATCGACATCCACTTCCTCATGCTGGCGGTGGCTGCCGGAGCGTTGTTCATCGATGCCTGGGGTGAAGCGGTGCTGCTGTTGTTTCTTTTCTCGGCGTCGGGGGCGATGGAGGAGTATGCCCTGCATCGGACGCAACGGGAGGTGGGTGCCTTGTTGAAGACGGCGCCGAAGCAGGCGACGCTGATTGGTGCCGACGGCAGCGAGATTGAGGTGGCCGTGGAGACCTTGCGGGTGGGGCAGCGGGTGCGGGTCAGACCGGGGGAGGCGTTTGCCGCGGATGGCGTGGTGGTGACGGGGCGAAGTGCGAGTGACGAGTCGGCCCTGACAGGGGAAGCCAATCCGGTGGCCAAGGGGCCGGGCGATTCGGTGTTCAGCGGCACGCTGAACCTGTGGGGAGCGGTCGAGTGTGAGATCGCCCGCCTCCCGGCCGAGAGTACGCTGCAAAAGATCATCCGGTTGATTCAAACGGCGCAAAAACTGAAGGCGCCGAGCGAGCGGTTCACAGATCGGTTTGGAACGGGGTATACCTACCTGGTCATCGGTGGTTCGGCGCTGATGTTCCTGGTATGGTGGCTGGTACTCGGACTGCCGGCGTTCGAGAACACGCCGGAGGTTCGCTCGGCCTTTTATCGCGCCATGACCCTGATGGTGGTCGCGAGCCCCTGTGCCCTTGTGCTGTCGATTCCGTCGGCGATTCTGGCCGCAATCGCCTGGGGCGCGCGGCATGGCGTGCTTTTTCGCGGGGGAGCGGCCATCGAGCGCCTGGCGGAGGTCGATGCGGTGGCGCTCGACAAGACCGGCACGTTGACGACCGGGGAACTGGCGGTCGTGGGCTGCGAGAGTTTTCCCGGCGGGCGGGAGCGGGAAATCCTGCAACTGGCGTATGCGCTGGAGGCGCAATCGCATCATCCGATCGCGCGGGCCATTGCGCGGCAGGCTCGGGCGGCGGGAGTGGCCGAGTTGAGGGTGGAGGAGTTTCGTTCGATGACCGGGCTTGGATTGCGGGGGCGGGTGGACGGCGCGTCGCTGCTGCTCGGCCGGCGCGAGTTACTCGAGGGCGGGCCGTTGGCGGAGTGGGTGCGGCAGTTGCCGCCCGCTGCAGCGGAACTGAGCGAAGTCTGGGTGCTGGGGCGCGATGTGGTTGGGCGTATTCTGTTGCGAGATCAGATTCGAGCCGAGTCGCCGGCGGTGCTGGCCGAGCTGAAGCGGGCGGGCATTCGCTCTGTGATGCTGACCGGAGACCGGCGGCTGGCAGCCGAAGCCGTGGCGCGCGAGCTGGGTCTCGATGAAGTTCGCTCCGGCTTGTCGCCGGAAGACAAGGTGGCGGCGATCGAGTGCCTGCGGCGGGAGGGACGAATCGTGGCGATGGTGGGCGACGGAGTGAACGATGCTCCCAGTCTCGCGGCGGCCGACGTGAGCGTGGCGATGGGCGCACGTGGCAGCGACGCGGCGCTGGAGCAGGCGGAGGTGATTCTGATGCACGACCGAATCGAGAACTTTCTGGCGGCGGCACGGCTGAGCCGGCGGGCGCGGACGGTGATCCGGCAGAATCTGGCCCTGTCGATGGGCGTGGTGGTGGTCATGGTGGTGGCCACCGCGGTCGGGGCCGTGCCGTTGGCGGTCGGCGTGGCCGCCCACGAGGGAAGCACCGTGGTGGTTTGCCTGAACTCCTTGCGGTTGCTCTTTGGCCGCAACGAGTAACTTCCCTTGGACCCAATCGTCGTATCAGGAGTCGAAAGACTGCGAGTCATCCCGCCATGAAAACGAAGTCTATTTCGTTCCTGCTCCTGTGCGGCCTGGTGGTATCTTTGACCGGGTGCACTTTCCCTTCGTCGCGTCGAACCGTCCCGGCCGGTCAGGCCAACGTGTTGCAACGAAGCGAAATGGGGGTCGTGACCAGTGTGCGAGAGGTGAACATTGAAGGCCAAAAGGGGCAGTTGGGGTTGTTCGGTGGAGGCATGATTGGCTCAGCGGCGGCGAGTGGCGGCAAAGGGGTGGGCGGTGCAGTCGCCCAAGCAGGTGGTGCCGTTGTGGGTGCGATCGCCGGTCAGGCGGTGGAGGAGGCTGCAACCCGCAAACGAGCTCAGGAAATCACCGTGCGACTCGACGACGGGAGTACGGTCACCATCGTGCAGGAAGCCTCCACGGGGCTGTTTATGGACGGCGATCGCGTCAAGGTCATCAACGGGGGCGGCCAGGCCCGGGTGGCGATGGCGACCAATTAGTTTTCGATCCAGACCAGATCCCCGGCGCGGACCTCTTCGTAAAGCTCGATGATGTCCAAGTCGCGCATCAGGATGCAGCCCGAACTGAGAGGCTCCCCGATGCGTTCGCTGTGGTTGGTGCCGTGGATGTAAATGAAGCGCCGGTAGGTATCGACCTCGCCTCCCTGGTTCACGCCTGGTTCCAGGCCGCGGAGCCAGAGGATGCGTGAGGTGATAAGGTTGTCGTCGCGCCCACCGTCCCTGAGCAGTTCGGAGAAATGGCGCCCGGTTGGCACGCGGGCCTTGAAAACCACGCCGGGAGGTTGGCCGGCGCCGATGCGTTCGGCGATCTCGTGCAGGCCGGAGGGTGTGCCAAGTGAGTCCCTGACATTCGAGGGAGGTTGCCGCGAGGTGGAAACGCCGTAGCTTTTGAGCAGTTGGCCCTTCCGGAAGAGCTGGAGGGTGGCGGCACCGATTCGGACGACCAGCAGTCGTTCTCCGGGCTTGATGCCCAGCCGTGCGCAGGTTTTGTTGGCCCGCTCCACCGGGGACACACTCGTGAACAACGCATCCATCACTGTCGCTATCGTCGGCGCCACCGGCGCCGTCGGTCAAGAGCTGCTGCAGCTCCTGCATGACCGCAATTTTCCGCTGGCCTCGCTGCGGCTCTTCGCCTCGGCGCGGTCGGCGGGCAAGACCCTGGAGTATGCGGGTAAGAAATACACCGTGGAGGAGGCGAAGCCGGGGGTGTTTGCCGACTTGGATGTGGCTTTCTTTGCGGCCGGTGGATCGGTGACCCGGGCGCTGGCGCCGGACGCCGTCAAGGCCGGATGCCTGGTGATCGACAAGAGTTCACATTACCGGATGGACCCTGAGGTGCCGCTCGTGATTCCGGAGATCAACCCGGAGGGTCTGCGCGCGCACAAGGGTATCATCGCCAACCCCAATTGCTCGACCGCTGTGACGCTGATGGCGCTGTGGCCGCTGCACCGGGCCTTCGGGCTGAAGCGGTATTTTGCGTCGACCTACCAGTCGGTGTCCGGCACCGGAGCCGAGGCGATTCGCGAACTCGAGGATCAAATCCAGTGCTACGTGAGGGGCGCGCCGCTGGTGAAGAAGGTTTATCCGTACCAGATCGCGTTCAACGTCATCCCCCAAGTGGATTCGTTCGGCTCCAACGGTTACACGGGCGAAGAGACCAAGATGATGCTGGAGAGCCGCAAAATCATGGGTCTGCCGGACCTCAAGGTGTCGACCACGACGGTGCGCGTGCCGGTCGTACGGGCCCACTCGGTGGCGGTGAATGCGGAGTTTGAGCGGCCAGTATCGGTCGAAGCGGCCAAGGCGGCGGTGGCCGCGTTCGAGGGTGCGGTGCTGGTGGATGACCCGGCCCAGCGGCTCTACCCGACGCCGCTCGACTTCTCCCGCCAGGTGAAGTGTGGCGTGGGACGCATCCGCCTCGACACCGCCTTCGACAACGGACTCGCGCTCTGGGTCAGCGGCGACAACCTCTGGAAAGGGGCGGCGCTCAACGCGATTCAGAATGCTGAGTTGATGGTCAAGGAAGGCCTGCTTCGGCGGCGCTGACGGCCGGAGCGTTGTGGCCGGGGGCGGTCGATCCACCCGCGGCGGGAGTTTCCGGCAGTTGTTTGGGGACGCTTAGCTCAGTTGGTTAGAGCATCTCGTTTACACCGAGGGGGTCGGGGGTTCGAGTCCCTCAGCGTCCACCAGCCTTCGCT